>NZ_MUKU01000009.1 GCF_002081825.1 Chromobacterium haemolyticum | reverse complement strand
GCCAGACCGCTACCGTGGTGGGGCCGGCCGGCGAAGAGGTGCATACGGATCAATTCGGACGCATCAAGGTGCAATTCCATTGGCAGCGCCCTGAAGAGCATCCCGGCATCGGCGCGGCGATGGATGATAAGTCCTCTTGTTGGATTCGAGTGGTGATGCCTAGTGCCGGGGCGGCTTGGGGGCATCAGTTCATTCCCCGCATCGGTCAGGAAGTCTTGGTGGACTTTCTGGAAGGAGACATTGACCGTCCTGTCGTTGTTGGCGTGCTCTATAACGGCAGCCACGCCACCCCGGACTTTAGCGGCGCAGGCGCTTTGCCGGCGAACAAGACCCTCTCCGGCATCAAGTCGAAAGAGCATCAAGGCGGCGGCTACAGCGAACTGCTGTTTGATGACACACCTGGAGAAGTCCGCGCCAAGCTTTCCAGTGAGCCGGGCAAGACCCAGTTGAACCAGGGCTTTTTGACTCATCCCCGCAAAGACGGGAAAGCGGAGCCACGCGGCAACGGCTTTGAGTTGCGAACGGATTTGTCAGGCGCGATCCGGGCCGCTCAAGGGGTTCTGGTCAGCGCCTATGGCCGTGAAGGAGCTCGCGGCAATCAACTGGACCGAGAGGAGTTGATAGGCCAGTTGGAGATGGCGCTGTCCATTGCGAAGTCTCTCGCCAAGCAGGCGGAAGTGCATCATGCGGATGAAACCGACACCAAACCGCAAGAGCAACTGGCGCAAGACGTTAAACAATGGGAGGGTGGCAGCAATACCGCCAAGGAAGCCAAGAGTGGGCACAAAGCCATTCTGGCCCTCGGCGCACCGGAAGGCATTGCCCTGGCCAGCGAATCGAACATCTCGATGGCAACAGGCAGCACGCATGACTTGATTGCCGCCAAGGATAGCAACCAGAGCATAGGCCAGCATCTGCGCATGCGCGTGGGGCAATCTCTGTCCATCTTCGTGATGCAGTTGGGCATGAAGCTTATCTCCGCCTCTGGCGTGATTCGCATCCAAGCGCAGGATGACGACATTGAAATTATCGCCGCCAAGCGCTTACGTCTGGTGGGCTTGAAGGCGGTCAGCATTGAAGGGCCTCAGGTCAATATCACCGCGCAGAATGCCGGCGCGGAGTATGGGGGCGGGATTACCACGAAGACATCGGCCACGCATACCCAGCACGCCGCCAGCCACGCAATGACGGGACCGGCCAGTGTCAGCCCGCAAATGCTCAACCTGCCGCAAAGCGCCATTCAGACGAATGAACAGTTTGGCATAGCAGGCCGCTCCGGCAAGGCGCAATCCCAGATACAGCATGAAGTCCGCAATGGTCAGAACAAGCTGGAAGGCTCTGGCAGCACGGATGGCAGCGGCGCAACCTCTACACTGACCGGCAAGGTCATTGATCAACTGAAAATGCATCTGAAACGGAACGGATGATGGTAGACGTATTAAGCACAGCAACCCGCCGCGTATCCTTGCAATTCGACAAGAAAGGCAACCCGTATTTTGAATCCGTCAAAAGCCCGGACAGTTTCAAGCAGTGTGCTTTATGCGTAAAACCGCCTCATACCGTTATTCCGGTGATTTTTGTGCCGGGGATTATGGGAACGAATTTACGATTACGGGATAAGAAGCAAATAAAAGCATGGGCTCCGCCTAATGGGAAGCTAGGCGGGATAGGAGCGGCTCTTAACGGAGCTAATCAATCGCCTGCGGAGCGTCAAATTTTATTTGACCCTAATAGTACCGAAGTTAACCCGGATGGCCCTTGCCAAGTTCCGGATAATTTGCATTGGGTCAGCACCGAAGAGGCGAAGCGACGTGGCTGGGGCGCATTGCATGCCGACAGTTACCACTTCATTTTGCAGCGCTTGGAAGTCATCCTCAATGACCAGTACAGCAACCCGGGTCATCCTGAGGAGCGTGGTAATTTTCTGCTGCCGGAAATTGGCCTACTGGCCCATCTCAATGGCGGCAAGCAGACTGCTCCTCGCTCTGAAAAGGAACCGGACTACGCCAAGGCCGCAGCGGAGGCGGTAAAAGCTTGGAATTTGACCCCACAGGGACTAAGTCAAGACGAAGTGCTACGGTTGGATGATTATTACTACCCGGTATGGGCGCATGGTTACAACTGGCTGCAAAGCAATGAAGAGTCCGCGCAATCTCTGATCGAAAAGATTGATCAAATCATTGAACATTACAAAAATACTAACTATTTCGATTGCGATGGGAAAGTCATTCTAGTAACGCACTCCATGGGCGGCTTGGTCGGGCGTAGAGCCGCTCAGATGGCACCTGACAAGATATTGGGGGTGGTGCATGGTGTGCAGCCGGTAGCAGGTGCGCCAGTGGTCTATCGCCGTTTCCGCGCCGGGACTGAGGTGGGCGGCTTTTTAGATATTGAAGGCGCCGCCGTGGCTGCCATCATTGGTTGGAATGCCGGGGACATTACGCCGACTCTGGCATGTTCGCCTGGACCGTTGGAGTTGTTGCCGACCAAGCACTACTCACCGGGCTGGCTGAAAGTTGTTAAGAAAGGCGGTAACGATGTGATTTTTAGCTTGCCGCAGGCTGATCCCTATGAGGAAATTTACAGCAAGACCACGGATGAGTGTTGGTGGGGGATGCTGGACCCAGGACTGATTGATCCGGCCGGCAGTATTAAGGAAGCAAAAACAACCCCGTTGGATGCGCATACTGATGCATTGAAATTTGCGAGGAAGTTTCATAATACACTAGATTTATATGCTCACCCGCAAACTTACGGCTACTATGGCATTGACGAAAAAAAATTCCGTACTTTTGGCCATATCCATTGGCAGGCTTCAGGCAGTATTCCAGGGGACGATGTCATGCCATTAATCTATCAAAAGGATAGTCAGCGAACCATGACGGGGAAAAGTACCGTTCCACTTTATCAAGGTGAAGATTCGCCAAAAGTTAAATTCAAACTAAGCAATGAGCGTGACCAGGGAGGGGATGGCACGGTTCCTCTAGATTCTGGGAAAGTGCTAGCCCAGCTGCAACCGACACCCAAAGCAGTATTCAGCATGTCGGGGTTCGACCATCAAATGAGCTACAAAAACAAATATGCGATTCAAGCTACAGTCTATGGCATTGCCAAAATCGTTCAACAAGCCCCTTCGCCCAAGGCGTACTAAAGGACTGCCACGATGAATCGACTTGCTTTATTGCTTGCCTTATTGATGACCAGCCCTGCTCTTTATGCTGCGGAGAATAAGATGTTTGACAAAATGAAAACCTACTGCTTTGGTCGTTACTTAGTTGACATTCCGCATGAAGCAGAACTCAAGGGGCAGGGAAATAAATATATTGCTGCATCAATAAAAACCGAAAAAATTAGTAGGGAGGCTATGCTTAAGCTGGCGGAGAAAAAAGAACTCACCTTAAAAAACGAGCATGACAAATATGAAGACCAGTTTGCGGAAACTCGATTTTCAAACTCACCAGACAAGAGATTGGTGTTAGCAAAGTCTGAACCATTTGGACGACTCATGTATTCATTGGATACCTATAAATTTTTAGGAAATGGATACACTGCACTTTCCTCCGTCCGTGCATTAAACAAAAAAAACATCCAGGAAACACTTTCTGAGTATGAGGCCTACCTACAAGGGATTCGTTATCGCTCGGATCGAGACATTCCGAAAGAGGCCGGCTTTTGCATTGCAAATGGCTTTGTCTCCAATGATGGAAAATCGCCACAGTTTGAGATGGCTTCAATCACTTTCGCCTTGAAGAATAATCCGGATGTTTGGTTCAGCATAGACAGCTTCACACTGTCAAAACCAGAGCCATCCTTGCTGGAAAGGCAAAAGGCAGCGAAATTGGATGAGAGATTTCCTGGTAAGATAAAGGCGATCAGGAAGGGCGCTAGAACGGTAAATGGCATGCAGGGCGAGGAGTCTCTAAATGAGTTCCCCTCGGACAACGGCATGGGTGTTGCGCACAGTTTTATGTGGGAAGCTCAGGGCGGATTTGATGATCCTCTCAATCCAAAAGTCTCGATACAGCTTACCTCTGGTGAAGGCGTAGCCGGTGTTACGGGGGAGTCATCCTTAAATGCAACACAAATGCAACGCCTCTATGAAAGCGTGATTAAGTCCATCCGAGTTCGCCCGATAGCTCAATAAGTTTATGAGGCATAATAGGTGATGGCATCGATCAATCTGTGTCAATATGCATAACTCAAAATATACTATTGCCTTATGCTAGGCGGTAGTTAAATAAGTTCGTTTTCGATCTTATAATCGATAGGGTTTGTTTGTCTATGATTAATCTTTCGAAGATTGCTGTCTGCTTTGGAGTCTTTCCTGCTGTGTTAATGGTGGTAGGCTGCGCTGTTAATAGGCCGCTTGAACCTGAGGCGATCCGCGCCGCGATGAAAGCGACTTATCAGTGTCATTCATCGCCAATAGAGAAAGTGGGGCAAGGCGAGCAAGGTGTAAATAAAGGCTGCTATTTTGTGCTACATAGCCCGGAGACGGGGAGGGTGCTCAAAGATACTCCTTATCTACTTCAGGTCCATGATCCGAAGTCCAGCGGCGAAGCTCCTGCGATTTCATTACAGGGACGGACGGATGGCCAAGGAAGAAGTCAATTTGTATCACCCCCTTTTGATATTGATGTGAATGCAGTGCACTTTGTAGAAGTTGTGGGTAGCGGGAACTATCGGGGCAACTTTACCTTGGTTTCAAGAAGTGGCAAGCCATCTAGCGGGGCTGGATACAAGTTGTTGGCATGCGGGAAAGAAGTATATAAATCCCGTGCAGACTATCACGGTGAAACAGTGATTTATCAAACGCAAGATCGCTGTGATTTTTCAATGCAACTTACAAGGTGAGCACGGAGCAGCTTTGCTCTAGGTTCAAGTAAATTCCTTTAAAAGATAGGCGCTGATGTTACCTAACGAGGTGTAACTTCAGCGCCTGTCTTTGGTTTTTGTGCTATTGAACAGAGAAACACAATCGTGCTCAGTATGATCTTTGCCAAGAGATATGTGATAGTCCTATGTTTTTGAAATTTAATTGGCCGATTGCAACAAATAGTGGACTCAATGGGTAGGTTCCAGACCCATAGCTCCTAGATGTTGATGAGTTAGTGTGGCCGGTGAGGGCATCGTGTGTTTCTTCATCTACCTCAGCTTCTCTGCATATGTCCTTGAAGCTATGCCGGAATGAGTGAAACACCATGCGCTTGTCTGTAATTCCTAATTGCTTTCTACACCACTTTCCCCACCACTGTGACCATAGAGATGAACGCTTTCCATATTTGTCGGGCGTTAATTCTGGGAATAGGTATCCAGTGGGAGGCAGTGTCTCTAGGTAATTGCCAAATCCCATTCGTTCCAGTTCCGAATGAAGAGGAACTCGACGCCTTGACTCGTTGGTTTTCACTGAACCTTCATCGTCTCTGTCCGTGATATGAATATGCCGCCCTAGGCTATCCTTAACAATGTCCGATACTTTGAGTTGAGCCAGTTCTTCTAGCCTTGCTCCCGTAAATAGGCCCAACAGCGGCAGCCAGAAAGCTGTTTCTCCCTTGCCAGCTACAGGCCGTGCATTTTCGGTGGCGTAGATCGGGCTGTTGAAGATAGCTTGGAGTGCCTTCAGGTCATAGGAGGTCCGCGACTCTTTTTGAACTTTTCCGACTACGACGCGGACGGAGGCGATGGGGTTTTGTTCGATGTAGTCATTTTGTGCAGCCCAATTCAGCAGCGTTTTCAAGAATGCCAGGTGCTTGGAATTGATCGTTTTGGCAGAAAGGCCTTTCTGCAAGAGGGCTTCCTTGTACTTGAGGCCATGTGCTTTAAGTATCTGCTTGACTGGTAGGGTGCCGATGCAATCATGAAAACGGTTAACCACTTGAAGCATATCGTCAAATGATTTGCTTTTCAGCTTCCGCTCGGTTTGGTATTTGTTGAGAATATCTACTAGAGTCGGCGCTCCCTTGCTGGCTATGGCCGCCCTAGCCTGTAAAGGGGCCAAAGAGGGCATGGGCACATCGTCGACTACTTCGCCCTCGTGGCGGGCTTTCAAGGCATCTACGGTGCGTTTGTATGCCTTGGATGCGGCTGAGACGAGCCTCTTGTAGTCGACAGAGCTTGTATCCAGCTCGATGCCTTCAAAGCGGAGGCTGTCTTCAAGGGCATTTCCAACTGACCAAGTGTCTCCTCGAGCGATGGCCGCACGTGCATCTTGATCCAGCCGGGAGAGATCGTCTCCTAGTTGTTCATATTTCGCGTTGTCCAGGCCCTGTGATCGTAACTCGCTATCGAACGTCATCATGCGAGATTGGTGCATATGAACGATGCGGCTTATGTCATCGTCCGAGAGGGAGACGACTACAGCGGCCTTGTCCTTGGCGCGGAGTTCGGCAAACTGATCGTCCCACTCCACACGTATTCTTGCGGCAAGACGGTTCGCCTCTCTGAGGTCTCGTGTTTGTAGTGAGCGCCACACGTCTTTTTTGCCATTGAAATGGGGGCGTAAATCAGTAGGGATCGTGATGCGGAAGTAGTAGACTGAAGAGCCTGTGCGGCGGAGTACATTGGTATGCTTAGGCATGTCTGGCATGGGGCCAAGTGTAGCACACAACTGTAGCAGTTGGCCTGGAATGGCCTTTGAAATCAGTAAGTTATTGAGGCTTAACAGATTTAATGGTGCGAAAGGAGAGACTCGAACTCTCACGCCTTGCGGCGCTGGAACCTAAATCCAGTGCGTCTACCAATTCCGCCACTTTCGCTTTGATGCCGCTTGCAAATTAGATCGACAGCCCTCATTTGCAAGGGAGTGCAAGAATACCCGAAGCGCTTTCCCGGCGCAAGCCGGGCCGCCGGGAAACTTATTGCCACGGCGGCTGTCACTGTCGGTACAATTTGATAAAAATCCCTTTGGAGAAAGGCTTAATTATGCACCCGAACCTTGAGACGGCCTATCAGACGACCGGTATGGCCGAGGTACGCCATAAGGTTCTTCGCAATACTTATGGTTTGCTGGGTCTGTCGATGATTCCCACCGTGATGGGAGCCATTGTCGGCACCAATATGAATTTCGGCTTCCTGGCCGGCAGCCCCATCATCGGCATGTTGGCGATCCTGGCCGTGTTCTACGGTCTGGTGTTCGCCATCGAGAAAAACCGCTACAGCTCGGCCGGCGTGTTCCTGATGCTGGGTTTCACCTTCCTGATGGGCTTGCTGTTGGGGCCTTTGTTGCAACTGGCGTTCAAGTTTTCCAACGGCGGCCAGCTGATTATGACCGCGGGCGCGGCCACCGCGCTGGTGTTCTTCGTGATGGCGGGCATCGCCACCACCACCAAGCGGGATCTGAGCGGCCTGGGCAACTTCCTGACCGTGGGCGCCATCGTGCTGATGGTGGCGGTGGTGGCCAACATCTTCCTGCGCATGCCGGCTTTCCAGCTGATGATCTCCGCGGCTTTCGCCTTGTTCAGTTCGCTGATGATTCTGTGGCAGGTCAAGGTGGTGGTGGACGGCGGCGAGGACAGCTACATTTCCGCCGCGCTGTCGATCTACATCAGCATTTACAACCTGTTCACCAGCTTGCTGCAATTGCTGCTGGCCTTTGCCGGCGAACGCGACTAAACCCCGCGTCGGCATTGTCTTCCAATCAAAACGCCCCGTCCGGGGCGTTTTTTATTTGTTCCTTTTTCTTCTCTTCCTTAGCGCTTCTGTCTGACAAATCCTGACGTTTATTTTCGAGCCTGGCGGTGTTTAGGGCGGCTGGCCGCTGCGCCATCGCGCTGCGGTAATTATAGGATGTCTCATGCTAAGCGGTTGATTTTGACACCCTTTCCCTTGTTTTGTTGCTTTCATTTGTCATATTTGAGAATGGGAATTATTGCATTTTGTATTATGAAATTTTTATATACGATAAAAATAAATAGGACTTTGGCATTTTTGATTTTGATGGTTCACTGCTTGGGCGGACGCCGCTTGGGCCGGCCGGAGCGCGGTGATGGAGGCCGCCTAGGCGGCCCGGCGCGAGCGCCGACGCAGGTTCGCCGCATGGAGCCCGGAGCAGGGCGGTTAGTGTTCCGGGTTTGGGCGCCGGCGAAGAACCGAGGATTTCACCGCCGCTGGCAGGCGGCGGTGAATGGCCGAGAGCGATGGGGTGGCAGCCCCGGACTCGCGGCGGTTGTTCTCTATCGACAGCAGTTTCGACACTTAGGTGATGCAATGCGTATCCATATCACGGTGGGCGCGGTTTCGCTGGCCCTGGCGTCCCTGGCCGGTCAGGCCGCAACGCCCTTGCAAGCGGGAGATCCGCTGGTGTCCCAGCAATGGTTCCTGCAAAACACGGGGCAGAACGCGTTCTCGCAGCGCGGCGGCGTGGCCGGCATCGATCTGAACTTGGCGCTCAGCCATTCGCGCAGTATCCAGGGGCGCGGCGTGACGGTGACCGTTATCGACGACGGCCTGGAGATCCGCCACCCGGACCTGGCTGGCAATGTGGTGCCCGGCTCCAAGAACCTGGCCAACAATAGCGACGATCCGACCCCCAGCGCGGCCACTGACAGCCACGGCACCGCCGTGGCCGGCATCGCCGCCGCGGTGGGCTTCAACAATCTGGGCGGCCGTGGCGTGGCGCCGGCGGCCAGCTTGAACGGCTTCAACTGGCTGAAGGCGCAGACCACCGCCGGTTGGATGCTGTCGCACGGCAAATCGCCGAGCGACGGCGCCGGCCAATCGTCCACCAGTTCCCGCGTGTTCAACCAGAGCTACGGCAGTTCGGCGATCCGTTCGATTCCGGGCAATCCGGACACCGATATGACCTTGCGGGTGCGCGACGAGGCGCATGAGGACGTTAGCCTGCGCAGCAACGGCGGTAAGGGTGCGGTCTTCGTCAAGTCGGCGGGCAACGCCTACGTCAGCTTCCAGTCCGGCTCGGACAATGACGGCAAACCCACCTATGTCTTGGCCAAGGCCGGCAACGACGGCCTGCCGATTCAGGATTCCAACCTGACCACCGACAACAGCAACTACTGGAACGTGGTGGTGTCGGCGCTGAACGCCGACGGCGTGCGCTCGTCCTACTCCTCGGTGGGCGCCAACGTGCTCTTGACCTCCCCGGGCGGCGAGTACGGCACCGCTAGTCCGGCGATGGTGACCACCGACCTGGTGGGTTGCGACCGAGGTTCCAACTCCACGCTGCGTCCGTCCACCAATCAGTTGCACGGCGGCACTGCGCTGGACCCGAACTGCGATTACCGCGGCACCATGAACGGCACTTCCGCCGCGGCGCCGGCGGCTTCCGGGTCGTTCGCTCTGCTGATGTCGGCTTATCCCAACCTGAGCGCGCGCGATGTGCGCGAGCTGTTGATCAAGTCGGCGCGCAAAGTGGACGCCAACCATGCCGGCGTGACCCTGGCGTTCAAGGACGCCAAGGGCGGCGCGCACAGCTACCAGGCTTTGCCGGGGTGGCAGAACAACGCGGCCGGCCTCGCTTTCCATCCGTTCTACGGCTTTGGCCTGATCGATGTGGACAAGGCGGTGGAGCTGGGTCGCACTCACAAGCCGCTGGCGGCGCTGGAGAAAACGCGCTGGCAGACGGTGTCGGTGATGAAGGCGATTCCGGACGCCAGCGAGGCTGGGTTGGACAGCGCGTACACCCATGCCGAGGATTTGACGGTGGAAGCGGTGCAGGTGCTGGTGGACGCGAAACACGGCCGCGCCAACGACCTGGCGGTGGAGCTGATCTCGCCGGCCGGCACCCGCTCGGTATTGCTGTCGCCGCGCACCGGCCTGGTGAACGAGAGCTACGGCCTGAACCAGCAGCGCCTGTTGTCCAACCACTTCTACGGCGAATCGGCGCGCGGCCAATGGCGGCTGCGCGTGATCGACACTAACGGCGCCGAGTACTATTACGACTACCGGGACGCTCAGGGTCAGAACACGCTTAGCCTGCCCAACGCCACCGGCACTCTGCGGTCTTGGTCCATCCGCTTCATCGGCCACAAAGGAGCATAACGATGAAATATTCCCTGATTCTGGCCGGCCTGCTGGCCTTGGCCGCCGGCGCTCAGGCCGCCGACGTTCCGTCCTTCAAGCAGAAGCCGAGCGGCCAGCCGCTGGTGATCAACGGCAAGACCTATTACAAACAAGCGGCGCCGGCCGGCAAGCTGCCGCAAGGCGTCAGCGCCCGCTCGGCGACGAGCGACGGCGGCGTGACGCTGAAGCGCGGCGACGTGTTGCGTTCCGAAGGCGAGCTGGCTCCGTCCAGAGTCAGCGGCGTGGTGATGGTGAAGCTGGCTTCGCCGCGCGACGAAGCCGCGGTGGCGCGCGACCACAGCCTGAGCGTGCGTTACCGCACTCAGAGCGTGGTGGTGTTCGACGCGCCGGCCCAGGTCGAATTGCTGTCCTTGCAACAGCGCCTGTCCGCGGACAAGCGGGTCAAGCAAGTGCAGTTGGAGGTGTTCAGCAATAGCGAGTTGCCGCAGTAAGGGCGTTCGCTTGTCCAAAGGACGACGCCGGCCCAAGGCCGGCGTTTTTCATGCCACGGCGTTTTGCGTTTGAAGGTGGCGGGTGTTTTGGCCCAGATCCACCAGCAAGCGGTCCAGCCGGGCGATGGCGTCCGCGATGGCCTGGGTTTCGCCGGACAGGCTGCGGGTGGATTCGCCCACCGCGGTGATGTCGTTGGCGAACTGGGCGAAGCCGCGGTTTTGATTGGCTTCCGCCTGTGACATCTGACTGAGCAGGCTGGCCAGCTCGCCGGTTTCGCCTATGATGCCGGACAGCTTGCGCTGGGCGTCCAGCGAGTTGTCGCGGCCCGCCTGCATCTGCTGATTGCCGTCCCGCATTGCGACGAGCGCCTGATTGGTGCCGTCGACGATCAGCCGGATTTTCTGTTCTATGTCCAGGGTGGCGTTTTGAGTGCGCTCGGCTAGTTTGCGCACCTCGTCGGCTACCACCGCGAAGCCGCGGCCCAGCTCCCCCGCGCGCGCCGCCTCGATGGCGGCGTTGAGCGCCAGGAGGTTGGTCTGGTCGGCGATGTCGCGGATCAGTTGCACGATGCCGCTGACTTCGGCGCTGCGCTCGCCCAGTTGTTCCAGCCGGCCGGAGGCCAGCGCAATCACCTCGCCAGCCTTGCTTAGCTGTCTCACCGCCTGGTCCATCGCCTCGCCGCCGCCCAAGGCCGCCTGGCCGGCGGTGTGCGCCAGCTGAGTGGCGGTCACCGATTGCTCCGCGTTCTGGCTGGTGACCACCGCCATCTGCTGGGCGATCACCACCATGTCCTCGGAGCGTTCGCGCTGGCTGGCCATGGTTTCGGCCATATTGCCGGTGCTGTCGGCGATATCGCGGCTGGCGCTGGAAGCGGCCTGGATGGACTGAGTCAACTGAGCCATCAACTGCCGCATCGCCTGCTGGGCATGCTCCGCCTCGCGCCGCGCGCCTTCCAGTTTTTCAAAGCTTTTGACCTTGGCCTTGTCGAAGGCCAGCGCCAGAGCCAGCACCACCAGGGACAAGCCGGCCAGAGACTTGGCCTGCAGCTTGGGGATTTCGGCGTGGGGGATCGGATTGGCGGGCAGCAGTCCCTGGGCGCTCAGCCACAGGAACAGGCCGATGGCGGCCGCGGTCAGCGCCAGCCAGACCATGCCGGAGACGCGGGTGGCGACGAAGACGGCGGTGAAGGGAATGGCGGCGAACCAGACAATGCTGGTGGATTGGATGCCGCCGTTGACGTAGACCATCCAGCACACCATGGCGTACATGCAGCTGGTGATGAATTCCGCGCTGAAGCGCACCGCGCCGCTCAGCTTGAGCAGCAGCGGCCCCAGCAGCAGGCCCAGGCCGCCTAGCGCGATGCCGGCGGCCATGGCGCGATGGCCCAGTTGCAGGTATTCGATGGCGAACAGCGGCGCCACCAGGCCGGCCAGCAGGCCGACGCCGACGACGGTGCGGCCGCGGATCGCTTGTTCCGGGGATAGGCGGACGCGGTCCGGGATGAACCATTCGGTGATGGTTTGAATCGACATGGAGTGCCCCTCTGATGCGTTGTAGACGCGGCTGCGGACGCAGCTTGTTGTTGTGCGGCTCTTATGGCGCTCCAATGTAAAACAATTGTTTGAATTAACGCAATGGCATGACCTGGCGGGGCGGCAAAGGGGAGGGGCGGTGTTGCGCGGAACGGCGAAACCGCCTGCCTGGCGGCAGGCGGTTGGAAGGAGAGCGGGTTCAGTTCAAGCGGACTCGCCTTGCTCAGCCTGCAGCGCGGTCAAGGCAATGGTGTAGACAATGTCGTCCACCAGCGCGCCGCGCGACAGATCGTTTACCGGCTTGCGCAGGCCTTGCAGCATCGGGCCCACCGACACCACGTTGGCCGAGCGCTGCACGGCTTTGTAGGTGGTGTTGCCGGTGTTGAGGTCCGGGAACACGAAGACGGTGGCGCGGCCGGCCACTTCGCTGTCCGGCGCCTTTTGGCGGCCCACCGACTCCACGCTGGCGGCGTCGTACTGCATCGGGCCGTCTATCATCAGGTCCGGGCGTTTTTCCTTGGCGATGCGGGTGGCTTCCCGCACTTTCTCCACGTCCGAGCCGCTGCCGGAAGAGCCGGTGGAGTAGGAGATCATCGCTACCCGCGGCGGAATGCCGAAGGCGGCGGCGGAATCCGCCGACTGGATGGCGATGTCGGCCAATTGCTCGGCGTCCGGGTCCGGGTTCACCGCGCAGTCGCCGTAAACCAGCACTTGCTCCGGCATCAGCATGAAGAACACGCTGGAGACGATGCGGGCGCCCGGCGCGGTCTTAATCAGCTGCAAGGCCGGGCGGATGGTGTTGGCGGTGGTGTGCACCGCGCCGGACACCAGGCCGTCCACTTCGTCCAGCGCCAGCATCATGGTGCCCATCACCACATTGTCTTCCAGTTGCTGCTCGGCCATCGGCGCGTTCAGGCCCTTGCTCTTGCGCAGTTCCACCATGGGCGGCACGTAACGGCCGCGAACCTCGTTGGGATCGATGATTTCCACCGACTCCGGCAGCGTCACGCCCTGGGCTTCCGCCACTTGCAGGATTTCGGCGCGCTGGCCGATCAGCACGCAGCGGGCGATGCCTTTCTCGTGGCAGATGGCGGCGGCCTGGATGGTGCGCGGTTCGTTGCCTTCCGGCAGCACGATGCGCTTATTGGCCTTGCGCGCTTTTTCCATCAGCTGGTAACGGAAGGCCGGCGGCGGCAGGCGCAGTTCCTGCGGCGTGCCGATGTATTGTTTCAGCGGCGCCACGTTCAGGTGCTCTGCGACGAATTCGATCACGCGCTCCATGCGTTCGCGGTCGTCGGACGGCACTTGCAAACTCATATTATTGAGCGCGCTGCTGGTGTCGAAGGTGTTGGATTCGCTGGCCATCACCGGCATGCCGCCGGTGAAGGCCTGCTGGCACAGCAGCATGATGCGCGGGTCGGGCATCGAATCGCAGGTCAGCAACAGGCCGGCCAGCGGCACCCCGTTCATCGCCGCCATCGCGGTGGCCAGTACGATGTCCTCGCGGTCGCCCGGCGTGATGATCAGCGCGCCGGGCTTGAGCAGGTGCACGATATTGGGCACGGTGCGAGCGGTCACCACCATGGTGCGCACGCGGCGGCTGGTCAATTGGCCGGCGTGCAACAGCCGCGCCTTCAGATGATTGGCCACGTCCAGGGTGCGCGGCGCCAGCAGTTCCGGCTCGTGCGGGATGGCGCCCAGCATCGGCAGCCGTGCCTTCTTCATCAAGCTGCCGCTTTCCAGCACCTCGGTGGCGATGTCCTGAGCGTTCTGGTCCTTGGGCACCCGGTTGAGGATGTAGCCGGCGATCTGGCCGCCCTGGCCGCCGCCAAAAGCTTGAATGCTCATTTCCAGCTGTTCGGCGATCTCATGGCTGGCCAGGTTGTCGGCGGCGCTGACCAGGATGGTCTGCGCTTGCAGATTGCGTGCGATCTTGGTGTTGAGGAAGGTGGAGAACACTTGTTTCTGGTCCGGCACCAGGCCTTCCACCAGCACCACGTCCACCTGATTGGCCGCCTGTTGGTACAGGCTGACGACTTCTTCCATCAATTGATCCACCTGGCCCTTGGACAACAGGCGTTCCACCCGCTCCATCGGAATTGGCTCCGGCGGATTGAGCCGGCAGATGGCGCGGGCGAAATGGGTGGAGCGCTCCGGCTCCTTGGGGTCCGCGCCCTGGGCGATGGGTTTGACGAAGCCGACGCGCAGGCCGGCTTGCTCCAGGCTGTGGATGGCGCCCAGCGCCACCGAGGTCAGGCCGGCGTTGAAGCCGATGGGAGCGAGGAAAAAAGTTTGCATGTTTTCAGAGGCTTTCCTGTGACGCGCGGGGGGAATGGGCGCGAACGACGGTCCGGCACCGACCGAGCGGTGTCGCAGGCTGCAGGCGCGTGGCGCGATGAGTCGTTAAATTGGGCATTTAGGCAAAAATCAGCGGTTTTGTCGCCATTGATCCCAAGCTTGCGGCCGTGGCGGCGAGGATGGATTCCCTCTGTGGCGGGCGCGGCTTTTCAATCGGTATAGCATTGCCGGAAGCTGGCGTCAGCGCTGCGGCGCTACCGGCGAAAAGCGTGGCTGCGCCTGCTTTTACGGGGCAGGCATTGTAACTGACGGCATATCGGCTACAGTCCAGATGGGGCCACGGCTCAAAGCCGGACGGAGGCGATGACGACGATTATAACATCATGAATTAAGCGACTCTAATGTTGCATTGCAGCGTGAATGCTAAATCTTTGATTCCTATCAAAAATATTATTCTAAGTATGATTTTGGTATGGCAAGCTGATGTTTTTACGCCAAAAACCCGCTTCCGGCAGAGAGGAAAGGCTTGCCCCGGTGGGGGGGCGGGGGCATAATCCGCCCCTCTGTCGCAAGGTTCGGCCTTGTTTTTGTTGATTGTTTTTGATAGTCCCGCAAACTCGTTTTAAGCGAGATTCGGCTGGTCTTATATCTTCTACCGGAGGTGTGGGAATAATGTCTGATCTGGCTTCCGCGCAGTTGCTTCAAGCATCTGCTGCCCAGCTACCCGTCTATACCTATTTTGATCCCGCCTATTACGCTCAGGAACAGCGGCTGCTGTTTGGAGACGCGCCCATCTACTATGGCCATGAGCTGATGACGCCCAACGCCGGCGATTATCAGACCCTGGAGTGGATGGGCCACGGCAAGATGCTCAAGAATGTGGATGGCCGGATCAAGCTGATCTCCAATGTGTGCCGTCATCGCCAGGCCGTTATTTATAAAGGCCGCGGCAACGGCAATCATATCGTCTGCAATTTGCATGGTTGGACTTACGACGCCGAAGGCACTTTGCTGGGCGCGCCGCATTTCCCGGAGACGCCGTGTCTGAAGTTGAACCAGACCGAACTGACGCGTTGGAACGGCCTCTTGTTCGACGCGCGCCGTAATGTGGCGCGCGACCTGGAAAACCTGGGCGTGGCCAAACATATGAGCTTTGACGGCTACGCCTACCATTCCAGCCATCTGACCGAGTACGCCTTCAACTGGAAGACCTTCATCGAAGTGTATTCCGAGGATTACCACGTCGATCCCTTCCATCCCGGCCTCGGCAATTTCGTCGATTGCGGCGATCTGAAGTGGGAGTGGGGCGCTCAATACCATGTACAGACCGTGGGCGTGAAGAATCAGTTGGCGACCTCCGGCTCCCGCGTCTACGGCAAGTGGCACGAGGAAGTCCGCCGCCGCTACGCCGATCAGCAGCCGGAGTTCGGCGCCATCTGGCTGACCTACTACCCCAACATCATGGTGGAGTGGTATCCGCATGTGCTGGTGGTTAGCGTGGTGATGCCGCGCGGGCCGGAGCAGTGCACGGTGTTGACCGAGTTCTACTACCCGGAGGATGTGGTGTGGTTCGAGCCGGAGTTCATCGAGGCGGAACAGGCGGCTTATTTTGAAACCGCCAAGGAAGACGACGAGATCTGCTACCGGATGCACGAAGGCCGACGCGCCTTGTGGCTGCGCGGCGAGAGCGAGGTGGGGCCTTATCAATCGCCCACTGAAGAAGGCATGCTGCACTTCCACGAGTTCTATCGACGCAAGATGGGCGAGGCGCCGGCTGGTTAAGCGACGGCTTGCAGTGTCATAATGCAAAGGCGCGGACTCAGTCCGCGCCTTTCTTATTCTGGTTTGCCCGATTCCATGCTCAAAACGCTTTTCCGCTGTTTGCCCTTGTCGCTGGCCTTGCTGGCTCCGCTGGCCCAGGCTGCCGTTTACACCGATGCCGCGAGCCGGGTGCGTTTCAATGTGCCGCCGGGCTGGAAGGTCCGCCCCAGCGTGGTGGACGGCCAGCGCGTGCTGCGGGTGGTGCCGCCCAAAGCCGATCAGCGCGAGCGCGCCGCCATTGATGTGCAGGTGTTCTCGCGCAAGCCGGGGCGCGGCGACACCCTGGCCCGGCTGGCGCAAAAATACCGCCGGGAGGGCGACAATCGCGAAGCCGCCAATTTCGCCCGCGGCAATAGCCGTAGCGGCCGGCTGGTGACCGAATACCGCGACGGCCGCTTCGTTTCCAACCGGCTGTGGATCGTCCGCCATAACCTGCATGTGTTCCAGTTGGGGGACAAGAAGCGCATGGCCGAGGCGCGCTGCGCCGCCAACGCCTCTGAATTCAAAACTTACCGTCGGCAGATGGAGGCCATCTGCCTGTCGCTGGAATTGTTGAAGCGATGACACCGGCTTTGAGCGACGGCGCGCGGGCCTTGGGTCTGCGCTTGCGCCAAGGCCGGCTGGGTTCCGGCTGGATGGTAGTGGCGGCGCTGTGTTTCGCGCTGATGAGCATGTTCGTCAAGCTGGGCGCCGACGCCTTCGCTTCCACCGAGTTGCTGTTCTGGCGCACCGCCATCGGCGCGCTGGCCTTGGGCGCGGCGATGGCCTGGAAGCGCCAGTCGCCGCGGACGCCGCATTGGCGCGGGCACGTCAAGCGCAGCTTCGTGGGCTACGCGTCCATGGTGGCGCTGTTCTACGCGCTGACCCGGCTGCCCTTGTCCACGGCGGTGACGCTGAACTACACCTCCTCGCTGTTCTTCGCCTTGCTGTGCGTGATCAAGTTGAAAGACCGGCTAACGCCGCGCACCGGCCTGGCCCTTTTGTTGGGTTTCGTCGGCATCGTTATTCTGCTGCGCCCCACTTTCAGCTCAGAGCAGTGGCTGGCCGGCCTGATCGGACTCTTGTCCGGCGTCAGCGCCGGCTTCGCGGTGTTTCAGGTGCGCGAGTTGGGGCAGATGGGGGAGCCGTCCTGGAAGGTGGTGTTCTGGTTTTTCGCCATTTCCAGCGTGTTCGGCGGCGTCTGGCTGGCTTTGGGGCCGGGTTTCAGCGCGGTGACGGCGGACAATGTCTTGCCGCTGCTTGGCGTCGGCGTTTGCGGCATGTTGGGACAATTGGCGATGACCCGCGCTTACAAAGACGGGCGCAAATATCTGGTGGCCAGTTTCGGCTATCTGACCGTGCTGTTTTCCGCGCTGCTGGGCGTAGCGTTGTGGGGCGATCCGCTGAGCGGTTGGTCGTTGGCGGCGATGGTGTTGATCGTGGGGTCCGGCCTGATGGCGGCCTTGCGTTGAAACAGCGCTTGGGTGTTCAACAAGGGTGAATAGTGAAAAGGATAATGTGGTTTGACTAGTGGAAAGTGGCGCCTGGGTTCGGGCTGGATGGTGGTGGCTGCGGTGTTTTTCGGCTTGATGGGGGTGTTCGTCAAGCTGGGCGCCGAGTATTTTTCCTCCACCGAGCTGGTGTTCTGGCGCACCCTGGTGGGCGTGGTCACCCTGGGCGCGGCGGCCTTGTGGCGGCGCGATCGCTTCGCCACCCCCTTGCTGCGCTATCACGTGCAGCGCGGCCTGATCGGCTACGTCTCGATGCTATTGTATTTCTACGCCATTGCCCATCTGCCCTTGTCCACGGCGGTGACGCTCAACTACACCTCGCCGATGTTCCTGGCGTTGCTGTCGGTGGCGCTGCTGCGCGAGCGCCTGCCCAAGCAGGCGCTGGCCGGCCTGGCGCTGGGCTTCGTCGGCGTGGTGCTGTTGCTGCGGCCCACCTTGTCCAGCGAGGCCTGGGTGGCCGGCTTGCTTGGCGTCGGCTCCGGCCTGCTGGCCGGCTGGTCCTATCTGCATGTGCGTGAACTGGGCCGCCAGGGCGAGCCGGAATGGAAGGTGGTGTTCTATTTCGCCCTGATCTCCACGCTGGGCGGTCTGCTGCTGATGTTGTTCGAAAGCTGGCATCCGGTGACGTTGGAGAACGCGTGGCTGCTGCTGGGACTGGGCGCCACTGCTACCATCGCTCAATTGGCGATGACCCGTGCCTACAAGGTGGGGCGCAAACTCTTGGCCGCCAATCTGTCTTATCTGACCGTGGTGTTTTCCACCCTGTTGGGCGTTGGTCTGTGGGGAGATCCGCTCAGCGCCGCCAGCCTGGCGGCGATGGGTTTGATCATCGTCAGCGGCATGCTGGCCAGCCGGCGTTAAGCTGCAACCATGGTCCGGCGCTTGACCGGACGCGGCGAGGAGACGGCGATGACGGTGCCTGCGGACAAGGCCGCCTTGTTGGCGGCGATGCGGGACGAGTACCGGCGCTTGCGCGCGGTGCTGGCGCGGGTACCGCCGGAGCGCGCCTTCGTTCAGGAACTGGATGGCCACGCCAAGAACAGCCGCATGAGCGCCGCGGACCTGCTGGCCTATCTGTTGGGTTGGCAGGCGCTGGTGTTGAAGTGGCACCGGCTGGAGCGGGAAGGCTTGCCGATAGACTTTCCCGACACCGGCTACCGCTGGAATCAGTTGGGCCTGCTGGCGCAGAAGTTCTATCGCGATTTCGAGGATGTCGACGACTGGGCGCGGCTGCTCGCGATGCTGGACGATAGCCAGCGTCAGGTAGAGGCGCTGGTGGAGAGCTATTCCGACGAGGCGCTTTACGGCCGCCCCTGGTACGACAAATGGACGCGCGGGCGGATGATACAGTTCAACACCGCCTCGCCCTGCCGCAACGCCCGCGGGCGCTTCGCCGCCTGGCTCAAGACCCTGGGCCAGGTTCGGGAGGAGGGCTGAAAAAGCTTGCCGGCGCCGGACCGGCTGGATTTACAATAAAGCAAACCGCCGTTAAATGGAGAAGGACATGATCTCGATACGCGAACAACACTACGGTCTGGACGTGGCGCTGTACAACGAATTCACGCTGGCGGACTTCAAACTGCTGGAGGAGGCTCTGCTCAAGCGCCAGTCCGAGTGCGTCAAGCCCGATCTGCTGCTGGACCTGACCGAGCTGAAGGACTTCACGCTGGACATGGCGTTGGAAGAGGTCAAATTCATGCGCGCCCATGAAAATCACGTCGGCCGCGTAGCGCTGGTGGTCAGCGATGTGTGGATCAAGCTGGCCGCCCACATCGCCGGCCTGTTGTCCAATACCCGCACTCAGTATTTCGATACCGCGGAAGAGGCCCAGGCCTGGTTGGAAAGCCCGGTGGCGGCCGGCACCTGATTTGTCCGGTTGCGCTGATTTCGGGACGCGCTATGCGGCGTCCCGGTTGATTTTGTCGGCGATGGCGGTACAGTAGCGGTTTTTGTTCAACTCGAAAGAATAAAAACCGATGTTGAAAAGCATTTCCAGCCGCCTGGCGGCCGAACTCTCCGTCCGCGAGGCGCAAGTGGCCGCCACCATCGACCTGATCGACGGCGGCGCCACCGTTCCCTTCATCGCCCGCTACCGCAAGGAAGCCACCGGCGGTCTGGACGACACCCAGTTGCGTACTCTGGCCGAGCGCCTGGTCTATCTGCGCGAGCTGGACGAGCGCCGCGTCAGCATCCTCGGCAGCATCTCCGAGCAAGGCAAGCTGAGCCCCGAACTGGAGGCCGCGCTCTACGCCGCCGACAACAAGACCGCGCTGGAAGACCTTTACCTCCCCTACAAGCCCAAGCGCCGGACCAAGGCGCAGATCGCGCGCGAAGCCGGGTTGGAGCCCTTGGCCGACGGCCTGCTGACTGACCCTAGCCAGGACCCCAACGTCGCCGCGGCCGCCTATGTCAACGCCGAAGCCGGCGTGGCCGACGCCAAGGCGGCACTGGACGGGGCGCGCGCCATCCTGATCGAGCGCTTCGCCGAAGACGCCGAACTCTTGGGCCAGTTGCGCGAAAAGCTGTGGAACGAGGGCGAGCTGGTTGGCCAGGTCGTGGCCGGCAAGGAGAACGAGGGCGCCAAGTTTTCCGATTATTTCGAACACCGCGAAGCCATCCGCGCCACGCCCTCGCACCGCGCGCTGGCGCTGTTGCGCGGCCGCAACGAGGGCGTGCTCAGCCTGACGCTGAAATACCAGCCGGACGAAACCCCGATTACCGAGCGCTCCGCCTACGAGCAACTGATCGCCGCGCGCTTCGGCGTGCGCGACGCCGGCCGCCCGGCCGACAAATGGCTGTTGGACGGCGTGCGCCTGTGCTGGCGCGCCAAGATCTTCCTGTCGCTGGAGCTGGAGCTGGTGTCGCGGCTCAAAGACGCCGCCGACGCCGAGGCGATCAAGGTGTTCGCCGACAATCTGCATGATCTTTTGCTGGCGGCCCCGGCCGGCCAGCGCGCCACCTTGGGCCTGGATCCGGGCTTGCGCACCGGATGCAAGGTGGCGGTGGTGGACGGCACCGGCAAGTTGCTGGACACCGCCACTATCTATCCGCACGAGCCGCGCCGCGATTGGGACCGCTCGCTGGCGGTGCTGGGCGCTTTGTGCGCGCGCCACCGCGTGGACCTGATCGCCATCGGCAACGGCACCGCCAGCCGTGAAACCGACAAGCTGGCGCAGGAGCTGATCCGCGCCTATCCACAACTGGGCATGACCAAGATCGTGGTGTCCGAAGCCGGCGCCTCGGTATATTCGGCGTCGGAACTGGCGGCGCGGGAGTTTCCGGACCTGGACGTATCCTTGCGCGGCGCGGTGTCCATCGCCCGCCGTTTGCAGGACCCGCTGGCCGAACTGGTGAAGATCGATCCCAAGTCCATCGGCGTCGGCCAGTACCAGCACGACGTCAACCAGAGTCAGTTGGCGCGCGCCTTGGACGCGGTGGTGGAAGACTGCGTCAATGCCGTCGGCGTCGACGTCAACACCGCCTCGGCGCCGCTGCTGACCCGCATCTCCGGCCTCAACGCCACGCTGGCGGCCAATATTGTGTCCTACCGCGATCAGAACGGTGCCTTCCGCAGCCGCAAGCAATTGCTGAAAGTGCCGCGGCTGGGCGACAAGACCTTCGAACAGGCGGCAGGCTTCCTGCGCATCCGTGATGGCGATAACCCGCTGGACGGCTCCGCCGTGCATCCGGAAGCCTATCCGGTGGTGGAGCAGATTGTGCTCAAAACCGGGCGCGAGATGAAATCGCTGCTGGGTGATTCCGGCTTCCTGAAAACGGTGAAGGCGGTGGACTACACCGACGAACGCTTCGGTCTGCCCACGGTGATGGATATCCTGCGCGAGCTGGACAAGCCGGGCCGCGATCCGCGTCCGGAGTTCAAGACCGCCACCTTTCAGGACGGCGTCGAGGACATCAAGGACCTGCAGCCGGGCATGGTCTTGGAGGGGGTGGTCACCAATGTCGCCAACTTCGGCGCCTTCGTCGACATCGGCGTGCATCAGGACGGACTGGTTCACATCTCGGCCTTGTCCAACAAGTTCGTCGACGACCCGCGCAAAGTGGTCAAGGCCGGCGACGTGGTCAAGGTCAAGGTGATGGAAGTGGACGCGGCGCGCAAGCGCATCGCGCTGACCATGCGCTTGGACGACGCGCCGGGCGCCGGCAACAGCCGAGGCCCGCGCAACGACGGCCCGCGCGGCCAGGATAGACGCGGCGGCGACCGCCAGCGCGGCCAGCAGCCGGCCGGCGACACCGCGATGGCGGCGGCGTTCGCCAAGCTCAAGCGCGGAGGGGACTGAAGTCAAAAACGGCGGGGATATTCCCGCTGTTTTTCATTCCGGCACCGAGGACAGCGGCAGTTTCATCGTCTGCTTGATCGCGTTCAAGGCGATGGTGGATTTGACGCTGCGCACCAGCGACAGCCGCATCAGCCGGTTCATCACGAAGGTGGACAGCGAGGGCAGGTCCGGCACCACGATGCGCAATAGGTAGTCCGCCTCGCCGGCGGCGGCGTAGCATTCCAGCACTTCCGGCAGCTCGTTGATGGCCTGGGCGAATTCCTGCAAGGCGCTTTCGCTGTGGCGCTCCAGGCTGACGTGGGCGAAAGCCATAACCGACAAGCCCACCTGTTCCGGCTTCAGCGCCACCTGATAGCCCTGGATCACGCCGCTTTCCTCCATGCGCTGGATGCGGCGGCCGATCTGGGACGCGGACAAAGCCACTTGCTGCGCCAGTTTCTGATGGGTGACGCGGGCGTCGTGCTGCAACGCGTCCAGGATCTGGTAATCGAAGCGGTCCAATTCAATTTTGCGCATAGTGAGCATTTCATGGCAGTTATATGCGGCAAGTGTGCAAAAAAAATCGCATACAGGCAAATTTTGCGGTCTTCCCGCATCGCTCCGGGCCTAAACTAGAGTTATTCACCTAAATATCCGGACCCACCGCCATGAACGACCGAGCCGATTTCGTCGTGCCCGACATCACCACGCGCAAGAACGTCGGACTCAGCCACGACAGCGCGGACTTCACCCTGCCGCAACCGCTGGAGCGCTACACCGCCGCCGACCACGCCACCTGGGCCACGCTGTACCGCCGCCAGAGCGAGATGCTGCCGGGCCGCGTTTGCGACGAATTCCTGGAAGGCCTGGAGCACCTGGGCGTGGACGCGGACCGGGTGCCGGACTTCGCCAAGCTGAATGAACAACTGATGGCCGCCACCGGCTGGCGGATCGTGGCGGTGCCGGGTCTGATTCCGGACGATGTGTTTTTCGAGCATCTGGCCAACCGCCGCTTCCCGGTAACCTGGTGGCTGCGCGAGCCGCATCAGCTGGACTATCTGCAAGAACCCGATGTGTTCCATGATTTGTTCGGCCATGTGCCGCTGTTGATCAATCCGGTGTTCGCCGACTACCTGGAGGCTTACGGCAAGGGCGGCATGAAGGCCAAGGCGCTGGGCGCTTTGCCGATGCTGGCGCGCTTGTACTGGTACACGGTGGAGTTCGGCTTGATCAACACGCCCAAGGGCATGCGCATCTACGGTGCGGGCATCGTGTCCAGCAAGGGCGAATCGGTGTACTGCCTGGACAGCGCCAGCCCCAACCGCGTCGGCTTCGATCTGGAACGCATCATGCGCACCCGCTACCGCATCGACACTTTCCAGAAAACCTATTTCGTGATCGACAGCTTCCAGCAGTTGTTCGACGCCACCGCGCCGGACTTCGCGCCCATCTACGCGCGGCTGGCGGCGGAGCCGACGCTGGGCGCCGGCGACGTGGCCCCGGAAGACAAGGTGTTCAATATCGGCGATCGCAGCGGCTGGGGCGATTCCGAGGATGTATGAGGCCCCGGCGCGATCGTCGCCGGACGCTGTAAAAGGATCCGCCGCGGCGGGTCTTTTTATTTTTTTCGATTAAAACGAAAGCGGGGATGTTTGTTAGATTGATAAGCATTCTCATTTTTGTTAGAGTCTGTTTACGATCTTGCGAGCTAGAGCGAGACAAGGCGAAAACGGCTGAGAAAGCGGAATGTACACACGGTACATGAGCATTTCGAAGCCGTTTTCAACGCCGTACCGCCGCAGCGCAGCAGATCGTAAACAGGCTCTTAGATTGAGGCTCTGATTCCTATCGCTCAACCCAACAGGGGACACACCTTGAAAACGCACTTGATGCTTGCCGCCGTTCTGGCGGGGTTCGCCGGTCACGCCGTGGCGGAAGACGTAGTGGTTTACAGCGCTCGCGCCGAGCAACTGCTCAAACCCATCATCGAGGTTTACAAGAAGGAAACCGGCGTCAACATCAAGCTGGTGTCGGACAAGGAAGGCCCGCTGATGGAGCGCCTGCGCGCCGAGGGCAGCAACAGCCCGGCGGATCTGCTATTGACCGTGGATGCCGGCAATCTGTGGCAGGCTTCCAAGATGGGCTTGTTCAAGCCGGTGAAGTCGCCGCTGTTGGACGCCAACATTCCGTCTTATCTGCGCGACCCCGGCCATGAGTGGTACGGCCTGTCCATCCGCGCGCGCACCATTTTCTACAACACCCAGAAAGTGAAGCCGGGCCAGTTGTCCAGCTACGCCGACCTGGCCGATCCCAAGTGGAAGGGCAAGCTGTGCCTGCGCACGTCCAAGAAGGTCTACAACCAGTCGCTGGTGGCGATGATGTTGTCCGATCTGGGCCCGGTGAAGACGGAGAAAGTGGTCAAGGGCTGGGTGGATAATCTGGCCACCCGCGAATTCCCGGACGACACCAAGATGCTAGAGGCCATCGCCGCCGGCCAGTGCGAAGTGGGCATCGCCAACACCTATTACTACGGCCGGCTGATGGAAAAATCGCCGAACCTGCCGGTGGGCATCTTCTGGGCCGACCAGGCGGGCAAGGGCGCCCATGTGAACATTTCCGGCGCCGGCGTGGTCAAGTACGCCAAGAACGAAAAGGGCGCGCTGAAGTTCCTGGAATGGCTGTCCAGCGCCAAGGCGCAGAATATGTTCGCCGACGTGAACATGGAGTTCCCGGTCAATCCCAAGGTCAAGCCTGACGCGCGCGTGGCCGCCTGGGGCGATTTCAAGCACAGCTACATCAATGTCGCCAACGCCGGTTCGCGCCAGGCGGAAGCGGTGAAGCTGATGGACCGCGTCGGCTACAAATAAGCCGCGGCGGGCAGCCTGTCCGCATTTATTTACAGCCTGTCGGGCACCAAAGCCCCGGCAGGCTGTCTTTGCTTGTTTCCCCGCGTTTTTGACATGGTTTCTCCGCCGATGATCCGTTCTCTGTCGCCTTGGCGCGGCCTGGCCTTTGGCGTCAGCCTGCTGACCGTCGCGCCCTTGCTGGTGATTTTATGGTCGCTGCTGGCACCGGATTGGGAGGTGTGGCGGCATTTGTACGATTACACGCTGCCGGAGCTGCTGCTCAACACCGTGTATCTGATAGGCGGCGTCGGCGCCGGCGTGCTGCTGCTGGGCGTGCCGCTGGCCTGGCTGACCGCGGTGCACGATTTTCCCGGCCGCCGTTTCTTCCACTGGGCGTTGATGCTGCCGCTGGCGATGCCGGCCTATGTGCTGGCGTTTTCGCAACTGGGCCTGTTCGATTTCACCGGACCTGTGCAGACCTGGCTGCGCGAGCGTTTCGGCGATTCGTCCTGGGTGCCCAATATCCGTTCCACGCCGGGCGTGATCCTGGTGATGTCGCTGGCTTTTTATCCCTATGTCTACCTGCTGGCGCGCAACGCCTTCGCCACCATGGGCCGGCGCGCGCTGGAAGTGGGGCAATCGCTGGGCCTGTCGCGCTGGCAGGGCTTCCGCCGCGTGGCGCTGCCGATGGCGCGGCCGTGGATCGCCGGCGGCCTGATGCTGGCGCTGATGGAAACGCTGGCGGATTTCGGCACTGTGGCCATTTTCAATTTCGACGCCTTCACCTCGGCCATCTACAAGGCCTGGTTCAGCCTGTTTTCCTTGCCGGCGGCCAAGCAACTGGCGTCCTTGCTGGTGTTGATGGTCTTGCTGCTGCTGTGGCTGGAGCAGCGTTCGCGTGGGCGGCGCGCCTATACTCAGGCCGGCAAGGCGGCGCCGCCGCCGCGCTTGCGGCTGGAAGGCGCGGCCGGCTGGCTGGCCGCCGCCGCCTGCTCGCTGGTGCTGGCGCTGGCCTTCGTCTTGCCCTTCGGCCAGCTGCTGGTTTGGGCCGGCGCCCACCTGGCCGAGGACCTGGACGCGGACTTTTTCGGCCATGTGGCCAACTCGCTGCTGCTGGCCTCGCTGGCCGCTGTTCTGGTGGCCTTCATCGCCCTGCTGTTGAGTTACGCGACGCGGCGCGATCCGACGCGCTGGACCCGCTTGTGGAGCCGGCTGGCGACCCTGGGCTACGCGGTGCCGGGCACGGTGTTGGCGGTGGGGGTGTTCGTGCCGGTGGCCTGGTTCGACAATCTGCTGCTGGACTGGCTGCGCCCCTGGCTGGCGGCGGACGCCAGCGCGGTGATCAAGGGCACTTTGCTGGTGCTGATGCTGGCCTATGTGGCGCGCTTCCTGGCCGTGGGGCATTCCGCGGTGGACGCGGCCATGCATCGCATCAGCAGCAGCCAGGAGGAGGCGGCGCGCAATATGGGCTACAGCGGCTTGCGCCTGCTGGCGCGCCTGCATCTGCCGCTGCTGCGCGGCGGCCTGTTCACCGCGGCGCTGATGGTGTTCGTCGATGTGATGAAGGAGATGCCGATTACCTTGATGACCCGGCCTTACGGCTGGGACACGCTGGCGGTGAGAATTTTCAATTTGACGACCGAGGGCGAATGGGAGCGCGCGGCTCTGCCGGCGGTGGCCATCGTGCTGGCCGGCTTGTTGCCGGTATGGGTACTGTCGCGGCAGAAGGATGCGGTCTGAGATGAAGCGTATGGATAGGCAAGCTTTGCTGGAGTTCGACCTGGTCAGCCAGAAGTACGGCGAGACCCGCGTGGTCGACAATATGAGTTTCGAATTGCGGGCGGGCGAGATCGCTTGCCTGTTGGGCAGCTCCGGCTGCGGTAAAACCACGGTGTTGCGCTGCATTGCCGGTTTCGAGAGCCTGCTGGGCGGGGAGATCCGGCTCAACGGAGAAGTGATCAGTTCTATCCGCGAACAGGTTCCGGCGCATCAGCGCCGGATCGGCATGGTGTTCCAGGACTACGCGCTGTTCCCGCACCTGACCGTGGCCGGCAACGTCGGCTTCGGCCTGGACGCCTTGCCCAAGGCCCAGCGCGCGGCGCGGGTGCTGGAGGTGTTGGAGGTGGTGGGCCTGGCGGAGTGGGCGCGGCGTTACCCGCACGAGCTGTCCGGCGGCCAGCAGCAGCGGGTGGCGCTGGCGCGCGCCTTGGCGCCCAAGCCCAGCCTGCTGTTGCTGGACGAGCCGTTTTCCAATCTGGACGTGGATTTGCGCGAACGCCTGTCGCGCGAGGTGCGCGAGATACTGAAAAGCCAGGGCGCCACCGCCATCATGGTGACCCATGATCAGCACGAGGCCTTCGCCATCGCCGACCGCGTCGGGGTGATGCAGCAGGGCCGGCTATTGCAGTGGGACGCGCCATACCGGCTTTATCACGAGCCGGCCACCCGCTACGTCGCCGACTTCATCGGCCAGGGCGTGTTCCTGGCCGGCAAGGTGACCGGGCCGCGTTGCGTGGCGTTGGAGATAGGCGAATTCTGCGGCATCGTGCCCTTGCAGTTCGAGACAGGGGACGAGGTGGACGTGCTGGTGCGGCCCGACGATGTGCAGCACGACGACGCCAGTCCGACGCGGGCCCTGGTCTGCGCCAAGGTGTTCCGCGGCGCGGAGTTCCATTACACGCTGGCGCTGCCGTCCGGCCAGCGGGTGCTGGCCCAGGTGCCCAGCCATCACGACCACGCGGTGGGTGAGGCGATAGGCATCCGGCTGGAGTTGGATCATTTGATCGCCTTTCCGCGCGAGGGCAAGGCTTAGGCAAGGCTGACTCGCCACGGAAGCACGTAGCAGAACGCGGGATCAGAGCGCAGGCCGTGTCCGCGTGTTTCAGCGTGTTTCCTTGGCGATGGGGGATTTTCCGGTGCTTGGGTTCTCGGGCTCAGCGCTCGAGGATGGCCTTGCGATGGCGGCGGAACACCCACTTTTCCCACAGCAGGCGGGTGGCTTCGTCGAAGGCGCCGGCGATGTCGGCGCGGATCAGGTAATTGCCGTTTTCGCCCGGCGTCACTGTGTTGATGCGGGCGGCGAGGAAGAGCAGCAGCGCGGAATCGGGATTGGGGCATAAGGCGACCAGCACCGGTTCGCTGCCGTGGTTGGCGTGGTCTGAGATCCAGGCGATGCTGTCCAGGCCCAGCCGGCACGGCGTCAGCGGCGGGCGCTCCGGGTGGCGGGACAGCAGCGACACTTCCAGCGCCAGGTCCAGCTTGGCCTCCAGCCTGACCAGCATCGGATCGGCCTCGGGCAGGGTTTCGGTGGGCGCGGCGAGTACCCGCAGCGCTAGCCGGGTTTCACGCTCTTGGCGCGCCGGGCAGATCCCACCAGGCAGGGGCTGGACCGAGAACGGCAATTCGGCGTCGAAGCTGGCGCTGTCCAGTTCAGGAAATAAGCTCATCGGTCGGCTCCCGCGGCGTGGCCGTTCAGTGATACAGGTTCAGGATGCGGTCCAAGCCGCCGTGATTGACGGCGATGTCGGCCTGGGCGCGCACCACCGGCTTGGCGTGCACGGCGATGCCGACGCCGGCTTCGGCCAGCATCTGCAAGTCGTTGGCGCCGTCGCCCATCGCCAGCACCTGCTCCGGCTTCAGTCCCAGCGCCTCGCGCTGCTGGATCAGCAAGCGCTTCTTGGCGGCGGCGTCGACGATGGGGCCGCGCACCCGGCCGGTCAAGGCGCCGTTTTCCACTTCCAACTGATTGGCGAAGGCGTAGTCCAGGCCCAGCTCGGCTTTCAGTCTGTCGGTGAAGAAGGTAAAGCCGCCGGACACCAGCATGAATTTGACGCCGTGGCGTTTGCAGGCGGCCAGCAAGGCCTCGGCGCCCGGCATCAATCTGACTCTTTCACGATAGACCTGTTCCAGCGCGCTTTCCGGCAGCCCGCGCAGCAGCGCCACCCGCTCCGTCAGCGAGGCGGCGAAGTCCAGTTCGCCATGCATCGAGCGCTCGGTGATGGCCGCCACCTGAGGCTTGAGGCCGTTCATGTCGGCGATTTCGTCTATGCACTCGATGGTGATCAGCGTGGAGTCCATATCCGACACCAGCAGGCCGAAATCGGCGAAGCTGCGGCCGGCTTCGACATAGGCGCCGTCGTAGCCCCATTGCTCGCACAGCGCCAGCGCCGCGGTCCGTTGCGCCGGCGCCGCGCCGCGCAGGCGCGCCACGCTGGGGCTGGGATGGTCCATATGGGTGGCCTCGGCGAGGTGGGCCAGTTCATGCAGATGATGGGGGTCCAGCGCGTCGGCTTGGATCACCAGGGTGTAGGCGAGGCTCATGGCGTGGCGGGTCAATGCGTGTCGGAACGGGCATTATGCCACGCCGCGCCGGTAGCTGGTTCAGTCCCGCGCCGCGCAGCGTTCGGCCCAGCGCCGCAGTGGCGCGTCCACGGACAGCAGGCCGGGGCCGAAGGCGAACACCACGGCGATCAGCATGCCCCAGTAGTAATGGAATTCGCGCGTGGCTTCGGTCAGGCCGGGGTAGCTGATTACCGCCACCGCGTTGAGGATGAACAGGCCGGCGGCGGCGAAGCGCGCGCCCAGGCCCAGCGCCAGCAGCGCGGACAGGCCCAGTTCGCCGGCAGCGGCCAAGGCCGCGGCGATGGCGGGCGGCAGCAGCGGCACGTGGTATTCCTCGGTGAACAACAGAATGGTGGTGTCCCAGTCGTCTATCTTGGTCAGGCCGGACTTGAAGAACACATTGGCGATCCACAGCCGGAACAGCAGCAAGAGCAGCGGCTGCAGCAGATCGCCGCCGCGGATCAGCCAGCGGTAGGGCGCGTTGAGGCGGGAGCAGGTCAAGGGGTTCATGGCGGTATCTCCTGTGTGTTGAGTATGGTTCAGCGGCGGTGCATGGCAAGCCGCGGGCGTGCGTTCCCCCTCCATGCCCGCAAGCTTGGATGAGATTCGGTGCTTAGAACCTGTTTACGATCTGCTGCGCTTCGTGAAACGTCGCACGGTGAGTGCAAGCTCAAAATGCTCATGTACCACTTGTACATTCCGCTTTTTCGCTTGTTTTCGCCTTGTCTCGCTCTTGCTCGCGAGATCGTGAACAGGCTCTTAGGGTTTAAGCGTGTTTACAGTGTGACGTCTTGGATCAGGCGCTGCTGGAACAGCCGCAGCAGGCCGGCTTGCAGGTCGAAGCCCGCTTCGGCGGCCAGTGCCTGTTCCACCGCGTTTTCCAGCGTCGCGCCGTCGAGGAAGGCTTGCAGCAGCGCGGCCAGGCCGGCGCCGACGATGTCGACCTGAGCCCGGCCTTGTAGGCGGTAGATCAGCATCGCCTCCGGCTGGCTGTGCAGGTCCACGTTCAGTTCCACCGGTTGGCGCTGGTGGGCCAGCCAGATCGACGCCGCCGGCCAAGGGCTGAGCAGGGCGGCGACATCGGGCAGCGGCCGCAGCTTGAGTTCGCCCCAGCACTGTTGCGGGAAGGCGGCCAGCGCGGCGCTGTCGGCCGGTGCCGCGTCGGCGGCGTAGTAGGCGCGGTGAACCCGCCATTCCAGCCGCGCGACGTCCGCCAGATAGGGCAGCTCGCGGGCGTGTTCGAAGCCGGCGACGAAGTCGCCGAAGGCGGCGCCGTACAGATGCAGATTGCCGCTGTGCGACGGGTGGCCGCCGATGAAGACGCGGGCCAGTCCGGTGAAGAAGTCCTCGCCCACCAGTTGGCGGCAGACCGGGTAAATAAAGGCCAGGGTGTCGATCAAGCCCACCCGGTAGTTGTTGCGGTAGACCGCGAGTCCGGCCGGGTTCAGCGCCGAGGCCGCTTCCGCCGAGAGAGACGGATCGGCGATCCGCTCCAGCAGTTCCGCCTGCCAATCAGACCAGTTCATGCGCGGCCTCCAGGATGGCCTGGGCCTTGGCGGCTTCACCGCGCAAGGTGGCCAGCGGCGGAATCTCCAGGTCCCATTCGATCAGCGTGGGGCGCGGCCCCAGCCGGGCAATGGCCTCGCGGTACAGTTGCCAGACGCCGTCGTGCACCGGCTGGCTGTGGGTGTCCACCAGCATGCCCTCGCGTTCGCTGTAGCCGGCCAGGTGGATCTCGCCTATCGCCGCCGGCGGCAGCGCGTCCAGCACCGCGTCGGTGTCCACGCCCAGATTGACGCGGTTGACGTAGAGATTATTGATGTCCAGCAGGATGCCGCAGCCGGTGCGGCGCACCAGTTCCGCGAGGAATTCGCCCTCGTGCATCTCGTTGCCGGGGAATTCCAGATAGCTGGACAGGTTTTCCAGCAGGATGGGGCGGCCCAGCGCGTCCTGGGTTTCCGCGACGTGGCCGGCGATCACCGCCAACGATTCGCGGGTATAAGGGATGGGCAACAGATCGTTGACGAAGCGGCGCTCGGAATGATTGAAGGACAGGTGTTCCGACACTGCCGCCGGCTGCACGGCGTCCACCAGCCGCTTGAGCGAGGCAAGATGGGCCGGGTCCGGGCGCGAGGCCGAGCCCAGGCCCAGGCCGACGCCGTGCAGCGACAGCGGCCAACAGGCGGCCACTTCGCGCAGCATGCTCCAAGGCATGCCGCCGTCGAAGAAGTTCTCGCTGTGCACTTCCACCCAGCCCAGGTCCGGGCGGCTGTCGAGGGCTTCGCGGTAATGCGGGGCGCGCAGGCCGATGCCGCAGACCGCTGGAAGCTTGGTTTCCATCATCATTCACCTCGGGTCGCCCATCCGGGCGGGCCCGGAGGAGCGATCAGGATTGTTTGGGTGGCGGCGTGGTGCGGCCGCCCAGGCTTTCGCAAGTGCCCTTGGGCACGTTGTGCCACTCGTTCGGGTCATTGTCGACCTTGGCCTCGCCGGCGCAATAATGGGCGCCGTCGGCGGACGCGCAGTCGTTCTTGCCGGCCGGGGTGACGCCGTAGCATTTTTCCTTGGGCTGCGGCGCGTCTTCGGCCTGAGCCGAGGCGGCGACGCCCAGCGCGATGACGGCGCCGACGGCGGAGGCAAGCAGTTTGCGAGAGGTGTTCATGTCAGTCTCCTGTGAGGTAGGTGTGGGCCAGCCTTGGAGAGCATTTCAAGGCCGACGTTTGGCAAACCTCGTTGAGACTACATGGATTTGAAATTTGTTCTTTCAGATTTCATTCAGATTCCGGCCGGAGCGCGACGAAGGCCGCGCTCCGGCCGAATCCGGCTTACTTCTTGGGAGCGGTGCTGCCGCCCATTTTCTCGCAGCTGCCCTTGGCCACGTATTTCCAGTCGCCCGGGTCCTTGTCCATCTTGGCCTGGCCGGCGCAGGAGTGGGCGCCGGTGGCGGACGCGCAGTCGTTCTTGCCGGCTTGGGCGATGCCGTAGCACTTCTCCTTGTCGGCGGCGGCCACTGGAGCGGAAGCCAGCGCGCCGATGGCGACGACGGCGCTAAGTGCGGAGGCGATCAGGGTTTTGCTGGTACTCATGGTGTTTCTCCTGTTTAACGGCCGGAGGCCGAATCATGATGGGGTGATTATAAACGAGCCAGTCTGCCGGACTCTCGCATTGAGAAAGCTTGCCGGGTCCGGACATTCATTGAGTCGAGATCGTTTCCGGATTCTTACACTGTAGTCGCGATTTTTTTTATCGTGGCGCCAGATGCGGTCGGCAGTTCTTCCTGGCCATGAGTCGGCGTCGGCGCGGCCTCCTTACAGCGGGGCGCGATATTTTTTGCGGGAGGAACGAAGGGGGCGGGGGAGGCGGATAAGAGTTGGGCCCCGAAGGGCCCGGCAAGTTCAGCGGATATTGGTAACTTTATGTGTCTGAACCGACAGCCGCCAGCGCGGGTGCGTCATGCAGTAGGCGATGGCGGCGCGGGTGTTGGCCGCAAGGTTCGGGCCGTCCATGGGCTGCAGATAGAAGGTGTCGAAGTCCAGCTGTTCTACGGTTTCCGGCATCTGCGTCGCTTGCGGGTAGACCAGCTTGAGTTCGTCGCCGCTGCGCAGCAGCAGCTCCGCTCCGGCCTTGGGGCTGACGCAGATCCAGTCCAGCCCCGGCGGCGCGGCCACGGTGCCGTTGGTTTCCACCGCCACTTCGAAGCCGAGCCGGTGCAGTTCGGCGATCAGCTCGGCGTCCAGTTGCAGCAGCGGCTCGCCGCCGGTGCACACCACATAGGGCGTGCCGCCGGCGCCGGTCGGCCATTCCGAGGCGATGCGCTCGGCCAGCGCCGCCGCGCTCTTGAACTTGCCGCCGTCCGGGCCGACGCCGACGAAGTCGGTGTCGCAGAATTGGCAGACCGCCTTGGCGCGGTCCTCTTCGCGGCCGGACCACAGATTGCAGCCGGCAAAGCGGCAGAACACCGCGGCGCGGCCGGCCTGGCGGCCCTCGCCCTGCAGCGTATAGAAGATTTCCTTGACCGTGTAAGTCGTCACATTGTGTTCTCTACATGAATGAGGTGGGCTTGGAGCGTGTGTACGATCTTGCGAGCTAAGGCGAGCCACGTCTCACGACGCGCAGCAGATCGTAAACAGGTTCTTACAGCAGCGGCCAGCGCATGGCGTCGCGGAACATCAGCGACACGCCGCGCAGCTCTTGCTCCATCAGATCGATGCGCGCCAGTTCCGGCACCAGCGGGGACAGGTGGGCGTGCACCCATTCCGCCACCGAGGCGCTGTCGCCGCCGCGCACGCCGCTGAGCTGGTCCAGCGGATTGTGGTCCAGTTGGCGGTAGAGGGGCTTGAAGCGGTCTTTGACGTCGCCGAAGTCCAGCAGCCAGCCCATGGCCTGGTCCAGTTCGCCGCTGAGCATCAGCCGGACCAGGTAGCTGTGGCCGGTGTAGGCGCCCTTGTCGTCGAAGGGCCTGGCGCTTTCGAAGCGCTGCTCTTTCCAGATGCGGAAGCGTTGGCCGTCGAACTGGCTGCCGGCGCTATGAGTTTCGCGTACCTCCACCCAGGCCAGGCCCGGCAGCGTATCGGCCAGCCGCTGGTGCAGCCATTGCGCCAACACTTCGCTGGTGGGGTTGTCCAGGCCGGCGATGTCGTTGAGGTAGCGGTGGTTGAGTTCGAGGAACAGCGGCCTCCAGGCGGCTTCCAGCCGCGGGTGGCCGCTCAGTCTGGCGTCGGCGGCCAGGCGCACGCCGAATCCGTGGCCGTGCAGACGGCCGCATTTGTGGCCAGCCGGCACATGGGGCAGTTGATGGGCGGCTTCGAACTGAACCTGTATCCAATTGAGGGCGGTGTCGCCGTCCAGGGCCACGCCGCGCTGCGGCGAGCTCTGCAGGCTCAGCGCCGCCGGGCAGGGCAGGGCGGAACGCAGGTGGGCGGCCAGCGCCAGATCGTCGCATTGGGCCAGTTGGCGATTGAGATCAGCGTAGTCCAGCGGCGCGACGGCGGCATCCAAAGCCGCCTGCAGCTGTTCGTGGCCGGGGTATTGGGCATCGGCGCGGGCGATGACGCGGAAGCTGTGGCCGTGCGGGCGCGCGGTGAGGTCGGGCGCGCCGCTCACCTGCCGGGCGGCTTCGAAGCGGGCGCCGGCGATCAGGCTGGAGGTGTGCATCTTAGTCCTCCCGGCGAGTTTGGCAGCGGACGATCAGCGGGTCGGGCACGCCGGCTTCGGCGAAACCCTTGGCGCGCAACTCGCAAGACGCGCAATGGCCGCAGGGCGGCACCTGTCCGTTATAACAGGTGTGGCTCCAGGATAATGCGTCCATCGCGCCAACTTGTTGCGCCAAAGCGACGGTTTCCGCCTTGGACAGATACATCAGCGGCGCGTGCAGCTCCACTCGGCTGTCCATGCCCAGCCGCAAGGCCACTTCCAGCGCCTTGAGGGTGTTTTCACGGCAATCGGGATAGCCGGAATAATCGGTCTGCGCGACGCCGGCGACCAGGTGACGCGCGCCGCGTGTATAGGCCAGCGCGGCGGCGAAGGTCAGGAAGATCAGGTTGCGGCCGGGCACGAAGGTGTTGGGCAGCGCGTCGTCGTCGCGGGCGCCGTCTTCCGGCGCAATGTCGGCGTCGGTCAACGCGTTGCCGCCGATGGCGGCGAAGGTGTCGATGGGCAGCACGGTTTGGCGCACGCCGGCGAGCGCGGCGATCTTGCGCGCACAGTCCAACTCCACGCGGTGGCGCTGGCCGTAGTCGAAGGTCACGGCCTCGACATTGCCATGGCCGAAGGTTTGCAAGGCCCAATACAGGCAGGTAGTGGAGTCCTGGCCGCCGGAAAGGACGACCAGAGCCTTTTCAGGTGTCTGATTCATTGTGTTCGCCATTCGATAAACAGTCGAAGCTTGAGATGTGGAGCCGGGCGAGGCGCGGGCCTGCCGACATGTCGCCTGCCTGGATCGGTCTCACCAAGCAGGGCAACCCGCTACTTTAACCTAGAACAGGTTGTTTTATGAAGCGTGCCAAAAATCAGACAGCCGCCGATTCCGTGTCGGCAGGGGCGCTTTTCTTGATTGAAATCATGTTTTCGTCATGTAATTAATGACTTTCGCATTCGAAATATGTTTGCGATCCATTTTAATAAACACGTGATGACAAAGGGGTTGGAAGGGCTGGAAGCCTTGCCGGGCCACAAGCGCGGCGGGACTAGCCGGTGTTTCCACCAGGAGAAGATCAATGAAAAAATTGTTGCCGATTGCCTTGTTCGTGATGGCTTTGGGGAGCGGCCTGGTTCAGGCGCATGATCTGCAAGTGAGCGTGGCCAAGCAGCAGGCCTCGGTGGCGGCGGATCAGGATGTCGAGGTGGTGCTGAATTACCGCAATACCGGCAAGGAAACCTTGCGTATCTACAAGTGGTACGTGCCGGGGCAGGAACTGCAGGAACAGATTTTCGAGGTGAGCCGCGACGGCAAGCCGGTCAGCTATCTGGGGCCGCGCTACAAGCGGGCGGTGCCCACCATCAAGGATACCGTGGCGCTGGCGCCGGGTGCTTCGCTGAGCGTCAAGGTCAAGGTGTCCGACTATTACGATATGTCGAAAAGCGGCCGTTTCGACGTGCGCTTCCAGGCAGCCAGTTCCCGCGTGCTGAACCGCGCCGCGCCGCAGCTTAACGCCAAGATCGCCTCTGGCGCGGACGCCGCCGTCGTGGCCGACGAGGTGCTCAGCTCCAATACCGCCAGCGTGTCGGTGGCCGGCCGCAGAAGCAAGCTGCTGAAGCAGTCGCTGGACGCGCAGCGCGAATGGTCCATCCTCAGCCGCAAGGCGGCCGCTTCCAGCGTCACTTACGCGGCTAATTGCTCTGTGACCCAGCAAAGCCAGACCAACGGCGGCGTCAGCGCGGCCATCAATATGGCCAACGATTCGGTCAGCTATCTGTCCGGCTCTCCGTCCGGCACCCCGCGCTACACCACGTGGTTCGGCAAGTACGCGCTGGCCAACTGGAACACCGCCAAGTCCCATTACGTCAGCATCAAGGACGCGCTGGACACCAAGCCGATCAGCATCGATTGTGGTTGCACCCAGGCCGGCACTTACGCCTACGTCTATCCGGCGCAGCCGTACAAGATCTATCTGTGCGGCGCCTTCTGGAACGCACCGACCAGCGGCACCGACTCCAAGGGCGGCACCCTGGTGCATGAGTTGTCTCACTTCACCGTGGTGGCGGGCACCGACGACCACGTTTATGGTCAGAGCGGCGCCAAGAATTTGGCGAAGACTAATCCGGCTCAAGCTTTGAACAACGCCGACAACCACGAATACTTCGCCGAGAACACCCCGGCCCAGCAGTAAGCTTTCCCTTGAGCAATGGGAAACGGCCGCCTATGGGCGGTCGTGTTCTCTTCGGCGGGCGCCGGGTTTGGCGGCGCTTCAAACGCCTTATTGCTGAAGCGCAGCAGATCGGAAACGGGTTCTCAGAGCCTGTTCAAAGTCTCGCGAGCTAGGGCGAGACAAGGCGTTGCGGCTGAGGAAGCGGAATGTACATACGGTACATGAGCATTTCGGAGCTGTTTTCAACGCGCTTCTTATATCCATCCTGCCGACGGGCAGCAGACTTTGAACAAGTTCTCAGGCCGGCACCAGCGCCAGCGTGCCCAGCACCACAATCACCAGGCCGACGATCACCGGCACCGAGGTGCGCTTGACGATCTCGAACGGGGACACCTGGCCCATGCCGGCGCAGGCCACCACCACGCCCGACACCGGCGACACGGTGCGGCCCAGATTGGACGCCTGTAGCATGGGGATGGCGAGGAAGGCGGGGTTGATGCCGGCTTCGGCCGCCAGTTTGGGGATCAGTTCCACGAAGGCGTAGAAGGGCGCGTTGCCGGAGCCGGTGGTCAGCGCGGCCAGCGTGGTGATCGCCACCAGCACCAGCATCAACACCATGGCCCCGGAGCCGAAGGACTGCGCCAGGCCGATCAGCTGATTGATGAAGCCCAGCGCGGATAGGCCGTGGGCGAACACGCCGGCGGCCACGATCAGCATCACCACGCTGCTGAAGGCGTCGCCCATGCCTTTGTAAGCCACTTCCAAGCCAGCGAACACCGGCGCGGCGCGGCGATGGCGCAGGAATTCCACCAGCGCGGCCAGCGCGATGCACAGGATCAATACGGTGACGATGTGCAGTTCCGGCGCCAGCTTGCCGTTGAACACCAGCACGCCGGCGATGGGCGTGAACGGCAGCAGGCAGTACAGCGCCGGCGCGTCGGTGACGATCTCGTGCACGTCCTGGCGCGTCAGCGGCAGGTTTTCCTTGCGGTCCAGATAGCGCTGCCAGAAGAAGTGGGCGCAGCCTATGCCGGCGATGGCCAGCAGGGAAATGGGCAGCGTGGTCTTGAAGGCGAAGTCGATCAGCGGCATGCCCGAGGCTTGGGCGGCGATCACCACGTCGCCGGAGGTGGGCGACAAGATCAGCGCCGCCGGCGATGCGCAGATGGCCGCGGCCGCGCCGCGGCTGATGCCCATGTTCACCATCAGCGGGAACAAAGTGGCCATCAGCAATACGCCCAGGCCGGTGGCGGAGGACACCGCCAGCGACAGCAGGCAGGCGACGAAGTAAGCCGCCACCATTAGCACGTACGGCGACTTGATGCGGCTGAGCGGCTTGGAAGCCAGCTTGACCACCATGTCGTTGGCGCCGATATGGGTCATATAGCCGGCGAAGCCGCACAGCGCCATCACCATCAGGCCCAGGTCCGCGGCGCGGCTGCTGAGCAGGGATTTGACGAACTCGGCGATGTCGGTGGCGGCGTGACCGGTGGCCGCCACGTTCTTGGGCAGCACCGGCAAGCCTTGCAAGGCGGTAGCGATCAGCAGCGCCAGGCCGCCCAGCATCAGCACGCCGGTGGCGGAGTAGCCTTTGAAGATAGCCCGGCCCACCAGCAGCGTGACTATCGTGCCTATCAGTAATTCCATATCCGGCTCAATGTAAATAACAAAATTATAATTTACTAAAAAATACGGGTGAGCATATTTTTAGATGAATCAAAATTGATATGGGGCAAGAACGCGGTGCGCGACCGCGCTTAGGGGAGCGCAGGGAGAGAGGGACAGGCTCTTGAGGCGCGTTCCGTGCTAGAGCCGGAATCGTTGCCTAGACCGGCGGTTGGCCGAAATTGATCAGCGCCACCGTCACTTGCTCCTTGGCGGAGACCAGATCGTGGTAAGCGACGTGAAGCATATTCATGCTTTCCAGCACCTGATGGGTTTCATTGAAGCCGCAATCCAGGCTTTGCCGCGCGACGGCCAGGAAGATGAACAGCTGCTGCATCGGCGATTGCTTGGGGTGTTGCTGCCGATAGAGGGCGAACAGCTGGTAGAAGTCGCGGATGATCCGTTCCGCCGCGTAGCCGGGGTTGTGTTCCAGGCCGAGGCCGGTCAGCAGGTCCTTGCCCATTAGCGGCAGGTCCAGCGCGCAACTGAGCGGGTCCATCACCGCGTGGTGGAATAAATCCAGAAATTGCTTGTCGGCGGAGAAACGGCTGTCGGCGTCGGGGCTGGCCGCGGCGGCGGCGGCGGGCTCGCGCTGGCGGCCGTGTTTTCCGCCTTGCTCCTGTTGCGAGAGCTGGTGTCCGGCGGAACGGCCGGCCTGGGTCAGGGTAACGGGCAGGATGGGCATGACGGTCTCCTTGCGAGCGTGCCGCCGGTCTGGCTGGCGGCGTTCGGCCGGAAACGCAGTTTGGATCTGATTCGTTTCCCCGGCCATGCCCTATTTTCGACACGGCCGGGGAAAACTTTATTTTTAATTTAACGCTGCATTCAGTTTTAACCGTCAGCTTGTTGCCGCGGCCGCGTCGCTTTGGGTTTTGGGCTTCATGCTGGCGACGAAGTCGTCGAAGCCCTTGTTGACCAGATCGCGGGTTTTCTTGACCTCGTCGGCGATATTGCCGTTGAACACCTTGAGGCCGTTGAGGACGTCCACGGCCTCGGCATAGCCTTTTTCGAAGCCGCCGCGCACGATGTCGACGAAGTTCTTGGCCTGTTCTTCCTGGCTCAGTTCCGGGTGCTGTTTGGCGTAGGTGCTGAAGAAGCTGAGCGCGCCGGATAGGATGCGCTGGGACGTGCCTTCCGGCGAATTGTCCTCGCTCAGTTTCTGCTGCAGGATGTTGGGCGTCTGCTGCGCTCCCTGGGCGCTCTGGCCATCGGACGCGGGCTGGGCGCCCGCGCCGCCGTTCAGCTGATCGGCCAGGATCTGGTTGATGCTGTCGATGGCGGTGCGGTAGAGCAGGGACAGCGATTTACCGTCGGCGTTGGTGGAAACGTCCAGATTGGCCACCAGTTGCGCGTTCAATTGATTGCGCGCGGTGGCGGAGCTGCTGACGTTCTGGCTGGCGCTGCTGCTGGTCTGGCTCTGCTGGACGCTGGCGCTGAGCTGACTGCCGACGGACGGGGTGTTCACGGAATTGACGGACATAGTGCGCTCCTAAGCGGAAAGGGCGGTTGTGATCGACGGCCGGAAGCGGCGCGACGCCTTCATGCCCAAGGCGCTGTTGGTGTTGGTCGACCTGGTCTGAACCTGCTGTGTTGTTGGGGGCTTGCGCAGCGGGCGCAAGGAAACCGAGGGCTGCCTTACCTCAGTATGGCCATATTTTCGGCTGGGCCCGCGGAAACTTGAGGCTTATTTTGGTGAGCGTGCGCATGCGGCAGGCAGAGCCCAGGCTGGCTTTGGGCCGGCCCGGCTCTGCCTTTGAAAGCCGGCGGCTGCCGGCTTCGGAACACGCGTTTAGGGCCGCTAACAAAAGCTCGCAGAGAACCTGAGCCAAGGCGCGCCGACGCAGGCAGTACGAGTAGTACGACAAGGAGGCGCAACGCAGGATCAGGGGTTTTGTTAGCGGCTCTTAGCGGTGCTGTTTCTGGCGGCGCAGGAAATCCACCGCCAGGTCCGGGAAGTCGCTGAAGGCGCCGTCCACCTGGGCGCGGTTGTACACCGCGTCCAGCAACTGGTCCATATTCTTGGCGTAGGCCGGCAGCGCGTCCTTGCGCAGGGTGTAAGGGTGGATCGCCAGGCCGTTGGCGTGCGCGGCGCGGCCCATGCCGGTGAGCTTGATCTTGCCCGGCGTCGAGGTCTTGTCTATCAGCATCGGGTATTGCGGGCCGATGCCGTCGGCGTACTTGGCGATTTCCTTCATGCCTTCCGGACGGAACATCCAGTCATAGTTGTAGTTCACCCACTGGCCGGCGGCGTTCTGCTCGAAGGTTTCCTGCCAGTCGGTGTAAGCGATCAGCTGCACCAGCTTGAGGTCCATGCCGGCCTTGGGCATCAACTCGGTCTTGATGCGCTTGAGTTCATTGAAGTCGAAGCATTGCAGATAGACCTTGTCGTTCTTGCCGGTGTAGCCGTAGCGCTTGAGCACTTCCAGCGCCTTCACCGTGATGTCCTTGCCTTCCTGGCGGTGGAACCACGGCGCCTTGATCTCCGGGTACAAGCCGATGTCTCGGCCGGTGGAGTGGTTCAGGCCCTGGATGAATTCGATTTCCTCTTCAAAAGTGTGGATGCGGAAATCGGACTTGCCCATGGGGAAGCGGCCGGGGTAGCTCTGACGCTTGACGCCCTTGTCGATGTCGAAGCCTTCGGTGAAGCGCAGCGATTTGATCTCGGCCAGGGTGAAGTCGATCGCGTAATAGCGTCCGTCCTTGCGCGCGCGTTCGGGGAAGCGCTCGGCCACGTCGGTGACGCGGTCCAGGTAATGGTCGTGCAGCACGATCAGCCTGTCGTCCTTGGTCATCACCAGGTCCTGCTCCAGATAGTCCGCGCCCTGGGCGTAGGCCAGCGCTTTGGACGGCAGCGTGTGTTCCGGCAGGTAACCGCTGGCGCCGCGGTGGGCGATGACGATCTTGTCGGCTGCCTGGACGGACGCGGCCAGGCCGATGGCCAGCGCGACGGCGGCGAGCAGGGGTTTGCAAGCGAATGACATGGATTCTCCTATATATAAGTTCGCAAGGGGCGTTGGCGAGACGCCATGATCGGATGCGCGGATGTCGGCGTGATGAAACCCGGCAAGTCCATCGGCATCGCCATGGTTTTGTTTTTGCTGAAAAGAGTAGGACGATAGGGTATCGCCGCGCCGGCGGCAAGCTCCCCGGCGCGGTAGTTTTGAAGATGTTCACATGCTTGAGGGGGACAGCGGGACTAGCGGCTCTCTCACCATGCCCCATTCATCCCGCCGACGTGTGCTAGATCGTAAACAGACTCTTAGAACGTGTTTACGATCTCGCGAGCTAAGGCGAGACAAGGCGAAAACGAGCGAAAAAGCGGAATGTACAAGCGGTACATGAGCATTTCGAAGTTGTTTTCAACGCCGTATCGCCGACGCGCAGCAGATCGTAAACAGGTTCTTACAACTCCACTGCCTGTCGGGTCCTCAAGGCCTCGGTAATGGCCAGGCCGATGCGGGTGGCTTCACGGGCGTCGGCCAGGCTCAGGGACAGCGGCTGGTCCAGGCGCGCGGCGTCGACGAAGTGCTGCAACTCCAGCGCGAAGGCTTCAGCGAAGCGCTGGTAGAAGTCCGTTACGCACTCGTTGCGCACGCCGTGGCGGTCGCTGATCTCCACTCGGTTGGCGCGCGGGTTGGCGCCCACGCTCAGCCGGCCCTGGGTGGCGAAGATCTCGGTCAGCGTTTCATGGCCGTGCGCCTGAGTGCGCGATGCGTAGAAGCAGGCCAGCTTGCCGTCCTCGAACTCGCACATCGCCACGCCGTTGTCCACGTCGCCGTATTGCGCCAGCGCGCCGTGCACCGCGTTGACGCCGCTGGCCCATACCCGCAACGGGCGCGGCGAGCCCAGCAGCCAGCGCGCCAGGTCGATGTCGTGGATGCTGCAATCCATGAAGATGCCGCCGCTGCTGGGCGCGAACTGCACGAAGAAGCCGCTGTCGTCGTTGAGGTCGCAAGTCTGCGAGCGCACCAGATAGGGCTGGCCCACCAGGCCTTGCGTCAATTTTGCGGCGGCGTCCTGATAGCTGGGGTCGAAACGGCGCACGAAACCCACCATGGCTTTGAGTTCCGGGCGGCGGGCGGCGGCGCGCTCCACTCGCAGGCAGTCCTCCAGATTCAGCGCCAGCGGCTTTTCGCAGAACACGTGCTTGCCGGCGTCCAGGCAGGCGATGATCTGCTCGGCGTGGAGGGCGGTGGGGGTGGCCAGCAGCACCGCGTCCAGCCCCGGTTCGGCCAGCAGGCCCTCCAGCGCGGCGTGGCCGGCGGCGTCGGGCAGCTCCCGCCGCGCCCAGTCCAGTTCCTCTCGCAGCGGCGAGCAGGCGGCGATCACGCGCGCGCCGGCGATGCGGTCGCGCAGATTGAGCGCGTGGCGGCGGCCCAGTCGGCCCAGGCCGGCGACGCCGAGGTTTAATGTAGACATGACAAGCCTTCCTGTTGAGTTAGCACCTGTTCACGATCTGCTGCGCTGTGGCGATGCCGCGTTGAAAACCGCATTCGAAATGCTCATGTACCACCTGTACATTCCGCTTTCTCAGCCGTTTTCGCCTTGTCTCGCTCTTGCTCGCGAGATCGTAAACACGCTCTTAGACCTGATCCAGTTCGACGACCCGGCCCAGCCGCCAGGAGCGGGTGGCGGCGTCGGCCAGCTCTAGCGCGCGCACGCCGTCTTCCACCGTGGTGCGCGGCGCGGCGCCGTCGCGGATCACCTCCAGGAAGTGAGCCATCTCGGCGGCGTAGGCCTGGCTGTAGCGCTCCAGGAAGAAGGGCTCGGGCAGGTCGGCGGCCACGGCGCGCTCGCCGTAGGCGATCACCTCGGTGGGCCGGTGGTTGCCGGCCTGCAGCATGCCGCGGCTGCCCTGCACTTCGAAGCGCTGGTCGTAGCCGTAGGCGGCGCGGCGGCTGGTGTTGATCTGGCACAGCCGGCCCTGGCGGGTGCGCAGCGTCACCGCCGTACTGTCGGCGTCGCCGGCGGCGGCGATGGCCGGGTCGCTTAGCGCGCTGGCGCTGGCGTGCACGCTGAGGACTTCGTCGTCCAGAATCCAGCGGCAGATGTCGAAGTCGTGGATCAGCATGTCCTTGAAGATGCCGCCGGAGCGGCGGATATAGTCCAGCGGCGGCGCGCCGGGGTCGCGGCTGGTGACGATGAGCATTTCCGGCGCGCCGATCTCGCCGGCGGCCAGCCTGGCCTTGAGCGCGGCGAAGGTGGGGTCGTAGCGGCGCTGGAAGCCGATCAGGCAGGGCACGCTGGCCGCGGCCACCGCCTGGGCGCACTGGCGCGCGCGCTCCAGCTCCAGGTCCACCGGTTTTTCGCAGAAGATGGCCTTGCCGCGCGCGGCGGCGGCCAGGATCAGTTCGGCGTGGGTGTCGGTGCTGGCGGCGATGACCACGGCGCGCACTGCCGGATCGTCCAGCGCCTGTTCCGCGGAGCAGGCCTCGGCGCCGTGGACGGCGGCCAGTTCCCGCGCCGCCGGCGCATGGCTGTCCACCACGTATTTGAGCCGCATGCCCGGCAGGCGGACGAGGTTGGCGGCGTGGATCTTGCCGATGCGGCCGGCCCCGAACAGCGCTGTGTCAATCATCGTATCCTCCAGTCTCCTTGGTTTCTTCTATGTTCAGCTCCAGCCGGCAGGCCAGCGCGATGAACAGCGCCTGGCACAGACAGATGGTGCTGGTCAGCGAACGGAAGGCGAAGGCGGAGCCTTCCCGGACCGTCAATACCGCGTCGGCCCCGCGCGCCAGCGGGCTGAGCTGGCTGTCGGTGATCACCAACTGCTTGGCCTTGTGCTGCGCCGCCACTCGCGCGCAATAGCGGCTTTCCTTGCCGTAGGGCTGGAAGCTGATGGCGATCAGCACGTCTTTTTCTCCAATGCTGCGGATTTGCTGCGGAAACATGCCGCCCAGGCCGGATAACAAATGCACTTTCTTCGCGGTGTGCTGCAAGGCGTAGGCGATGTAGGAGGCGATGGGAAACATGCGCCGCACCCCGGCCACGTAGATGTTGTCGGCGTTCAATAGCAGCTCCACCGCTGCTTCCAGCTGCGCCTCGTCCAGCGAGGCGTCCAGCTCTTGCAGGCCTTGTTGGCAGGCGGCGATGAAGTCGCGGGTCATGCCGCTGGTGGAGCGCTGCTCGTCGCGGTTGGCGATCAGGCTCTGGATGCGCTGCCGGTAATTGGGCTGCGGCGCGCCCTGTGGCGTAAATGCGTCACGAAACAGCGCCTGCATGTCGGAAAAGCCGGCAAAGCCGAAGCGCTGAGCGAAGCGGACGATGGCGGAGGGCTGCACCTCGCAAGCCTGGGCGATGTCGGTAATGCGCTGCAGCATCAGCGTGCCCCGGTGCTGCTCCACGTAAGCGGCAATCACTTTCAGCTGCTTGCTCAGCGTGTCGTATTCGGCGGCGATGCGCTGCATCAATTCCTCCGCGGGGGCGGTATTGGCCATGAGCGGGCTTTCCTAAGGTTTTGGCCAGTATACGTTTTGTCCTTGTGTTCGAAAATATTTTTCTATTAAAAATTAATTTTGGAAAATTATTTGCAGAGTAGAGCGAAAGCTCATAAGGTGATTTCACGCCCGCCGCCAGACAGCGGCCGCGGCCGACACCATAGCGGGCCCCACGATGGGCCGGCGGAGAAGAAGGAGGAGAGAGATGCAGCAGCGACTCTGGAAGAGTAAGTGGAAGCGGGCGCTGCCCGCGGCGGCGCTGGCGCTCTGCGCGCTGGCTCAAGCCGCGCAGGCGGCCGACGCCCGTTTCGTGCTGGTCAGCCACGCGCCGGATTCCGACGCCTGGTGGAACACCATCAAGAACGCCATCAAGCAGGCCGGCGAGGATTTCAACGTGCAGGTGGATTACCGCAATCCGCCCAACGGCGACCTGGCCGATATGGCGCGGCTGATCGAGCAGGCGGCGGCGCGGCGCTACGACGGCGTGATCGCCAGCATTGCCGATTACGATGTGCTGAAGCGGCCGCTGGGCCAGGTGGTGGCCAAGAAGATCCCGCTGATCACCATCAATTCCGGCACCGTCAAGCAAAGCGAAAGCCTGGGCGCGGCCCTGCACGTCGGCCAGCCGGAATACGACGCCGGCTTCGATTCCGGCAAGCAGGCCAAGGCCGCGGGCATCAAGACCTTTCTCTGTGTCAACCACTACGCCACCAACCCGGCCTCCTTCGAGCGCTGCAAGGGCTTCGCCGACGCCATCGGCGCCGATGTGCGCAAATCCACGCTGGACGCCGGCGACGACCCTACCGGCATCGAAAGCAAGGTCAGCGCCTATCTACGCAACAACCCCGGCACCCAGGCGCTGCTGACGCTGGGGCCGACCTCGGCCAGCCCGGCGATCAAGGCGGTGAAGAAGATGGGCCTGGCCGGCAAGCTCTACTTCGCCACCTTCGACCTGTCCGAGGACATCTCCAAGGCGATCAAGGACGGCACCATCAAGTTCGCCATCGACCAGCAGCCCTATCTGCAGGGCTATATCCCGGTAGCGGCCTTGGCCATCATGAAGCGCGACAAGACCACGGATCCGGCCAAGGTGGAAGCCGCGCTCAAGGCCAGTCCCAAGTTCCAGGCCAGGCTGAAGGAGTACGGGCTGGCGCCCCTCTACAAGGGCCGCCACATCAACTCCGGCCCCGGCTTCGTCACCAAGGACAATATCGCCAAGGTGGAGAAGTACGCCGGGCAGTACCGCTAGCCGCCGTTTTTCGATGGATCTGACGCCCGGCGCCGCGACGGCTCCGAGGCGAGGAGCATAGCAATGAGCATGAGCAAGGCCAGCCCGGGCAAGGCCGCGGGCATTCGCATGGCGCCGCCCGGCGACGATGAAAGAGTGCGGCGGCTGTCGCTGTTCGACCGGCTGATGGGCCGGCCGGAGTTCGCCGCCGTCGCCGGCGCGGTGCTGGTGTTCGCGGTGTTCGGCGTCGGCGCTGGCGGTTCCGGCATGTTCGCGGTGGACGGCATCGTCAACTGGTCGCAGGTGGCGGCCTATCTTGGCATCATCGCCATCGGCGCCTGCCTGCTGATGATAGCCGGCGAGTTCGATCTGAGCCTGGGCTCGATGATAGGCTTCGCCGGCATGATGGTGGCGATTCCGCCGCTGTATTTCGGCTGGCCGTTCTGGCTGGCCATCCTGTTCGCCTTCGCCGGCTCGCTGGCGGTGGGCTGGCTCAACGGCTATCTGGTGCTCAAGACCCGGTTGCCGTCCTTCATCGTCACCCTGGCTTTTCTCTTCATCCTGCGCGGCCTGACGCTGGCTTTGTCCATCCTGTTCGCCAACCGCACCATCGTCAGCGGCGTCGGCGACCTGGCGGCGGCGGACCCGCTGGCGCAATGGCTGTTCGTCGGCCACGTCGGCGCCGGCCTGTTCCACTGGCTGGCCGGCATCGGCGCCATCGCCTCCTTGCCGGACGGCGGCGCGGCGGCGGCCGGCGTGCCCAAGGTGCTGCTGTGGTGGCTGGCGCTGGCGGCGATCGCGGCCTTTGTGCTGGCGCGCACCCGGATCGGCAACTGGATCTTCGCCGCCGGCGGCGACGCCAACGCGGCCAAGAACGTGGGGGTGCCGGTCAAGCAGGTGAAGATAGGCCTGTTCATGTTCACCGCTTTTTGCGCCTGCCTGTTCGCGGTGCTGCAAGTGTGCGACGTGGGCTCCGCCGCCGCGGACCGCGGCCTGCAAAAGGAGTTCGAGGCCATCATCGCCGCGGTGATAGGCGGCTGTCTGCTCACCGGCGGCTACGGCTCGGTGGTGGGCGCCTGCGTCGGCGCGCTGATCTTCGGCGTGGTGCAGATCGGCATCACCTACACCAATATCAACTCCGACTGGTTTCGCGTCTTCCTCGGCCTGATGCTGCTGATGGCGGTGTTGTTCAATCACTATGTCAGACGCCGCGTCACGGAGGCCAAATGAGAGCCGGCCCTCGATCCGCTGCGCGTCGTGGAGCGTTACACGGTGAGTACGTCTTCGAAATGCTCATGTACCAACCGTACATTCCGCTTTCTCAGCCGTTTTCGCCTTGTCTCGCTTTAGCTCGCCAGATCGTGAGCCGGCTCTGGGTCACGACCGGCAAAATCCCTGCGGCCGCGTTGCGCCTCCTTGCCGTACTCAATGTACTGTCCGCGTCGGCGCGCCTTGCCGCAGCCGCTGCGCTGGATTTTTCCGGCCGTGACGGACAGAGGTCGAGTCGGCAAAACGATGCGGCCGCGTTGCGCCTCCTTGCTGTACTCAATGTACTGTCCGCGTCGGCGCGCCTTGCCGCGGCCGCGGCGCTGAACAATCCTGGCCGCGGGCCGCAAGGAGTCGAATATGAAACCGTGTGACGACTACATCCTGGAGCTGGACCAGGTCAGCAAGACCTTCGGCTCGGTGATTGCCTTGCAGAAGGTAGACCTGCAACTGCGCCGCGGCGAGGTGCATTGCCTACTGGGCGACAACGGCGCCGGCAAATCCACGCTGATCAAGACCCTGGCCGGGGTGCACCGGCCCAGTGGCGGCGAATACCGGGTGGACGGACAGCCGGTGCGCTTCGAATCGCCGCGCCAGGCGCTGGACCAGGGCATAGCCACTGTTTACCAGGACTTGGCTCTGGTGCCGCTGATGTCGGTGGCGCGCAACTTCTTCCTGGGGCGGGAGCCGATGAAGAAATGGCTGGGCCTGCTGCCGGTGCTGGACTTGGAGCTGGCCGGCGAAGTGGCGCGCGACAAGCTGGTGGAAATGGGCATCCACATTCGCGATCCGCACCAGGCGATAGGCACCCTGTCCGGCGGCGAGAAGCAATGCCTGGCCATCGCCCGCGCCATTCACTTCGGCGCCCGGGTGCTGATCCTGGACGAGCCCACCGCCGCGCTGGGCGTCAAGCAGAGCGTCAATGTGCTCAAGCTGATTTCCAAGGCGCGGGAGAAGGGCATCTCGGTGATCTTCATCACCCACAACGTCAACCACGCCTATCCGATAGGCGACCGCTTCACCCTGCTCAATCGCGGCCGCTCGCTGGGTACTTACGCCAAGGACTCGGTCAGCAAGGAGGAAGTGCTGGACATGATGGCTGGCGGCGCGGAAATGCAGAAACTGATGGCCGAGCTGGACGGCGTCCACATCTGAAAGGTAGATCTAGCATGCAAAACACCACCCGTTTCGCCAGCGGCCGAGACCGCGACCTGGTCTGCCTGGGCCGGCTGGCGGTGGACCTGTACGCGCAGCAACTGGGCGCGCCGCTGGAAGACGCGGCCAGCTTCGCCAAATACCTGGGCGGCTCCTCCGCCAACATCGCTTTCGGCGCGGCCCGGCTGGGTTTGAAATCGGCGATGCTGTCCCGCGTCGGCGACGAACAGATGGGGCGCTTCCTGCTCAACACCCTGCGCGCCGAAGGCTGCGACGTCAGCCAGGTGAAGGTGGACCCGGAGCGGCTGACCGGCCTGACCCTGCTGGGAATTAAGGACCGGGACACTTTTCCCCTGCTGTTCTACCGCGAAAACTGCGCCGACATGGCGCTCAGCGCCGATGACATCGACGAGGGCTTCATCGCAGGCAGCCGGGCTTTGCTGATCACCGGCACCCATTTGTCACGGCCCGGAGTGGAGGCGGCCAGCCGCCGCGCGCTGCAATACGCGCGCCGCCACGACGCGCGCACGGTGTTGGACATCGACTACCGGCCGGTGCTGTGGGGCCTGGCCGGCCGCGGCGACGGCGAAACCCGCTACATCGCCAGCGCCGAGGTCAGCGCCCATTTGCAGAGCCTGCTCTCAGAGTTCGACCTCATCGTCGGCACTGTGGAGGAGTTCCTGATCGCCGGCGGCGAGGCCGAGCTGATGCCGGCCTTGGCCCGAGTGCGCGCGCTGAGCCAGGCGGTGCTGGTGGTCAAGCTGGGGCCCTTGGGTTGCGCGGTGATTCCCGGCGAAGTGCCGGCGCGCATCGAGGACGCCTTCAGCGTGGCCGGCGAGGAAGTGGACGTGATGAATGTATTGGGCGCCGGCGACGCCTTCCTGGCCGGTTTCCTTTCTGTCTGGCTACGCGGCGGCGACTACGCAGAATGCTGCCGCCGCGCCAATGCCTGCGGCGCGCTGGTGGTGTCGCGCCACGGCTGCGCGCCGGCGATGCCGACCCCGGCCGAGCTGGAGCGCTTTCTCGCCGCGCCGACGCGGCGGCCGGGCGAGGACGCGGCCCTGAGCCGGTTGCACCGGGTCAGCGCGGCGCGGCCGCGTTGGGACGAGTTGTGTGTGTTCGCCTTCGACCATCGCAGTCAGTTCTTTGAGCTGGCGCGCGCGGCGGGCGCGGACGAGGCGCGGCTGCCGCGTTTGAAACAGCTGCTGGTGCAAGCGGTGGCCGGCGTGGAGCAGCGCTTGGGTCTGCGCGGGCGGGTGGGGGTGCTGATAGACGAGCGCTACGGTGCCGACGCGCTGTACGCCGCCACCGGCCGCGGTTGGTGGGTGGGCCGGCCGGTGGAGCTGCCAGGGTCCAATCCGCTGGTGTTCGAGCAAGGCCGAGCGATGGCCGGCGCGCTGGCCGCCTGGCCGCGCGAGCACGTGATCAAATGCCTGGCCCAGTACCACCCGGACGATGCGCTGGACAACCGGCTGGAACAGGAAGCGCAGATCCGCGCGCTCTATGACGCCGCCCAGGCCAGCGGACACGAACTGTTGCTGGAAATCATTCCACCCAAGGATTTGCCGCGCGCGGACGACACCGTCTACCGCGCGCTCAAGCGCTTGTACAACCTGGGCATCTATCCGGACTGGTGGAAGCTGGAGCCGCCCGCCGCCGCGCAGTGGCCGGCGCTGGACGCGCTGATCGCCGAGCGCGACCCCTATTGCCGAGGCGTGGTGCTGCTGGGCTTGAACGCGCCCTTGGACGCGCTGCGCCGGGGCTTTGCCGCCGCGCGCGCGAGCCGCAGTTGCCGCGGCTTCATGGTGGGTCGCAGCCTGTTTCAGCGGCCGGCCGAGCGCTGGCTTGCGGGCGAGATCGACGACGCCGGCCTGGTGGCCGAGGCCGGCGCCCGATTCACTGAACTGGTGGCGGTCTGGCGCGAGGAACGCGGCACGGCCGGCCGCGCGCTCAGCGAGGAGGGCGCGCGATGAGCACGATTCGCTTAACCATGGCCCAGGCGCTGGTGCGCTACCTGGCCGCGCAGCGGGTGGAGCTGGACGGCGAGGAGCTGCCGCTGTTCGCCGGGGTGTGGGCCATCTTCGGCCACGGCAACGTCGCCGGCCTGGGCGAGGCGCTGCAGCAGGCCGGCGACAGCCTGCCCACCTGGCGCGCCCACAATGAGCAAGGCATGGCTCATGCGGCCATCGCCTACGCCAAAGCCCATTTCCGCCGCCGGATGATGGCGGTGACCAGCTCCATCGGCCCCGGCGCCACCAACTTGGTCACCGCCGCGGCGCTGGCCCACGTCAACCGGCTGCCGCTGCTGCTCTTGCCCGGCGATGTGTTCGTGTCGCGCGCGCCGGACCCGGTGCTGCAGCAATTGGAAGCGCCGCAGGATGGCACCTTGTCGGTCAACGACTGCCTGCGGCCGGTGTCGCGCTATTTCGACCGCATCGTCCACCCGGCGCAGCTGCTCACGGCATTGCCGCGCGCGCTGGCGGTGCTGACCGACCCGGCGCAGTGCGGGCCGGCCACGCTGGCGCTGCCGCAGGACGTGCAGACCATGGCTTGGGACTATCCGACGGACTGGTTCCGGCCGAGGCGGTGGCGCATCGCCGCGCCGCCGCCGGAAACGGATGCGCTGGAGCGGGCTGCGCGGGCGCTGGCCGCCGCGCGGCGGCCGCTGATCGTGGCCGGCGGCGGCGTGCTCTACAGCGCCGGCGGCGCGGCGGCCTTGCGCGCCTTCGCCGAGCGCCACGGCGCGCCGGTGGCCGAAACCCAGGCCGGCAAGAGCGCCTTGCCCTGGGACCACCCGCTGCAACTGGGCGCAATCGGCGTCACCGGCTCGCCGGCCGCCAACCGGCTGGCGGAACAGGCCGATCTGGTGCTGGCCCTGGGCAGCCGTTTGCAGGATTTCAGCACCGGCTCCGGGCAGTTGTTTCGTCAGGCGCGGCTGCTCAGCGTCAACGTCAACGCGCTGGACGGGATCAAGGCCGACGCCGTGGCTTTGACCGGCGACGCCGCGCTGTGCCTGGACGCGCTGTCGGCGCGGCTGGACGGCTGGCGCGCCGACGCCGGCTGGAGCGCTGAGGCGCGCGCGCTGGCCGAAGACTGGCGCGCGGAGACGGCGCGCGTCACCGGCCAGCGACAGCCTCACGGCCTGCCTTACGACGGCGAGGTGATAGGCGCGGTACAGCGCCACCCCGGCTCCGAGCGCGACGACATCGTGGTCTGCGCCGCCGGCACCCTGCCGGCCGAATTGCACAAGCTGTGGCGCGCGGCGACGCCGGGCGGCTACCACCTGGAATACGGCTATTCCTGCATGGGCTATGAAATCGCCGGAGGTCTGGGCGTGAAGATGGCGCGGCCGGAGCGCGAAGTCATCGTGATGGTGGGCGACGGCAGTTATCTGATGATGAATAGCGAATTGGCGACTTCGGTGATGCTGGACCGCAAGCTGATCGTGGTGCTGCTGGACAATCGCGGCTACGGCTGCATCAACCGCTTGCAGCAAGCCTGCGGCGGCGCGCCGTTCAACAATCTGCTGGACGACTGCCGCCAGGGCCGCCACGGCGCGCCGAGGGTGGACTTTGCTGCTCACGCGCGTGCTTTGGGAGCCGAGGCCGAACATGTGGCCGACATCGCCGGCCTGGAGGCGGCGCTGGTCCGCGCCCGCGCCGCCGAGCGCAGCTATCTGATCGTGATCGACACCGATCCGGCGCGCACCACCGAGGCCGGCGGCTGCTGGTGGGAAGTGGCGGTGCCGGAGGTGTCGGAACGGGCCGAGGTCCGCGCCGCGCGCCAGGCTTACGAAGACCGGCTGCGCCGGCGTCAATACGAATAGCGGGGAACAAGGCAATGCATGCATTCGACGTGAAAATCGGCATCAATCCGATTTCCTGGAGCAATGACGACCTGCCGTCGCTGGGCGGCGAGATTTCGCTGGAGCAGGCGCTGGCCGAAGGCGCGGCCATAGGCTACCGCGGTTTTGAGCTGGGCAATAAATTCCCGCGCCAGCCGGAAGCGCTGGCGGCGGCGCTGGCGCCGCACGGCCTGCAATGCGTGTCCGGCTGGCATTCCGGCAGGCTGGCCGAGCGCGGCGTGGATGAGGAAATCGCCGCGGCGGAGCCGCATGTGCGTTTGCTGGCCGCCAGCGGCTGCCGGGTGATGGTCTACGGCGAAGTGGCCCAGGCGATACAGGGCCAGCCGAGGCCCTTGAGCCAGCGCCCGCGCTTTGGCTCGGAGCGGCAATGGCGCGACTACGGCGAGCGGCTGAACGCCTTCGGCCGCCATCTGCAAAGCCACGGCCTGACGCTGGCCTACCATCACCATATGGGGGCCTACGTCGAAACCCCGGACGATGTGGACGCGCTGATGGCGGTCACCGGCCCGGAAGTGGGCCTGCTGTTCGACAGCGGCCACATCGCCTTCGCCGGCGGCGAACCGCTGGCGGTGCTGCGCCGTCATATCGGCCGCGTGGTTCACGTTCATTGCAAGGACATCCGCCCGCAGGTGGCGCGGCTGGCGCGCAACCGCGGCTGGAGTTTTCTGGAGGCGGTGCTCAACGGCGTGTTCACCGTGCCCGGCGACGGCGTCATCGATTTCGAAGCCCTGCTGCGCACGCTGGCCGAGCACGGCTATCGCGGCTGGCTGGTGGTGGAGGCGGAACAGGACCCGGTGGTGGCGCCCAGCTACCGCTACGCCGAGCTGGGCTTCCGCACCCTGGCCGGGCTGGTGGCCGCCATCCGCGCCGGCGCGTCGGAAAGGAGTTGCGCATGAATCAGCCTGATTTGCGCGTGAGAGCGGCGGCCGGCCGCGTCGCCGCCGATGTGACGCCGGCCTCCGCCGGCTGGCGCCATGTCGGCTTCCGCGCCTTGCGCCTGGCCGACGGCGAGGCCGAGGACTGGCTGCAAGCGGAGCGGGAATGCTGCGTGGTGGTGCTGGCCGGCGTCGTCGACATCGTCGCCGGCGACCAACATTGGCCGGGCGTGGGCGGCCGCGCCGACGTGTTCGACGGGCAAGCGCCGTGGGCGGCTTATATTCCCGCCGGCTGTGCATTGCGCATCGTCGCCCGCGGCGCGGCCGAAGTGGCTTTGTGCTCGGCGCCGGGCCGGCCGCTGATCCGGCCGCCGCGGCTGATCCGGCCGCAGGACATGGCGCAGAGCGTGCGCGGGCAGGGGAGCAACACCCGCTACGTCACCGACATTCTGCCGCAGCAGGCGGAGGCGGACGGCCTACTGGTGGTGGAAGTGCGCACCCCGTCCGGCCATTCGTCCAGCTATCCGCCGCACAAGCACGACCGCGACGCGCTGCCGGCGGAAAGCCAGCTGGAGGAAACCTATTACCACCGGGTGAGCCCGGCGCAGGGCTTCGTGTTCCAGCGCGTCTACACCGACGAGCGCGATCTGGACCAATCCCACGCGGTGGAGGACGGCGACGTGGTGCTGGTGCCGCGCGGCTATCATCCGGTGTGCGTGCCGCACGGCTATGAATCCTACTACCTCAACGTGATGGCCGGGCCGCGCCGCGAATGGCGCTTCCACAACGACCCGGCGCATGAGTGGATGCTGTCCGCCGCGACCTGAGGCGCGGCGGCGGGGCTTGGGTTGGCGCGGGCGGCGGTGTAAACTGCCGCTTTTACGACCGCGCCGGTCTCTTGCCTGGATTCCGCCATGCCCACGCCTCATGCCGCACGCCGCGCCCGCCTGCTGTCCGCCCTGGGCGAGGCCGTCGCGGTGCTGCCCACCGCGCCGGAAGCGGTGCGCAACGCCGATAATTTCTATCCCTATCGCCCGGACAGCCATTTCCTGTACCTGACCGGTTTCGCCGAACCGGAAGCGGTGCTGGTGCTGGACGGCCGCAGCGGCAAGTCCATCCTGTTCTGCCGCGACAAGAATCCGGACATGGAAATCTGGGAAGGCTTCCGCCACGGGCCGCAGGCGGCGGCCGAGGCTTTCGGCTTCGAGGAGGCTTATCCCGTCGCCGAGCTGGACGCGCGGATGCTGGAGCTGCTGTCCGGCTGCGGCCGGCTGTGCTGGAGCCTGGGCCGCGACGCCAAATTCGACGCGCGCGTCAACGGCTGGCTGGACAGCCTGCGCCAGCGCGCCTACCACGGCGCGCCGGCGCCCAGTTGCTACGGCGACGTGCACGCGCTGCTGGACGAGATGCGCTTGATCAAGGACGACAGCGAGATCGCGCTGCTGCGCCGCGCCGGCGAGATTTCCGCCGCCGGTCATGTGCAGGCGATGCGGACCACCCGGCCCGGCCTGCATGAATACCAGATCGAGGCGGAAATCCTGCACGCCTTCGTCAGCCGCGGCGCGCGCCAGCCTTCCTACGAAAGCATCGTCGCCGGCGGCGCCCATGCCTGCACTCTGCATTACTGCGCCAACAACGGCCTGCTGCGCGACGGCGAGATGCTGTTGATCGACGCCGGCTGCGAGCTGGAAGGCTACGCCGGCGACATCACCCGCAGCTTCCCGATCAACGGCCGCTTCAGCGGCCCGCAGCGCGACGTCTATGAAGTGGTGCTGGCGGCGCAGGCGGCGGCCATCGCCGCGCTGGGCCCCAAGGTGCCCTGGAACGCGTCCGGCGACGCCGCGCTGGCGGTGCTGGCTCAGGGCATGCTGGACCTGGGGCTGCTGCAAGGCAGCGTGGACGGGGTGATCGAATCCGGCGCTTACCGCCAGTTCTACATGCACGGCATCGGTCATTTGATCGGCCTGGATGTGCACGACGTGGGCGCGCGCAAGCGCAACGGCCTGTGGCGCGCTTACCAGCCCGGCATGTGCGTGACGGTGGAGCCGGGCTTGTATATCCGCCCGGCGGACGGCGTGCCGGCCGCCTTGCACAATATCGGCGTGCGCATCGAAGACGACGTGCTGATTACCGAGCAGGGCTGCGAGGTCTATACCGGCGGCGTGCCCAAGCAGATTGATCAGATCGAAGCGCTGATGAACGAGAATTGAGTATCCGGAGCCTGTGTCCCGAGGAAACAGGAAGGAAGCAGACATGCAGCAACAGACAAATGAACATGCGGACGTGGTGATCATAGGCGGCGGCCCGGTGGGGGCGCTGGCCGCGCTGCGGCTGGCGCGCGCCGGCCGCGAGGTGACGCTGGTGGAGGCCCGAGGCCGCGACGAGGCGGTGCGCGACGCGCGCGCGCTGGCGCTGTCCTGGCACAGCCGCGAGCTGCTGCGCGAAGCCGGCGCCTGGCCGGAGGATTTGCCGGCGTCCTTGATCGACAGCGTGCACGTGTCGCAGCAAAGCGCTTGCGGCCGCACCCTGTTGCAAGGCGAGGATGTGGGGCTGCCGCACTTGGGCGCGGTGGTGGACTATCCGGCGCTGGTGGCGGCGCTGGGCGGCGCGCTGGAGCGCGCCGGCGTGCGCGTGCTGTGGCGTCACCGGGTGAGGGCGGTCAAGAGCCTCAGTCATTACGCGGTGGTGACGGTGGCGTCCGACGCCGGCGAGAGCGTCTTGACCTGCCGGCTGGCGGTGATGGCCGAGGGCGGCGCGCTGGCGGAAAGCCTGCCCGGCGTCAAGCGCCTGAGCCACGATTACCGCCAGTGCGCGGTGCTGGCCGAGGTGAGCACCGAATTGCCTCCCAAGGGCGTGGCCTACGAGCGCTTCGCCCATGACGGGCCGTTGGCCCTGTTGCCGCACGGCGACGCTTATATGTTGGTGTGGACCCGCAGCGCCGAGGACGCTGCCCGCTTGCAGGCTGCGGACGACGCCGAGGTGGCCGCTGCTTTGCAGCAGGCCTTCGGCGAGCGCCAGGGCCGCATTCTGAGCGTGGGGCCGCGCGCGGCGTTCCCGCTGGCGCTGAAGCAGCTCAACCGCGTGGTCAGCGGCCGGGTGGCGATGATAGGCAACGCCGCGCAAACCATGCACCCGGTGGCGGCGCAGGGCCTGAACCTGGGCCTGCGCGACGCCGCCGGCCTCAGCGCGGCGCTGGCCGGCGCGGCCGATCCCGGCGACGCCGCCGCGCTGGCGGCCTATGCCGCGTTGCGACGGGTGGACAGCCACGCGGTGGTGGGTTTCACCCATGGTTTGATTAAATTATTCGACGGCCATCATCCGGTGGTCAGCGCCATGCGCAGTGTCGGCCTCAGCGCGCTGGACGCGTTGCCGCCGCTGCGGCGCAAGTTCGCCAGCCATTTGGTGTTCGGCGTTTGATGGGAGCGGATGTGAAAGCATGGCAGTACGATGTGATCGTCGTGGGCGGCGGCCTGGTGGGCGCCAGCCTGGCGCTGGCCTTGGACCGCGCGGGCAAGCGAGTGGCCTTGCTCGAAGGGCGGCCGCCTCAGCTAGAGGGGCTGGAGCAGGGCTGGGACGCGCGTATCTACGCGGTGAGCCCGGCCAACCGCCGCTTCCTGGAGAGCCTGGACGCCTGGCCCGGCGCCGAGCGGCTGGGGGCGATTGAAGCGATGGATGTGCGCGGGGACGCCGGCGGCCGCATCCAGTTCGCCGCCAGCGACGCCGGCGAGCACGCGCTGGCCTGGATTGCCGAAAACCGCTGGCTGCTGGCCGCGCTGTGGCGGCGTCTGGCGACGTCCGGCGTCGATTGTCTGCCGGGGCTTAAGCCGCAGGCGCTGAGCGCCGACGCGCTTGGCGCGGAGTTGACGCTGGACGACGGCCGCCGGCTGAGCGCCGCCTTGCTGGTCGGCGCGGACGGCGCCAACTCCTGGGTGCGCGAGCAGGCCGGCCTGGACGCCAGCGTCAAGCCTTACGGCCAGAGCGGGGTGGTGGCCAATTTCGACTGCGAACGCCCGCACGGCGGCGTGGCGCGGCAATGGTTCACCGGCGACAGCATCCTGGCCTGGCTGCCCATGGCCGGGAACCGAATTTCCATGGTGTGGTCAAGCTCTGATCCCGAGCGTTTGCTGCAACTGTCGCCGGAGCAACTGGCGGAGACGGTGGCCGCGGCCGGAGGACGGGCGCTGGGCGCATTGGCGGTTATCACTCCCGCGGCGGCGTTTCCGCTGCGCTTGATCCAGCCGGAGCGGGTGGCGGCGGAGCGGGTGGTGCTGGTGGGCGACGCCGCCCACACCGTGCACCCCTTGGCCGGCCAGGGCGTGAATCTGGGTTTCCAGGACGCGGCGCAATTGGCCGCCTTGCTGGCCGGCGAGCGCGACGCCGGAGACTGGATGTTGCTGCGTCGCTACGAGCGTCAGCGGCGCGAAGCGGTGAAAACCATGCAGTTGGGCTGCGACGGCCTGTTTCAGTTGTTTCAGGCCAAGGTGCCGGGTCTGCCTTGGTTGCGCAATACCGGCTTGAACCTGACCAATTGCCTGAAGCCTTTGAAGCGGCAATTCGCTCGCCAGGCAATTGGTTACTGAACCTTCCCTTGAGGATAAAGATTGATGAAGAAGAACCTGAAGTCCCTGGCGCTGGGTGCCTCCCTGATGATGGCGCTGGCCGCTTGCTCGCAAGCCGCCGGCAGCGGCAACGCCGGCGATGTGAAAAAGGCGTTTGAAGGCCGCTTCCCGGGCAAGCCGGTCAAGGCGGTGACCGCCACGCCGGTGAAAGGCATTTACGAGGTGGTGGTGGACAATAAGCAGGTGGTGTACACCAACGCCGACGCCAGCTATCTCTTCGTCGGCGATCTGATCGACGCGGTGAAGAAGGAAAGCCTGACCGAGAAGAAAATGGCCGAGCTGAACAAAGTGGATTTCAAGTCGCTGCCGTTCGAGTACGCGCTGAAGGAAGTGCGCGGCAAGGGCGAGCGCAAGCTGGCGGTATTCTCCGATCCGGACTGCCCGTTCTGCAAGAAGCTGGAGCGCGAAGGCCTGAAGAATCTGGACAACGTCACCATCTACACCTTCCTCTATCCGCTTAGCCAGCTGCACCCGGACGCGATGCGCAAGTCCAAGCAGATCTGGTGCTCGCCGGACAAAGTGGCGGCCTGGTCCGGCTTCATGCGCGACGGCAAGCCGCTGACCGGCCCGGACAATTGCGACACTCCGCTGGAGAAGATTCAGCAACTGGGCGAGAAGCTGGGCATCACCGGCACGCCGGGCCTGATCTTCGCCAACGGCCAGCTGGTGCCGGGCGCGATCGATGGCGACGATATCGAGAAGCTGCTCAACGCCAAGTGAGCGCATGAAGACATGCGCCGCTAAGCGGGTTTCCACGGCCTGTTCCTGCGTTCTCGCGACGCCGGCTCAGGCCGTTGTCGCGCCTGGCGGGCGGCGATGACGGCGCGGCCGGGCTGGAGCGCGCGCTGGCGCGGCCTGTCCAACGGCGACCGCATCTTGCTGGGCCTGTCGTTTTCGCTGGCCGTGCATGGCCTGGCGATTTTTGCGCCGTGGCCGGTGGGCGGCGCGCGCGGAGAGCCGGCGGGACTGAGCGTGCGTCTGACGGCGGCCAGGCCGCCGCTGCGGCTGGAGCCGGCCGCAGCGCCGCCGGCATGGACCGCGCCGAGGGCGGAGCAGACCCTGCCGGAGGCGGCGTTTGAGGCGGAACCAGAGCCGGCGCCGAGGCCAAGCGCCTCGGCTCCAGCCGCTGAGCTTCCCGCCGCTGCGTCTGCGCCCCTTGCGGAGGCCACGCAGCCGGGGGACGAACTGCCGCAGCGTTTGGGTCTGGACCTGTATTATCCGGCCAGCCAACTGGAGCAACTGGCCGTGCCGCTGCGGCCGATCGAACTGCCTGAACTGGCCGATTTGACGGGGGGGGCGATCCGGATCGAATTGCGCGTCTATATCAATGAGCGGGGCGAAGTGGATGCGGTGCAATGGGTCAGCGCCCAGCCGGCCGGCAGCGAACAGCCCTTGCTCGAGCGTTTTCGTCAGGCGGGGTTTTCGCCGGCGCGCAAGGATGGCATCGCGGTGAAGAGCTATAAACGTATTTTGATCGAGTCCGAACCTGGCGACGGAGCGGCTTCGACGCCGCAGCCCGGACAGCGCTGACGGTGTGGGCCTGCGGGCTGACCGCAGCGCGGGTTCGTGGTAAATTCCGCTCTCCGGCACTGGCTGCCGGCGGCTAACATCTCCAATCAGGGGCGCACCAACGTCCCGGTCTTCAACAAAGGAATTCCCATGTCTGATCTGCAGACTCTGTTCACCCAGGCCCAGGCCGATGTCAAGACCCTGTCCGAGCGTCCGGACAACCAGACTCTGTTGCAACTGTACGCGCTGTTCAAACAGGCTACCGAAGGCGACGCCGCCGGCGAACGCCCGGGCATGATGGACTTCATCAACCGCGCCAAGTTCGACGCCTGGGAAAAGCTGAAGGGCAAGGGCAGCGACGAGGCGAAGCAGGAATACGTGGACGTGGTGAAGCGTCTGCTGGAAGAGTAAGAACCTGTTTACGATCTGCTGCGCGTCGGCGATACGGCGTTGAAAACCGGCTCAAAATGCTCATGTACCACCTGTACATTCCGCTTTTTCGCTCGTTTTCGCCTTGTCTCGCCTTAGCTCGCGAGATCGTAAACAGGCGCTAAGCCGGCCGCGGCCGACCCCTGCCGCTGAAACGGAGCGCCCGCGGGCAGCGCCGTTTTCGGCGGCGAACCGGCACCAGACTAGCGTGCCGTTTTTTTAGAACCTGTTCACTATCTGCTGCGCTGCGGCGATACGGCGTTAAAAACCAGCTCAAAATGCTCATGTACCACGTGTACATTCCGCTTTTTCGCTTGTTTTCGCCTTGTCTCGCTCTTGCTCGCGAGATCGTGAACAGGCTCTTAGAACCTGTTCAAAATCTGCTGAGCGTTGCCGATATGGCGAGCGTGTTTTCGAAACGCTCATGCGCCGTCGGCGCAATCCGCTATTTCCACCGCGGCGTCTTGTCTCGCCTTAGCTCGCGAGATCGTGAACAGGTTCTATAGTTGTCTGACTGTTGATGAGCAGTGCGGCGGTATGGTTTTTCAATCAAGTGAAGCGTTGGCCAAGATGAAGAGAGTCTTTTGCTTGCTGGTTTTCGTCCTGCTGGCGCAAGCGTGCCGGGCGGGCGACGACCCGGTTTTGCTGGTGGTGTCGGGCAAGATCAGTCATTTCACCGATTCGGCGCGCAGCGTGTACGAATTCCGCGAAAGCGCGCTGATGGCCTTGCCTCAAACCTCGCTGGTCACCGCCACCAGCTGGACGCCCAAGGCCACTTTCAGCGGGCCGCTGGTGCGGGACATCCTCAATAAAGTGGGCGCCTACGGCCATCAGGCCCAGTTTGTGGCGCTCAACGACTATACCTATTCCATTCCTATCGGCGAGTTGGTCAAGTACCGCGCCATCCTGGCCCGCCGCTTCAACCAGCAGCCGATGAACGTAGCCCGTTACGGCCCGTTGTGGCTGATGTATCCGCTGGAGCAGATGCCGGATTCGGCCAAGGGGCCGGCCTTGGACGCCAAGCTGATCTGGCAGATTGACGGTCTGGTGGTGAACTGATGAACCAGGACAATCAAGCGTCATCCGGCGTAGAGCCGGGCTGGGCCGGCCGCCTGCGGGGGCTGGTTTCCGGCTGGGGCGGCTGGCCGGAAGGCCGGCGCATGCTATGGGTGGGCCTGCTGGTGCTGATCACCGCCGCCGGCGGCATGTATTACAGCATCAGCCAGCTGGGCAAGGTCAATTCAGTGGCCAACAGCAGCGAGGATTTGTATTGGTCGGTGGCGCAATTCCAGCTGGAAATGGAGCGCGCCAAGTCCGCGCTGGTGGGTTTCCAGGCCGGCCGCATCAAGCAAGACGAGCTGTTGCGGCGCTTGGAAGTGGCCAGCAGCCGTTTTCATGTGTTTTCCGAACCGGCGCCGGTGCGGGTGCAGATGTTGCTGCGCCAGGTGAAGGGTTTCGACACCCTGGTGGTGGATTACCAGCAATTATTCAACGATCCCGCTTTTAGCCATCCTGCGCTGGCCTCGGTGCCGGCGCTGTTGGAGCGCATCGACCTGCTGCGGCCGCAACTGATGGCTTTCGCGGTGGAGGCGAGGGTGGCGGAGGTCAAAAGCCGCACCGAGCGGCTGGAGGATCTGGACCGACAGCGCAGCAATGTGCTGTATCTGCAGTCGGTGTTGTGGGGCGTGATCTGCGCCGTGATTTTGCTGCTGTCGCGCTATAGCTCGGTCAAGCGTCTGGCCAGCGCCAAGCAGGCCTTGCTAGAGAAGGAGCAGTCCGCGCACCAGGCCACGGTGGCGATGGAGCTGGACCGCACCACCTTCCTGGCCACGTTGAGCCACGAGATCCGTTCCCCCTTGCAGTCGATGCAGGTTTGCATCGAATTGCTGGAGCCGGTGGCGGACGGCCAGAAAACCGCGCGCACCGCCTTGCAGCGCTTGAAAACCAGCGTGTCGCATTTATCCGCCCAGGTGCACGACATCATGGACATCAGCGCCATCCGCAATATGAAGCTGCGGATGAATCCGCAACCGATGCCGCTGGCCGAGGTGTTGCAAGCCACCATGGATGTGATGCGGCCCTTGGCCGACGCCAAGGGCCTGGCGCTGAATTACCAGGCCGGGCCGCTGCCGGCGACGGTGCTGCTGGACGAGGTCAGGCTGCGTCAGGTCGTGGGCAATCTGGTGTCCAACGCCATCCGCTACACCGATAGCGGCACGGTCACGGTCAGCGTGTCTTGCCTGCGCGCCACCGGCCATCACGAGCTGGTGCTGCAAGTGCGCGACACCGGGGTGGGCATTCCGCTGGAGTACCAGCAGCGTATTTTTCAGCCTTTCATCCAGGGCAAGCATAGACGCGCCGGCAGCTGCGGGCTGGGCCTGTCCATCGTCAAGGAGCTGGTCAATCTGTTTGGCGGCTGCATAGCGCTGGACAGCGCCGAGGGCAAGGGCGCCTGCTTCACCGTGCGCATACCGGTGCAGGCGGCGGAGACGCCGGGCTCGCAATCGGTGTTGATCGTGGACGACGACGCCGACATTCGCGACACTCTGGCCGAGTTGCTGCAGCGCGACGGCTATCAGGTGGCCACCGCGGAGACGGCGGCCTTGGCGGAACGGGCGCTGGAGCAAGCCGATTTCGACGCCGTGCTGCTGGATATGCATCTGGGCGCGGACAGCGGCTACCAGGTGGCGGAGCGGGCCTGGAACGGCCTGCGCGCCGAGCATACCGCCGTCGTTGGGATGAGCGCTTATCCGGAGGCCTTTGACGATCCGCGCGCGAGCCGCTTCGCCGGCATCCTGGCCAAGCCCTTCGACGCCGGTCAATTGCGGCAGATGTTGACCGTGGTCAGCAAGCGGGCTTGACCCGCGTCGCGCAAAAAAGCCCTGGATGTCCTCCAGGGCTTTTTCAATGCCGCGCCGCGGCGATAGTGAACAGCTGCCTATTCAACATCTCGCGAGCCAAGGCGAGACAAGGCGAAAACGAGCGAAAAAGCGGAATGTACACGTGGTACATGAGCATTTTTGAGCTTGGTTTCAACGCTGTATCGCCGCAGCGCAGTAGCGGAGCAGATCGTAAACAGGTTCTCAGACTTCCAGATCGTGGGCGGCGGTGACCACATTGGTGATCTGCAACGCCAGAATGGAGCCCGGCGTCGGTTTGCCGATGTAGTAGACGCCCTGAATGCGTAAGGCCTGCTGCAGCGCGGATTCGTATTCCTCCGCATGGCCGGTCAGCACGATGATGGGCACGGTGGACGAGCGCTGGCGTATGGTCTCGATGACCTTCATGCAGTCCTCGTCGCCCAGCACCCAGTCCAGCACGAAAGCGTCGAACTCCTCGTGCGGCAGCGCGGCCAGCAGTTCGGACGGGGATTCGTAGGGCAGGGCGAACAGGCCCTGGCGCACCAGCACCGCGGCCAGGATGTCGGCGTCCATATCGTCCAGCACCGCCACCAGCAAGCGCTTGTTGTTGGCGCGCTTGGGCGGCTGTACCGCCAGATAGGTGACTTCGTGGCCGTTGATGCAGCGGTCGTGGCTGCCCGGATACACGTGCCAGCTGTCGCCCTGACGACGCGCCAGCAAGAGCGGCGAGATGGAATCGTCCTGCACCACGTCGCCCAGCTGTATCCAGCAATGGGCTTCCTCGGTGTGGTCGGTCAGGTGGAGGATGGCCGGGATCAGGTCGGCGTCCGGCACCCGCACCGGCCGGCGGTTGTCCTGCGACACCAGCAGTTCGGACGTGGGCAGGCCCAGGTATTGCGCCAGCTTCTCCAATTGACCCAGCTGCCACTGGCTGCTGCCGTTGAGCTTGCGGTAGGTTTGCGACGCGCTCAGGCCCAGCACTTCTTCGATCAGGCTGACCTGTTGAGACTCCGCCAGACCGCGCTGCTCCAGATGGGTGCGGATATTGGCGTTGATGATTTCCGTGGTTGGCTTGTTCTGTGTCATTTGCATGTCTTTGGAGTAGGGCGACTATCGGGTCGTTCTGGTCCGCAGCTTGCCGCCGGCGCGGGCGGAGGGCTGCTGTCTTTGTTCATTATCGGCGGCGGCGAGCGGAAGGCGGATGGCCTTCCGGGCAGGGGCGGGCACGTCGACGCTTTACTTTAGGTTTTAGCCGATATTAGTCAGATTTTGCAAAATTTGCGAAAAGTTTTCGCCGAAAATGCAAAAAAGGCTTTCATTTTAAAATTAGGCATACAGATTGAAACCTGTTCCTTGGTACAGATCCGGGCTGGATTATGCCTCTGCCTTAGCGGGTCATGTCCGAATCTCAGCCGCTAGAGGATTGATTATTTGGGGATGTTTAAGAAATGAAGGCGACGGCGGGCGCAGGAGTGGGGGTGTTGTAATTTCGCATATCATGCGAAGGGCGTGCGGGCGCGACGACGCGCGCCCGCGGCGCCCCGCGGGATTGGGGGCGGCGGATCAGCCCAGAGTGCCGGTCAAGCTGACTTCGCGGGTCTCCGGCACTTCGTTGTAGGACAGCACGTGCAGGCCTGGCGCGAACAAGCGCGCGTAGCGCGCCAGCAGCGGGCGGATCTGCGGCATCACCAGCAGGATGGGCGCGTGGCCCAGTTGCTTCATCTGGTCGCGCACCACCGGCATATTGGCCTGCAGCTGCTGCAGCACATTGGGGTCGATGGGGAAGCTGTCCAGCTGCGGCTTGCCGGTTTGCTGCGCTTGGCTCAAAGCGCCCAGCAGCAGGTTTTCCAGGTCAGCGGACAGGTTGAAGGCCTTCATCTCGCCGCGCGGGCCCAGGATGGACTGCACGATCTGGCGCTTCAGCGCGCAACGCACTTCAGCCGCCAGCATGATGGGATCCTTGCTGCTTTCGCTGGCGTCCAGCAGGGCGTTGGCGATGGGGGCGATGTCTTTCAGCGACACATTGTCGGTCAGCAGTTGGCGGTAGGCCTTGAGCTGCAAGGGCGCCGGCAGCGCCTGGTTCAGCGCGGAGGCGAGCTTGGGCGCCAGCGCGGACAGCCGTTCGTTGATGGCGGCCACGTCGTCGTGGCGGAACAACTCGGACAAATGCTCGCGCATCACTTTATTCAGATGGGTGGCCACCACGCTGGCGCAGTCCACGACTTGGTAGCCCAGGCCCAGCGCCTTGCTCTTGTCGTCCGGCAGAATCCAGGTCACCGGCATGGCGTAGGCCGGGTCCACGCCGGGCATGCCGTCCACTTCGCCGTACAGTTCCGGCGAGGGGATGGCCATCAGCCGGTCGGCGTAGACCTCGCCTTCGGCCACGGTGTTGCCGCTGAGCAGGATGGCGTACTGCGAGGGCTTGAGGCGCAGATCGTCGCGCAGATTCACTTGCGGCATCAGCACGCCCATGCTCTCGCTCAGGCTTTGGCGCACGCCGCGCACGCGCTTGGCCAGCGGCGCGCCCTGGCTCTTGTCCAGCAGCGACACCAGTTTGTAGCCCAGGTTGACGCCCAGGGCGTCCACATAGGGCAGGGCGCCCCATTCCAGTTCGATGTCGGCGTCGCCGGCCAGCGCGCTTTTCGCCAGCGCCGGGTCCGGCTGGTTCGGCAGCACTTGCTGTCGTTGGTGCAGCCGCCAGGCGACGAAGCCCAGCAGCAGCGCGAAGCCGAGGAAGGTGGGCCAGGGCATGCCGGGGATGGCGGCCAGCACCAGCATCATGCCGGCGGCGCTCATCAGCACGGTGGGGGAGGCCAGCATCTGCTTGCTCACCTGTTCCTGCATGTCGCCGTCGTCGCTGATGCGGGTGACGATGATGGCGGCGGCGGAGGACAGCAGCAGTGCCGGGATCTGCGCCACCAGGCCGTCGCCTATGGTCATCAGCGCGTATTGGCGGAAGGCGTCGCCGGCGGACAGGCCGTGCATCAGCGCGCCGATGGCCACGCCGCCGAACAGATTGATGATCAGGATCAGGATGCCGGCGATGGCGTCGCCGCGCACGAACTTGGAGGCGCCGTCCATCGCGCCGTAGAAGTCGGCCTCGGTGGCGATGTCGCGGCGGCGCTGCTGTGCTTGCTCCTGGTTGATCAGGCCGGCGTTGAGGTCGGCGTCGATGGCCATCTGCTTGCCGGGCAGCGCGTCCAGAGTGAAGCGGGCGGAGACTTCCGAGATCCGTTCCGCGCCCTTGGTCACCACCATGAAGTTGATGATCATCAGGATGACGAACACCACCATGCCGACAACGAAATTGCCGCCTATCACCACCTGGCCGAAGGCCTCGATCACCCGGCCGGCGGCGTGAGTGCCCTCATGGCCGTGCAGCAGCACCACTCGGGTGGAGGCCACGTTCAGCGACAGCCTGAGCAGGGTGGTGGCCAGGATGATGGTGGGGAAGGCGGAGAAGTCCAGCGGCCGCTTGGCGGAGACGCTGACCAGGATGACGATGATGGCTAGCACGATGTTGAAGGTGAACAGCATGTCCAGCGCCATCGGCGGCAGCGGCAGCATCACCATGGCCAGTATGGCCAGCAAAAACAGCGGGGCGGCGATCTTGTGGCGGCCGATGTCGGCCAGCAGTCGGGTGAAAGCGTTCATGGTGCGGTTCTGGGATCGGCCATGTCGCGCGGGATCGGCAAATCGTCCGGCAGCCGCGGCTGGCTGCGGCGCGATCCGTTGCGGAAGGCCTTGAGTTGCATGACATAGGTCAGGACTTGCGCCACCGCTCGGTACAGCGGCGCGGGAATTTGCTGGTTGACCTGGGTGGTGTGGTAGACGGCGCGCGCCAGCGGCGGCAGCGGCACGATGTCCACCTGATGCTCCTGGGCCACCTGACGGATGTAGAGCGCCATCTCGTCCAGGCCCTTGGCGATGATGAAGGGCGCTTCGGCGCGCTCCTCATCGTATTTCAACGCCACCGCGTAGTGCTCCGGGTTGACGATGACCACGTCGGCGGTGGGCACGGCCTTGCGCACGCCGCGCTGGGCCATCTGCATCTGGATTTGGCGAATGCGCTGTTTGATCTCCGGCCGGCCCTCGGTGCTTTTGTACTCTTCCTTGATCTCCTGCTTGCTCATTTTCTGCTGCTTCATGAACAGCAGGATTTGCAGCGGCAGGTCGATCAGCGCGAACAGCATGAAGACCGCGGTCAGCGTCAGCAGGGCGTTGATCAGCAGCTCGGCGCTGCCGGCCAGCGCGGTGGCGAAGGGCGCGCCCTGCAAGGCGAAGAAATCCTCCAGCGCGCTCTGGCTCAGCCGGTACAGCACCCAGCCCAGCAACAGCGCCTTGGCGATGGATTTGCCGATTTCGCTGGCGTGCCGCGCCGAGGCGATGCGGCCGAAGTGGGCCAGCGGGTTGAAGCGCTCCAGCTTGGGTTGCAGATGGTTGAAGCTGAAGACCCAGCCGCCGGGGTAGAGCGAAACCACGATCATGCACAGTGGAATCACCGCCAGCGGCAGCACCATCTTGACCAGCAGCAACAAGGTGCCGGCAAACAGCTTGGACCAGCTGTTGTCCAGCGCGCCGTTACCGGAGAGCGGGGCGAAGGCCAGCGCGAACAGTTGGCGGAACTCATCCAGCCACTGCGGCATCAGCCAGAAAGCCAGTTTCAGCGCCAGCAGCAGGCCCAGCGCGGCGGCCAGATCGCGCGAGCGCGGCACCTGGCCTTGCTGGCGCGCCTGCCGCAGCTTGTGCGGTGTGGCCTTTTCGGTTTTATCGCCGCCGCGCCCCTCAGCCATGGCCGGCTCTCAGCATGCCGCCCAGCAGGCGCAGCATCTGTTCGTTCAGGTTCAGGTATTGCTGCGGGATGAAGCGCGCCACCAGGCCCAGCGTGCCCAGGCCGAACAGAGTAATCAGAGGGAAGCCCAGCGAGAACAGGTTCAGCGACGGCGCCACCCGGTTGATCATGCCCACGCCGGCCTGCACCACGAAGGTGGCGAACACCGCCGGCAGCGCCAACAGCATGGCGGCGGACAGCACCCAGGCCACGCCGCCGGCCAGCATGGACAGCGAGGCGGCCGGCACGCCGCCGCCCACCGGCCAGGCCTGGAAGCTGGCGTAAACCACCTGGATCAGCAGCAAATGGCCGTCCAGCGCGAAGAAGATCATGGCGCCCAGCAGGTAGAGCAGGCTGGACACCACGTCGGAGGAGTTGCCGTTGCCGGGGTCGTTCATCACCGCCATGGACAGCGCCATCTGCGAGGACACCAGGAAGCCGAGCACGGCCAGCACCGCCAGCACCAGTTGGAAGGCGAGGCCGAAGACGAGGCCAATCACCGCCTGCTCGATGCTGGCGGCGACGCCGGCCAGCGAGAACAGGTCCAGCTTGGGCAGCGGCAGGGTGGCCGGCAGCGTGGCGGCGGACAGCGCCAGCGCCAGGCCGATGCGCACCCGCACCGGCACCATGCCCTCGCCGATGAAGGGCGCGACGCTGAAGGCGGCCATCAGCCGGCAAAACGGCCACCAGAAGGCCGGGATCAAGTCCAGCAGTTGGGCGTAGAGGCCGGTCACGGCTATCCGACCAAACTGGCGGCGCGCTGGAACATCGCCACGCAGAAATCCATCAGGAAGCCGGTGATCCAGTGGCCGGCGATGGCGATGGTCAGCAGGGTCACCAGCAGCCGCGGCAGGAAGGACAGCGTCTGTTCGTTGATCTGGGTGGCGGCCTGAATCAGGCTGACGATGACGCCGACGATCAGGCTGGGCAGGATCAGCAGCACCACCAGGGTGACGACGACGCGCAGGCTGTCGTTGACGATGTCGACGGCGATGTCGGGAGTCAGCATGGCAAGTCCATTCTCAAAAGCGCGCTCAATAAGCCTGTATCGAGGTGACCAGGGTGTTCACCGTCAGCGACCAGCCGTCCACCAGCACGAACAGCAGCAGCTTGAGCGGCAGCGAAATCACCAGCGGCGACAGCATCATCATGCCCATCGCCATCAGCACGCTGGACACCACCAGGTCTATCACCAGGAAGGGGATGAACAGCATGCAGCCGATCTGGAACGCGGTTTTCAATTCCGACAGCACGAAGGCCGCGAGCTTGACCGCGAAGGCGTGGTCCTGCGGATTGCTGATCTTTTCCTCGCCGGACAGCCTGGCGATCTGCGCCAGCGCGGTTTTGCTGGTTTGCGCCAGCATGAAGCGGCTGATGGGCCTCTGCGCGATCTCCAGCGCCTGCTGCATGGTGATCTTGTCCTGATCGAAGGGCTGCAAGGCCTGGTTCCACACCTCCAGCCCCACCGGCCGCATCACCAGCAGGGTCAGGATCAAGGACACGCCGGTGACGATGCGGTTGGGCAGGCCCTGTTGCAGGCCTAGCGCCTGGCGCAGCAGCGAGAGCACGATGATGAAGCGGGTGAAGCTGGTCATCATCAGCACCAGCACGGGCAAGAGCCCGAGCAGGGTCATCAGGATCAGGATCTGGGTCTTGATGGTGAAGTCCACCGGCGTGCCGCCGGCGTTGGCCGACAGCAGTTTCAGCGGTTCTGCCTGACAGGCGGCGGCCAGCGCCCACAGCCCGGCAGCGAGCAGGCTGGGGTGGAGGGACCTCGAAAAACCTGCTGCGCGGTCCGATAGCGGCGTTGCTCCGTGCTCGCTCCCTCGCTGTACGGTTTGTACTATCTCGGTCGCTGCGCGCGGTGCGCCTTGCTCTCGAACCGCTCGCGACGGTTTTTCGAGGTCCCTCAATTTCTTCAAGGCTTCCATCAGGTCAGGCTGTCCAGTTCCAGATCGTTCAGCTCCACCACCCGCAGGCCGTAGTTCTCGCCGGCCACCACCACCTCGCCGCGGCCGATCACCGTACCGTTGACCTTGATGTCCAGCGGTTCGCCGGCCAGCTTGTCCAACTCCACCACCGAACCGTTCTCGATATTGACCAGATCGGCCAGCGAGATGTCGGCGCCGCCCACTTCCAGCGTCAGCCGGACCGGGATCTTGCGCAGGAACTGGGTCATGTCGCGTTGCGGCCGCCGCGCCGCGGCGTCGTCAGCCGGCTTGGCGTCCGCGTCGTTTTGCCCGTCCAGGCCGTCCAGCACGCCGCCCAGATCGAAATCGTCGTTCAAGTCCATGCTCATCCTTGCTTGTTCTGTGTGTGTAGAGTTATTCGCTGACGACAAAAGCGGTCAGGCACAGCTTGCCGTGCTGTTCGGCCACTTCGGCGTCGAACAGCCGCGAAGCGCCGACCATCACTTCGCTCCTGGCGTGCAGCTTCACCGGCAGCACGCTGCCGGGGCGCAGGTCCATGATGTCGCCCAGCGCCATTTCGCGGTCCAGCAAGCGCGCCTGCAACCGCACCCGCAGCCGGTCGCGGAAGGTCTCTGCCGGCGCGGCCTGGGCGTCGGCGCTGTCGCGGCGGCCGGACAGGTTTTTCAGCAGGCGTTCGAAGCAGGCGGCGTCCAATTGCAGGCGCAGCGCGCCGACCGCGTGATCGCCGTCGCCGATGTCCAGGCGGATCTCCCAGACGCCGGTGCCGGGCGGCACGAAGGGCAGCAGCGCGCAGTCGGCCGGGCCGGGCGGCAGGCCGCCGGCCTGGCGGTCCAAGCGCAACACGCATTGCAATAGCCGGGGCAGCAAGCGCTCCGCCAGGCTGCGCGCCAAGCGGCGCTCGGTCTCGGTTTCCGCCGGTGCGCCGGCGCCGGCGTCCGGCTGCGTCGCCGGCGCGCCGAAGCGGTAATCCAGCAAGCGCAGCAACAGCGGCCGTTCGATATGACTGCCCAGCTGGCAGCCGTCCAGCGCGTGCCACAGCCAGCGGCGCTCGTCGGCGGCCGGCTGCGTCTGTTCCAAGGCCCGGATGTGGAAACGCGCGTGGTAGCGGCGGTTCAGTTCTTGCTGCAGGAAATCCGCCAGCTCTTCTTGCAGGGCTTTGCCGAAGACAGGCAGCAGATGGAACGGTCGTCCCAGCGTGCGCAGGTCGAGAGCCGGCAATTGGGCGCCGTCATGCTGCGAAATGATTCTGGCTCTTGGCATCTCGATTCTCGGTGAAGGCGTGGACTTGGCGCCGCCGGCGCGCCCGGCCGGCGCGCGCGGGCGACGGAAGGGGCGCGGCGCTTAAACCGCGGCGGCCTGGTGTTCATCAAGGCCGGCCCGCCCTCTGCGGCGCTGGATGCGAACTGTACTAGAAGGTACTAAATTCGCGGCTCGCGGGCGGAGGCAAACGGCAGGCTAAACCTTATGGAGTGTGCATCTTACTGGCTGCCGCCGCTGGGTAAAGGGGGAAAATTCACGTCACACTTTGTGAAAATTCACGGCTGTTGGTTTAAGCATAAAGTTTAAAATCGCCGCTCGTATCCTGGCGTCAGGATGATGGCATGGTTACAAGTCCTCATCTCGGGGCTGCCGCTTCGATACGCTCGCCGCCGCAGGGTGGCGGGCCGCAGACGTGAAACCGGCCTTGATTGGCCACTCAATAATAACGGGCTCCGCCCGACAAGGATTTCCGATGGCGACCAACCTGGGTTTGATGATTCATGCCGACCGCAAGCAGATGCTCGGCGAAATGGCCGGGATGGCGCGCAGCGCGCCGATTGCGCCGCCGCAGCACAGCGAAGAGCCGGCCACCACAGCCAGCTTCACCGACGCCATGGGCGCGGCCATCCGCGATGTGGACGCGCAGAACCGCGCGGCTTCCGAAAAAATGGTCGACGTGGACAGCGGCAAAAGCGACGACCTGGTCGGCGCCATGCTGATGAGCCAGGAAGCCAGCCTGTCGTTCTCCATGCTGATGCAAGTGCGCAATAAGGTGGTGGGCGCCGTGGACGACTTGATCAAGATGCAGCTGTAAGCCGCGAGGACCATGCCCGTGTTGAATCGTTTTCGCAGCGGCGTCGCGGCCGTGCAAACCCGTCTGGGCGGCCCTTGGCCCGTTTCCGGACATTCCCTGCGCCTGGCGCTTCCCATCGTCGCGCTGGCCATAGGTGTCACCGTGATGATCAGCCTGTGGCTGTGGCGCGACGACGCCAGCTACAAGCCGGTGTTCGGCGCCCAGGAAAAAGTGGTGGCCGCCGACATGATGGCGGTGCTGGACGCCGAAAAAATCCCCTATCGCCTCCATCCGCAAACCGGCCAGGTGCTGGTGCCGGACAGCCAGCTGGGCCGCGTGCGCATGCAGCTGGCGGCCAAGGGCGTGGTGGCGCAGCTGCCGTCCGGCCTGGAGCTGTTGGACAAGAACGACCCGCTGGGCGTTAGCCAGTTCGTGCAGGACGTGCGTTTCCGCCGCGGCCTGGAAGGCGAGCTGGTGCAAAGCATTCTGGCGCTGGAGCCGGTGTCCGCCGCGCGCGTGCATCTGTCGCTGCCGCGCGCCACGTCCTTCGTCGGCGCGGCCAACGACAAGGGCTCCGCCTCGGTGGTGGTGACCCTTAAGCCCGGTCAGCAACTGAACAACGAACAAGTGGCCGCGGTGATCAAGCTGGTGGCCGGCAGCGTGTCCACGCTGTCGCCGTCCCAGGTCACCCTGGTGGACCAGGCCGGCAATCTGCTGTCCTCCCGCGTGGACTTGAGCGACGACGGTATGCTGGGCGGCAATGAGAGCGACGCCGCGCGCCGCTTCCGCGAGGAAGCGCTGCAAAACGTCCGCGACCTGCTGACCCCGGTGCTGGGCAAGGACAATTTCAAGGTGAGCGTCACCGCCGACGTGGACAACGACCGCGTGGAGGAAACCCGCGAGAAATACGGCGAAGCGCCCAAAGTCACCAACGAGGCCTCCCGCGAGGAAACCTCCACCGAGAAAATGGCTTTGGGCGTGCCCGGTTCGCTGAGCAACCGCCCGGTCAACACCGACGCCTCCGGTTCCGCCTCGGAAAAAGCCGGCAACAGCAAGAACGCCGTCACCCGCCAATACGCTTACGACCGCAGCGTCACCCAGATCAAGAAGGCGCGCGGCACGCTGCGCCGCCTGAGCGTGGCCGTGGTGCTGAACCAGGCCGCCGCGCCGGCCAAGGGCGGCTGGAAGCCGGCTGAACTGGCCAATGTGGACAAGGTGCTGCGCAACGGCCTGGGCATCCACGCCGAGCGCGGCGACACCCTGGCGGTGTCCACGCTCAACTTCTCCGCGCTGTCCGAGCCGGAGCCGATCTGGATGCAGCAAGACACCTGGTTCGAAGCCGCGCGCTGGGCCGTCTACGCCTTCGGCCTGCTGCTGGCCTACCTGTTGCTGGCGCGTCCGCTGCTGAAGATGCTGCGCCAGCTGACCGACCGCCAACTGCGCGAATATCAGCAGCCGGAAGCGCTGGAACTGAAACCCGATCCGCTGATGGACGGCGCCGACCTGCGCGCCGCGCGCCAGGCTCAGCTGTCCTCCGCGCCGCAACCGGCGGCCTTGGCCGCCGCGGCCGGCGCCGGCGCCAGCCCGGTGGTGCCGCTGCTGGAAAACTACGATCTGCCGCCGGCTGGCTCCAGCGTCGATGTGCTGGTAGACCACCTGAAGGGCCTGGCCGCCAAAGAACCGGAACGCGTCGCCGAAGTCGTCAAACAATGGGTGCAGAAAAATGGACGAAACCAATAACGCCGTAGCGCCGGCCTTGCCGCCGGCCGCCGCCGCGCCCGCCGCAGAAGCGATGAACACCATCGAGCAGGCCGCCGTGCTGCTGTTGTGCATGGGCGAAGAGCCCGCCGCCGCCGTGCTGCGCTGTCTGAGCCGCGAAGAACTGTTGCAAGTGACCCAGGCGATGTCCGGCATGAGCGGCATCAAGGTGGACGCGGTCAAGACCACGATTCAGAAATTCTTCGACGAATACCGCGAGCAGAGCGGGGTGCATGGCGCCAGCCGCGCCTTCCTCAAGCGCTCGCTGGACCTGGCGCTGGGCAGCGACATCGCCAACAGCGTGCTGGACACCATCTACGGCGACGCCATCCGTCCCAAGATGGCGCGGCTGCAATGGGTGTCGCCGCAATGGCTGGCGGACCGCATCGCCGGCGAGCACGTGCGCATGCAGGCGGTCTTCCTCGCCTTCCTGCCGCCGGCCTTGGCCGGCCTGGTGGTGGACGCGTTGCCGGCGGACAGCCGCGACAGCGTGCTGGTCAACGTGGCCCGGCTCAAGGACGTGGACCGCGAACTCTTGGAAGAACTGGAAGAACTGGTCAATCGCTGTCTGGAAAGCCTGCACACCCAGAGCACCGCGGTGGAAGGCATGCAGCAGACCGCCGACATCCTCAACCGCCTGCCGGGCGACCGCCAGCGCATGATGGAACTGCTGCGCGCCCACGATCCGGACATCGTCGAGGAAATCGAAACCCGCATGTACGACTTCTTCATCCTGTCGCGCCAGACCGAAGCCGTGCTGATGCGCATCAGCGAAGACATTCCGCTGGAGCAATGGGCCATCGCGCTCAAGGGCGCGGAGCCGGCGGTGCGCGAAGCCATCGTCCAGACCATGCCGCGCCGTCAGGCGCAGAACTTCGACGGCATGATGCGCCGCTCCGGCCCGGTGCCGCTGAGCCGCGTGGAAGAAGTGCGCGCCGACATCATGGCCCAGGTCAAACAGTTGGCTCAGGCCGGTGAAATCGACCTGCAGCTATTCCCCGAGGAAGTGGTCGAGTGAAGGCCTGGCGCCCCTTCCGTTTCCCGCCGCTGATCCACAGCGCGCTGGACCTGCCGCTGGACGCGCAGGACTCCGCCCAGATCCAGGCCTCCGCCGCCGACGGCTTCCGCCAGGGCATGGACGCCGGTTACAACGAAGGCCTGGCCAGCGGGGAAGCCGCCGGCCGCGAAGCCGGCTACGCGGCGGGCTTGGAACAGGGCCGCCAGGAAGGGCAGGCGGCGGCGCGCCGCGAAGCCCTGGCCGAGCTGGCCGACCTGGGCCGGCCGCTGGAGGCCGCGCTGACCGAGCTGCGCCGCGTCAGCGAGGAATACCAGGCGGCGATGCGCGACGAGGTGGTGGAACTGGTGGCCAAAGTGGCGCGCCAGGTCATCCGTTGCGAGCTGGCGCTCAAGCCGGTGCAGATCCTGGACCTGGTGGACGAAACCCTGGCCGCGCTGCCGCCGGGCCAATATCAGCAGGACGAGGTGGAAGTCCTGCTCAACGCCGAGGAATGCCAGCGCATCCGCGAACTGGCGCCGGAGCGCGCCGCGCGCTGGCGCTTGGTGGCCGACGCGCAGCTGCCGCACGGCGAATGCCGGATCCGCACGCCGGAGTCCGAGGCCGACGCCGGTTGTCAGCAGCGGCTGGAAGCTTGCATCGCCACGGTGCGCGAACAACTGCAACACGACGCCGACGAGCCGGCGGCGGCCGAGGCGGAGGCTTAAGCCATGCTGCGCCAGGCGTTGGGACGGCTGGAACTGCCCGAGGTGCCGGTGGCTACCGTCAGCGGCCGCCTGGTGGGCGCGTCCGGTCTGCTGCTGGAAAGCGTGGGCTGTCCGCTGGAAACCGGCCAGCGCTGCGTGATCGAAACCACCGGCGGCGGCTGGCTGCAAGCCCAGGTGGTGGGCTTCAAGCGCGAAGTCTCCTATCTGATGCCGTTCAAGAAGCCGGTGGGTCTGAGCACCGGCGCGCGGGTGCTGCCGGCCGCCGACAGCGGCGGCCTGATGATAGGACCGTCCTGGCTGGGCCGCATCGTCAACGGTCTGGGCGAGCCGCTGGACGGCCTGGGCCGCCTTGGCGGCGAACAGCCGCTGGCCGCCCACCCGCCGCAAATCAATCCTTTGAAAAAACAGCCGGTGTCCGCGCCGCTGGACGTGGGCGTGCGCGCGATCAACAGCCTGCTCACCATAGGCCGCGGCCAGCGCGTCGGCCTGTTCGCCGGCTCCGGCGTCGGCAAGAGCGTGTTGCTGGGCATGATCACCCGCCATACCGAAGCCGACGTGGTGGTGGTGGGCCTGATCGGCGAGCGGGGCCGCGAAGTGCGGGAGTTCGTCGAGCACTCGCTGGGCGAAGCCGGCCTGGCCAAGGCGGTGCTGGTGGTGGCGCCGGCCGACGAGTCGCCGCTGATGAGGCTGAAGGCCACCGAATTGACCCACACCATCGCCGCCCACTTCCGCGACCAGGGGCGCAATGTGCTGCTGCTGGTGGATTCGCTGACCCGCTATGCGATGGCGCAGCGCGAAGTGGCGCTGGCGCTGGGCGAGCCGCCGGCCACCCGCGGTTATCCGCCGTCGGTGTTCGGTCTCTTGCCCTCGCTGGCGGAGAGCGCCGGCAACGGCGAGGGCGGGGTCGGCAGCATGAGCGCCATCTACACCGTGCTGGCCGAGGGCGACGACCAGCAAGACCCGGTGGTGGACACCGCGCGCGCCATTCTGGACGGCCACATCGTGCTGTCGCGCGAACTGGCCGAGCGCGGTCACTATCCGGCCATCGACATCGGCCGTTCGGTCAGCCGCTGCATGAGCCAGCTGACCGAGGCGGAACACGCGGAGGCGGCGCGCGGCGCGCGCGGCGCCTGGTCCCGTTATCAGGAAGTGCGCAGCCTGATCCCCTTGGGCGGCTATGTCGCCGGCGCCGACGCCGACACCGACCGCGCGGTGCGGCTGATGCCCCGGCTGGAGGCTTTCCTGCGCCAGGGCGCGACCGAGGCCGCGAGTTATGAAGACAGCCGGAACGGTTTGATGGAGATGATAGCGACATGAACCAGCCCGAAGACGTGCGCCGCCTGGGCCTGATGGTCCAATTGCGGCAGCAGGACGTGGACCGCCTGCAAAGCGAGGTGGAAGGCAAGCGTCAGTTGCAGGAGCGCTACCGCCGCAACATCCTGCGCATGGGCGAGCTGTGTGGCCAGAGCGGCGCCAGCGCCGATGCCGGCCACCCGGCTTTGGCGCGCAACTGCGCCGACTACAAGGGCGCGCTGCTGGGCCTGATGGCCTCGCAGCAGCAGGATCTGCAACTGGCCGAGGCGGACGCCGCGGTCAGCCAGCGCGCGCTGCTGCAAGCCAGTCTGCGCCGCGAGGTGATGGTCCAGGTGCGCGATCAGGCGGCGGAAAGCCTGCTGCGTCTGCGGCTGAAGAAAGAACAGAAACAAACTGATGAACTGGCCGGGCAAGCCTGGCTGCGCGGAGCGTGATTATTCACGGCGGCTCAAGAAAAGCCGGACGGCGGTCGCACTGAACAGTCACTACCATCCATCTTCCGCCCGGACGCCGATCCGGTCCGCGCACAGCGAAAGGATTCCAAATGGCTATCGATTTCAGCAAGACCCCGCCCTCGGCGCTGGCCCAAAACGCCGCCAGCCTGTACCTGCAAGACGCCCAGAACCAACTGGACAACCAGAGTAAGGCGGCGCAGGCGCGCGGCGACGCGCTGAACAAGCTGCAAAAAACCTTGCAAGACTATCGCAGCGCGCTGTCCGGCATCACCACCAAGAAAAGCCTGGTGGCGATGAGCGCCAGCATCAGCCAGGAAGGCTTCGGCAGCGTCAGCGCCAAGGGCAACGCCCAGCCGGGCAACTACTCGCTGTTCATCGAACAAGTGGCCACCGCCCACCAGCTGTCCTTTGGCAGCCTGTCCGGCGCCAAGGCCCAGGCCGGCGATAAGATCACCATCCGCCAGGGCAGCGACAGCTTTGAAGTGGACCTGAGCAGCGCGGACCGCGACGGCGACGGCAATCTGTCTCCGTCGGAGCTGGCTTTGGCCATCAACCGCGCCAGCGGCAACAGCGGCAAGGTCAACGCCATGGTGTTGAACAACGGCGGCACCAGCCAGCTGGTGATGTCTTCCGGCAAGACCGGCGAGAGCGGCGTCGTCACGCTGGACCTGAGCCAAGTCAGCGACGCCGGCCTCAAGACCGGTCTTGCCAGCCCCAAAGAGCTGACCAAGGGTCAGGACGCCATCGTCTGGCTGGGCAATAAGGACACCGGCGTGCAAATGAAGCAGGCGTCCAACACCTTCGAAAGCATAGACGGCGTCAACCTGACCATCAGCAAGGCGATGAAGCCGGGCGACACCCCCTTGCAGCTGTCGGTGTCGCGCAACGAGGCCGACACCGTGAGCAATGTGCAAGGCTTCGTCGACAGCTACAACAAGCTGGCCAGCGCCATCTCCGACCTGTCCGCGCCGGGCAAGGAAGGCAAGACCGGCGGCCCCTTCGCCAGCGACTCCGGCATCCGCAGTCTGAAAGACGGCATCAACGGTCTGCTGCGCCAGTCCTACGACGGCATCACTTTGAACCAGCTGGGCATCAAGGCCAACCGCGACGGCAGCTTGAGCCTGGACAGCAAGAAGCTGAACGACACCCTGAAGGACAAGCCGGACGCGCTGGATCGTTTCGTCAACGGCGACAACAAGAACGGCGTGGTCAAGCAAAGCAGCGACTACCTGGACAAATGGCTGAACGGCAGCAGCGGCCTGCTCAAGCTGCGCAAGGATTCCGAATCCCGCATCCAGAAAGATCTGGATAGCCGCCAGGTGCGGCTGAAGACCCAGTACGACCAGAGCTACAAGCGTTACCTGACGCAGTTCACCCAGCTGCAGAAGATGCAGGAAGACATGCAGAAGACTCTGGGCATGCTTTCCTTCTGAATCCGTCCCGGATTTGCTTGGCCGCATTGAATTCGGCGGGAGGAACGACCTCCCGCCTATTGATTAGAACAGGAGCACGACAACGTGGATTACGACGCCTACCGCAGCTATCACGCGGTCAATCTGGAAGCGCAGACCCACTCCGCCTCGCCGGTGCAGTTGGTGCTGGTGCTGTTCGACGGCCTGCTGGAAGAAATGGCGCGCGCGCGCGGCCATCTGGAAAACCAGCGCTACGAGCAAAAGGGCGAGAGCATCAGCAAGTGCATCAATATCCTCAACGGCCTGTCCAGCGCGCTGGACTTCGACACCGGCGGCGAGGTGGTTACCAATCTGGCGCGGCTCTACGACTACTGCGCCTACCGGCTCTACCACGCCAGCGTCAATCTGGACGTGGCGGCGCTGGACGAGGCCGAACAGCTGCTGATCAAGCTTAAGGGCGGCTGGATAGGCGTGCGGGACCAGCATGAAGCCGCCTGAGCCGGCCGCGCTGGAAGCCGCCATCCGCCGCGCCTGCGCCGAGCGCGACTGGGAACGCCTGGCCGCGCTGGACCAACTCTTGGCGGAACTGCTGCGCACCCAGCCTCAGGCGCTGGACGCCGCCGCGCGCGCCGCCTTGCGCGCCGTCTACCGCGACGCGCTGGAAGTTTGCCGCGCCGACTCCGCGGAACTGCAAGAAAAAATCGCCGCGCTGAGCCATCAGCGCGAAGCGCAAATCGCCTACGCCGAAGTCAGCGACTGGAATCAAGCATGAACGTATCCTTGCCCCCCAATCTTCTCGCCGGCGGCGCGTCAACGCCCGCCGACGCCGCGCCGGCCGATCCCTTGCTGGACCCGAACGCGGCGGCGCCGGATGCCGGCGGCGATTTCGCCAGCGCCTTGCTGGCCAGCCTGATGGACGGGCAGAACGCCGCGCCGACAGTCGCAACCGACGCCGAAGCCCCCGCGGGCGACGAAGCCAAGGCCGAAACGCCGGCCGCGCAGCCCGGCGTCCCCGTCGCGCAGCCTCTGCCGCTGATGCCGGTTGCGCCGCAGCCGCCGGTCCTTGCGTCTCAGGCCGGCGCGCTGGCGCAAGCCGGCGTGGACGCGGCCGCGCGCGTCGCCACGGCGGCGACGCCACGTCAAAACGCCGAGGCGGCGATGCCGTCGGACGCCTTGTCCGCCGCGATCAACACCCTGGCGCCGCTGCCGGCCAAGCCTGCCGCGGCCGGCGAGACCCAGGCCGGCCGCGAACTCCCGGCGCAGGCGCAGCCCGCCTCGCCGCTATTGGCCGCCATTGCGCCGCAGCCGCAGGACAAGGCCGGCGCGCCGCTGCCGGAGTGGGCGCCGATCCAGCTGCCGGCGGAGCAGCCGGCCAAGTGGGGCGACAAACTCAGCGCCGCGCTGGGCGAACGTCTGCAAGTGCAAAGCAGCCACGGCATGGACCGCGCGCTGATCCGCCTGGACCCGCCGTCTCTGGGCTCTCTGGAAATCTCCATCCGCCACGAAGCCGGCGCACTGCAAGTGCAGTTGACCGCCTCGCACGGTGAAGTGGTGCGGCAGCTGCAAGCCATAGGCGACGCGCTGCGCCAGGACCTGTCCAATCGCCAATACACGCAGGTGGCGGTGGAAGTGCGCGAAGGCGCGCCGGGGCAGGGCGGCCACGGTCAGCAGCGTCAGGAACGCCAGGGGCAACAGCAGCCGCAACGCGCGCCGGGGCGGGCGCTGGCGGAAGCGGGGCAGGGTGATGGACAAGGCTTCTGGCTGGGCCAGGGCTGAGCAGCGGAAGCACAAGAATGAACCGAAACATCGTAGTGATTTTGATCGTGGCCATCGTGGTGGCGCTGGCCGCGGGCGGCGGCGCCTGGTGGTGGCTGAGTTCGCATGCGCCGCAGGCCGCGGAAGCGCCCAAGCCGGCGGCGGCGCTGGACGCGCGCTTCGTCAGCATGGACAAGGTGATCGTGATGCTGCGCGGCGGCGAATCCGCCACCCGCTTCATGGCGGTGGACCTGGTGTTCCGCAGCAATGAAAAGCAGGAGGCGGAGGTCAAGGCCCAACTGCCCTTTCTGAAGAGCATCGCCGTACGAGCGTTGTCGGAGCTGCCGGCGGACAAGGCGCTGGCGATGAGCATAGACGATTACCAGCGCTTGTTGGCCAAGGCCTATGCCGGCGGTTTCCTGCGCGAGCGACGCGACGCGCCGTTCAGCGAGGTGATGGTTAGCAAGTTGATCATCGAGTAAGCCCTATGTACGCCTGTTACGACGAGGCCCCGGCCAGCGCCGGCGGCGAAGCCGAGGCGCTGCGCCAGTACGCCCACCTGGTCAAGCGAGTGGCGCGTCAGCTGTCATCCCAGGCCGGCGGCGTGTTTGATCGGGAGGACATGGAGCAGGTGGGGCTGATGGCCTTGCTGGAGAGCCTGCGCCGCTATGGCGAGCCGGACGACAAGTTCGCCGGCTTCGCCATTTTGCGCATCCGCGGCGCCATTCTCGACGAACTGCGCCGGCTGGACTGGCGGCCGCGCTCGGTGCGACAGGAAGCGCACCGCGTGCGCGACGGCCTGCGCCTGCTCAGCCGCAAGCTGGGGCGCGAACCCAGCGAGACGGAGGCGATGCAGCTGCTGGGACTCAGCGCCGAGGCCTATCAGGAAGCGCTGCTGGCGGACAACGCCGAAGCGCTGTCCAGCTTCGACGAACTGATGGCCCAGGGGCTGGAGCCGGCGGCGGAAGACAATCCTGAACAGCGGCTGGCGCTGAAAAGCGCGTTGACCGTGGCCTTGCAGGCGCTTAACCCGCGCGAGCAGCAAGTGATCCAACTGTATTACGAATTTGAACTGAGCCTCAAGGAGATCGCGGCGGTGCTGGCGCTGACCGAAGCCCGCGTCTGCCAGATCAACAAGAGCGCTCTCAAAAAAATGCAGGCTCGCCTACAAGCGGCCTGAGTCCGAGGAAAGAAAACATGCAGCAATTATTCGGCATTCTGATCGTGCTGGTTTGTGTCTTTGGCGGCTTCATGCTGCATGGCGGCATCATGTCGGTGATCTGGCAGCCGGTGGAGCTGCTGATCATTTGCGGCGCCGCCGTCGGCGCCATCGTGCTGGGCAACCCGCAGCACGTGCTCACGGAAATGGGGGGCCAGATCAAGCGCGTCGGCATGCGCAAGAAGTACGACGCGGAATTCCAGCGCCAGCTGCTGCTGCTGATGTACGAACTGCTGATTACCGCCAGCCAGGGCCTGAAGGCGCTGGACGAACACGTGGAGGCCCCGCGTCAAAGCCCCTTGTTCAACCGCTACCCGCTGGTGCTGGAAGAACCCAAGCTGCTGGCCTTCATCGTGGACAATTTCCGCTTGATGGCCATGGGCAAGATCAGCGCCCATGAATTGGAGGGCGTGCTGGATCAGGAACTGGACGCGATTCATGAAGAACTGAACCAGCCGTCCAAGTCGCTGCACAAGATCGCCGAGGCGATGCCGGGCTTCGGCATCCTGGCCGCGGTGCTGGGCATCGTGATGGCGATGAACAGCGTCAGCCAGGGCGCCACCGCGGGCGAGATCAGCGAAAAAGTGGCCGCCGCCATGGTGGGCACCTTCATCGGCATCTTCTTCTGCTACGGCGTGCTGGACCCGCTGTCCAATATGATGCACCAGCTGGTCAAACAGGAGCTGTCCAACTACGAATCGGTGAAAGTGGTGCTGACCACCCACGTATCCGGCAAGCCGCCGCTGCTGGCCATCGACGCCGGCCGCCGCCTGGTGCAACTGAACACCAAGCCCAGCTTCTCTCAGCTGGAAACCTGGATCAACGCGCTGGAAGGCGTGAACTAATCGGATGGCGGGCATGGCGAATAAACCCAATCGCGAGCATGAAGCCGCGGTGATCAAGAAGGTGTCGCGCCGCCAGGATTCCGAAGGGCACGGCGGCGCCTGGAAAGTGGCGTTCGCCGACTTCGTGCTGGCGCTGATGTGTTTGTTCCTGGTGTTGTGGGTGCTGGCCGCGCGCGATCAGGAAAACCTGCAGCAATTGCTGACCGCGGGCGGCGGCAGCCCGCTGAAGGCCGGCGGCTCGCGCAGCATTGAACACACCGGCACCCCGCCGGGCAGCCTGATCCCGCGCGATCCGATTCCGGGCCAGCCCACCACCACCACCAAGGCGGACTCCATGCTGCAGGAGAGCAACAAGGTGGCCAAAAAGACCTTCGACGGCCAAGGTCAGCGCAGCCTGGACAGCGTGGCGGACCTGGAAAAGCTGGCCGGCTTGCTGGCCAAAATGAGCCAGGACGCCGGCTTGGCAAGCAATCTGCAGACCGTGGTCACGCCTTACGGCTTGCGGGTGATGCTGCACGATACCGACAACCAGGGCATGTTCGAGCGCGGCAGCGCCATCGTAGAGCCGCGCTTCAAGCGGCTGCTGCATGAAATGGGCGATATGTTCAGCCATATCGACAATCAATTGCTGATTGTCGGACATACGGACGCCGCGCAATACCGCACCGCCGGCTTCGGTTCGTTTTCGAACTGGGGCTTGTCCAGCAACCGCGCGATGGCGGCGCGGCTGCACTTGCTGGAAGGCGGCATGAACGCCGCGGGCATCCTGCAAGTGGTGGGCATGGCGGACCGGGCGCCGCTGGACGCCGCGCATCCCTTGGCCGCTTACAACCGCCGCATCGAGCTTTTGGTGATGACCAGCAAGCAAGCGCAGGCGGTGGTGGCCATGTTCGGGCCGCCGGGGCAGAGCGGCAATCGCGAGACCAGTGTTGTAAGTTCGCCACTACAGAAATCCGATCTGGATAGCGCGCTGCAAGATGGCCTAACTACCCGATGAACTTTTATTTTTTTGGGTTCGAAACAAAAGCCTGATTCGTTTCAGGCTTTTTTTATGTGTGTTTTTTCACACTTTTGTTAACCGCTAATATTATAATCCGCACCTGATTAATAAAAATCCGAGCGAAAGACTCGGATGATGTTGACAAAAAAAGACGCCAAAAGGCGGCAAACATCTGCGGGAAAGTCGATTCAATCGCAAGACTATCGGGGACGACGTGGTCATGAATGAAAACCACAATATCAAAGCCTTGTTAAGAGGCACACATTTGTTCGGACATCTGGACAATGACAAGCTGGACAAAGCGCTGGAGCTGGCCGAAAGCCGCCGCTTGAGCAAGGGCGAGGTGCTGTACAACGAAGGCGACAGCGCCAACGAGGTCTACCTGCTGGCCAGCGGCTGCATGCAAGTCTTTGTTTCGGATGGGCTCAGCAAAAAATATATTCTGCAAATCTGCGCCTCCGGCGAGCTGATCGGCATGGTCGGCTTCATCGACAGCGGCGAGCGCAGTTCCAATTGCGCGGCGGACGAGGACAGCCACTTGCTGGTGTTTAGCCGCGACAGCCTGATGCAGCTTTTCGATACCGAAGACGGCCTGCCGCACAGCCCGGAGGCCCGCACCCGCATCATGTGCCATCTGGTGCAAGTGGTGCGCCGCATGTCCAACAAGGCCAAGAACCTGGCGCTGATGGACGTGTACGGCCGCGTGCGCATCCTGATCAATCAAATGCTGGAAGAGCAGGACGGCGATGAGATGGTGCTGAAAAAGCAGCTGACCCAGCAGGAAATCGCGGACCAGATCGGCTCCTCCCGCGAGATGGTGGCGCGCATCCTGAAGGAACTGGTGTTTGGCCGATATATCCGTCTGGAAAACCGGCGCATTGTCGTTCTGAAAATGTTACCGGTAAATTTTTAAGTTTTTTTCCAGACTGTCGCCTTGAAGGGGTGAGGGCGGGCCGCAAAGCCCGCTCCGAGCGGCCGCGCAACGCGGCATCAAGCGCCCCAGCCGCTCGCACAGCCAACCCAGACGGATTTCAAACTATGCAAATCAACTCGACCTCGTCGCAACGCCGCGAACTGGCGGTCGGCGGCCAGAGCGCCGCCGCGGAAACGCCGGCCCGCGCGCCCGCGTCCGTCGCCGCGCCCGCCGCGAGCCAGGACATGGCGCCGGCGGTGGCGGAGCTGCGCGCGCTGCCGGACATCGACATGAAACGGGTGGAAGAAGTGCGTGCCGCGCTAGCGCGCGGCGAAGTGCGCTTCGACGCCGCCCGGCTGGCCGACCTGGTGGAGCAATATCACCGGAGCCGCTGAATGAATCGCGAGCAAGCCTTCAAACAACTGCTGGCCACTGTGGGGCAGGACCTACAAGGCTATGGCCGCTTGGAGCAACTGCTGGAACAGCAGTTCGCCGCCGCGCTGGCGCACCAGGCCGACGAACTGCGGCAATTGGGTTCGGACATCGTCGCCCAGTGCGACGCCTTGCAGCTCAGCCGCGACCAGCGGCTGCAACTGGCCGGCCAATTGCTGGGCGCGGGCCGCGCCGCCTCTATGGACGCGGTGCTCAAGCTCTTGCCCGCCGCCGCGGAGCAAGCCTGCCGTCAGCGTTGGAATGCGCTGGTGGAGCAAATCCGCCTGTGCCAGACCCTGAACCTGCGCAACGGCCAACTACTGCAACAGCAGCAGGACCTGATGAACCGCGTGCTGAATGGAGACAGCGATGTTTACTGTGCGCAATGACATCGGCGCCGGGCCGGACTTCGGCGCCGACACCGTCGCTTTGCCGCTGATGGGCCAGGGCGGCGGGGACGGCGAGCGTTTCGCCGACCAATGGAGCGGCCAGCTGCGCAGCGAGGTGCGCGACTTCATCGAGAACGGTTCGGATAGCTGGGCCAGTCTGTCGCCGGAAGGCGCCTGGGCGCGTCAGCGGGTCCAGGACGCCACGCTGGGCGGCAGCATGCCCTACGGCGCGGATCAGCAAGCCTTTCTCGACAGCATCGCGCCTTACGCGCAACAAGCCGCCGCCAAGCTGGGCGTGGCGCCGGAGCTGGTGTCCGCGCATGCGGCGCTGGAGTCCGGCTGGGGTCAGCGTCCGCTGACCCGCGCCGACGGCGGCAGCAATCACAATCTGTTCGGCATCAAGGCCGGCATGGGCTGGCAGGGCGAAGTCACACGTGCCTTGACCACCGAGCATGTGGACGGCCGCGATGTGAAGCGGACTGAAAACTTCCGCGCGTATTCCGGCCTGCAGGACGCTTTCGCCGATTACGCGCAGTTGTTGGCCGGCAACCCGCGTTACCGCGGCGCGCTGGGCGTGGGCGGTAACGCCCAGGCTTTCGCTCAGGCGCTGGCCCAGGGCGGCTACGCCACGGATCCGGGCTATGCGGACAAGCTGCGGAAAGTGGCCGAGGGCATTCAGGCGCGCAAACAGCCCTGAGCGCGGACTCACGTAACAAAAACCCCTGAAGGCGCTGGCTGCTTCAGGGGTTTTTTATATTTGCCGGACGTGACTGGTTTCGTTGCAAATAGAGACCACTGATGATGTTTAATACCAATTCAATGCCAGTTTGAATTTCTGTATTGACTCCAAACGATTGTTTGAATTAAGGCGTTCAGGGCTGGCGGATTAAACGCCCTATTATCAAAGCGGTCTGGACTAGAGTATTTATGCCTAAATAAAAAAATCCAAACCAGTAATATTAAAGCCGCCGACCATGTTTGCCGGAGCGGCCCAAAAGCCTAAAGACCCAGCCCAAGGCGGGCGCGGTGACGGCGGGTTCAACAGCGGTTTGGGGTCTTGGAGCCCAGGCTTTGCGGCCGCGGAGACGGCTCAGAGGGCCGAAGCGGTGCTCGCCGCGCCGTCAGGAAGCGCGGCAGGCATTGAACAGGTTCTATGGTATCGCCGCAGCGCAGCAGGTCGTAAACAGGTTCTAAGGGGAGGGCGGGCCTTTCAGCTCCACGACATTGCCCTCAGGGTCCTGCAAGTACAAGGAGGGGCCGTCGCCCTCGGCGCCGTAGCGCTGGGCGGTTTCCCCGGCGCTGAGGCCGTGGCTTGCGAGGTGGGCGCGTATCGCCTCCTCGTCGAAAGGCTCGACGCGGAAGCAGAAGTGATCCAGATTGCGGCCTTCCGCGGACGGCGCGCGGCCGCCTTCCCGGCCCAGAGGCCCGTCCACCGGCACTAGGTCCAGCAGCGAATGACCGGCGCGCAGTTGCACCAGCCCCAAGTCCTCGCGTCGACGCTCCACGGTGCAGCCCAATACCTCGCCGTAAAAACGCTCCATCTTGGCCAGGTTGCTGACCCGCAGCACGATATGATCAATTTCCCGAATGGAGATCATGACAATTCCTTAGTTGAACGGCATTTCATTTCGTATTTGTCATGATTTGTCTGGCGAGCGGATTTGCAAGCGGATGCCGAAATTGTATTTCTCAATGCCGGCGATAGTTTTGAAACCTGTCAGGACGGGGTGGCGCTCGCCGGCCGCAAGCCCGGCCCGAAGGGCAGCAACAAAAGCGCGCCGGCCAGGGTCAAGAGCCCGGTTGCGGCACAGAACCAGGCGATGGGCCTAGGCTCGCTGCTCAGGCCCAGCAGCAGGGAAGCCGAAAAAATGCCCAGGTTCAACAAGCTGGCGTGATAGGAATTGAGGGTGCCGCGATAGCGTTCGGACAGGGTGCTGAGGCGCGCGTGGTGCAAGGGACCGGCGCAGCCGTAGCCGAAGGCCCAAAGACAGCCGGCCAGCGCCAGTTGCCACAGAGCGGTCAGCGGCAGCAGGAAGGACAAGATGCCCAGCGCCGCCGCCAGCGCCGCCGCCGGCAAGGCCGCCTCGCCCAGCCGCCGTTGCAGCGGCGGCCCGCACAGATTGCCCAGCACAACCACCAGGCCGAAACCGCCGGCGAGCAGACCGCCGCCGGTGGAACTGAGCGTGAGCTTGCGCGCGGCCACCTCGGCCACGACGGCGCCGAAGCCTGCCACCCAGCCCAGCCACAGATAGCTGACGCACAGGCGCCGCCGCGCGCCGGGCGTGCGCCAGGCGCCGGTCAACGTGGCCAGGAAGCCGCTGTCCGCCGTCAGGCGGCCGCCGTCGGCGCGGAACAGCCGCCGCACCGCGGCCCAGGCCAGCAGGCCTGCCGCCGCCAGCGCGTAATAACTGGCCTGCCAGCCCGCGGTGTCCGCCAGCCTCCCGGCCAGCGCCGGCGTCAGCACAAAGGCCAGCATCAAGCCGATGAAGACCTGACCCAGCCTTTGACCCAGCTGGGCGCGAGGGGCCAAGTCTGCCACCAGCGCCAGCGCGTTGGGCTGGATCACCGCCGCGCAAAGGCCGCTCAGCGCGGATAGCGCGACGGCCGCGTTCAGGTTGGGCGCCGCGGGCAGCAGCGCGCAGCACAAGGCGAAGCCGAGCAGGCCCAGCTGCAACGGCGGTTTGCGGCCGAAGCGGTCGGACAAGGGGCCGGCCAGCAGCGCGAACACGCCGTAGCACAGGCCGTAAGCGGCGGGCAGATAGGCGATGGCGCTGGAAGGCACGCCAAAATGGCGGCCCATCAAGGCCATCATCGGACCGGCCGCCACTTCGGCCGAGCCGATGATGAACATGCAGCAGAACAAGGCGCCCAGTTGTGGGCGGCTTATTCCGCCCATGCGCATCCAGAAGAATCAGAAGAAATGGATCTCAAGCCGGATATCCTCGATGTGTTGCCAATCTATGCCGTCCCGGCGGTAGGCGTCCGGATCGTAGACGCCGTCATCGTAAGCGTCGTCGGGATCAATGGACAAGCCGGCGCAAATATAGCGGCGCAGATAGTCGTGGTCGCTGGGCACGATGGCGGCCTTGCCGCCGCTCGACACATCAAGAATATAGTTGATGTCGCCCACCTGATAGCGCTGAATCAGCGCCGCCGCCTGGCCGAAGCCGATGTCGGCCAGCAGATCGGCGGCAAAACGGTTGGCGCCCACTTCGAAGGACACCCGGTCCTTGCGCTTCTGCGCCGTCATCGGCGGCGGCTGATCCAGGCCGCTGCCCTGGCCGGCGGTTTCGTAATAGTGCAGCGCCGTCTGCACCCCGCGCAGATCGTAAATATAGTCATAACGCTCGATGTTCTTGCGCCTGGCCGCGCAGATGAAAAAATAATGCCCCAGGCTGTGCAGAATCATGAAGGCGCGGGAAGCCGGCGACACCCCGCGCGCAAAGCGGATATCGCGTCCCTTGATGATGGTTTTGATATTGAAGGGATGCGCGTCGGTTTCGGAATACTCCAACTGATACAGTTGTCGCAACTTGGCTTGCAGCCGTTGCAATTCCTGGGCAGACATCATGGCCAGCACTTTTTCGATCTGAGCGTCGGTGTCTTCGACGATAGGGTCGTCCAGCACGGCTTGATCTAGATTCATGGCGAGACTCCTTCCAAGTTAGGGTCAATCAAAGAGCGAGCTGGACCGCCGCTCGGCCCGTGGGCGCGGCGGCTTGTTGATATGGAGCGGGCATGAGGGCGGATGGCCGCCGCGGCGGCAGTCTTGAAACAGGCAATGGGATGCTTCTGCGGCGGCTGAGCGCTTGTCTTTCCGTATTATGGCCAAGCCCGGCGGAGAAGGCGCCGGCCTAAAGACTAGCTTTCACGCCAGGAGAGCGAGACAAGGCGAAGACAGCTGAGAACGCGGAATGTACATAGTACATGAGTATTTCGAAGGGGTTTTCAATGCCGTATCGCTGACGCGCAGTAGATCGTAAACAGGTTCTTAGAACAGGTTCTAAGTGTTTTCCGGTTTTGCCGGCCCTTGGCCGCGGCGCTATATCGCTAAATAGCAGGCGGCCTGCCCGCCGGTTCAACGGGAAAGGATGGATGATGAAGGTTTCAGAATTCTTGCAGGATGGTTTCGGCAGCTTTTCCGCCACGCGGCTGGCTTTCCTGCTGTGGGCGCTGGGGGTGCTGCTGGTCTGGGCCTACACCTCGATCCAGAAAGGCTCGCCGTCCTTGCCGATAGACAATTCGGTGATCGTGGTGCTGGGTATTCTGATGACAGGCAAAGTGACGCAAAGCTTCAGCCCCGGCGATAGCCCGCAAATCCAGGCCGCCAACGCGCAAGCCCAGGCTCCCCAGCCTGCGCCCGCCGCGCCAGCCGGCAGCCCGGCCTTGACCGCCTGATCCGCTTCTTCAGCCGTTTGCGTCTAGTCCCGCTCTTGTTCGCGAGACCTTGAGCGGGCCTAGATAGGCTTTCTATTGGCGAGCTATCTTCTAGAATGGAGTGCGGTCTTTCGCCGTACACAATAAAGCGCGGCCGGGTCCACTGTGCTTGCAGGCGCGGGGGCCGGTCGCCTCATTCTGGTGCTCGTGATGAATGTGATCCCCCCGCCGTCTATCGATTTGCAGGGTTTCAGCCTGCGTCCAATGGAAATGCTGGATATTCCTGACTGGTACGGTTATCTGCGCCTGCCGGAAGTGGCGCAGCATCTGCGCTGGGAGCTGCAATCGGCTGCGGATCTGGCTCCCTTGGTGCAGGCCTATCGTTCCGATGAGCCGGGCGCGCCGTTGCGGCTGGCCATTGTGGATGATGATCTGGGATGCTTGGCCGGTTCCATTGGTTTTGACGCCGTCTGGCCGGCGGACCGCAGCGCTGAAATGGATTTCGACCTGGCGCCGGCCTATTGGGGGCGCGGCCTGGGGCTGGCGGCCTGCAAGGCGGTTACGGCTTGGGCGTTTGCCGGCTGCCGCTTGTACCGGGTGCAGGCGGTGTCGCGCGAGGGCAACCGGCGCGCCGAGCAATTGCTGCGCGGCTGCGGTTTCCAATACGAGGGCCTGCTGCGCGCATATCGTCAGGTGCGAGGCGAGCCGGGCGATTTCAAGATGTTCTCGCGGCTGGTCACCGATTCGGATGCGCAGGGCTGAGAACCTGTTCACGATCTGCTGCGCGTTGTGGAACTTGACACGGTGAATACGCCCTCGAAATGCTCATATACCACATGTACATTCCGCTTTCTCAGCGGTTTTCGCCTTGTCTCGCTCTTGCTCGCGAGATCGTAAACAGCTTCTAAGCTCTTGTGGTCGGTTGCACATGCGCGAGCCGCATGTCGCCTGTTTTAGCTATGCGGAATATCTTGCTTAGCTGTTATCAAGGTTGGTAGAGCAGGCGGGAAGCCTTGGAATACAGGCTGCGTTCAATGCCAATGGTCTGTTTTGAAATCGTTGTGAGCCGGACTTGATCAAGGTCTATTAGCAGAAGCTGTTAATCCCCTATAACAGCGGAAAACAATGGCTAATAGGGACAAGATCATGTGGATTTTCTGGATACAATTCGCGCTGTTGCTGACAGCGATACTGATGGGCATACGCCGCGGCGGCGTGGCCCTGGGCATGATAGGCGGGCTGGGCGTGGCGGTGCTGTGTTTCGTGTTCCGCGTGGCGCCGGCGGAGCCGCCCATCACCGTGATGCTGATCATCCTGGCGGTGGTCACCGCCTCGGCCACGCTGCAAGTGGCCGGCGGGCTGGACTTCCTGGTGCAGCAGGCGGAGCGGTTGATGCGCCGGCATCCGCAGCAAATCACCTTCCTGGCGCCGCTGTCCACCTTCCTGCTCACCATGTGCGTGGGCACTGGTCACGCGGTGTATTCGCTGCTGCCGGTGATCGCCGACGTTTCTCTGAAAACCCGCATCCGCCCGGAACGGCCGATGGCCATGGCCAGCGTGGCCTCGCAGATGGGTATTACCGCCAGCCCGGCGGCGGCGGCGGTGACCTCGCTGCTGGCGATGACCGCCCATAGCGGTCAGCCGCTGACCCTGTGGCAAATCCTGATGGTGACCGCGCCGTCCGGCCTGCTGGGCGTGCTGGCCGCCGCCTGCTGGAGCCTGCGCCGCGGCGTGGAGCTGGACCGCGATCCGGAATTCCTGGCCCGGATGCAAGACCCGGATTTCCGCGCCTCGGTGGAAAAATCCGTCACCACCCTGGACAAGACCCTGCCGGCGGCGGCGCGGCAATCGGTGGCGCTGTTCTTCTCCGGCATCTTGGTCATCGTGCTGCTGGCGCTGTTTCCGCAATGGCTGCCGGTCAGCCAGGGCAAGCCGGTGCCCATGACCACGGTGGTGCAGTTCGTGATGCTGGCCTTCGGCGCCTTCATCCTGTTCCGTTCCAACGCCAAGGCCGCGGTGATCGCCCGTTCCGAGGTGTTCACCGCCGGCATGATCGCCGTGGTGTCCATCTTCGGCATCGCCTGGATGAGCGACACCTTCGTCAAGGCCAACGAGCCGCTGCTGGTGGCCAATATCAAGGCCATGGTGGCCTACGCGCCGTGGACCTTCGCGCTGGCGATGTTCGCCGTGTCCGCCTTCGTCAAGAGCCAGGCCGCCACGCTCACCATCATGGTGCCCTTCGGTCTGGCCCTGGGCCTGAGCCCGCACCAGCTGCTGGCCATCATGCCCTCCTGCTACGCCTATTTCTTCTTCGCCTTTTATCCCAGCGACCTGGCGGCCATCAATATGGACCGCAGCGGCACCACCCGCATCGGCAAATACCTGCTCAACCACAGCTTCATGATGCCGGGGCTGATAGGGGTGGGGGTGTCCACGCTGGCGGCGTACGGATTGACGCATTTGTACTTCTAAGTGAGGAAAGCTTGTGGAAACTTACCAAGCAGACATTGTGATCGTGGGAGCGGGGGGCGCGGGCTTGCGCGCCGCCATCGCCGCCGCCCAGGCGGACCCGGACCTGCGCATCGCGCTGGTGTCCAAGGTTTACCCGATGCGCAGCCACACGGTGGCGGCCGAAGGCGGCTCCGCCGGGGTCAAACAGGCGCATGACAGCTTCGACGCCCATTTCAACGATACCGTGTCCGGCGGCGACTGGCTGTGCGAGCAGGACGTGGTGGAATACTTCGTGGCCCAATGCCCGGAGGAAATGGTGCAGCTGGAACACTGGGGCTGCCCGTGGAGCCGCAAGGAGGACGGCAGCGTCAATGTGCGCGCCTTCGGCGGCATGAAGATTGAACGCACCTGGTTCGCCGCCGACAAAACCGGCTTCCACATGCTGCACACCCTGTTCCAGACCTCCATCCGCTTCCCATCCATCCGCCGCTTCGACGAATACTTCTGCGCCGACCTGATCGTGGAAGATGGCGAGGCGCGCGGCGTGCTGGCCATCGACATCGCCAGCGGCGACAGCCTGCTGATCGAAGCCGGCGCGGTGGTGATGGCCACCGGCGGCGCCGGCCGGGTGTTCCGCGAGAACACCAACGGTGGCATCGTCACCGGCGACGGCATGGCGCTGGCCTACCGCCACGGCGTGCCGCTGCGCGATATGGAGTTCGTCCAATATCATCCCACCTGCATGCCCGGCACCGGCCTGTTGTTCACCGAGGCCTGCCGCGGCGAAGGCGGGCTGCTGGTCAACAAGGACGGCTACCGTTATCTGCAGGACTACGGCCTGGGGCCGGCGGAGGACAAACCTCGCAATAAATTCATGGAACTGGGCCCGCGCGACCGCCTGAGCCAGGCCTTCTGGTACGAGCAGCAACAGGGCCGCACCGTGGAAGGCCCTTGGGGCTCCGCGGTGTATCTGGACCTGCGCCACCTGGGGCATGCCAAGCTGCGCGAACGGCTGCCGCAAATCTGCGAGCTGGCCGAGGAATTCCTGGGCATAGACCCGGCCAAGGCGCCGATTCCGGTTAGGCCGGCGGTGCACTACACCATGGGCGGCATCCTGGTGGACGGCCGCTGCGCCGCGCCCATACCCGGCCTGTTCGCCGCCGGCGAATGCTCCAGCGTGGGCATTCACGGCGCCAACCGCCTGGGCTCCAACTCATTGGCGGAGCTGTCGGTGTTCGGCAAAGTGGCCGGCGAGGAGGCCGCCCGCTGCGCGCGATCACGCCGTCCGGCGAGGCGCGAAGCGCTGCAAAAGCAGGCCGAGGCCGCCGAGGCCCGCCTCCACGCGCTGCGCGCGCGCGAAGGCGGCGAACGCATCGCCGAACTGCGCCGCGAAATGGCGGAAACCATGGAAGCCGGCTGCGGCATCTACCGTTTGGAAGCCTCGATGCAGGCCACTTGCGACAAGCTGGCGGAGCTGAAGCAGCGCTTCCGCAACGTGCACGTGGAAGACAAATCCAGCGTCTGGAACAGCGACTGGCTGTTGGCCATCGAACTGGGCTACCAGTTGGACGTGGCCGAGGCGATGGCGCATTCCGCGCTGCAACGCCGCGAATCGCGCGGCGCCCACCAGCGGCTGGACGGTTGCGAGCAACGCGACGACGTCAACTTCCTCAAGCACAGCCTCGCCGTCTACCAGGGCGCGGACGCGCCGCGCATAGACTACGGCGCGGTGAAGATCACCAAATCGCAGCCGGCGGTGCGCGCCTACGGCGCCGCCGGCCTGGCGGCGGAAGCCGCGGCCAAGGAGGGCAAGGCATGAGCGAACAGACTATGACGGAACAGACCAAGACCATAGCCGTGATGCGCTACCGGCCGGAGCAGGACAAGGAGCCGTGGCTGCAAAGCTTTGAAGTGCCGTACCGCGACGACATGTCGGTGTTGCAGGCGCTGCAATACATCCGCGACTACCTGGACGGCGGCCTGGCTTTCCGCTGGTCCTGTCGCCAGGCGATTTGCGGCAGCTGCGGCATGATGGTGAACGGCGTGCCCAAGCTGGCCTGCAAGACCTTTCTGCGCGACTACCCGGACGTGGTGCGCATCGAGGCGCTGAACCACTTCCCGATAGAGCGCGATCTGGTGGTGGTGCTGGACGACTTCATCGCCAAGCTGGAAAGCATTCAGCCCTATATCGTGCCCAAGGAAGACAAGCCGCTGTCCGACGGCGAATACCTGCAAACCCCGGCGCAGATGGATTGGTACGCCCAGTTCAGCAGCTGCATCAACTGCCTGCTGTGCTACGCCGCCTGCCCGCAATACGGCTTGGACGACAAGTTTCTGGGGCCCGGCGCCATCGCGCTGCTGCACCGCTACAACATGGACACACGCGACGGCGCGGCCGAAGAGCGGATGGAACTGCTGGCCGCGCAGGAGGGTGTGTTCAACTGCACCGCGGTGGGCTATTGCTCCGAGGTCTGCCCCAAAATGGTGGACCCGGCCAATGCGGTGAACCTCAACAAGACGGCGGTGGCCAGGGATTACTTCCTGCGCTTCGCCCGGCCCAAGGGGAAGTGCAAATGAGCAAGCGCAAACCGTATGTCCGGCCAATGGAAGGCTGGTGGCGCAAGAATCCTTACTTCATCGAGTACATGGTGCACGAAGGCACGGCGCTCTTCGTCGCCGGCTACGCGCTGACCCTGCTGTGCGGGCTGTGGCGGCTGAGCCAGGGCGAGGCGGCCTGGAACGGCTTTGTCGCCGCGCTGCAAAGCGCGCCGGCCCTGTTGCTGCACGCGGCGGCGCTGCTCATGATGGTCTACCACAGCTACACCTGGTTCAAGATCATGCCGCGCACGCTGCCGCCGCTGACGCTGGCCGGACGGCGAGTGTCCGCGCTGGCCGTCACCGCCGGCGGCCTGGCCGCCGCCGTGGTGTGCAGCGCCGCGCTCTTGATGCTGGTATGGGGGATGACGGCATGAAACCGGGATTGAAACGTTCTCACGCGCCCATCTTCTGGGGCTTGTTTGGCGCCGGCGGCATGCTGGCCGCCTTGTTCGGGCCGATGCTGGTGTTCATCACCGGCATCGCCGCGCCGCTGGGCTGGCTGCCGGACGGCGCCGCCGATTACGCCACGCTGCAGGCGCTGGCGCAAAGCCTGATCGGCAAGGCGCTGCTGTTCGGCCTGATCGCCCTGCTGCTGTGGCACGCGGCGCACCGCATCTACCACAGCCTGCACGATGTCGGCGTCCACGGCGGGCCGCTGGCCAAGGCCTGCACCTATGGGGTGGCGGCGCTGGGCACGCTGGCGGCGGCGGGGCTGTTGCTGGCGATGGGGTTCTAATAAGCTGTTCACGATCTATTTGATACGCAGGAAACCGCGTATTCGAGGCACCCAAACTCCCTTCAAGCCTGCCGTCGGGTGGCAGGCCCGAGGTCTTAAGCGGCTGCTTGTTCGAGCAGCGCGACGTTAGCGCGCTGCGAGTTCAGCCGCGCCTCGGGCCTGACGGGTCCCGGCGGGAAGCCGTAGGCCAGGCTTGCAGGGCGGCCTTTAGGGTAAAGGGAGATTTGGCCGCGCAAATCTCCCTTTCCGTTTGCCGGGCGGAACCGGCCCTAAATCATCATCCGCGAAGCGGATTCGAGGTATCTGGAAATTGGTCCAAACGGAAGGGGTGTGAGCTGTTTCTAGGCGCTCATTTCCTAATGAAACTTTGGATATGGGCGGCGGATCAGCGCCCCATGCTCACCACCCACAAAAGGGGAAGCAGCAGAAACAATAGAGTGAAGCCGAACTGGGCTCCGGCCGTGTGCCGGCGCAGCTTCCAGAACACCAAGCAAGTCAGTGCCAGCCAGAATGCGATGGCGAACAGCGCCATATTGAGCATGTTTTCGCCCATGCTGCCCACGTCGGCCAGACAGCATTCGGACAAGAGCAAGAGGGCGGGCAGGAGCGAGGCGGCGCGGAGATAGGACATTCGAGTGGCTTATTGGGGGTGAAGCGCATATTTTGCATCAAGGCCGCGGCTTTGCCCACCGTTCAGCGCAGGCCTGCGTGGACGCGGCGTCCGCGCCGCTGGCAATGACCGGGATAATCGAGGGCGGCGTTAGCCCGCCGTCTCGCGCTCGCGCAAAAAATCGATGAAGGCCCGCACCTTGGCCGGCACATGGCGGGTGCGCGGGTAGAGCGCGTGGATGCCTTGCTGCGGAAAGCCGTGATCGGGCAGCAGCCGACAAAGCCGGCCGGCTTGCAGATCGGCCTTGACCAGCCAGTCCGGCAGCAGGGCGACGCCTAGGCCGGCCAGCGCGTAGGCGCGCAGGATGGACGCGCTGTCCGAACTCAGCCGCGGCTGGCCATGCTGGCGCCAGGCTTCTTGGCCGCCGTCCGGCGTGTCCACCGGCCAGGGCTGGGCGTGCTTGAGCCGGCTGTGTCCCAGCCAGGGCAGCCGGCTCAGCGCGGCCAGGTCGCGGACGTCCCCATCCGTCCGCTGCGCGAGCAGGGCCGGCGCCGCCACCGGGAAAATATCGAACTGGGCCAGCGGCACCGCGTGCAGATCGGTTTCCGGCAGGCGGCCCAGGCGGATGGCGACGTCGAAGCGTTCGGCGATCAGATCGGCGTGCAGCGAGGAGGTGGACAACTGCAGTTGCAGCGCCGGGTGGCGCAGGGCGAAGGTTTCGATCGCCGGCGCTATCCTGGCCAAGCCATATTCCAGCGTGGCGGTGACGCGCAGCGCGCCGCTGAGCTCGCCGTGTTCGGCGCGGGCGTCGTCTATCGCCAGCCGCGCCTGCTCCAGCATGTCGGCGCAGCGTTGGTAAAAACGCGCGCCGGCGTCGGTCAGCGCCAGGCTGCGGGTATTGCGGATCAAGAGCGCGACGCCGATTTCCTGCTCCAGGCGCTTGATGTTGAAGCTGACCACGGCGCGGGTCTGGCCCAGCGCGGTGGCAGCGGCGGTGAAGGAGCCGGCGTCCGCCACGGCCTTGAAGGTTTCAAAACGATCCAGACTGACCACGGCATCGCCTGTTATTGTCAAAAATATTTTGACAGTTTAGCCGGCGGCGGCCGCTATTTCCAGCGCCGCCCTCTGTCTATACTCGGCCGCTTTACCGTGGAGAGCGCCGATGTCGCTTCGTTCGAAACTGACCCTGGTGTACCTGCTCGGCTTTGCGCTGGACCTGATCAATATGTTTATCGCCAGCGTCGCCTATCCGGACATCGGCCGCGGCCTGGGCGCGTCGCTGGCGCAGCTGGCCTGGGTGGGCAACGCCTATATGCTGGGCCTGACTCTGGTGATTCCGCTCAGCACGTGGCTGGCCGGCGCTTACGACGAGCGGCGGGTGCTGCTGGGATCGCTGGCGTTGTTTCTCGCCGGGGCCGCGCTGGCGGGCGCGGCCCCGTCCATCGAAGCGCTGATAGGCTGGCGCGCGCTGCAGGGCCTGGGCGGCGGCCTGCTGATCCCGGTGGGTCAGGCCATGGTTTACCGGCATTATCCGCCGGCGCTCCGCGCCCGGCTCACCGCCCTGATCATGGGCGTGGCGCTGATCGTGCCGGCGCTGTCGCCGGCGCTGGGCGGGGTGATCGTGGACGCCTTGTCCTGGCGTTGGGTCTTGTTGGCCAGCGTGCCGCTGGCCCTGCTGACGCTATGGCTGGCGGCGCGCTGGCTGCCGGAAGACCGGACCCCGGCGCGGGGCGGGGCGCTGGACCTGTCCGGCCTGACTTTGCTGGCCGTCGGCATGGCCTCGCTGCTGCTGGCTTTGACCTGGCTGGGCGAAAGCGGCCATCTGGCGTGGGGGCTCGCCGCGCTGTTATTGGCCGCCGCCGCGCTGGCCGGCTACGCGCAGGCGGCCGCCGGCAAGGCCGAGCCGGCGCTGAAGCTGACGCTGTTGCGCGGGCGCCTGCTGCGCACCGCCATGCTGGTGTATCTGTTCGTCCCCGGCGTGTTCATGGGCGTCAGCCTGGCGGCCATGCTCTATCTGCAAGAGGTGCTCAAGCTGAGCGCCGCCGCAGCCGGCGGCCTGATGCTGCCCTGGGCGCTGGCCTCCGCGCTGGCGATCAGCCTGACCCGCGGCCGTTTCAACCATGGCGGCCCCAAGCCCCTGCTGCTGCTGGGCATGCTGTTCCAGAGCGCCGGCATCGTTGCGCTGGCCTTGGGCGCCAGCGCGCCGGTGCCGCTGATCGCCGCTTACGCCTTGATGGGCTTCGGCGGCAGCCTGTGCAGCAGCGCGGCGCAAAGCGCGGCTTTTCTGGATGTCGCGGAACCGGAACTGCGGCAGGCCAGCGCGCTGTGGAACATCAACCGCCAGTTCAGTTTCGGCCTGGGCGTGGCCGTGATCAGCCTGCTGCTGAACGCGCTGACTCATTACAGCGGCGCGCCGGCGGCCACCGCCCAGGTCTACCAAGCCTGTTTCTTCATCGCCGCCGGCCTGACCCTGGCGCCGGCGGTTTTCGTGCTGCGCATCCACACCCCGACTGTGCTGGCCCTGCTGCGGCGCCCCCACTCAGAGAAAACGTCATGACCGACCAAAATCCTTATTTCGAAGAAGTGATTGCCGCGCATATCGCCATCCGGCAATGGTTTGCCGGCCCGGTGGACGCTGCCGCGCTGGCGGCCTTGATGGCGCGTTTCTCGCCGCGCTTCACCATGGTGGCGCCCAGCGGCGCGCCATTGGACCTAGACGCGCTGCGGCGGCTGTTCGCCGCAGCCGGCGGCGGCAAGCCAGGCCTGGAGATCGTGGTGGATCAACTGGCGCTGCTGGACAGGCACGCCGGCGGCGCGACGGTGGCTTATCGCGAAGCGCAATATCAGGGCGGCTGGTTAAGCAGCCTGCGGCTTGCCACCGCGGTGTTTGAACACGATGAGGCCGGGGCGCCGCGCTGGCGACATTTGCAGGAAACCCTTTGCCCCGGCTGAGCGCGGTCAATCGCGGCAGGCGCTGGCATGGCCCAGGTATTCCCAGTCCCCGTTGCTGGACTGATTGGTGGGGAAATACCAATAGCCGCCGCTCTTGCGGCTGCGGAAATAGTCCACCGTCTTGGAGTAGGGGTTGTCGTAGCGGTAGATGTCGCCCAAGGTGGCGCGGTCGCCCGCGCTCCAGCGTTTGCAGGTTTTCAGATTGAGCTGGATCAGCGTGTCGATCAGCCCCGGCCCCGGAAAATCGGCCATCACCATGCCCGCGTAAGCCGGACGCTGGCGCTGGATGTATTCCTGGGTCAGCACATTGCTGCCTTCAAAGGCGATGGTGCAGATGCCGATGAAGCAATTGACGCGAGGGAAATCAGGATAGCTGTTTTTCCAGCCCGGGGTTGTCAGGCCGGTGGCCAGCCGCGGCGCGCCGGTAGCCGGATTGGAATGGCCGCTGGCGATGAAATAGGGAAAGGAGCCGCCGGAGGCGGTCAGATAATTGATGTAGCCGTTGCCGCGCGGACCCGTATTGGCCTGGTTCAGGTGGGCCTTGATCTTCTCCCATTTGCCGTACAAATCCCAGTTGGTGGAAACGCTGTACTGGTCCTGGATGTTGTAGGCGCCGTAGGAAATGCCGTAACGCTTGCTGCTGGAGAAGTTCTGCAAGAACACGATTTTGCCGCGCACCTCGCGCAAGCTGGGATTGTTGCTGGCGGGAATGGCGATGTAGCCGCTGTAGCGATTGTAGTAGGACTCGAAAATCTGCTGGAAGGACATTGAGCTGTTTTCCGGCGTGTGTTCTTCCTTGACCCGGACGAAGAGGGTCTCGCTGGGGTTGGCGCGAAGGAAGGCGCTCATGTCGTTGAGCACATCGCCGAACATCGCCTGTTGGAACACCGGGCCGTGATGGATGGCGAAGCTGTTGGCTATGGAACGCAGGCGGATATCGAAAGCGCGCACGCCGGCGTCCAGCTGGGTGCGCAAGGGCAGGGTTTGGGTGGCGACGCTGTCGCCGCCGTAGCGGCTCATGGTGTCGTGAGTACCGGGCAGCGACAGCTGGCTGACCGTGAGGCCATCGTCCAGCAGGCCCATCCACTTGGGATGGCGGTAGCTGAAGTTGCTGTCGTGGGAATACGCCGAATGGGCATGGGCGAGGACGGCCGGACTGCTTGCGGCCAGGCTGAGCGAAAGCGCGGCGAAAAGAGTTTTCATGATCGGGTCCCAAGTGAAAGGAAGGGCCGGCGTACGGATGCCGGCTGGCCGACCTTACGACGAGATCATGTTATGCCGATTGCGATTTTTGCTCATTGCGCCCATACCGTTTCCCCGCTTGCCCGGCCTGGTGTGGTTTTTTTGCGCCGGTGCGCAGTCTCGCGGGCAAGAACGAGACTAGGCGTATGGCGGGGAAAGCGGGTGCAGGCGCTAGCGTGGCAGGCATTGAACAGGCTTTTAATCCGTGGCGATGGACTGGATGAAACCGTCGACCAGGGCCGACTCCTGCTGCTTGCGCCAGATGCAGTGAATATCGCTGATCGCCAGGTCCGGCAGCGCGAAGCCGCGGCCCCAGTCCTGGGCGACAGGGGGGCGCGCGAGGCGGAGCGGATGAAACACAGCCGCACCGTGATCGCCTTTTTGCAGGGCCCGGACGGTTACAAGGTGGAATTGATCCAGAAGGGCACCCAGTACGACTGAGCGCGGAGATGGGCGGGCCCGCCTCGTTTGAAACCGCTTTTAGAGACGGAAGCGCGCGGTCACGCCCTGCAGGTTTTGCGCCAGCGCGTTGACCTGGCTGGAGGTGGTGGCCAGTTCTTCCACCGTGGCGCTGTTTTCCTCCGCCATCTGAGATACCCGCTCCATGCTCTGCGCCAGGTTCAGGCTGGCGGTGCGCTGTTCGCTCAGCGCGCTGGTGATGTTGCCGATGGAGTGCACGATGGAGTGAGTGCTGCCTTCAATCTCCTGCATGGAGTCGGTGGCCTGGCTGGCGCCGTCGGACACCGTGCCCACGCTGGACAGGCTTTGCTCCATGCTGCCCACCACCCGGTTGGCGCTGCCTTGGATGGAGCCGATCATCTGAGAGCCTGTTCAAAGTCTCGCGAGCGAGGGCGAGACAAGGCGAAAACAAGCGAAAAAGCGGAATGTACAAGTGGTACATGAGCATTTTGAGCTTGTTTTTAACGCCGTATCGCTGAAGCGCAGCAGACTTTGAACAGGTTCTGAGTGATTTCCTGAGCGGAACTGGCGGTGCGTTCCGCCAACTTGCGCACCTCGTCCGCCACCACCGCAAAGCCGCGGCCCATCTCGCCGGCGCGCGCCGCTTCGATCGCCGCATTCAAGGCCAGGAGGTTGGTTTGGTCCGCCACGTCGCGGATCACCGTGACGATATTGCCTATCTTCTGCACCTCCTGAGTCAGGCCCTTCATCTGGTCTGATGTGGCCGCCACCGAGGACGACACCGTCTCGATATTGCCCACCGACGCCTTCACCGCATGGCCGCCGCGGCAGGCCAGATCGCCGGCCATCGCCGCCTGGCGGGAAGCCTCGTTGGAGTTGTCCGCCACGTGGTTGATGCTGACCGTCAGCTCCTCGATGGTGGTGGCGGTCTCCGAGGTGGCCTCGGACGGGCGCTGCGCGCCGTGGGCCACTTGCTCGGACATGCTGGCCAGCTCGTGAGCGGAGTCGGACACTTCGTTGGCGTTTTTCTGGATGCTGGCCACCACCTCGCGCAGGCCCTGGCGCATCTCCTGAATATCTTTGGCCATAGCGATGGCCTCGTCGCGCGCCTCAGGAATCGGCTCATCGTGGCCGGACAAATCGCCCTGCTTGATATTGCGCACCAGCTGCGCGGATTTCTGCTGCAGCACCGTCACCAGATTGGCGATGAATATCGCAATCGCCACCGCCGCGATCAAGGCGATCACCGCCACCGCCTCGCTTTGCGCGGTTTTGCTGGCCTCAATCGACTTTTGCATCAAGTCTTCCTGAAAGTCCGACATCTCTTTCAGCGACTTCAAAAACATGTTGTTGGCCGGCGCAAAGGTTTTCATCAAAAAGGTTTTGGCTTCCTCGTTCTTATTGGCGCGTGCCAAGGCGTACAAGGGCTCGAACTGACCGCCCAAATTGGCGCTAGCTGTCTTGAGTTTGTCGAACAGCTCCTTCCCCTTGGGCGTGGACAGCAGTTTTTCCATCTGATCCAGATTGGACGCGTTGGCGGCGCGGAACTCCTCCACCTTCTTGATATGAGTCTCAGTTTCTTCCGGCGTTTGCACGATGATGGCGTTGCGGATGGAGCGGCCCACATCCAGCGTGGTGACGCTGAATCTTGTTGGCCAGGATGATCTTGGGATAGCGATCCTCGGTCACATCGCGGATTTTGTCGCTTATGGTGTTCAACTTCATCATCGCCACCGCCACGATGATGGCGATCAGAATGATCAGCAGGCCAAAGCCGGCCAGCAGTTATTGCTTGACGGTCAACTGGTGCAGCATAGAGCGCTCCCCCGTACAGATATTGTGCCTATTGTGCAGCGGTGCGCCTGCCAGAGCGGCGGCCCTTGCTGAACCATAGTTGCCGGAATGGGCGAGAGCAAACCATCCGCGTGCATCTCGAGCAGTCGGAGGGGTGGCCTAGCTCACTGGCGTTTTGCGGGTGATATCGTCCAGGCTGATTACCGTCATCGCATTGACCGTGGTGGTGGCCAGGGTATCGATCACCCCGGTGCGCAGCGCACCCAGCAGCGCGGTGGCTTTGGACTGCTCGCTGGCGATGGCGATCACATTGGGAATGCGTTCCAAATCACCTCGATTGATGCCCAGCACGCGGCCCTGCAGCGTGGTATTGGCCGGCTGACCGTAAATGTCGAAGAAGTCATAACCCATCACGTCGCCGATGGCGCCGCCGCGCTTGGCTGTGGCGATCTCGGCCGGGCTGAACCAGCCCATGCGCACGATATTGCTGTCCTCGGACATGTCGCCGACGCCGATCAGCGCCATGTCTGCGCGGCGCGCGCGGTCCAGCGTCTGGCGCACGGTGTCGTTCTCCAGCAGGCATTGGCGCAAGGCCGGGTCCTGGATCAGCGCCGGTGCGTACAGCGTTTCGCTTTCCCCGCCGAAGCGCGCTGCCAGCCGACGGCAGATATGATCGGCGTTCATGGCTTCGCCGCCGCGGTAAGCGCCGCCTATGGCGGAGATGAAGGCGCATTCGCGCCGCGTGGGGGTGGAAATATAGTCGGACACGGCGCTGATGTTGCGGCCCATGCCCACCGCCACCACCATGCCGTCGTCCAAGCTCTGGTCCAGATAGGCGGCCACCTGCGCCGCTAGCAGCGCGCGCTGCTTGTCGCCGTCCTGATGGTCGATGGCGATGATGGCGCGCGAGATGCCGAAGCGTTGGCGCAGTTCCTGTTCCAGGCCGCTGGCGTAAGCCGGGTGTTGGCGCACCCGGATTTCCACCACGCCTTCTTCCTGGGCCTTGCGCAGCATGCGGCTGACGGTGGCGCGCGAGATGCCAAAGCGTTTGGCCAGCGCTTCCTGGGTGTGGTTGTCCACATAGTAAAGGGTTGCCAGCTCTGTCAGCTCGTCTTGATTCATGCCTTCCTCATTGTGCTCATGCCTGGCCGTCGGCAGATGGCGGGGCCGCCATTTTATGCCAAATCGGCGGAACGTGGTCCGGTCTCAGTTTGGCTCGTCACCGCCGTCGCGGCGGGGAGAGGCTTGTTCGTATTGGCGGATTCTGTCCAGTTTAGGTTGCGATGCGCCGCCGTCAAACCGCGCCTCCAGCCAAGTGTCCACAATGCGCTTGGCCAATTCCGGCCCCACCACGCGTGCGCCCAGGGTGATGATTTGCGCGTCGTTGCTGCGCTTGGCCCGCTCGGCGGAATAGGTGTCATGGCATTGTGCGGCCCGTATGCCGGTCACCTTGTTGGCGGCGATGGCCATGCCTATGCCGGTGCCGCACAACAGCACCGCATGGCTGTAGCGCCCGGCGATGATCTGCTCGGCGATGGGGATGGCGATATCGGCGTACAGCGCCGGCTGGCGGTCGAATACACCGCAGTCGCTGACATGACGGCCTTGCGCATGCAGGTGGCGCAACAGGATTTCCTTGAGGTCGAACGCGGCCTCGTCGCAAGCGATGGCGATGTGCATCGGGCTCTCCTTGGCGGGATGAGGGGCGCGCGGGTGGCGCTTGGTGAACAATACAATGAACTTATTTTCATTTATTGAAAAGTTTTTCATTGCTGTTGCCGAAAAGACAACAGGAGTTTATTGCGGTTGCAGCATGTACTGAAGCGACCATCCTGCAATAATTTAACAGATGAAATTGCTGATTTTCATTGGGTTTATCATGCGCTGCATGACTGTTGTATAGCTGGTTTGAATTGACGTTAGCAAAATCCGTTGCTTAGCATGTGTTCAATTTATGATCATTTGTTCTTGGCGGAGGCGCTAATGAAAACCGTGCTACTGCAGGCGATGGGCATTGCGAAATCCTTTAACGGCGTGGCGGCCCTGCGCAACGGCTGCCTGGAGTTGGGCGCCGGCAGCGTGCATGCGCTATGCGGGGGCAACGGCGCCGGCAAATCCACCTTTTTGAGCATTGTGATGGGCTTGCTGCGGCGAGACGGCGGCAGCCTGCGGCTGCGGGGGCGGGAAGTGGATTTCTCCTCGCCACTGGCGGCTTTGAACCGGCGCATCGCCATGATCACGCAAGAGCTGTCGCCGGTGCCGGGTTTGAGTGTGGCGGAAAATCTGACCCTGGGCCGCGAGCCGCGCCGCTGGGGCGCTTTGGTGGACCGTCGCCGCCAACTGGCCGACGCCGAGGCGCTGCTGCAGCGGTTGGATTTCGATCTCGACCCACGCTGGCCGATGTCGCGGCTCAGCCTGGCGCAGACCCAGCTGGTGGAAATCGCCAAAGCCTTCAACCGCGACAGCGACATCCTGATCATGGACGAACCCACCTCATCGTTGGGCGAACGGGAAACTGAAGCCTTGTTCGCCGCGGTCCGCCGCCTTGCCGCCCATGGGGCCGGCATCATCTACGTTTCACACCGGCTGTCCGAAATTTTCGAAATTGCGGATTGCTATACCGTGTTCCGCGACGGCGCCTTTGTCGAAAGCGGCCGGCTGGCCGATATCGACCGTCCCCACCTGGTCAGTCAGATCGTTGGCCGGGAACTGCGCGGCGAGCGCGGCCGCCGCCCCGCCACCACGACCGCCGTCGCCCCGCTGCTGCAAGTGGAGGGGTTGGGGCGCGATGGAGAGTTCAAGGACATCAGTCTGGCGGTGCGTCCTGGTGAAATCGTCGGCATTTACGGCCTGCTGGGTTCCGGCCGCAGCGAACTGCTCAACTGCCTGTACGGCTTGAGCCGGCGTCAGCGCGGCAGTGTGCGGCTGGCTGGCCGGGAAGTGCCGGCCAGCCCGGCGGGCGCCATCCGCGCCGGCCTGGCTCTGGTGACGGAGGACCGCAAGGACAGCGGCCTGGTGCTGTCGGCCTCGGTGGCCGACAACATCGCCTACCCGGTGCTGCCGCGCCTGGCCCGCTGCGGCGTGGTGCGGCGCGCGGCGCAACGAGCGCTGGTGACGGCGCTGTGCCGGAGGCTGCGCGTCAAAGCCGCCTCGCCGAATATGCCCGCTGGACGAATGAGCGGCGGCAATCAGCAGAAAGTGGTGCTGGCCCGCTGTCTGGCCGCTCGGCCGCGCTGCCTGCTGTGCGATGAACCTACCCGCGGCATCGACGAAGGCGCCAAGCGCGAGGTGTACGCCTTTCTGGACGACTTTGCTCGAGAGGGCGGCGCCGTGCTGCTGGTGTCGTCGGAAGCGCCGGAAATCCTGGAGCTGAGCGACCGCATCGCCGTGTTCAAAGCCGGCAGGCTAGTGGCGATGTTGGACGGCGCGGAGGCCAGCCAGCAGGGTTTGCTGCACTTGGCCTCCTGAGCTTCTTCGTCCCAAGCGATCATCTTGAAAGGAAACCCGATGGACGATTCCCTGAGTCCCAAATCGCCGGCCTTTACCGCCCGCTTGCCCGGCCGCGCCGCGTTGTCCCGCTATGGCATTGTCGCCGTGTTCTTGCTGTTATGCCTGTTGCTGAGTCTGGCCAGTCCGTATTTCCTCAGCTGGGACAATTGGGCCAACATCCTGCGCCAGACTTCGATCAACGGCATTCTGGCGGTGGGCATGACCTTTGTCATTCTCAGCCGCGGCATTGATCTATCGGTGGGCGCGGTGCTGGCCTTCGCCGGCATGGTGGCCGCCAGCATGGCCGTCCGGCCGGAGGCAGGCGTGCTTCCGGCGTTGTTGACCGGGCTGGGCTGCGGCCTGGCGCTGGGCGCGGTCAATGGCGTGTTGGTGGCGCGGCTGGCGGTGCCGTCCTTCGTCGCCACCCTGGGCATGCTCAGCGCCGCGCGCGGGCTGACCTACATCTACAGCGACGGCATGCCGGTTTCCAGCCTGCCGGACGGCTTCCGCCTGATCGGTCAGGGGGAATGGGCGGGCGTGCCCTTGCCGGTGCTGATCTTCGCGCTGGTGGCCGCGCTGGCCTGGTTCACGCTGACCCACACCGTGTTCGGCCGCTATGTCTACGCGGTGGGCGGCAATGAAAAAAGCGCCCGCACCAGCGGCATCCGCACCCGCTGGATCACTTTCTGTGTCTACCTGATTGCCGGCGGCCTGTCCGGGCTGGCCGGCCTCATCCTCACCGCTCGCACCACCGCGGCGCTGCCGCAGGCCGGCGTGGCTTATGAACTGGACGCCATCGCCGCGGTGGTGATTGGCGGCGCCAGCCTTTCCGGCGGCGTCGGCTCGGTGCTTGGCACCGTGATGGGGGCCTTGATCATCGGCGTGATCAACAACGGGCTCGATCTGATGGGGGTGTCGTCCTATTACCAGCAGTTGATCAAGGGCGTGATCATCGTGGCGGCGGTGTTGCTGGATGGTTCGCGTCACAGGCAAGCCTGAGCCAAACGCCTTGCCGCGCCAGTCACGGCGCAATCTCAAAGGAGGAATGGAGCATGCAACGGTTCAAATTTGGCGCTGCGGCGCTGCTCTGCGCACTGGCGCTCCCGGCCTGGGCGGCCCAGCCGTTGCGCATCGGCGCCGCGGTCTACGGACTCAAGGGCGAATTCATGCAAATGTGGGTGGACGCGTTGAAGCGGCATCCGGCGGTGAAGGACGGTTCGGTGCAGATCACGGTGTTTGACGGCCGCTACGACGCGCTGACGCAGAACAACCAGTTCGACACCATGATCACCCAGAAGTACGACGCCATTCTGTTTGTGCCCATCGACATCGCCGCCGGGGCGGAAGCGGTGGCCAAAGCCGTGCGCGCCAAGATTCCGGTGATAGGGTCCAATACCCGCGTCAACGGCGACCAACTCACCGCCTATATCGGCAACAACGACACCGTGGCCGGCGAGCTGCAGGCGGAAGCCGTGGCCAAGGCGCTGAAGGGCAAGGGCAATGTGGTGATCATGGAAGGCCCTATCGGCCAGTCCGCCCAGTTGGAGCGCAGTGTGGGCAACCAGAAGGCGCTGGCGCGTTATCCCGGCATCAAGGTGCTGGAGCACAAGCCGGCCAACTGGTCGCGGGCGGAGGCGCTGACGCTGATGGAAAACTGGCTGACCGCGCGGCCGGGCCAGATCAACGGCCTGATCGGCCAGAACGACGACATCGCGCTGGGCGGACTGGAAGCGGTGCGCGGCAAGGGCCTGGACCCCAGAAAGATGCCGGCCTCCGGCATCGACGGCATTCGCGACGGCATCCTGGCGGTGAAAAACGGCACCTTGATGGTCAGCTTCTTCCAGGACGCCAAGGCCCAGGCGCAGGGCGCCTTGGACCTGGCCCTGCGCGCGGTCAAGGGGCCGGCTTACCAACCGCGTTCCGACATCTGGCGCGAATACGCCAAGCCGATGCCCTGGGCCGGCGGCGCGGCCAAGCGTTACGACGTGCCCTGGACCACCATCACCCCGGCCAATGCCGACGCGCTGCTGGCCAAACTCAAGCCCGGCGCTTGAAGGAGACGGCCATGAGCGCAAGTGAAACCCTCATTCCCGCCGGCATGCAGGCGGTGGTGGCCTACGCCCCGGGCGATTACCGGCTGGAAACCGTGGCGGTGCCGGAGCCGGGGCCGGGTGAAATTCTGGTAAAGGTGGAAGGCTGCGGCATCTGCGCAGGCGATCTGAAAGCCTATGACGGCGCGCCCAGCTTCTGGGGCGACGAGAACCAGCCCGCCTACATCAAGGCGCCGATGATACCCGGCCACGAATTCATCGGCCGCATCGTCAAGCTGGGCGCCGGCGTGACCCAGTTCGCCATTGGGGAACGGGTGATCTCCGAACAGATTGTGCCGTGCTGGGCCTGCCGTTTTTGCCGCCGCGGCCAGTACTGGATGTGCGAGAAACACGATCTGTACGGTTTCCAGCACAACGTCAACGGCGGCATGGCCGAATACATGAAGTTCACCAAGGAAGCGATTACCTATCGAGTGCCGGACTCGCTGCCGCTGGAGCAGGCAGTGCTGATCGAACCCTATGCCTGCTCCTTTCACGCGGTGCAGCGCGCGCAGATCCAGTTGGGCGACGTGGTGGTGGTGTCCGGCGCCGGCACCCTGGGCCTGGGCATTATCGGCGCCGCGCGCAAGGCCGGGCCGGGCAAGCTGATTGCGCTTGATCTGTTCGATGATCGTTTGGAGCTGGCGCGCCGCTTTGGCGCCGACCTGACCCTGAACCCGCGCCGCGACGACGTCAATGCCGAGGTCAAGCGGCTGACCGACGGCTATGGCTGCGACATCTACATCGAGGTTACCGGCCATCCAAAATCCGTCAGCCAGGGCCTGGCCATGCTGCGCAAGCTGGGCCGTTTTGTGGAAGTGGGCGTGTTCAAGGACCCGGTGTGCGAAGACTGGAGCATCATCAGCGACCGCAAGGAGCTGGACATCCTGGGGTCCCATCTGGGGCCTTACTGCTATCCGCACGTGATCGACGGCATCCTGGACCAAAGCTTGCCCACTCAGGGCGTGGTCACCCACGCGCTGCCGCTGGCGCGCTTTCGAGAGGGTTTCGACCTGGTGCGCAGCGGCGACCGCTCGCTCAAGGTCATGTTGTTGCCGGGAGAGGCCTGATGGAGAACGCAATGGAAGGACATGCAAACCGGGCTTGGGACGCCGGATTCAAGCTTGACGGCAAGGTGGCCCTGGTGACCGGGGCCGCCGCCGGCATCGGCCTGGCCATCGCCGAGCGGCTGGCGGAACTGGGCGCGGCAGTGGCGCTGGCGGACATCAGCAGCGGCGTGAAGGAGCGCCTGCCGCAACTGGCCGGCGGCCCGCGGCGCCATCTGGCGATAGTCGCCGACCTTGGCGTCAGCGGCAACGCCGAGCAAGTGGTGCGTCAGACACACGGCTGGGGCAAGCGCCTGGACATCCTGATCAACAATGCCGGCATCGCGCTGCTGGACCGCGCCGACGATGTTAGCGAAGCGGCGTGGGACGCCACCATGACGCTCAATCTGAAGGCGCCGTTCTTCCTGGCCCAGGCCGCCGGCCGCTTGATGCGAGGGCAGGGTGGCGGCCGCATCGTCAGCATCGCCTCCCAAGCCAGCGTGGTGGCGCTGGAGCGCCACAGCGCCTACTGCGCCAGCAAGGCGGGCCTGGTGGCGCTGACTCGGGTGCTGGCGGCTGAGTGGGCGCCCTACGGCATTACCGTCAACGCCATTTCCCCCACCGTGGTGGCCACTGAGTTGGGCCGTCAGGCCTGGGCCGGCGTGGCGGGCGAGGACATGCGGCGACGGATACCGCTGGGCCGCTTTGTCCGTCCGGATGAGGTAGCCGCGCTGGCGGCCTACCTGGCCAGCGAGCACGCCGCAATGATCACCGGCGAGAACCTGTTAATAGATGGCGGCTACACCGTCTTATAGGAGCTACACCATGAACCGCATCCTCAATCATCCCGATCGCATGGTCGAAGACATGTTGGTCGGCTTCCTGGCCGCGCACGGCGACCGTGTCGCCGCCACCGCCAACCCGCGCGTGATCAAATCCATCTACGCCGGCGCGCCCGGCCGCGTCGGCATCGTCAGCGGCGGCGGCTCCGGTCACGAGCCGGCATTTCTCGGCTATCTGGGCCGCCACCTGCTGGACGCCGTGGCAGTCGGCGAAGTGTTCTCCTCGCCCAGCGCCAAGAGCTTTGCCGATGCTTTCGCCGCCGCCGACGGCGGCGAGGGCGTGGTCTGCCTATACGGTAATTACGCCGGCGACAATATGAATGTGAAAATGGCGATGCGCCTGGCCGAGCAGGCCGGCGTGCGAGTCGAGGCGGTGGTGGCCAACGACGACGTGCCCTCCGCCCCGGCTCAAGAGAGCGAGCGCCGCCGCGGCGTAGCCGGTGAAATCCTGATGTGGAAGGCCGCAGCGGCCCGCGCCGCGGCGGGCGGTAGCCTGGAACAGGTGGCGGACGCCGCGCGTCAGGCCATCGCCCATACCCGCAGCATGGGCATCGGCCTGTCCGCCTGCACCATCCCGGCGGCGGGCAAGGCCAATTTCCACATCGCCGATGGTCAGATGGAGGTGGGAATAGGGCACCATGGCGAGCCCGGCGTCCAGGTGCTGCCCACCGCCAGCGCCAGACAAATGGCGGAGCTGATGCTGGAAACCCTGCTTGCCGACCTGCCCTTGCAGCGGGGCGACCAAGTGGCCTTGCTCTTGTCCGGCATGGGCGCCACCCCGTTGATGGAGCAATACATTCTCTATGGCGAGCTGTTCGCCCAACTGCAGGCGCGCGGGATACAGGTGAACCGGCCGCTGGTGGGCAACTACTTCACCGCGCTGGAGATGATGGGCGCCAGCGTCACCCTGATGAAGTTGACGCCGGAATTGGCCGCCGGCTTGGACCACCCCTGCCAATCCCCAGCCTTGACGGTGGGAGCGCTGCCATGTTGAGCGTGGACGCGAGCCTGTCATGGTCCGCCACCATCCATATGGCGCCAGCGCTGATAGAAGCCATCCGCCGCCAGCGCGACCATCTCAGCGAGATCGACGGCGCGATTGGCGACGGTGACCACGGCGTCAATATGAACAAGGGCTTTGGCCTGTGCCGGCAAGCGCTGGACGCCTTGCCGGCCTTGCCGCCGCTGCCGCAGGCGCTGCGGCTGCTGGCTCGCGGCTTGATGGACGATATCGGCGGCTCGATGGGCCCGCTGTACGGCAGCCTGTTCCTGGCCATGGCGGACACGCTGGATTCGCGGCTCCGGCTGGATGCCGCCGGCTTCGGCGCGGCGCTGGCCGCCGGCACGGAGGCGGTGCTGGACATGGGCGGCGCGCGCGCCGGCGACAAAACCCTGGTTGACGTGTTGTTGCCGGCGCGGGATGCCTATCAGCAAGCGCTGGCCAGCGGGGAGGGGTGGCCGCAGTGTCTGCGGGCGATGCAAGCGGCGGCGGCGCAGGGCTTGGAGTCCACCCGGATGATGCAGGCCCGGTTGGGGCGCGCCGCCCGCCTGGGCCCGCGTTCCGTGGGGGTGCTGGACGCCGGGGCCGCGTCATGCGAATTACTGCTGCGCACCCTGGCGGAGACTGTGCTACGCGCCGTCAAGCCGTCTGCCGGCTGAAGGCGCGCCGCCGCGACGGATCAATCGACGGGGAGGGCTGGCGCGGGCTGCGGCTCGGCCTGAGCCAGCCGCTTGGCGATGAGTACCGCGTTTTCGGCGTTTACCCGCCCATAGCCGTAAAAACGGCTGTGGCCCTTGCCATCGTACTGGCCGCCTTCGCCATCGCCAGGGTGCGAAATCTTGTCGCAACTCTGCGCGATGATGTTGCGCACCTCCTGCCAACCCAAGGCCGGATGTGCCGCCAGGATCAAGGCCGCTACCCCCGCCGCGCCGGGGCAAGCGCTGGAAGTGCCGCCAAAATCATCGGTGTAATTGCCCCACTGGTCCCCGCTGTCGATGCTGCCAGAATTGTAGCCGGCCCCGCCGCTGCGATCCGATGTCCATATGCCGCGGCTGCGTGGCGGCCGGCCATCCGGCTCGGGCTCTGGCCGAATGCTCGGGTCCGGGTGCGGAATATCGGCGCTGGGAAAAGCGCACCAGACCGCATGGCCGTAATCGCTGTAGATGCTGCGTCGGCTGTACTCATTGCAAGCCGCCACCGCCGTCACCTTTTCATAGCTGGCGTAACCATCGTTATCCACGCTTTCATTGCCATTGCCGGCCGCAAAAAAGATTACGCAACCCTTGCCGCCCCGTCCTTGCTGGACGGCGTAATCCATCGCCAGCCGCGTACTTGCAGGCAAGGCCGCCACCTGGTGGTGCAGCGGGTCGGCCGGGTCGAACCAAACGCCGTCCCTAGGTCCCCAACTGCAACAAATGACGTCGGCGCCTTGATTGGCCGCCCATAAGAAAGAGAAGGCCTCTGCCATCGAGCCCAAATCGCTGGCCAGGCGGATCGGCATCAGCCGCGCCTTGGGGGCCACGCCGCTGGCGCCGTAGCGGCCGCTGGCGCAAGCCACGCCCGCCACCGCCGTGCCATGGTTGTCCCCCGCTTGCTTGGGCCGGGGGTCCGTGCTGGCGGCGGGATCGCTGACATCCGCCGGCGCCACGATTTTGCCAGGCACGGCAAACTCCGGGTGCTCGATATCCACGCCGTCGTCGATCACCGCGATCACAACGCCTTCCCCCTGACTCAGGCGATGCGCCGCCTCCACATTGGCGCTGGCGTCGATTTCCGCCTGATAACTGACCGTGGTTTTCTTCAGATGCCACTGATTCGGGTGAATGGCGCGCTGCTTGCGCTGGCGCAGCAGCTCAGGGTGGCAGTACTCCACCTCCTTGCGTCGCAGCAAATCCAGCGCGGTTTGAAACACCTGCGTGCCGCTGCCCTCTTGGGCCGCGGCAAAATAAGCGTTGGTGGCGTAAGCCGGCCGCTGCTTCACCGTGAGGCCGGCGGCGTGGAGGATGGCCAGGCAGCTTTGCTCATCCAGCGAATCAATAAACTTGATGAAAATATTCTCGGTGTAAATCACCGGCTCGCCAGTGAGCCGGTCAACCAGCGCGCTGCCGGCGAAACGCACCTCAGGCAAACCGCGCAAACTGGTTTTCCGCGTATTGACGGATTGCTGGCCCTGCGGCACCCGGTACACCTCCAAACCCGCATCCGGAAACTGCAATACCAATTCGCCACTGGCGATGCCGGCTGGCATTGTAGCGCTGAGCTTGGTGGAAATCGGCTGATTGTCTCGAGTGCGCACCGCAATTAAATCCTTGCTCTTTTCCAGAAAAAACGAGGGCTCGTTCTTTTTGCCAAATTTGACTTCCATGGGGAATCCTCCATTGGTGTTCAGCGAAAAACCAGGGCAAAACCAATTGCCGTCAATCCCATGCGTTTGACGACGCATTGCGTGTTATTGCTGCGGAAAATGCGTGGCAATCAAATGCGTAAATCATGACGGACACGGTTTGGAGTCTGGGTTTTCGATATTAATTTCCCCAATCTGCACATTAAAAACAAAGCGAGGACAAAATGCATACATAGCGATGCTATTGTGAGTGAGAAAAATCAGCAGTGAATATAGGGGGTGGGCAAATAGTGTGGGCTTTGAGATTTAATTTTACAATGACGAATCATATATTCTGTTGGGCGAATATTTCAATATAAACAATTTTGCGATGGCATTTTTTCGCCAGCCAAACCTGGCCAGCAACGGAGACGCCAAGGCTAGCCGCCACCGAAGGCGGGGCAATGAACATGGGCTGGGCGATTAACTGAAATGCACGGCATGGTGACGGAAAAAATCCATTTGACATTCATTTTGGGTGAATTATAAACAATGCTGTATGAGTAATTTGGACGCCGCCACATGTCAGCGCTGCGGTGTCAAAAGCGAGTCCACGAATGTTTGCGCGGTCTTGGCGGAAGCCTCCTTGCCGCCCTGCGGCTAGCGGCAAAGCCATCCGGCCTTCCCATTCACCACTAGGAGTTTCACCATGCGCCAAAACGCCCAGAAAGCCCCCCTTAACCGCTTGTCCATGGCCATCGCGCTGCTGATCGCCGCCGGCCTGCCCAGTCTGGCTCACGCCGTAGAATGTCGGGCCATCCCCAGCGTCAAGACCAGCGGTGTGTCCGCCAACAACAACGCCGCGGGCGGCCATCTCAACCAGCATATCTATGGAGCCACGCCGCCGGCCGGCACCAGCCAGGTGGGCAAGACTCTGTTCACCAGCGTGGAGGAGTACTCCGGCTTTTGGAACAACTACGTGGACCCCAAGAAATACACCGGCGTGGCCGTCCAGTGTTCCGGCAACCACGCCCGCCAGAGCGTCACCGTCTACAGCGTGCTGAAGAAAGACAAGATAGGCGGCTACAGCTGCACCGCGGCGGACGCGGCGGGCAAATGCACCGCGCAGACCCGCTCGCAATTCTCCAGCGTGCAGCTGGATTTTGAAGTGGTGCGGGGCAGTTGGGTCTTGCTGACCGCCTACCCGGTCAACCCCTGATCCTGCGTTAAGCCTCCTTGCCGTGTCACTGGCGCGCCTCGCGTCGGCGCGCTTTGGCTCAGGTCTGCTGCGAGGCGTTGTGAATGGCTCTGAAGGAGGATGGCGGCCTGGCCAGCTTAATTGCTTAATCGCGCCGGCCGGCCGCCGCCATGGCGGGGACAGCGGCGCTTGCCGCCGCGCCCCGTCCAATCGCCCAGGCAACCACAGCCGCGCCGGCGGCCAGCGCCAGGCCGAACAGCAGCAAGGCCATGGGCGCGCCCAGGCGGTCCAGCAGCAGGCCGGTAAAAATCACCGGCAGGCTGAAGCCGATATAAGCCAGTAGAAAGAAGCCAGCACTGGCGCGCGGCTTCTCCGTGCCAGCCAGCGCGTTCACCGCGGACAAACCGCCCAGATAAGTGAAGCCGTAGCAAGAGCTGCTCGCGCCCAGCGCGCCCAACAACACCGCCGCCAGCGAACCTTGGGTCGCGCCCCAGGCCAGCAGCGCGTAGCTGGGCGGCAGCACCAACATGCCCAGGCGGGCGGCGCGGCTGGGCGGCATCGCGCGAGCCAGCGGCTGGAACAACAGGCCGCAACTGATCACGGTGAAAGTGGAAAAACCGGACCAGCGCGCCAGCCCGTGCGCGGCCAGCACCGACGGCAATAAGGCGATCACCAGCCCCACCGCGGCCCAGGCCAGCAGGATGGCGCAGCCGAAAGGCAGGCTGCCGGCGGGGAAATAGGGCGGGCGCAGCATCGCCGTATGGCGGCCGCGCGGGGCCGGCTCCGGCAAGCCCGCCACCGCCAGCAGCGCCGCGCCGGCCAGCGCCAAGTGCAGCCAGAAGCTGGCCGGCGTCAGCGTGCTCTGCCACAGCAGGCACACACTGGTCAGCGCCGCGCCCAGGCCAAAGCCCAGCGAGGTGCTGGCCGTCACCCACAAGGTGGCGCGGCGGCCGTCCGGCTCCGCCATCAATTCCCCCATATAAGCGGCGCCGGCGGCGGAAGCCAGCGCGGTGCCGCTGCCCAGCAGAAAGCGCGCCACGGCCAAGGCCTCCAGCCGCGGCCACAGCGCCATGACGGCGGTGGCCAGCATCGCCAGCGTCAGCGCCGCCAGGATCAAGGGCTTGCGCCCTAGCCGGTCCGGCAGGCCGCCCAGCGCCAACAGCACCGGCAACACTCCCAGCACATAGGCGGAAAACGCGGTGGCGGTGGCCGCCGCGCCCTGGCCGGCCAGCTGCGCGTAAGCGGTGTACAGCGGCGCTTGCAGGTTCACCGCGCAAGTGATCAGGCACAGGCCGAAGGCCAGCCGGGCAGGGTGGCGGCGCGTGCTCATGCGGCCTCCGGGAATAACAGGGAGGCGGCGGAGCGAACAGTGGGGGTAAACAGTGGAACAGTCATAAGCTATGGCCTGGCGATGAGGAGAGCGCGGCGGGCCGCGCGGCACACCACTATCCGGCCGACCTATGACGACAACAAGTGACAGCGACAGTCATTTGCGCTTAACTGTTTGCTCGTTATTAGCAAACAGTGAGCCCGTCATGCGGCTAGAACTCGACCGCGCCAGCCGGCAGCCGCTGGCGCAGCAAATCGCCGATCAATTGCGCGCCTGGATACGGCGCAGCCGCGTCCGCCCCGGCACCCGGCTGCCCTCCATCCGCCAACTGGCCAAGGAGCAGCAGCTCAGCCAATCCTGCGTGATCGACGCCTACGACCGGCTGGTGGCGTTGGGCCTGCTGGAATCGCGCCACGGCGCCGGCTTCTTCGTGGCCGCGCCGCCGGGCCGCGAAGAAAGCGAATGGCGGGAAACCATGGAGCCGGCCTGGGGCCAGTTCAGCGACAGCGGCGAGCAGCTGAAGCTGGGTTGCGGCTGGGTGCCGGATAGCTGGCGCGACCAGGAAGAACTGGGCTACGCCATCCGCCACATCACCCGCTGCCAGCCGTCGGACCTGTTCGACTACAGTACCCCGCTGGGCCTGCCGGCCTTGCGCCGACAACTGCAGCAGCGGCTGCGCCAGATCGACATCCATGTGGAGCAGGAGCAAATCCTTACCACCAACGGCGGCAGCCACGCGCTGGACCTGTTGGCGCGCGCTGCTCAAGCCCGGCGACACCGTGCTGGTGGAAAGCCCCGGCTACTACAATCTGTTCAACCTGCTGAAATTCCACGGTATAGAAATGCTGGCGGTGCCGCGTGCCGGCAACGGGCCGGACCTGGCGGCGCTGGAAGCCATCCTCGCCCGGCATCGGCCCAAATGCCTGTTCATCAACAGCCTGTTCCACAACCCCACCGGCACCTGTGTGACGCCGGCGGTGGCGCACCGCCTGCTGCAACTGGCGGAGGCCCACGATTTTCTGATTGTGGAAGACGACATCTACGCGGATTTCCAGAACCACCCCGGCGTGCGCCTGGCGGCGCTGGATTCGCTGCGGCGGGTGATCTATCTGTCCAGCTTCTCCAAAACCCTCAGCTGCTCGTTGCGCGTCGGCTATGTGCTGGCCCAGCCGGAGCTGATCCGCCAGCTGGCTAATATCAAGATGTACACCGGCATCGGCACCCAGCGCTTTGCCGAATGCGTGGCGGCCCAGCTCTTGTCCAGCGGCGCTTACCGCAAGCTGACGCAAAGGCTGCGGCTGCGGCTGAACCGGCAAATGGCCGCCACGTTGCAAACGCTGGAAGCCAATGGTTGGCAGGTATTCGCCGAGCCGCAGGGCGGCATGTTTGTCTGGGCGCGCACCGGCCGCCACAGCTTTGAGGAGATGCAGGCGGAGGCCGCCAAGCGAGGAGTCTTGTTGTCGCCGGGCAGCGGCTTCATGCCCGGCGGCGAGGATAATGACTGGCTGCGGATCAATGTCGCTTATGCAGGGGATGCGCGAGCGCTGGGGTTTTTTGAGGCGGGGCGAGGATAGGAGTTTCATCATTTTAATGATGAGTTTGGAAAGCTATTTCGGCTTCCTAATCTAAGTGTCTAGTCAATTAATTGTGCCTTGATTGTCGAAGTTGGTTTGAGACAGCCTGCCTGTTAACCGATTCTGGCTAGGAGAAAAAATGCCAGATCGAGCTATCTTGCACCCTGTCATTTCGCGTGATTGACATTGTGAGGTACGAGTTATAATCCGCTCTAACATTACATGGTTATTCTGACTGATATGCATCTCCTGATGGCATTGCCTTTATATGGTTGTCGAATGTTTTTCAAGTACCGCCGCTTGAATTTCTGACATCTGTCCAATATAGATATCCGCGAACTCTGAGGGCAGGCGAAGAGCTTTTGTTAGATACGTGGTTGCCAAGATCACAAACTTTGATACGTATGGGTGCTCTTCAGTGATCTCATGTGACGTCTGCGTCTTGGTAGTGCCCATTAAATTTATGAAGGCCAATTCTCGTGCCATTATTGCAGCCGGAAGTGCTTGTAATGGTGCCTGTACAATTTCTCGAACTAAGTGTTCGAAGCGAGGTAAGTCTGGAAAGATACTGACTATATCATCTTCATCTGCGCCAATTGAAATGCGACGGATTTTCTGGGCCGCCTCTAAATTCTCGAATCCACCGTAAAGTACGGCCAACAGTGCCTCAGTATATTCTTCGTGAGATGTCGGGCGTAAGAGCAATAAAAACAAATCAACAGCCATCTCTGAGAGGGCATGCAGAAATAAGCAGAGCGCATCACCGAAAACGGCCTGATGTTCACGTTTGACGGGATCAAGCTCTGTTCGAATTCGACGGAGTTTAGCAACTAGCTTGCGGCATTGATCGCCCGAGCTCTTCGTCATCCAATATGTTGAGCGGCTAAATTCTAGATACTCTGCAAGGTTGGAATATTTCGATTTGATTTCAAGGAATGCCTCCCAAGCCTCAATGTTCGCGGCAGATGAGTCATTCGGTGCAATACTTGCATCTAACCCAGCTGCAAACGGTGCCATTTCAGATTCACGAAGTAATGTAACACCTAAATCTGATGCACTGATTCGATGATCTCTACTGATCATCACACGGTCGTTGAGCACTACGAAGCCGCGGGTGGACCGAGTCCGCGCAATGACGCCATGCAACCAGAATGCTCGGCTGATAGCAGACTCGCGAGCTCCGCTCTTGCAATCAAATACAAATTTGATATGTGCGCCCATTGGTGACTGTGCGACTGCAAGGACATCAATGTCAGTGAGTAGGTACTTGTTCCTATCAAGTTGTTGTGTTGGCTCGACATCGACCTCAAGCTGCGGCAACCAGCGTTTATTAATGGCCAAACGTAAAGCGCTTGCTTTTTGTGCTCTGTCTTTCAGCAATTAAAATCCCTCCAAGATGAGTTGTTCGATTTCGAACGTATGCTCATCCGACAATTTGACGGTACTCCGTTCACGCATCTGCTTTGAGCTGATCATGGACTCAATGTACTCTTGGGTACCAGTCATTGCAGTGACTGCCTCTTTGTCTACTTGGGTTGTGTCTTGAACACCTTGTATTAGGTCATAGGCTATGTTTAATGCCTCACGGTTTTCCGGTGTATCTATGATCTTTAGTTGGCGGAAACCATTTTTCTGCAACTCAAAACTCGCGATTCGCATGAAGACCAAGTTTTGATATTGCTCTGCGTAGTCTGAAGTCGGGCTTAATTGTAGTTCTGTCTTCAATTTGTAGAGCACAGCCCCTGGCGAACGAATCTTGTACTTGTTCGGTAACAACTGCCCCTGCCGTACCGATGAAACTATAGCGAGGGCTTTTTCGTAGAGATCACGTCGCAGTGGGGAGATGTTCATCGACTGGGGGGTCGGTGTGAAGATGAACTGGTTTTCCCCTGCGTGGGTCGTGATGACTGATGGAGGCTTGACGATGCCATCCTCCGCTAAACGCTTTAGTAGCATCACATCTTGGGCCGAGATCTTTTGACCATTGATCTCACCTGTGCGGACTATCAACGAAAGTGGCCAGCCTTGAGCTGTCTTTACAAGATCAAGGGTTCGTTTTACGCTCGTCGCACCGCTGTTAGCCACATGATCAGCAAAGACTTCTGCATTTTCGGAGAAGTAGGTTGGGTTGAGCAGGATCCTTTTGGCTCGTGCTCGGCGTGAAACTAGAAAGTTCGCCTTTTCCCCGATTTCGATACTGGAATCAAAAGCCTTTCTCTCCGCGCCAATCTTGCTGGCAAGAGCATCGACGTTTTGTGGCGAGCCTGCCAAGCTGTCCACGATTTCTAAGGTTAGCTGCTCAAATTCGTCAAACTCCGCGTTGTTCGTCGCGTACTCTCCGATTCCATCATACAATTCCTCGAAAAATGGGACGATAGGGAGAACGGATACGATTCGTTGTCCAACTTGGTTGATCTGCACAAACTCAACCTCTTCAAGCAACCGTACTATCCGATCGACTGAAAGTCTGGGAATGCCCAGCATCGTTGACGCTACGAGCTTCACTTTCTCATAGTCTAACAGGGGGAGTCCTCGGATATGCAGCGCCAGTTGAACTGCCATTCCGATTTCAGGTATACCTTCAAATCGTGGGACTTCCTTGTCGCGAATTGCTAATTGAATCTCGTGGCAGCGTGCTGCTGCGACCTTTCTATCCATTTTACTCTCCCTTTAATGCAGTACATGTATTTGATAGATGCTACTTATCCATATTGCAATTATGGCATAAGGATTTTTTGGTGGGTTAAAAGGTTGCTACAAGGCTACAAACTAGGTGTCCTTAAGTAGCAATGTGCAAGTAGGTCACACATTTGCATGGAAATTGAATTATTTGTTTGTTTTCAGGTGCTTATATGGTTGTTTTTAATGTGAGAGTAGCCATCTTTCAGATGACATACGAAGGGTTGCTTTGGCTGAGAAGCCGCCCCTTCTCCATCTGCGCGTAGCGCGTAGATAGTTCCGCAAATACACGATCCCAAAAACGGCCTCCAAAGCTTGACCCCCGTCCCTCTCTAAGCAACAATCCTTCCGTGCCGTTTCATCCCGGCACTGGGCCGTGAGAACCCATCGACTGCAGGCGAGGTGCTGTTTTCAGCACGTTTTCCAAACTTGCGTTGCGTCTGCCTAACCGGCAGCCGCTGGTTTTCACGCACTTCTAGCAAGAGGTTGCCCATGTCTGATTTCTCAAAACCCCGCCGTTCCCGCTACCGCTTCCCCTCCAGCGAAGCCAAAGACCTCCGTCTGCCCTTTGTCCGCCGCGTACCGGGCCGCACCTATCCGCATTACTGGCAGCCGGCGGAGCCTCAGGATTATTTCGAAGCCTGCGCCATTGGCCGCCAGTACGCCGCGCATATGGCGCAGTTGTTGAAGAACAACCGTCAGCATGCGGCGCGCGGACTGTTGTTCCGCATTGCCAGCGATATGGACTTTGCCGACAAGAGCTACCGCATTGGCCTGTGCAAGGGCTTCTTCAATTATCTGGAGATGCTGCTGAACCTGGCGGTGGAGCGTGTGGATCTGGCCCAGCATGTGGAGGCGGTGCAGCAGCTTTATCTGTGCCTGGAGCAGTTGGCGGAGGCGCAACAGCAGCGGCGGCGCAAGAAGCGCGGACGAGGCCGCTAGCGCGGGAGGTTCGCCCATGAAAAACGGCCCTTAGGGGCCGTTTCTGTTTCACTATCGTAAGTGATTTAGAACGCGAAGTGCTCGTCCTGCAATTCCATCAAGGGCTTGGCGCCGGCCTTGAGCTTGGCCAGCAGGCTGTGCACTTCCGGGAACAGCTTGCTCATATAGAAGCGGCCGGTCAGGATCTTGGCCTGGTAGAAGCCGTCTTCGCCGCCGCCCAGCTTGGAATGAGCCACTTCCGCCATTTGCGCCCACAGCCAGGCGTAGCTGAGGTGGCCGATCAGGCGCAGGTAGTCGGTGGCGGCCGCGCCGGCTTCGTCGCGGTTCTGCATGCCGGCCATACCGATGCCCATGGTCACTTCGCCCACGTCTTTCAGCAGCTTGGACAGCGGGGCCACGTAGTCGGCCAGCTTGTCGTTGCCTTCATTGGCCTGACAGAACTTGTGGATCTGCTTGGTGAACTTGCGCAGCTTCTGGCCCTGGTCCATCAGCACTTTGCGGCCCAAGAGGTCGATGGCCTGGATGCCGTTGGTGCCTTCGTAGATCTGGGAGATGCGGCAGTCGCGCACCAGTTGTTCCATGCCCCATTCGCGGATGTAGCCGTGGCCGCCGAACACTTGCATGCCCAGGTTGGCGGCTTCGTAGCCGTTGTCGGTCATGAAGGCTTTGGCCACCGGGGTGAGCAGGGCCACGAGGTCGGCGGCGTCCTGGCGGGCGTCGGCGTCCGGGTGTTTGTCTTCTATGTCCAGTTGCAGCGCCAGCAAGCTGGTCAGCGCGCGGCCGGCTTCGGTGTAGGCTTTCTGGGTCAGCAGCATGCGGCGCACGTCCGGGTGGACGATGATGGGGTCCGCCGGCTTGTCCGGGCATTTGTCGCCGGAGAGCGAGCGCATTTGCAGGCGTTCGCGCGCATAGGCCAGCGCGCCCTGGAAGGAGGCTTCGCCTATGCCCAGGCCTTGCATGCCGCAGCCCAGGCGGGCGGCGTTCATCATGGTGAACATGCAGGACAGGCCTTTGTTGACTTCGCCAATCAGATAGCCCTTGGCGCCGTCCAGGTTGATCACCGCGGTGGCGTTGGCCTTGATGCCCATCTTGTGTTCCAGGCTGCCGCAGGCCACGGGGTTGCGGCTGCCGTCGTCATGAAACTTGGGCACGATGAACAGGGAGATGCCTTTCACGTCCTTGGGCGAGTCCGGCAGGCGGGCCAGCACCAGGTGGATGATGTTGTCGGACATATCATGTTCACCGGCGGAGATGAAAATCTTGGTGCCGGTAATGCTGTAGCTGCCGTCGCCGTTGGGTTCGGCGCGGGTTTTGAGCAGGCCCAGGTCAGTGCCGCAGTGCGGTTCGGTCAGGCACATGGTGCCGGTCCAGCTGCCGTCCACCAGTTTGGGCAGGTAGGCTGCTTTTTGCGCTTCGGTTCCGTGGGCATGAATGGCAGAATACGCGCCGTGAGACAGGCCGGGGTACATGGACCAGGCCACGTTGCTGGAGCACTGCATTTCCATGATGGGGAAGCTCAGCGCCTTGGGCATGCCCTGGCCGCCGTAGGCCGGGTCGCAGTCCAGCGTGGGGAAGCCCAGTTCACAGTATTGCTGGTAGGCTTCCTTGAAGCCGGGCGGGGTGGTGACGGATTTGGTGGAGCTGTCGTAGTGACAGCCTTCTTCGTCGCCCTGGCGGTTCAGGGGCGCCAGTTCGCTTTCACAGAACTGGGCGGCGGCTTCCAGGTAGGAGCGGAAGATGTCCTGGGTGGCTTCTTCGTAGCCGGGCAGGGTGGGGATGATGTCCTGTACCTTGATCAGCTCGTGGAGCACGAAATCGAAATCCCGCAGCGGGGCTTGGTATGCAGGCATGGGTCTCTCCGGTTGGTTTTGCGCGGCCTGGTCTATCCGGCCAGGTCTGTCGTGCGTTGGGTGCGCTCTGCGCTTGGGCGGCAACAATTCAAACGCTTGTTTAAATTATCGACGTGGCTTTGACAAGCTTTTCGCGTTTTCCCCGTCGCCGAGTGTGGTTTAACGGCAACGAGCGCGCACAAGGATCAAAAAATTCCAGATGACTTGGTTTAGACGCAAGGTACGCAAATGGGTTGCCTACCGGCACCATTGGTTTCAAAAGCCGGGCCTGCGCCGGCTGGCGCCTTACCTGGACCGGCCGGCGTATTGGTCGCTGAACCGCCGCAAGGTGGCGATGGGGGTGGGGGTGGGTTTGTTCGCCGGCCTGATGCCCGGCCCCACGCAGAAGGTGACGGCGGTGGCGCTGGCTTTGCTGATGCGGGTGAATCTGCCGGTGGCGGTGTTGTTCACGCTGTACACTAACCCTTTGACCGTATTGCCGCTGTACTTTCTGGCTTATGCTTATGGCAAGCTTTTACTGGGCAATCCGGCTGCGGGTACAATGACGCCGCCGCCCAATTGGGGCCGGATGAGCTTGCCGGATTGGTGGCACGCCTGCCTGAATTGGCTGGCGGAGCTGGGCTGGCCTTTGCTGGTGGGGTTGCCGGCGCTGGGCCTGACCTTTGCCGTGATCGGCTACGCGTTGACGCGGCTGCTGTGGCGCTGGGCGGTGATCAGCGCCTGGAAAAGCAGGCATTGCAGAACACTTTAAGGGGTGATTGTGGATCTGGTTGAAAAGCAGTTGTCGTCGGAGCTGGTGTATCAGGGCGGTTTTCTCAAGGTTCATAAAGACGAGGTGGCGCTGCCGGACGGAGCGGCGTCCACGCGCGAGTACATTCTGCACCCCGGCGCGGTGGCGGTGCTGGCGCTGACGCCGGACGGCAAGCTGGTGCTGGAGCGCCAGTACCGTTACCCGGCCGGCCGCGAGTTTGTGGAGATTCCGGCCGGCAAGATAGATCCGGACGAGGTCCCGGCGGCCACGGCAAGACGGGAGCTCTTGGAGGAAACCGGCTACGCGGCGGAGCGCTGGACGTATCTGGGCACCGCTTATCCGTGCATTGGCTATTCCAACGAGCGCATCAGCTATTACCTGGCGGAAGGGCTGAGCCAGCAGGGCAGCCGGCTGGACGAGGGCGAATTCCTGGAGGTGCTGACGGTGCCGGTGGCCCAGGCGATGGAGATGACGCTGAGCGGGCAGATATGCGACAGCAAGTCCATCGTGGGGCTGCACTGGCTGGCGGCGCATCAGGCCGGGAGGATGCCGGGTGTCGCCGTTTGATCCTTACCGGGATCGACGGCGCGGGCGCCGCATCAGCATGGGCTGCAAGGCCCGCATCCGTTCTTTGATCAGCGGCGAAACCCATTACGGCGAGTGCGTGGATCTGTCGGTGGACGGCATGGCCTTGCGCTCGTCCTTTGTGCCGCAGTTTGGCGAGCGTCTGTCCGTGATCGTGTTGGCCCCGGGCGTGGGCGGCATGCCGGGCAAGCCCTTGGAGGCGGTGGTGGAGGTGAAGCGCTGCAACGAGGTGCAGCGCGGTCGCATCTATGAAATCGGCGTGCGCATCGTGCAGCGCAAAGGCTGATCGCCGCCGTCCGCGCCGGCGCGGCGCATGCTTTATATTCCCTTCTTTTTATTTGTCCGGCGGCTTGGTCTAAATCTTCCGATGGCCGCGCAAGAAACGTTTGATTATCAAGGCCTTTTTTTTGGGCCGATTTCCGTTTACTCCCGCTTACACGCCGCTCGTCTCCCGTTACAAAAAAAAGCTGGCGGAATTCACCATCCATTTCAAATACTTGTATTGAATCTGGCTCACGATCTCATATTTTGTGTGCAGGCGCGGTTTTGCCCTGCCAAGCTGTGCGTTATGCTATACCCAGAAAAAGAAAGCCGGAAACAATGTGAATACTCTAATTCAGCAAGGGGAGCAGCGGATGCCGCGTGCATGTCGTTTGCGCCTCTGCTACCTGCCAGGAGAGAGCCATGCACCCGGATATCTTCAGTCACTACGCTGCTCGTTACGACAAGACTCGTGAGGAGGAGTACACCATCCAGGAGTACCTGGAGCTCTGCAAGAAAGACCCCGGCGCTTACGCCACCGCCGCAGAGCGCATGCTGGCCGCCATAGGCGAGCCGGAACTGGTGGACACTCGGCACGATTCGCGTCTGTCCCGCATCTTTTCCAACAAAGTCATCAAGGTCTATCCCGCGTTCCGTGACTTCTACGGCACCGAGGAGGTGATCGAACAGGTGGTGTCCTACTTCCGCCACGCCGCGCAAGGCCTGGAAGAGAAGAAGCAGATCCTCTATTTGCTGGGCCCTGTGGGCGGCGGCAAATCGTCCATCGCCGAGAAGCTGAAAGAGCTGATGGAGCTGGTGCCGTTCTATTGCCTGAAAGGCAGCCCGGTCAACGAGTCTCCGCTGGCGCTGTTCAACTACGACGAAGACGGGGCGCTGCTGGAAGAGGAATACGGCATCCCGCGCCGTTATCTGAAGAGCATCCCCAGCCCGTGGGCGGTGAAGCGGCTGCATGAGTTCAACGGCGACATCGGCCAGTTCCGCGTGGTCAAACGCTATCCGTCGGTGCTCAAGCAGATCGCGGTGGCCAAGACCGAGCCGGGCGACGAGAACAACCAGGATATTTCGTCCCTGGTGGGCAAGGTGGATATCCGCAAGCTGGAGAAATACGCGCAGGACGATCCGGACGCTTACAGCTACTCCGGCGGCTTGTGCCTGGCCAACCAGGGTTTGCTGGAATTCGTGGAGATGTTCAAGGCGCCGATCAAGGTCTTGCACCCGCTGCTGACTGCCACCCAGGAGGGCAACTTCAAGGGGACCGAGGGCTTTGGCGCGATTCCGTTTGAAGGCGTGATCCTGGCCCACTCCAACGAATCCGAGTGGAAGCAGTTCCGCAACAACAAGAACAACGAGGCCTTCTTGGATCGTATCTACATCGTCAAGGTGCCGTATTGCCTGCGCGTGTCGGACGAGATCAAGATCTACGACAAGCTGATCCGCAATTCTTCGCTGGGCCGCGCGCCGTGCGCGCCGGGCACGCTGAAGATGATGTCGCAGTTCGCGGTGTTGTCGCGGCTGAAAGAGCCGGAAAACTCCAGCCTGTTCAGCAAGATGCAGGTGTACGACGGGGACAATCTGAAGGATACGGATCCCAAGGCCAAATCCATCCAGGAATACCGCGATTACGCGGGGGTGGACGAGGGCATGAGCGGCTTGTCCACGCGCTTCGCCTACAAGATTCTGTCCAAGGTGTTCAACTTCGATCACAGCGAAGTGGCCGCCAACCCGGTGCATCTCTTGTACGTGATTGAGCAGCAGGTGGAGCGCGAGCAGTTTCCGGCGGAAATCGAACAGAAGTATCTGACCTTCCTGAAGGAGTACCTGGCGCCCAAGTATGTGGAGTTCATTGGCAAGGAGATTCAAACCGCTTATCTGGAAAGCTACTCCGAGTACGGCCAGAACATCTTCGACCGCTACGTCAGCTTCGCGGACTTCTGGATTCAGGATCAGGAGTACCGCGATCAGGACACCGGCGAGATCTTCGACCGAACCTCCTTGAACGCGGAGCTGGAGAAGATAGAGAAACCGGCCGGGATTTCCAACCCCAAAGACTTCCGCAACGAGATCGTCAACTTCGTGTTGCGGGCGCGGGCCAACAACGGCGGCAAGAATCCCACCTGGACCAGCTACGAGAAGCTGCGCACGGTCATAGAGAAGAAGATGTTCTCCAACACCGAGGAGCTGCTGCCGGTGATCTCCTTCAACGCCAAGGCCAGCGCCGAGGATGCGAAGAAGCACGAGGACTTCGTCAACCGCATGGTGGAGAAAGGCTACACCGCCAAGCAAGTGCGTCTGTTGTGCGAATGGTATCTGCGAGTGCGCAAGTCCTCGTAAGCCATCGCTGATCCGGCGCCGCCTGGGGCGGCGCCGGAAATCGCCCAAGCGGCCGCTGTCGCCGCCGGGCGGTGAATAATATAACAACAGCAAGCCAGGCGATGGCCGCCAGCGCGCGGCCGCCGCCGGCACAGGCAAAGCGAGGTGCTTATGTCCCACATCATCGATCGGCGCCTCAACGGCAAGAACAAGTCCGCGGTCAACCGCGAACGGTTTCTGCGCCGTTTCAAGGCCCAAATCAAGGAAGCCGTCGCCAAGGCGGTCAAGGGGCGCAGCATTACCGATATCGAGAGCGGGGAGAAGGTCTCGATTCCGGTAAAGGATATTTCCGAACCCGTGTTTCATCACGGCAAGGGTGGCATGACGGAAAACGTGCACCCGGGCAATGAGGAGTTCGTCAAAGGCGACCGCTTGCCGCGGCCGCAAGGCGGCGGGGGAGGCGGCGGCAGCAAGGCCAGCCAGGACGGCGAGGGCGAGGACGATTTCGTATTCCAGCTGTCGCGCGAAGAGTTCATGAACGTGTTCTTCGACGACTTGGCGCTGCCCAATCTGATCAAGACCCAGCTGATGGGCATTGAGGAGATGAAGACGGTGCGCGCTGGTTACACCAACGACGGCACGCCGGCCAACATCAATATCGTGCGTTCGCTGCGCGGCGCGCTGGCGCGGCGGGTGGCGATGGCCGCGCCGACGATGGCCACGCTGGGCGACGCGGAGGAGGAACTCGACACCCTGATGGAGGATGACGAGGACAACACCCTGGAAATCCGCGAAAAACGGCAAAGCATCCACCGGCTGCGCGAGCGCATCGCCAGCATTCCGTGGATAGACCCGTTCGACCTGCGCTACAACAACCGAGTCAAGCAGCCCAAGCCCACCAGCCAGGCGGTGATGTTCTGCATCATGGACGTGTCCGGCTCCATGGACGAGCAGAAGAAGGATATGGCCAAGCGCTTCTTCATCCTGCTTTACCTGTTCCTGCAGCGCAATTACGAAAAGATCGAGGTGGTGTTCATTCGCCATCACACCAGTGCGGTGGAGGTGAGCGAGGAGGACTTCTTCCACTCGCGCGAATCCGGCGGCACCGTGGTGTCCTCGGCGCTCAACCTGATGGCGGAGATCGTCAAGAAGCGCTACGCCGGCAGCGAGTGGAATATCTACGCCGCTCAGGCGTCCGACGGCGATAACTGGGACAGCGATTCCGCCAACTGCGGCCGCATCATGGAGGAAGACCTGCTGCCTTACTGCCAGTACTTCGCCTATATCGAGATTACCGAAGGAGAGCCGCAAAATCTCTGGTACGAATACTTGAAGGTGCAGGAACGCAACCGCCAGTTCGCGATGCAGAAAATTCGTTCGGCTTCCGACATCTACCCGGTATTCCGGGAACTGTTCAAGCGTCAGCCGGCCAATGGCCGCGCCGCCACCGCCTGAGAACGTGTTTATGATCTCGCGAGACAAGGCGGAAACGAGCGAAAAAGCGGAATGCACACGTGGTACATGAGCATTTTGAGCTTGTACTCACCGTGTAACGCTTCACGACGCGCAGCAGATCGTAAACAGGTTCTGAGCGGTCTTGCCAAGGGGGCAGCAACATGACACCAATTTCTACCGGGTCCGAATGGACCTTTGACCTGGTCAACGAGTACGACCGGCAAATACGCACCATCGCGGTGGACGAGTTCAAGCTGGATGTCTATCCCAATCAGCTGGAAGTCATCACCGCCGAGCAGATGATGGACGCCTACGCCTCGGTGGGCATGCCGGTCAATTATCACCACTGGAGCTACGGCAAGCATTTCGTCGCCACCGAGAAAAGCTATAAGCGCGGCCAGATGGGCCTGGCTTACGAGATCGTGATCAATTCCAACCCCTGCATCGCCTATCTGATGGAAGAAAACTCCATGACGATGCAGGCCCTGGTGATCGCCCACGCTGCTTACGGCCACAACAGCTTTTTCAAGGGCAACTACCTGTTCCGGGCCTGGACCGACGCCTCGGCCATCATCGACTATCTGGTGTTCGCCAAGAGCTATATCACCAAGTGCGAGGAGCGCTACGGCATAGACGCGGTGGAGGACCTGCTGGACAGCTGTCACGCACTGATGAATTACGGCGTGGACCGCTACAAACGGCCGCAGAAGCTGTCGCTGGCCAAGGAGCAGGCGCGCCAGGAAGAGCGCGAGCAATACCTGCAAATGCAGGTCAACGACCTGTGGCGCACTATTCCCAAGCGCGACAAGGACGGCAGCGACAAGGCGCCGCCGCGCTTTCCGCCGGAGCCGCAGGAAAACCTGCTCTACTTCATCGAAAAATCCGCGCCGCTGCTGGAGCCCTGGCAGCGCGAGGTGGTGCGCATCGTGCGCAAGGTGGCGCAGTATTTCTACCCGCAGCGTCAGACTCAGGTGATGAACGAGGGTTGGGCCACGTTCTGGCACTACACCATCCTCAATCGTCTGTACGACAAAGGCATGGTCACCGATGGTTTCATGATGGAGTTTTTGCAGAGCCACACCAATGTGGTGTATCAGCCGCCGGTGACGGCGCGTTGGTACAACGGCATCAACCCGTACGCGCTGGGCTTTTCCATGTATCAGGACATCAAGCGCATCTGCGAGGCCCCCACCGACGAGGACCGCGCCTGGTTCCCGGACCTGGCCGGCACACCGTGGCGCGAGTCCCTGGAGTTCGCGATGAAGAACTTCAAGGACGAGAGCTTTATCTCGCAGTATCTGTCGCCCAAGCTGATTCGTGATTTCCGCCTGTTCTCCATCCGCGACGACGACCACGACGACAAGCTGGAAGTGTCTGCCATCCACGACGAGATGGGCTATCGAGACATTCGCGGCAAGCTGGCCGAGCAGTACAACTTGGGCTCGCGCGAGCCCAATATCCAGGTGTGGTCGGTCAATGTGCGCGGCGACCGCAGCATGGTGTTGCGCCACACCATGCACAACCGGCGGCCGCTGGACGACAATAGCGCCAACGAAGTGCTCAAGCACGTGTGCCGGTTGTGGGGCTTCGACGTGAGGCTGGAGAGCGTGGACGGCAATGGCGAGGTCAAGCAGAGTTACGAGATGAAATCCAATATGGAAGGCGCGCGCGTGTAGCGGCGGCGGCCTGTGATATAGTCGCAAACCCGGGGCCGGCGTCGCCGCCCCGGGTTTTTCATGCCGCCGGCGGATGCAACTTTCCCTCCCGGCCGCTCTCGAATTCCTATTTCGATTGCAAGCCGCCGCCAAGAGCCGGCTCAAATTTGCGAGCCGGCTTTCGTCGCGCCATGCGCCGCCGGCGCACAGCGGACGTTGAATCAGCGGTCACAAGGGAGACGATATGGACCATCAGCATTGCGATCATCCAGCGCCGGAGCGCGAACCCAAGGTGGGCGTGGAGCGGTTGCGGCCGTTCGACAAAGAGGCGTTTGAGCGCGCGGTGACTGATTTGCTGACCGCCTGCGGCTTTCAGCCGCAAGGCGATCCGCATCTGGGCAGGACCGCGGAGCGGGTCAGCGCGTTCTGGCGCGACCGCCTGCTGGACGGCTACGCCGCCGATCCCAGCGAGGTGCTGGGCTGCGGCTTTGAAGACAACTCCCGCGAGATGGTCATCATCAGCAATATCTCCATCCACAGTCTGTGCCCGCATCATCTGGTGCCGTTCGAGGGCATTGCCCACGTCGCCTACATTCCGGGCGGGCGGCTGCACGGCTTCGGCCGCATCGCGCGCTTGATCGACGTGATCTCGCATCGTTTGAATTACCAGGAATGGATTTGCCAGGAGGTGGCAGACGTTTTGGTGCGGCACGGCATGGCCAAGGGCGCGGCCTGTGTGATCCAAGCCAAGCAGATGTGCTTGCAGCTGGGGGAAAACCGGCGCGGCGCGGAGGCCGTGATCACTCAGGGCTTCGCCGGAGAAGTGAGCGAGGCCGACCGCACGCGTTTTCTCAGCGAGTGCAAGCAGGCCTCGCACCGCTGAGCGTTTAGTCTGGGTGCGGGTGGGGCAAGGGCACGAACGCCCGCAAGGCATGTTCCTGGCTGCTCAGCTCCGCCAGCCGCACGCCGTAAACCGCTTCCAGTGTTTCCCGCTGCATGATCTCCGCCGTGGGCCCGAAGCCTGCGGCGCGTCCTTCGTTCAACAGCAGCACATTGTCGGCGTGGCGCAGTGCCAGGTTCAGATCGTGCACCACCGCCAGCGCGCCGATATTCAGTTCGCGGCAGATGCGGGCCACTTGCGCCAGCAGCGCGTCCGCCATCGCGAAGTCCAGCGCGGCGGTGGGTTCGTCCAGCAGTAGATAGCGTTCCGCGTCCGCAGAAGCCAGTAACTGGCACAGCGCGCGCGCCAGGTGAGCGCGTTGCTGTTCGCCGCCGGACAGCGTGCGAGCCTGGCGTTGCGCCAGTTCCTCGGTACAGCTCAGTTCCATCGCCCGGCGGCAGGCATCGGCGGCATCGCCTAGCAGATAGGCGCCGGACTGGATCAGCTCCAACGTGCTCCAGCCGGCCGGCGTCAACGGATTTTGCTCCACCACCGCGCGTTGGCGGGCCAGTTCCGCGGCGGATTGGCCGCGCAGCGGCCGGCCGGCCATCCACACCTCGCCGGCGCTGGGGGGGTACAAGCCGGCCAGCATGCCCAGCAAGCTGCTTTTGCCGGCCCCGTTGGGGCCTAGCACTATATTGAGTTCGCCCGGCGCCACGCGCAGGGACACCGACTCCACCAAGAGGCGGCCCTGGCGGGAGAGGCTGACGGCGCGCGCTTCAAGCATGGCTGTCCTTTTCCGCGCTTTGCCGCAGCAGCCACAGGAAGAACGGCGCGCCTATCAGGCTGGTGATCACGCCCACCGGCAGCTCGCTGGGCGCCAGCAGGCTGCGCGCCAGCCAGTCGGAGGCGATGGCCAGCAGCGCGCCCAGCATGGGCGCAATCCACAGCAGCCGGCGCGCGTTGCCGCCCACCAGCTGGCGAGCCAGGTGCGGGCCCATCAGGCCGATAAAGCCTATCATGCCGCAGGCGGACACCACCAAGCCGGCGGCCAGAGCGGCTAGAACCACCACCTGCCATTCGCGGCGGCGGACTTCGAAACCCAGGTGAAAGGCGGCGGTCTCGCCCAATTGCAGCGCGTTGAGAAAGCGCCATTGCCGGTGCAGCGCCAGCCAAACCAGCGGCGCGGCCGCGCACAGCAAGACGGTTTGCGGCCAGTCCACGCTGGCGAAGCTGCCCATCAGCCAGAAAATCACCACGCGCAAGGAGCCGTCGGGCAGGGTGGTGATCAGCAAGGTCAGCAGGCTGCCCAGCAAGGAGCTGATGGCGAGACCGCTGAGGATCAGCCGGCTGCCGCCTTGTTGAGTCTGGCCCAGCAGGCGGATCAGCAATAAGGAAGACAGGCCGCCGGCGAAGGCGGACGCGGACACCGCGTAGAGGCCGGCGCCCAGGCTCAGCGCGGCGGCGGCGGCCAGCGCCGCGCCGCTATTGATGCCGATCAGGCCGGGCTCGGCCAGTGGATTGCGGAAACGCGCTTGCACCGCCGCGCCGGCGCTGGCCAGCAAGGCGCCGGCGCTGGCGCTGGCCAGCAGGCGCGGCAGACGCAATTCCAGCAGCAGCTGCCATTCCAGTTCCGGCGGCGGATGGCCGGCCAGCAGAAGGGCCGCGTCAATGCCGCTGCCGTGCAGCAATGAAACCAAGGAGAGCAGGATCAGGCCGATGGAGAGGCCCAGAGTCAGGGGGAGAAGGCGCATGGGAAGGAGGCGGGGAGAGGGCTCCTCGCCGGTGCTCAGCGCAGGCCCAGCACGTCCTGCATATCGAACAGGCCGTGCGGTTTGCCGGCCAGCCAGCGCGCGGCGCGCACCGCACCATTGGCGAAGGTGGCGCGGCTGGAGGCCTTGTGGCTGATTTCGACGCGCTCGCCGATGGCGGCGAACAAGGCGGTGTGGTCGCCGACCACGTCGCCGCCGCGCACGGTGGCGAAGCCTATGGTTTGCGGATCGCGTTCGCCGGTCACGCCTTCGCGGCCGTAGACGGCGCATTCGTTCAGGTCGCGGCCCAGCGCGTCGGCGATCACCTCGCCCATGCGCAGGGCGGTGCCGGACGGCGCGTCCACTTTATGGCGGTGGTGGGCTTCGATGATTTCGATGTCGTAACCGTCGTTCAGCACCCGCGCCGCCATGTCCAGCAGCTTGAAGGTAAGGTTGACGCCCACGCTGAAATTGGCGGCGAACACGATGCCGATCTTGTCGCCGGCGGCGCGGATCGCCGCCTTGCCGGCCTCGTCGAAGCCGGTGGTGCCGATGATCATCCGCACGCCGCGCTCGGCGCAGGCGGCCAGGTGTTCCAGCGTGCCTTCCGGGCGGGTGAAGTCGATGACGGCATCGGCGCCTTCCAGCGCCAGGAGGAAGTCGCCGCTAATCTTGACGCCGGTGTGCTGGCCAATGAACAGCCCGGCGTCCTGGCCGATGAATTCCGAACCGGGGCGGTCCACCGCGGCGTGCAGCGCCACGCCAGGCGCGGCCAGCGCCGCTTCTATCAGGGTCTTGCCCATGCGGCCGCCGGCGCCGACGATCACCAGTTTTAGCGGGGTGGCGCTCATGGCTTGACTTCCTGAGCCGGCGCGGAGGCGGTCAGCGGCGGGCGTTCGGCCGGTTGCGCCTGGCCTTCCACGCGCTCCAGCACGTCGCCGTTGAAGTAGACGGTTAGCAGGCGATTGCTGTTTTTGTCCAGCTTGCCCTGCTTGATGTCGCTATAGGTGTAATCCCAGCGATTAGCGTGAAACGCGTCAGCCAGTAGCGGAGAACCCAACAGGAAACGCACTTGCGAGCGGGTCATGCCCGGTTTAAGTTTGGCGACGGCATCCTCTGTGACATAATTGCCCTGCTGGATTTCCATCTTGTGCGGGCTGAGCCAGTTCAGGGGGTTCATCGAACTGCAGCCGGAGAGGGCAATGACGGCGGCAAAAATCAGGGCGCGCATGATACTCCGTGACCGAATAGTTATAAGGCGGTAATTAGGCAAAGCCGTGAAAAGGCTTTATCATGATCTGAAATCGACCCACTTTATATCACGATGAGCAAAGCCAGTCACCTTAAAGATATCGGCCTCAAGGCCACCGGCCCGCGTCTGAAAATCCTCGATTTGTTCGAAGAGGAGAACGCTGGTCACATGTCGGCGGAAGATGTCTATCGCAAGCTGCTTGCGGAAAATATCGACATCGGCCTTGCCACCATTTACCGTGTGCTGACGCAGTTCGAGCAAGCGGGCATTTTGGTGCGCCACCATTTTGAAACCGGCAAAGCGGTATACGAGCTGAACCAGGGCGGCCATCATGATCATATGGTGTGCGTCAGCTGCGGCAAGGTGGTCGAGTTCTTCGATCCTGAGATCGAAGCGCTGCAAGACCGCATCGCCGAGCAACACGGCTTCCGCATCGTCGATCACGCGCTGTACATGTACGGCGAGTGCCCGGACTGCCTCAACGCCAAAAAGGCATGATTCCCTGGCTCGGTCCTGAGCCGGTTTTCCCTCCGGTGCGGCTGGCTCTGCGCGAACCCAACGGTTTGCTGGCCGCTGGAGGCGATTTATCCCCGCAGCGCATCCTGGCTGCTTACTCCCAAGGCATCTTTCCCTGGTTTTCCGAAGGCGAGCCTATCTTGTGGTGGTCGCCGGCGCCGCGCATGGTGCTGTGTCCGGACGAGCTGAAAGTCAGCCGTTCCATGGACAAAGTGCTGCGCAACCAGTCCTATGAAATCCGCGTGGACACTGCGTTTCGCGAGGTGATGTCGGCCTGCGCCGAACCCAGAACCCAGCAGCAGGGCACTTGGATCGTTCCGGAGATGGTGGACGCGTATTGCCGTCTGCACCGCTTGGGTTACGCGCACTCCTTCGAGACCTGGATAGACGGCGAACTGGCCGGCGGCCTGTACGGCATTGGTCTGGGTCTGATGTTCTACGGTGAATCCATGTTTTCCCGTTGCAGCAACGCGTCCAAACTGGCCTTCATCCACATGGTGCGCCATCTGCGCGCGCAGGGGGTGACGATGATAGATTGCCAGATGCACACCCGTCATTTGCAAAGCTTGGGCGCCAAGTTGGTTTCGCGTCAGACATTTCTTGCTACTCTGAAAGAGAATGCCCGACGGGCGCAGCCCGCCGCGATGTGGAACTACCGGTATACCAATGAGCCATCGTGATCCCGGCCCGACAGTGGCCATCCATTTCTACGCCACCGCGCCCTATCCGTGCAGCTATCTGGCGGGGCGTCAGGCGCGCTCGCAAGTGGCGATCCCGGCGGAGGCGATCGATGGCGAGGTCTACAGCCAACTGGTGAAGCTGGGCTTTCGCCGCAGCGGCCTGTATACCTACCGGCCTTATTGCGACAGTTGCCAGGCCTGCGTGCCGGTGCGGATTCCGGTGGAGCGCTTCGCGCCCAGTCGTACCCAGCGCAAGGTGGCGCGTCGGCTGGAGGCGATGCAGGTGCGCCTGCTGCCGTTGGAGTTCAACGCCGAGCACTATGCCTTGTACCGCTGGTATCAACAGTCGCGGCACGCCGGCGGCGGCATGTCGGACGACGATCCGCAGCAGTACTCGGAGTTCATTCTGAAAAGCGGAGTGGACAGCATGCTGGCGGAGTTTCGCCTGGAGGGCGAGTTGAAGATGGTCAGCCTGATCGATCGCCTGTCCGATGGCCTGTCCGCGGTGTACACCTTCTACGATCCGGACGACGCCAAGTCCAGCCTGGGCGTGTTCAATGTCTTGTGGCAGGCGGAGCTGACGCAGCGGCTGGGGCTGCCGCACTTATATCTGGGCTATTGGATACGCGAATGCCAAAAGATGTCCTACAAGGCGATGTATCAGCCCTTGCAGGCTTTGATGGATGGGCGCTGGGTAGAGTTGTCCAGGCCGCGGGACGAGTGAGCGGCACCCAATGAAAAAGCCGGCGTGAGCGCCGGCTTTTTCATTGCTGACGCGGTCCGCGTCAGAGCCTGTTCAAGGCCTGCGAGTCGAAGACGTGCGACGGCGGGCCTTGAGCGGATGCTTAGAACGGCACCACGCGGTCGTTGCCGCCGCCGGTCAGCACGCGCACGCGCTGGTTGGCGGAGAACGGAATGTCGGCTTCCTGAACGATGGAGATCATGCGACCGGAACCGTCCAGCTTGACGGTGATTTCCAGCGCGTTCTTGTTCAAGCCGCGCTGCGCGGCCTGAGCGCCGAAGCCGCCGGCCAGCGCGCCGATGATGCCGCCTGCGATCTGGCCTTTGCCGCCGCCGATATTGCTGCCGGCCAGGCCGCCCAGCGCGGCGCCGCCCAAGGTCAGCAGCTCATTGTTGCTGCCTTCCATTTTCACGTTCTGAACCGATACCACGGTGCCCAGTTGCACGGTCTGCGCCTGGCGCATCTGGCCCTTGGAATAGACGGCCGCGGAGTCGGAGGTGGCGCAGCCGGTGAGCACGCCGGCGCTCAGCAGCGCGACGGCGGAAAGACGAATCAGTTGTTTTGCGTTCATATGAGTGAGTCCCATGTTATATAAGCGAGCCGGTTTGCCCCGGGATGGTCGCCGCGGGCCTGTCGCCGGGCTTCCTGAGGCAGGGCCCGTGTGCGGCCGCGCGTGCTGTTGTTCAGGGTTTGGCGCGCGCTGCGATCGCATTCGCGCATTCGGCCACCAGCGCCGGGCCTCGGTAGATCAGGCCGCTGTAGACTTGAACCAGGCTGGCGCCGGCATCCCGTTTTTCCACGGCGTCCCGCCCGGACAGGATGCCGCCAACTCCTATGATAGGCAGAGCGCCGTCAAGTTCCTTGGCTAATTTGCGAATAACTGTTGTCGAACGGTCTTTGACCGGCGCGCCGGACAGGCCGCCGGCTTGCTCCGCCAGCGGATGGCCGGCCACCGCCTCGCGCGACAACGTGGTGTTGGTGGCGATGACGCCGTCGATGCGGTGTTCGGTCAGCAGGCGGGCGATGGCGACGATCTGATCGTCGTCCAGATCCGGGGCGATCTTCAGCGCCAGCGGCACGTGGCGGCCGTGTTTGTCGGCCAGCGCTTGCTGGCGTTGCTTCAATTGCGCCAGCAGCCGGCCCAGTTCGTCGCCCTCCTGCAGCTGGCGCAGGTTCTTGGTGTTGGGCGAGGAGATGTTGACGGCGACATAGCTGGCGTAGGCGTAGACCTTGTCCAGGCAGGCCAGGTAGTCGTCGGCGGCGTTTTCTATCGGGGTGGCGGCGTTCTTGCCGATATTGATGCCGAGCACGCCCTGGAATTTGCAGCGGCGCACATTGTCCAGCAGGGTGTCCACGCCCAGATTGTTGAAGCCCATGCGGTTGATGATGGCCTGGTGCTCCGGCAGGCGGAACAGCCGCGGCTTGGGGTTGCCGGCCTGGGGGCGGGGGGTGACGGTGCCGATTTCGATGAAGCCGAAACCCAGCGCGGCCAAGGCGTCGATATGCGCTCCATTCTTGTCCAGCCCGGCGGCGAGTCCCACCGCGTTGGGGAAGGTCAGGCCCATGGCTTGCACCGGTTTGCGCGCGGCGTTTTGGCAGGTCAGCGCACTCAGGCGCAGCTTGTGCGCCTGGTCCAGCATGGCCAGCGTCTGTTCATGGGCGGTCTCTGCGTCAAAGCGGAACAGCAGCGGGCGCAGAAGCGAATAGAGCATCTTGATTCTCCAGGCAGCAAAATGCCCGGCATTATAACCGGGCATGCGTGAGAGGGGATTAAAGAATCTGGCAGGCTTCGTCGAACTCGAAGCGCGGCGAACGCGGGTAGAGCTTGTCGGCGGCGCCGTAGCCCAGGTTGACCAGGAAGTTGGATTTGAAGCGGCCGTCCGGGAAGAAGGCCTGGTCCACCGCGGCGTTGTCGAAGCCGGACATTGGGCCGCAGTCCAGCCCCAAGGAGCGCGCGGCCAGCAACAGGTAGCCGCCTTGCAGGCTGCTGTTGCGCGCGGCGGTGGCCTGGATCGCCGCGTCGTTGCCTTCAAACCAGCTTCTGGCGTCGGCGTGCGGGTAGAGCTTGGGCAGGTGCTCGTAGAAGCGCATGTCCTGGGCCACGATCACGCAGACCGGCGCGGCCATGGTTTTTTCGACGTTGCCTTCGGCCAGGCAGGGCTTGAGCTTGGCCTTGGCGGCGTCGCTTTGCACGAAGATGAAGCGAGCCGGCGAACAGTTGGCGCTGGTGGGCGCCATTTTCAGCAGGTCGAACAGTTGGTGCAGCGTTTCGGCGGTGACCGGACGGTCTTGCCAGTGGCTGTGGGTGCGGGCGTTGAGGAACAGCTGTTCCAGCGCGGAATGATGAATCGGGGTGCTCATATCGTGCTCCTCTTGAGAAACAGGGGTGTTAGCGGCCATTGGCCATGGATGCGTCTTGCGGCGACAGCACTTCGGCGTCGCTCAGCCCGCTCGCCAATACGGTGATGGCGACGCGGCGGTTGCTGGCGCGGCCGTCGGCGGTGGCGTTGTCGCCCACCGGCAGGTTGGCTCCGCGGCCCACCGCCACCAGCCGTTCCGGCTTGATGCCGTTTTCCTGGAACAGGCGAACCACGCTGCCGGCGCGCGAGGCGGACAGTTCCCAGTTGGATGGGAAATAGGAATTGCGGATGGGCACGGTGTCCGTGAAGCCTTCCACCCGGATCGGGTTGTCCACCTTGGCCAGTTGCAGCGCCATATTGGCCATCAGCTGGCGCGACTGCTCGTTGGGCTGCGCCTGCCCTGTGGGAAAGAGCGCGGTGTCGCGGATGTCGATGGTGACGCCCTTGCTGCTGTGCGTGATGGTAACCTGGCCGCTCTTGACCAGCGGGTCCATCACCTTGGCCAGATCCTGGGTCAGGTTGGCGAGCCGGGTTTTTTCATCGCCTTGGGCCGAGCCGGTATTGGCTTTTTTCTCGGCCTGATGCTCTCCCTTGACCGCCTTGGCGATGGGCTTGGTCTCGGGGATTTCTATCATGGTGTTGGCCCCGCCGCTGGGCGGGGTGGTGTTGACGCTGATGGTGGTGCCGGAACGGAAGGCGTCCACGATGGCGGAGGAGAGCACGCGGTATTTGCCCTCGTTGACCGAGGAGATCGCGTACATCACCACGAAGAAGGCGAACAGCAGGGTGATGAAGTCGGCGTAGGAAACCAGCCAACGTTCATGGTTTTCGTGCTCTTCTTCTTGTCGTTTTCTTCTGCGCGCCATGGTATGCCTTGCCGATTGATCAGAACAGCTTGGTGTCGAACAGACTCTTCACGCCGCCGGCGAACTCCACGCCAATCTTGCGCGCCACGCGGCTGGACAGGTCGTCTTGCTGAGTATAGTCGACGGTTTTCTCCGCCTTGATCACGTCGCGCGCCACCGAGCGCACCGTGCCCAGGCCGTCGGCCAGTCCCAGCGGGATGCTCTTGTCGCCCAGCCACACCATGCCGGAGAACAGTTGTGGATCGTTGGCCAGGCGCTGGCCGCGTCCGGCCTTGACCGCCGCGATGAACTGCTGGTGGATGTCGTCCAGCAATTGTTGACGGATGGCTTCTTGCTTGGGGTTGACCGGGGAGAAGGGGTCGCCCATCGCCTTATTCTCGCCGGAGGTGCGGAGGCGGCGGTCAACACCCAGTTTTTCCATGGCGCCGGTGAAGCCGAAACCATCGGACAGCACGCCGATGGAGCCTACGATGCTGGCTTTGTCGACGAAGATCTTGTCGGCGGCGGAGGCGATGTAATAGCAGCCGGAGGCGCAAACTTCGCTGACCACCACGTAGACCGGCACCGCCGGATGCAGCTTCTTCTGGCGGCGGATCTCGTCATAGGCCATGCCGGACAGCGCCGGGCTGCCGCCCGGGCTGTTGGCGTCGATGATGATGCCCTTGGTGCCCTTGTCGCCGAAGGCGTCTGTCAGCGCCTGGCTCAGTTTGTTGGCGGTGTCGCTCTGGCTGTCGATTACGCCTTCCAGCGTGATGACGGCGGTGTGCCCGGAGCCTACGAGGCCGGCGGTGGCCTTGTCCTCGTTGCGCATGAACAGGCTGAACAGGATGAAGCCGATGATGATCAGCCAGATCATGCGGAAGAAAATCTTCCATTGGCGGGCGCGGCGCTGTTCCACCAGCGCGGCGCTGGCCAGTTTTTCCAGCAATTGGCGTTCCCAATGGTTGGAGGTGTCGCTCATGTGTGGTGCTCCCTGAATAATTCCAGGAGTCTAGCAAAGTTCACGACGGCATGACATTGATGCAGATATTGCCGTCCTGTTCGAAGACGGGCACGGCGGCCAACCGTTGGCCGCGACAGGGGCCGGAGACGCAATAGCCGGTGTGCGCTTCGTAACAGGCGCCGTGCATGCTGCACACCAGATAATGGCCGCTGAGGTCGAAGACTTCGCCGTCGCGCAAATCCAGCTCCACCGGGATGTGGCGGCAGGCGTTGACGTAGGCGTAGACCCTGCCGCGGTAGCGCACGACGAAGGCGGGCAGGGGCGGCGCGCCGTCCGTCTGTGCTATCTCGAAGCGCCAGGCGCGGCCGCCCTCCTGCAGTTCGGCCGCGGCGCAGATTATCCGAGTTTCGGCAGCAGCCATGCCTGCAGCTCGGCGTAGGAGTGGAACAGCGCCAGCGGCCCGCAGCTTTCCAGTTGCTCGCTGTCATGGGCGCCGAAGCTGACGCCCACGCCGTGGCAGCCGGCGTTGCCGGCCATCAGCAAGTCGTGGCTGGTGTCGCCTATCATCAGCGTGCGGCGCGGGTCCGCGCCCAGCGTCTCGGTCAGCGACAGCAGCATGTCCGGGTGCGGCTTGGAATGGCATTCATCCACGGTGCGGGTGGCGTGGAACAGCGGGCCAAGCCCGGTTTGTTCCAGCAGGCGGTTGAGGCCGGCGCGGCTGTTGCCGGTGGCTACCGCCAGAAAAGCGCCGCTGTCGGCGACGGCGTTCAGGCACTCCACGGCGCCGTCGAACAGGGTTACTTGATGCTGGTTGGCGTGGTAATGATGGCGGAAGGCTTCGGTCAGGCGCGGCAACTGCTCGGGGGAGGCGGCCGGACAGGCCTGTTGCAGCGCCTCCGCCAGGCGCAGGCCGATGACGTGGCTGGCCTGTTCGCGGCTGGGAACGGGTAGGGACAGGTCGGCGCAAGCTTGCTGGATGGACTGGCTGATGTGGGCGGTGGAGTCCATCAAGGTGCCGTCCCAGTCGAAAACGACCAGATCGAAGCGAGTGTTCATCTCAAGACCTCAAGATTTTCAGGAAGCGCTCCAGTTCCGGCGGCAGCGGCGCTTCCAGTTTCAACGGCTCGCCGGTCAGCGGGTGGGGCAGGGACAGGCTGCGCGCGTGCAGGAACATGCGCTTCAGGCCGCGTTTTGCCAGTTCCTTGTTCAGCGCGAAGTCGCCATACTTCTCGTCGCCGGCGATCGCGCAGCCGTTGGCCTGCATGTGCACGCGGATCTGATGGGTGCGACCGGTGCGCAGGTGGGCTTCCACCAGAGTGAACTCGGTAAAACGTTCCTTGACCGCGAAATTGGTGTGCGCGTACTGGCCGTTTTCGGCGTCGCTGACTCGCACGCGGCGTTCGCCGTCCGGGGTGTGGAACTTGAACAGCGGCAGCTTGACCTGGCGCGCGTCGTCCGGCCACTGGCCTAGGCCCAGCGCCAGATAGCGTTTGTCCGGCACGTTGGCGCGCATCATGTCGTGCAGCTTGGTCAGCGCGGAGCGCTTTTTGGCCAGCATCAGGAGGCCGGAGGTTTCGCGGTCCAGCCGGTGCACCAGTTCCAGGTAGCGCCAGTCCGGGTACGCCTGGCGCAGCTGTTCGATCACGCCGAAGGATACGCCGCTTCCGCCGTGCACCGCCACGCCGGCAGGTTTGTCTATTACTAGCAGCGCGTTGTCCTCATACACTACCGGGAAGGTGGCGGCGGGCACGTTCTTTTCCGCGCGCTCGGCCACGCGGATGGGCGGAATGCGCAACTCGTCGCCGGCCTGCACGCGGTAGGCGGCTTCGATGCGGCCCTTGTTCACCCTCACCTCGCCGGAGCGCAGGATGCGGTAGATATGGCTTTTGGGCACGCCCTTGAGCAAACGCACCAGGTAGTTGTCGATGCGTTGGCCGGCGTCGCCGTCGTCCACTTGGACGAAGGAGACGGAATCTTTGCGAATGTCTGTCATATTGCTTATACTTCTGGCGCTGTCCCAAGGTGTGTTGCACCAAGATGACGGCGAAATGTCAAGCCAAGGTCACGGTATGTTGCGTGGCGCTGCTGCAAGAGGTTAGAGACGGCCGGCAGGGATTTACAGACCCTGACCTGATGCCGCTCGCGACGTTTGCAGCCAAGGTTAACTCGCTCACCGAAAAGCAGCGATGGTAATGCATTTGTACGCATAACGCACTCACGAGTATTCCATTTCCTGATGCTAAGCCAGTCAGGAAATTTTGCAGCGAAGTTTGACCCGGCATGCTAGCTCCCCTGTACTGTATGTCCTGCCCTTTGAGGCAGGCCGGCGATCCCGGAGCGCCAATTGCGCACATGAGTCAGGTCTGCGTGTGATCGATTTTCAGGAAGTAGGCTTGTCAAAACTGTTTTTTTCGATCTTTACATCGACACTTCTTTCGGAAAGCGCCCATCAATAGTCACTGGGCCGTCAAATACTGGCTGCATCCCTTGCGTGAGTGCCGCGCAAGGAATGTAAATGAAACGCATGTTGTTCAACGCAACGCAGGCTGAAGAGCTTCGCGTTGCCATTGTCGACGGGCAGAAGCTCGTCGACCTCGATATCGAGACTGTAGGCAAAGAGCAGCGCAAGGGGAATATCTATAAGGGTGTGATTACCCGTATCGAGCCCTCCCTTGAGGCTTGTTTTGTCGATTACGGCACCGAACGCCACGGCTTCCTGCCGTTCAAAGAGGTGTCCCGTTCCTATTTCCAGGGCTATGACGGCGGCCGTCCGCGCATTCAGGATGTGCTGCGCGAAGGCATGGAAGTCATCGTGCAGGTGGAGAAGGACGAGCGCGGCAACAAGGGCGCGGCGCTGACCACCTATATCAGCCTGGCCGGTCGTTACCTGGTGCTGATGCCCAACAACCCGCGAGGCGGCGGCGTGTCGCGCCGCATTGAGGGCGAGGAGCGTCAGGAGCTGAAGGACCTGCTGTCGCAGCTGGAAGTGCCGCACGGCATGAGCCTGATCGCTCGTACCGCCGGTATTGGCCGCAACCTGGAAGAACTGCAGTGGGATCTGGGTTACCTGATGCAGCTGTGGCGCGCGATTGAAGGCGCGGCCGGCGCTCAGAACGCGCCGTTCCTGATTCTACAGGAAGGCAGCCTGGTGATCCGCGCGATCCGCGACTATTTCCATCCGGACATCGGCGAAGTGCTGATCGACACCGAGGAAATCTACGATCAGGCCCGTCAGTTCATGAGTCATGTGATGCCTAACATGCTGTCGCGTGTGAAGCTGTATAAGGATCATGTGCCGCTGTTCTCCCGCTTCCAGATCGAGCACCAGATCGAAACCGCCTTTGCGCGCAGCGTGCAGCTGCCGTCCGGCGGCGCCATCGTGATCGACCACACCGAAGCGCTGGTGTCCATCGACGTCAACTCCGCGCGCGCCACCAAGGGCGCCGACATCGAAGACACCGCGGTCAAGACCAACCTGGAGGCGGCCGAGGAAATCGCCCGCCAACTGCGCTTGCGCGACCTGGGCGGCCTGGTGGTGATCGACTTCATCGATATGGAAAGCGCCAAGAACCAGCGCGACGTGGAAAACCGTCTGCGCGACGTGCTCAAGCACGACCGCGCTCGCGTCCAAATGGGCAAGCTGTCCCGTTTCGGCCTGCTGGAATTGTCGCGTCAGCGTCTGCAGCCCAGCTTGGGCGAGACCAGCCACGAGACCTGCCCGCGCTGTCACGGCATCGGCTTCATCCGCGGCACCGAGTCCTCCGCGCTGCACATCCTGCGCATTCTCCAGGAAGAGGCGATGAAGGAGAACACCGGCGCGGTTCACGCGCAGGTGCCGGTGGACGTGGCCACCTTCTTGCTCAACGAAAAGCGTTCCGAGATTCATTCGATCGAAGAGCGTCTGGACGTGGACGTGGTGCTGATTCCGAACATCCATCTGGAAACCCCGCATTACAAGATCGTGCGCGTGCGTCACGACGACCTGGCCGAAGCCGGCGAAGGGCCGAGCTACAAGCGGGTGGAAGTGCAGGAAGAAGACGTAATCACCAACTTCGGCCATGAAAAGCCGAAGCTGGAGCGCCAGGAGGCCGCGGTGAAGGGTATTACCCCGCAGCAGCCGGCGCCGGCGCCAACGGTGGTGGTTAAGGCGGCCGAGTCGGAGCCTGGCTTGTTTGGCAAGCTGGGCGCTTGGGTCAAGAGCCTGTTCGCCGAGCCGGAGCAAGCGGCTCAACCGGTGGAGAAGAAAAAGCCGGCGGCCCAGTCGCAGCAGCGCGGCAACCGCCAGCGCAACGGCGAACGTCGCCCGGGCGGTCAGGCGCGCCGCGAACACGAGCAGCGCCGCCAGGGTGCTGACGAGGTCAAGCCGCGTCGTCCCGAGCGCGCCGAACGAGGCGAGCGCCAGGACGGCGAGCGTCAGGAGCGTCCGGAACGCAAGGAACCGGCGCAACGCGAAGAGCGCCAGGAGCGCGGCGAGCAGCCGCGCAACGGTCGCCGCCGCGAGCGTGAAAACAGCCGCGAAGGTCGTGAAGGCCGCGAGCCGCGCGAACTGAAGGACGTGCAGCGTCAGCAGCCGGCACGCGAGGAAGCGCCGCAAGAGCGTCCGGAAAAGTTGGAGAAGCAGGAGCGTCCGCAGCAGGAGCCGCGTCGTCGTCAGGCGCCGCAGGCGGAAGAGCCGGCTTTGGAGCTGAACAAGCCGGCGGCCGACGAGGTTCGCGCCGAGGGCGACGCCGAGCAGCAGGAGCGCAATGAGCGCCGTCGCCGTCGCAGTCGTCGCGATCGTCGTCGCGACGATCCGTCCGCTGCGCCGCAGGAAGAGGGTGCTGCTCTGCCGGTGGCGGAAGCTGCGCCGGCTGTGGCCGCGGTTGTTGTCGGCGCGGTAGCGGCCGAAGTCGCCGTAGACGCAGTGGCGGAAACGATTCCGGCCGCGGCGCCTGAAGCTCCGGTGATTGAGCCGGTTGTTGAGTCCGCTGTTGCCGAAACGGCGCAGCCGGTGCGGGAAGCGTTTGAAGTGGAGGCCGTGGCCCCGGCGCTTGAGTCCGCTGCGGCGGCTGAGCCGGAATTGCCGGTGCTCGAAGCGGTTCCGGCAGTTGAAGTCGCTCCGCTTGTCGAGGCCGCTCCGGCGCTTGAAGTGGCTGTGGTGGTGGAGGCTGTCGAGGCGTTTGCCGCGGCGGAGCCGACGCTTGCGCAGGAACCGGTTGCCCTTGCCGCGCAGAGCGAGCCGGAGCAGCTGGATCAAGCTGAGCCGGCGGTCGAAGCGCCGGCGGTGATCGAAACCCGCGCCGTGGCCGCGGCGGAACCGGCAAGCCTGGGTGGTCTGGTCATGGTGTCCACCAAGTCGGCGGTCGAGGCGCCCGCTGTGCAGGAACCGGTGATGCCGGCTGGGCCGCGTCGTCGCGACGTGGCTCGTCAGGCTCAGCAGGGGGCTGCCCCGGCGGAGTTGGTGCAGGTGGAAACCCGCAATCCTTGAGCGCGGTTTGAGGCCCGGGGCGCAGGCATTTTGCGCTCCGGGTATTGACGCTGCCTTGGTGCTTGGTTAATATACCCCTCTCTCGCAAGAGATGTTCCCTGATAGCTCAGTTGGTAGAGCGACGGACTGTTAATCCGCAGGTCGCAGGTTCGAGCCCTGCTCGGGGAGCCAGAATTCAAAGGCCACGCATTGCGTGGCCTTTTTCCATTTCCGCGCGTCCGTCGCGGCCTTTCCCTGTTTCTCGTCGCTCCGGCGCGCCTGTCCCGATTGATTGCGCTAAGAACGTGTTTACGATCTCGCGAGCAAGAGCGAGATAAGGCGGAAACGACTGAAGAAGCGGAATGTACATACGGTATATGAGCATTCTGAGGTCTTTTCCAGCGCCGTATCGTCGCAGATCGTAAACAGGTTCTAAGCAATTTTAACAGTTTGCTTCCCATTCCATTCGTCATATAACACAAGCAGATGACAAGTTGGCCGCCTCTGGCGCGCTTGAGTGCGGCCGTTTTGGTCTGTGCGGCGCGTCGAGCAGTGCGGCGCGAGGAGCTTGGGTGGCGGAATCTCTGGTGGGCGAAGACAGTGTGCTGGATGAGGCGGAACGGCTGTTGTCCGATGTGCTGGAGGCGGTTCCGGTGGGATTGGCGCTGATCGACGGCCAGATGCGTTATCGGCTGCTCAACCAGCGTTTGGCGGAGGCCAACGGCTTGCCGCGCTCCGCTCATTTGGGGCGCAGCGTGGCGGAAATGTTGCCGCGGATCGGCGAGTATTTGGAATCGCTGATGAGGCAGGTCATGGCGAGTGGCGAGCCGGTGCTCGATTTTTGCGTCAACTCCAAGGTGGGGCTGGACGACAGGGGCGCGTTGAGGGAGTGGCAGATCAGCTATCTGCCGTATCGCTCATTGGCGGGCGAGGTGGTGGGGGTGGTGGCCGTGGTTCGAGATGTGGCGGCGGAGCGGCGCGCCGAACGTCTGCGCGGCGAGGGCGAGGCCCGATTGCGCATGGTAGTGGATTCCGCCTTGGACGGGCTGGTGATGATAGATCAGGGCGGGCGCATTCTGATGGCGAATCATCGGGCCGAGGCGATGTTCGATTACCTGGGTGTCGGCATGGAAGGCGTCATGATTTCCAGCCTGGTGCCGGAGCGGTTTCGCGATGGTCATGGGCGGCTGATCGAGAATTACATGTGCCGGCCGGAGGCGCGAGAGATGGCGCGTCAGCAGGAGATTTTCGGGGTGAGGCGCGACGGCGGCGAGTTTCCGGCGGAAATCGGCCTGACCCCGGTGCGCGACGGCGGCGAGCTGCAGGTATTGGCCACCATTACCGACATCAGCGCGCGCAAAGCGGCTCAGGCCAGTTTGGAGCTGGCTTTGAAGGAAAAGACCGCCCTGCTCAACGAAGTGCATCACCGGGTCAAAAACAATCTGCAAGTCATTTCCAGTCTGCTCAATCTGCAAACGCGCTCTGCGCCGCCGGAGGCGGTGGCGGTGTTGACCGAGTGTCAGAATCATGTGCGCGCGATGGCGCTGATCCATCAGCTGCTATACGAGCATGGCGACTTTTCCCGTATCCATGTGGGGGTTTATCTGGAGCGTCTGACTCAGTTGCTCAGCGGCAGTGTGTCGGATGGCGGCGTGCGTCTGCGCTGCCGCGGCATGGGCGCGGCGGTCTATTTGGGCATGCAGCGGGCGATTCCCTGCGGCTTGCTGGTGAACGAGCTGGTGACCAATGCGCTCAAGCACGCGTTTCCCGATCGGCGCGGCACGGTGGAGGTGGCGCTGGAGCGGGAGGAGGATGGGTGCTGCCGGATCCTGGTGTCGGACGATGGCGTCGGCATTCCGGAGTCGGTGAAGTTGGGCGAGGTGAGTTCCTTGGGCTTTCGTCTGATTCCCATCCTGGTGGGGCAACTGAAGGGCGAGGTGCGCCTATTGCGGCCTGGGGCGGGTGGCGCTTGCGTGGAGATCTCGTTCAGCGATGAGCCGGAGAGCGCGGAATGAATGTGGGCAACGGTTTGTTGATTGTCGAGGACGAGGGCGTGGTGGCGCTGGATTTGCAGACCAGTCTGGAGTCTTTGGGCTACCGGGTGCTTGGCGTCTGCGCCAATGCGGATGACGCTGTGCGACGGGCGGAGGCGGATCGGCCGGATCTGGTGCTGATGGATATTCACTTGGACGGCGATGTGCCGGGCACCGAGGCGGCGCGCGTGATACGCGAGCGTTTTCAGATTCCATCCATCTTTCTGACCGCTTACGCCGAGGACGATATGTTGCGCAACGCGGAAGTCAGCGCCCCGTACGGCTATTTGTTGAAGCCTTATCAGTTGCGCGAACTGAATGCCTCGGTGCGTATGGGATTGGCGCGGCGCAGGGCGGAGGTGGAGGAGCAGCGGCAGCGTCGTCGTTTGCGCATGGCGGTGGAGGCGGCCCGTTTGGGGGTGTGGGAATGGGGTGGCCGGCGCGGCGAGATGGCGTGGGAAGAAGAGTTTCAGGACGTGTTTCCATTCTCCGCTCCGGAGAGTGGACGGCCAGGCTTGTTGGGCATGGCCGAGGTCGAGGCTGTGGAACTGGCACGGGATTTGGAGTTTGGGCGGACCTTGCAGAAAACGGTGGAAATCAACGCGGAGGGCGGGGTGCGATGGGTTGAGTTGTGTGGGCGCAATTTTGCCGCCGAAGGCGAGCCGGCTCGTTGGGTGGGGGTGGCGCGGGACGTGACGGAGGCGTATCTGAGCGAAGTCAGTCTGCGGCAGGCCAGTGTGGTGTTCCAGGCTAGCGCGGAAGGCATTCTGGTGCTGGATCATGGGCGCCGCATTGTGTCTGCGAACGAATCCTTTTACCGCTTGACGGGTTTGAGCGCGGAGGAGGCCTTGGGGGGAGATCCGGACGTCTGTCTGCATGTGGAGCCGCATGGAGAGGGTTTTTACCGCCGTTTGGAAGATGAGAGGCATTTTTGGCAGGGCGAGGTGATGTGCCGTCGCCGGAGCGGGGCTTTTCCCTGTTGGCAGCATGCGTCGGTGGTGCGGGACGTCGAGGGGAGGGTAAGTCACTACGTGCTGGCGATCTCCGATATTTCGGCGATCCGCGCGGCGGAGGCGCATATTCATTTCCTGGCCTATCACGATCAGTTGACCGGCTTGGGTAATCGCCATTTTCTGCAGGTGGAACTGGACAAGGAGATTATCAGGGCCAAGCGTCGCAATGAATGCATTGCGCTGCTGTTCATTGATCTGGACGGGTTTAAGGCGGTGAACGATGGTTGGGGGCATGAGGCGGGCGATGTGCTGCTGGTGGCGATGGCGGAGCGTCTGCGGCAGCATGTGCGCGGAGAGGATTTGGTGGTGCGGCTGGGTGGGGATGAGTTTTTGGTGGTGGCGCCGGGTTTGGATCGGGAAGCGTCCTGCGGCGTCATGGTGCGGCGCTTGTTGACGGTATTGGCGTTGCCGGTGGCCTTGAGCGGAGGAGAGTGCTCGGTGTCGGCCAGCATCGGGGTGGCGTTTTTTCCGGAAAACGGCGGCGATCTGGGTGGTCTGCTGCATGCGGCAGACAGGGCGATGTACGAGGCCAAGCGAGCGGGGAAAAACGAGTTCAGGATGGCGGCTGAATAATATTCGAACCGTAAAGAATAAAAGCCGAAATCTTTCGATTTCGGCTTTTATATTTGGTGGAGATAAGCGGGATCGAACCGCTGACCTCTTGCATGCCATGCAAGCGCTCTCCCAGCTGAGCTATACCCCCAGTATTGCTGGCGTCCCCACGGGGATTCGAACCCCGGTTACCGCCGTGAAAGGGCGATGTCCTAGGCCTCTAGACGATGGGGACTGAATTGTGGTGGAGATAAGCGGGATCGAACCGCTGACCTCTTGCATGCCATGCAAGCGCTCTCCCAGCTGAGCTATACCCCCACGTATTGTCTTGCCTATTCCCGGCTTGTTTCGTCCGGTCGGTCTCGACAGGAAGCGAACTATACCTAGGCTTTTCAGGCTGTGCAAGGCTTTTCTAAAAATATTTCCCCAGACGGCTGTGGGGGGGAAGGCCAAGGGGGGGAAGGCGCCGGTTTTTCATGCCATTGGTTTGGGTGGGTGCGGCGCGTGCGCAGACTACGCCATGCCGGCGAGGGACAAAGGCCCGATTTCCTGGGAAAAATCAGTTTTTTCCTATTCCAAGCCATTGGGGTGGTGGAGATAGAATATTCAAAGAAAAACAATTTGAGTCCCGTATTAGCGTAAAGAGTTAATACCGGATGGTATTAAAGCCCGATTCAAATCGATGGCTAATGATGGATGGCATAGACATGAGAATTGAAAAACAACGGTTGGCCGGAGTTTGGAACGGAAGCGAAAGTCCGGTAAAGCTTTAGGAGGCGTGCATGCATAAAAAAGTGTTGATCAACGAGGAGTTGCTGGATTCCTGTTCGGACCAGGCGCTGAAGGACGCGGCGGTTTTTCTGTTGAATACGCTGACCGACCGCATTCAGCTGCGCCAACAAAAAGGGATAGAAGAAATTGAGCGGCTGGCGATGGCTTACGGTTTGATTCTGCCCAAGCTTTATGCCAAGAACGGCGTAACGCCCAAGTACCAGAACCCGGCGATGCCGCACCAGACTTGGTCCGGTCGAGGCCGCCCGCCGGTGTGGTTGGTGGAGGCTGAAGCGAGGGGGGAGGACCGGGAACGCTTCGTGATCAAGAGCCAGAAGAAGTTGCAGGTCTAGCAAGGCGGAGAGCCGGCCGTTGTCGCGCCGCGCCCCCTGCTGGCGCGCGTCGGCGGGCTTGTGCGCCGGTTCAAAGGTTCGCGAGCGAGGGCGAGACCAGGCGATAACGGCTGAGAACGCCGAATGGTCAAGCGGTACATGAGCATTTCGAAGCCGGTTTCAACGCCCTTTATCTATCCATCCCGCTGACGCGCAGCAGACTTTGAACAGGCACTAAGACCCGCTAACAAAACCCCTGATCCTGCGTTGCGCCTCCTTGTCGTACTACTCGTACTGCCGGCGTCGGCGCGCCTTGGCTCAGGTTCTCTGCGAGGTTTTGTTAGCGGCTCTAAGGCTCAAGATGCTCCAGACGCATGCGCGCCCGCGCATCGCGTTCCGCTTGCCGCCGCCGGCTTTGCAGCGTGGTGGCGACAAAGTCCAGATGTTGTTCCACCGCTTGCTGCGCGGCGTCCGGCCGTTTGTCGCGAATGGCTTCCCAGATGGCCAGATGCTGCGCGCGCAGCGCGTCCGCCACTTCTCCCACAGCGAACAAATCAGCGATATTGTCCTTGACGTGCCGGTGCAGCATGGCGAGCAAGCTGCCGCTTAAATGGGCGAACAGCGCATTGTGCGAGGCTTCCGCCACGGCTTGGTGAAAGCGCACGTCGGCCTGGGCTTGCTGAGTCAAGTCGCCGCCGTCGTAGGCGTCCTGCAATTGGCTCACGCAATGTTCCAGCCTCAGCAAATCGGCCGGCGTGGCTCGGTTGGCCGCGCCGCGCGCCGCCGCGCCTTCCAGTACCCGCCGGAATTCGAGCAAATCGCCGTGCAAATCCTGATGTTGGTTCAGCAGTTTTTCCCAAGGGTCGGAAAACGCGGTTTCCAGCCGGTCCGTCACCCAAGTGCCGCCGCCCTGGCGGCTGCTGAGCAGGCCGCGCGACGCCAGTTGCTGTATCGCTTCGCGAAGCGAGGGGCGGGACACGCCGAACTCTTCGGCTAGCTGCCGTTCCGGCGGCAGGCGATCCCCCGGTTTGAGCACGCCGTCCAGAATGCGCTTTTCCAGTTGTTCGACGATGACGTCGGAGAGTTTGGGGATGTTCAGTTTGGGATAGGCCATGGCGCTGGGCTTGTCGGTTCGGAAAAATTGGTCAGACCAGAGTGAGTGCAGCTTACCACAGCCGGTGCGGGAATCCGCGTCGTCATATTGACGGACTCAAGCAATCACTCTAGAGTTGTTTTAATAAAAATAATTGGTCTTACCAATTTACAAAGGAAACCGGATGAAGCCTGCCAACGTGTATCTGTTCGGCACCTGTCTGCTCGACCTGTTTTTGCCGCAGGCCGGCGTGGACGCCATCGCCTTGCTGGAAGGCCTGGGCTTGCGAGTGCACTTTCCACAGCAACAGAGCTGCTGCGGCCAGCCGGCCTATACCAGCGGCCATCCGGCGGAAGCGCTGGCGGTGGCGAGGGCGCAGCTGGACTGCTTTATCGAGGACTGGCCCATCGTGGTGCCGTCCGGTTCCTGCGGCGGCATGATCAAGCACCACTGGCCCAAACTGTTCGCCGGTCAGCCGGACGAGGCGCAGGCCTGCGCGGTGGCCGCGCGGGTGGTGGAGTTCAGCGATTTTCTGCTCAACCACCTGGACTGGCGGCCGCAAGATCAGGGCCCCAAGGTGAAGGTGGCGGTGCACACCTCCTGTTCCGCCCGCCGCGAAATGAATGTGCATCTGTCCTCTTGGGCTTTGTTGGAGCGGCTGGCCAATGTGGAACGGGTGGTGCACGACCATGAGTCCGAGTGCTGCGGTTTCGGCGGCACTTTTTCGATCAAGCACCCGGACATCGCCGGGGCGATGGTGACGGACAAGGCCGCCGCCTTGCAGGACAGCGGCGCAGTGGAGTTCATCACCGCGGACGGCGGCTGTCTGCTCAATATCAACGGCAAGCTGGCCAAGGAGGGCAGGGCGTTTCGGGGCCGGCATCTGGCCAGCTTTCTGCTGGAGCGCGTGGGAGGCAAGGCATGAGCGCCCGCGACGCCATCCTGGCCAAGCTGCGCGCCGCGCCGCGCCAAGAACTGCCGCGGCCGGAGCTGGACGCGCATTTCCGGCGCTTCGCGCCGCCGCAGCACAGCCTGGACGCCTTGCGCGGCTGGGCGCGGGCGATGCGGGCGGTGAAGACCGAGGTGCTATGGGTGCGCGCCGACGACTGGCACACCCGGCTGGCGGTGTGGATTGCGCAGCGGCGGCCGGCTTCCTTGCTGTTGTCCGACACCGCGCACGGCCGCCGCGCCGAGGCGGTGCTGCAAAGCTTGCCGACGCCGCCGGCTTTACGTTTCTTCGACCGCGAGGTGGATGGCTGGAAGGCCGAATTGTTCGAGATCGAGGCCGCATTTACCGCGGCGCGTTGCGGCATCGCCGCCACCGGCACCCTGGTGCTGTGGCCGGACGCACAGGAGCCGCGGACCATGAGTTTGGTGCCGCCGCTGCACATTGTCTTGTTCGACACCGCCACGCTCTACCCTGACTTCTACAGCGCGATGCGCCTCGAAAACTGGCAGGACGGCATGCCCACCAACGCCTTGCTGATTTCCGGTCCGTCCAAGACCGCGGACATCCAATTGACGCTGGCCTACGGCGCGCACGGCCCGCGCGAACTCTTGGTGCTGGCGCAGCTGCCCGAGCATATCGATCCGGCGCAGCTGGAGCAGGAGGAGGCCCGACCATGAGCGAGCACAAGATCGAGCTTTATCCCTCGCGCCAATTCAAGCAGCAGGCGCGCGCGGCATTGGCCGACGGCGAACTGCGCCACAGCCTGCGCGGGGCGATGGATTTCCTGATGGCCAAGCGCTTGTCGGCCTTCGACGATCCGGCGGAGCTGGACGCCTTGCGCGCCTTGGGCGAGGCCATTCGCCAGCGTTGCCTGTCGAGGCTGCCGGACTTGCTGGAGCAGTTGGAGGCGCGGCTGAGCGCCAACGGCGTGCAAGTGCATTGGGCCGAGACCGCGGACGAGGCCAATCGCATCATCCACGGCCTGGTAGAGGCGCGTTCCGGCCGCTTGATGGTCAAGGGCAAGTCCATGGTCAGCGAGGAGATTGAACTCAACCATTATCTGGAAGCGCGCGGCGTCGCCGCGGTGGAAAGCGATATGGGCGAGTACATCGTGCAGCTGGCCGGCGAAAAGCCCACCCACATCATCATGCCGGCGATACACAAGACCAAGGCCGACATCGCGCGGCTATTCCACGACAAGCTGCCGGGCACGCCCTACACCGAGGACGTGGACGAGTTGATACAGATAGGCCGCGGCGCGCTGCGCCGGCTCTATCTGGACGCCGACGTCGGCCTGTCCGGCGTCAACTTCGCGGTGGCGGAAACCGGCACCTTGTGCCTGGTGGAGAACGAGGGCAACGGCCGCATGTGCACCACGGTGCCGGACTTGCACATCGCCATCACCGGCATAGAGAAAGTGGTGGAGAAGCTGGCCGACGTGCCGCCCTTGTACAGCCTGCTGACCCGCTCCGCCATCGGCCAGCCCATCACCACTTATTTCAATATGATCAGCGGCCCGCGCCGCGCCGGTGAAAAAGACGGCCCGCGCGAGGTGCATTTGGTGTTGCTGGACAACGGTCGCAGCCAGGCTTACGCCGACGCGCAATTGCGCAAGACTCTGCAATGCATACGCTGCGGCGCCTGCATGAACCATTGCCCGGTCTACGCCCGCATCGGCGGCCACGCTTACGGCACCACCTATCCGGGGCCGATAGGCGAAATCATCTCGCCGCACCTGCTGGGCCTGGAAAACACCCGCGATCTGCCCACGGCCTCCAGCCTGTGCGGCGCTTGCGGCGAGGTCTGCCCGGTGAAGATTCCCATTCCCGAGATGCTGATGCGGCTGCGCGAGGAAAGCCAGCGTCCGGCTGGGGAGGCGGTCAGTCATCCCTTGCGCGGCCAGGGCGCGGCGGCGAGCGCGGCGGAGCGGCTGGCCTGGAAGGGCTGGCGCCAGGTCCACGCCTCGCCGCGGCTGTACCGCTGGTTCGGCTGGGGCGCCACCCGGCTGCGCAAGCTCGCGCTTGGCGGCCAACTGGGCTGGACCCAAAACCACGCGCCGCTGACGCCCGCGCCCAAGACTCTGCACGAGCTGGTGCGCGAACGCGAAGCGCGTCGCGGCGGCGGGGAGCGGCCATGAGCATGAGCCCGGCGCATCAGGTTTTCCATCGAGATCTTCTTAAAATCATGCCGGCGACGCGCATTTACACCGATCCGCTGTCCACGCTGGCTTACGGTACCGACGCCAGCTTTTACCGGCTGCGGCCGCAAATCGTCGCCCGCGTCGACAGCGAGGCGGAAGTGGCGGCCATCCTCGCGCTGGCGCGCCGCCACCGGGTGGCGCTGACTTTCCGCGCCGCCGGCACCAGCTTGTCCGGCCAGGCGGTCAGCGATTCGGTGCTGGTCTTGCTGGGCGACGGCTTCAACCATGGCCAGGTCTTGGACGACGGCGCGCGCGTCCGGCTGGGGCCGGCGATGATAGGCAGCCACGCCAACGCCTTGCTGGCGCCTTACGGCCGCAAGATCGGCCCGGATCCGGCGTCGATCAATAGCGCCAAGATCGGCGGCATCGCCGCCAACAACTCCAGTGGCATGTGCTGCGGCACCCGCGACAACAGTTATCACACCTTGGCGGGGATGCGTTTGTTGTTGCTGGACGGCGCGGTGCTGGACACCGGCGACGCCGCCAGCGTGGCGGCCTTTCGCCAGTCCCACGCCGCGCTGCTGGCCGGTTTGTCCAGCCTGGCCGCCGAATTGCACGCCGACGCCGCGCTGGCCGAGCGCGTGCGCCGCAAATACCGCTTGAAGAACACCACCGGCTACGGCATCAACGCCTTGCTGGATTTCGACGATCCGGTGGACATGCTCAGCCATTTGTTGATCGGCTCCGAGGGCACGCTGGGCTTCATCAGCGAAATCACCTTCCACAGCGTGATCGAGCATCCGCACAAGGCCTCGGCCTTGCTGCTGTTCGACGCGCTGGAGCCGTGTTGCCGAGCGGTGTCGGCGCTGAGCGCGGCCGCGGAAGCCCACGGGGTGGCGGCGGTGGAACTGATAGACAGCCGCAGCCTGCGCGCCTTGCACGGCAAGCCGGGGCTGCCGGATTTCCTGGCGCGGCCGTTCGGCCCGGAGGAGGCCTGTTTGCTGATCGAGGCGCGCGCCGGTTCCGAGGCGGAACTGGCGCGCCATTGCGCGGCGATAGACCAGCTGCTGGCCGGTTTCGCGCCGCGTTTGTCCAGCGGCTTCAGCCGCGAGGCCGCGGTCTGCGACAGCTATTGGGCCTTGCGCAAGGGCCTGTTCCCGGCGGTGGGCGCGGTGCGGCCGCTGGGCAGCACCGTGGTGATCGAGGACGTGGCGTTTCCGATTCCGTTGCTGGCCGACGGCGTGGCCAGGCTGACCGCCTTGTTCGACCGCCACGGCTACCACGAGGCGCTGTTGTTCGGCCACGCCTTGGACGGCAATCTGCATTTCGTGTTCGCGCCCAGCTTCGATAATGAGCGGGAGGTGGCGCGTTACGACGCCTTCATGCAGGACGTCAGCGCGCTGGTGGCCGGTGAATACGACGGCTCGTTGAAAGCCGAGCACGGCACCGGCCGCAATGTCGCGCCCTTTGTGCGCCAGGAGTGGGGCGACGCCGCCTGGCACCTCATGCGCCGCATCAAGGCCTTGTTCGATCCGGACGGCCTGCTCAATCCCGGGGTGATCATCACCGACAACGAACGGCTGCACCTGGAAAACCTCAAGCCGCTGCCGGCGGCCGATCCCATTGTTGATCGCTGCATCGAATGCGGCTTTTGCGAGGCGGCCTGTCCGTCGCATGGGCTGACGCTGAGCCCGCGCCAGCGCATCGTCGCCTGGCGACGCATCCAGCAGCTGAGCCGCGACGGCGGCGCGGGGGAAGAGCTGGCCGCGCTGCGCGCCGATTTCCGCTACCGCGCCATCGACACCTGCGCCGCCACAGGCATGTGCGCGACGCGCTGCCCAGTGGGCATCAATACCGGCGAACTGATGAAGCGGCTGCAAGGCCCGTCGCCGCGGCCGCGCGCCGCGCGCTTCGCCGCCCGCCACATCGGCGCCGCCGCCGCCGCCGTTCGCGCCGGCCTGAGGCTGGCGCATCTATTCGGTCCGGAGCGGCTGCATCGCATCAGCCTGCGGCTGCGCCGCCGCCATAAGGTGATTCCCCTGATTCCGGCGCATCTGCCGCGTCCGGCCGGCCGTCTGCCCGCCGCCGTTGGCGGCGACGGCGAGCCGGTGGTGCTCTTCCTCAGCTGCGTCAACCGAGCGCTGGCCTTCGACGCCGCCGGCGGCAACGCGGCCGCGCCCACCTTGGCGCTGTTGCGCCGCGCCGGCTTCAGCCCCCGCTATCCGCACGGCCACGACGGCTTGTGCTGCGGCCAGCCCTTCGCCTCGGCCAATGCGGCGGAAGCGCTGGACATCAGCCAGAACGCGCTGAACCGGGCCTTGCTGGCTGCCAGTGAAGACGGCCGCCATCCGGTGTATCTGGACAACGGGCCGTGCGCGGCGCGCATCCTGTCCGCCCAGCGCCAAGGCCGGCTGGACACGCGCTTGCGCCTGTTCGACGCGGCCCGCTTTCTGGAGGCTTTTGTCGCGCCGCGGCTGGCGGTGACGCGCAAGCTGGAGCAGTTGGCGCTGCACATTCCCTGCAGCGCCGCCGAGATGGGCGCGGCGGAGGCGCTCACGCGGCTGGCCGGCCTCTGCGCCGAGCGGCTGACGGTGCCGGACATCGCCTGTTGCGGCTTTGCCGGAGACAAGGGCTTCACCGTGCCGGAACTGAACGCGCATAGTTTGCGGCGCTTGCCGCCGGCCTTGCCCCCCGGCTGCCGCCACGGCGTGTCGATGAGCCGCACCTGCCAGATCGGCCTGAGCGAGCACGCCGGTTTCGAATACCGCAGCATCGAAGCGCTGCTGGATTTTTGCACCACCCCTGGAAGCGGCCCGCTATGAAGGCCGCATTGATGGCGCCGCCGCCCGGGCGGCCGGCGCCGAGTTGAAACGCCCGTAAACATCCTTCCCTGAACGCATTCCGTCCACACGGCCGCGGCTAGCCCGCCGCCGCGCGGATGTTTGTGCGCGCAAGAAGAAGGAGAGACTACAGAGGAGACATCATGATCTGGACCCAAAACTACTTTCCGTCCGGCGGCATGGCGCTGTCGGCGCTGATGGCGGCCTTGCCGATTATTTTCTTTTTCCTGGCGCTGGCGGTGTTCCGGCTCAAGGGCCATGTCGCCGGCAGCCTGACCGTGCTGCTGGCCTTGCTGGTGGCCACGCTGTTCTACGGCATGCCGGCGGACATGGCGCTGGCCGCCGCGGGTTTCGGCTTCGCCTACGGCCTGTGGCCCATAGCCTGGATCATCATCGCCGCGGTGTTTCTGTACAAGATCACCGTCAAGACCGGGCAGTTCGACATTATCCGCGCCTCGGTGTTGTCGGTGACCGAGGATCAGCGCCTGCAGATGCTGCTGGTGGGTTTTTCCTTCGGCGCCTTTCTGGAGGGCGCCGCCGGCTTCGGCGCGCCTGTGGCCATTACCGCCGCGCTGCTGGTGGGGTTGGGCTTTAATCCCTTGTACGCGGCCGGCCTGTGTCTGATCGCCAATACCGCGCCGGTGGCTTTCGGCGCGATGGGCATCCCCATTATCGTGGCCGGCCAGGTGACCGGGCTGGACCCTTTCGCCATCGGCGCCAAGGCCGGCCATCAACTGCCCTTCCTGTCGGTGTTGGTGCCGTTCTGGCTGGTGATGATGATGGACGGCCTCAAGGGCGTGCGCCAAACCTGGCCTGCGGTGCTGGTGGCCGGGGGGTCTTTCGCCGTGACCCAGTATTTCACCTCCAACTACATCGGGCCGGAACTGCCGGACATCACTTCGGCGCTGGTCAGCCTGGTGTGTCTGACGCTGTTCCTGAAAGTATGGCAGCCGCGCGAGATCTTCACCTTCGCCGGCCGCCGCGCGCCCAGCCCGCGCCAGGCTTCCGGCTTTAGCCTGGGCCGGATCGCCCGCGCTTGGGGGCCGTTCCTGATCCTGACCGCGCTAGTGACCTTGTGGAGCCTGAAGCCGTTCAAGGCGCTGTTCGCCAAGGGCGGTGCGCTGGAGCATTGGGTGCTGAAGTTCCACGTGCCGCATCTGGACAATCTGGTGATCAAGACCGCGCCCATCGTGGCCGCGGACAAGCCTTACGAGGCGCTGTACAAGTTGGACCTGCTGTCGGCGGTGGGCACCGCTATTTTCGTCGCGGCATTGCTGTCCATCGTGTTGCTGCGTTTCCGGCCGGCGCAGGCTGTCGCCGCCTTCGGTGAAACCTTGGCCGAACTGAAGCGGCCCATCTTGTCCATCGGCATGGTGCTGGCCTTCGCTTTCGTCGCCAATTATTCCGGCATGTCCAGCACGCTGGCCTTGTGCCTGGCCAATACCGGCAAGGCCTTTCCCTTCTTCTCGCCTTTCCTTGGCTGGCTGGGGGTGTTCCTGACCGGCTCCGACACCTCGTCCAACGCCTTGTTCTCGGCGCTGCAGGCGTCCACCGCGCATCAATTGGGCGTGTCGGATATCTTGCTGGTGGCGGCCAACACTACCGGCGGCGTCACCGGCAAGATGATTTCGCCGCAATCCATCGCCGTGGCCTGCGCGGCGGTGGGCTTGGTGGGCAAGGAGGCGGACCTGTTCCGCTTTACCCTCAAGCACAGCCTGATTTTCTGCAGCCTGGTGGGGGCGATGACTTACGCGATGGCGTATTTCTGACAGACCGGTTCAAGACCCGGCGGGCTGCCGATGCGGCCCGCCGGCTTGGGGCCTGGTTTGCGGAGAGAGGGCGCGTGCGGGGTTGTAAGCCGGCTTTGGGAACCGGTTTACGATTTGCTGTTTTTTCAGCCGCAAGGCCTTGTCTCGCGCATGCTCGCGAGATCGTAAACAGGTTAGAGAATTTCCTGGTTTTCGCAGAAAAAGCTGATCGAGTCGAAATTGACTTGGGTGACATGGTTGGTGACCGGCACCATATTGATCAGGTGGCGGGTGCCGATGTCGAAGATGTGGTATTCGCTGGCCAGGCTGCCGTATTCGGACGGCGACTTGGTTTTTTTGACGATGGTGACCGCGTTGGCTTCTCCGTTCCATCCGTAGCTGGTGTTGAACTGCAGCAGACGGTTAATGTAGTCCCCGGTGGGCGAGTGCAGGAAGAAGTGGATGGTCTCGTTCTTCATGTCCAGGTCGATGAAGCCGCTGGTGATCGCCGTGTCCCCGCTATTGCGCGGGAATTTGAGTTCGGAGATGCGCGCGGTGCAGATGGTGCGGCTGTCCATGATGTAGTTGTGGCCGGCATAGCCCAGGTAGAGCGCGACCAGAAACAATCCGAGAGCGATCAGAAAACGATTTTGTTTTTGCAATTGAGATCGCTCCCGTATTTCTTGTCGCACAGATAGCTCGCCGCGCACTTGCCGCTCTTGATGTAGAAGGCGTCGCCGCCGCTTTCCGGCAGCTTGGGCGCGTCGCGGTAGACATTGCCCACCACGAACAAGCTGCGCGCGCCGTCGCGCATTTTATGAATATTCATTTGCGGAATCCACCAAGAAGCGTGCCAGCCCAAGAGCAGGCCTAGGGCCATGATCGCCAGCGCGGCCAACACCTGGCGGCGGTTGATGCGGGCCGGCACCCGCCAGCGGGTTTTGCGTCGGTGTGGCGCGGGCGCGGGGGTGGTCTCTAGAGGGCCGGCTTCCGTCGCCGGCGACGGGCCGTCGGCGTCCGCCTCCGGTTCCAGCAAGACGAAGGCGCCGACGAATTGGCAGCCGCGTCTTGGAATGGTCTTGATGATCTTGGGGTCCAGGCCGCTTTTCTCAAGCTGCGCGCGCAGATCGAACACCAGCTTGTGATAGCTGGAGTCTGTGACGATGGTTTTCCCCCATACGTTTTCAATCAGCTCGTTTTTTTCGAACAGCCCGGAGAGCAAGAGTTTGAGCAGCAAGGCTTCATTGTATTTCAGGATGATCTTGTCTTGATCCCAGGGCAGAAGGCTGCCTTCATCAGGGTCGAAGACGACTTTGTCTTCAATATGGAATCTCATTTTTATAATCTTTCTGTCCACGCGAAGGCCGGTATTGGAAATTTTGATATTACGGCCAATGCGGGGTCGGCGATATTTTAAATTACCCCATAGGTAATTTGCTCTAAATCGATTATAGATAGCAATACCCAACTGCCAAGCTGGCCTTGCCAAGTGGTGTTGCGGGGGAGCCGAAAGGTAAGCGGAAATGACAAGAGCGCCGGGAGCGCTCTTGGTTTGACGTGAAATATTTTCCAACAAAATCCGCTTCTTTTCAAGAGGATGGCTGTTGCCGCAGCGCGGGTCGTGGGCGCGGTCGCGTGGCGAAATCTGCTGGAACTCAGGCCTGTTGGGCATTGCCGCCGGGATGGCGGCGCCGGGAAATGATGCGTATTCGACGTGGCCCGTCCGCAACGAAAACCATGAATTTGGCAAAAGGCCTGAGTAGGGGGCGATGACTACGGAATTGTAGCGTTCCGATTACAGCGCTCCGGCGCGGTAGCGGGGCGGAAAAGGTTCGTCTCGGCGAATCCGGCGAGCGCAAGGTTTGAAAAACAGGGATAAAAAGCCGCCAATTGAGATAGGCGGGCGCTGTCTATCTAGGATTGGATGGAATTGACGGCGTAGTGAAATGGCGGGGCCGGCTTGTTTAAGCCGGCCCCGCCTTTTTTTCAATGAGTGGATTTAAGCTGTTTGATTTCTTGTTGCGCCATAAGCAGCTCTTGCTCTATCGCGTTAATTCTTTTATCTCTGCTGTTAAGCTCGTTTAACAGTTGCTCGCTCAGCAATTGGGCCTGATCCAGGCATAGGATCAAGGCGGAGAGTTTGGCGCTGTTGGCGAGTTGCTCCATTAGCGGAGCGCCGGCGTTGGCGTGGTCTTTGTTTTTATATTGCATGCTGAATGATGTGGTGTTGTTATTCAATACATTTAGGCTGACGAAAGCGGATTTCGCGCCCACGGAACAGAGTGCAAATCATAGCATGCAGTTTGGATGGGTGGGAGCGTAAGCCTTGAGAATTAAGCTTTTTGCCAGGGGTGGTAAGGAATGATAATGATTGCTGCGGCTGTTTCGGCCCTCTCTTTGGCGCTGCGTTGGACATCTCCGGTCCTTTCAGGGCGGCTATAACGATAATCATTTCTAATGGCTGATAATAAATTGTACTGATTGTGATAAAGACATTTAGTATTAATGCGGTTAAGCTGGCCTCTGATATTTTTGGGAGGCAAGTGGCCGTGTTAATGATGGGAAATGAAAAGGTATTGGAGGGGTTGGCCCGGGAGCGGCAGATGATTTGGCGACAAGATCTGGAAAGCTTGACGGTATATATAGAAAACCTGATCAGAAAAACCAGCGCCATGGGCGCGGTGGTGCCGGGCCTATATCGCGCCTTGAGAATATGCAGCGTTGCATTAAAAGGCGGCGGCGTGGGCGAAAAAGTGTATCTGACCCGCAAAGAGCGTTTGGATATTTATTGGGCGGTAAAGTCGGAATCCTTTTTAATTTGATTTTTGGTCAGTAATGGCGTGTATTTTTGGATTGGAAAATCAACAGTGTCGCTGATCGGATTTGTATGTTATCGGGTATTTAGCATTGCTTTGTTCTGGTGCGGAATGAAAGCGCTGGGCATCGGCGTTTTGATGCTGCTCTTGCATATCGGCAAGGAGAAGGCGTTGAATGCGCCGTCGCGGCGCGAGTGAGCGCCTGAGCCTGGTTTGTGGCAGCAAAGTCAGGCGCGGGGTTCTCCTCGCCTCGCCGGAGCGGGTGGAAATAGACATTTTCGGATTGAAATGAAATAGGGCCGCGTTGTGATAACGCGGCCCTTTTGGCGTGAGGAGGATCCGGCCAGATCAAGGCGGCGTCGCCTACGCGCAGCAGACCGTAAACCGGTTCTCAGAGCCTTTTCAAAGTCTCGCGAGCAAGAGCGAGACAAGGCGTTGCGGCTGAGGATGCAGAATGTACATAGGGTACATGAGCATTTCGAAGCCGGTTTCAACGCCGTATCGGCGACGCACAGCAGACTGTGAACAGATTCTTAGAATACGCGCTGGCCGGCGCTCCATACCTGGCGCACCAGTGGGATGCCGTCCCGTTCGCGCGCCTGGATCAGGTCGGCGCGCTGGCCGACGGCGACGGCGCCGCGGTCCGCCAGACCCACCGCCCGCGCCGGGTTGCGCGTGACGGTGGCTACTGCGCGGCTCAGATTCCAGCCCGGCTGGCGGCCCAGCAGATAGGCGGCGTGCAGCAGGCTGGCGGGCACGTAGTCGGAGGACAGTATGTCCAGCAGGCCGTGGCCGGCCAGCTCCAAGGCGGCGACGTTGCCGGAGTGGGAGCCGCCGCGGACGATGTTGGGCGCGCCCATCACCGTCATCAGTCCTTGGTCGCGCGCGGCGCGGGCGGCGGCCAAGGTGGTGGGAAATTCCGACATGGCCACGCCGTCGCGCACCGCCTCGTCGATATGACTGAGTTCGGTGTCGTCGTGGCTGGCCAGCGCGACGCCGCGCGCGCGCGCCAGCTCCACCACCGCCTGGCGGTGGCGGCCGGCGTATTGCCGCTGCTTGAGTTTGCGTTGTTCCACCGCGGCGAGGAAGGTGTCGTCGTTCCAGCTGACGTTTTTCTTGGCGTAGTACTTCTTGTACTGCGCCAGGTCGCGGTATTGACGCTGGCCGGGGGTGTGGTCCATCAAGGACACCAGGCGCACCGCCGGGTGGCCGATCAAGGGCGACAGCGCGTCCAGCAACTGGGGATAGGCCAGTTCGCAGCGCAAATGGAACAGGTGCTCGGCGCGGAACACGCGCTGGCGCATGCCGGCGTCTATCGCCTCGAAGGCGCTTTGCAGGGTGTCCAGCCGCACGCTGTCGCCTTCCAGATCGCCCACCGACAGGGCGTCCAGAACCGTGGTGATGCCGGCGGCCACGCATTGCGCGTCGTGGGCGACCACGGCCGGCAGCGTGGGCCACAGCACGCCGTTGCGCGGCATCAGGTGTTTCTCCAGATTGTCGGTATGCACTTCCACCAGGCCGGGCAGCAGGTCGTCGCCGTCCAGGTCCTCGCTGTGCGGCGGCGGCGCGCTCAGCGACCGCGAATGGATGGCGGCGATCACGCCGTTGTCGATCTCCAGCGCGCCGCGTTCGACGACGCCGTCGGCCAGGATCAGCCTGGCGTTGTTCAAGATCCGTTTCATGCTAGGGGTTCCGGTTTGTTTGCCAGCGGGACTTCAAACACGCGGTCGGCGACGGCGTCGCGGGTGGCCTCGTCGTGGAAGATGCCTACCAGCGCCGCGCCGCGCGCCAGCGCTTCGCGCATCAGTTCAATCACCACCGTGCGATTGGCCGCGTCCAGCGAGGCGGTGGGTTCGTCCAGCAGCAGGATGGGCCGCGGCGCGATCATGCCGCGCGCGATATTGACCCGCTGTTGTTCGCCGCCGGAGAAGGTGGCCGGCGGCAGCCGCCACAACCGCTCCGGGATGTTCAGCCGCGCGAGCAAAGCGCCTGCCTCGCGCCGCGCCTCGTCGGCGTCCACGCCCCATTCGCACAGCGGTTCGGCGACGATGTCCAGCGCCGGCACCCGCGGAATGGCGCGCAGGAACTGGCTGACGTAGCCCAGGGTGTGGCGGCGGACGTCGGCGATCTCGTGCGGCAGCGCGGCGGCCATGTCCAGCCAGGCGTCGCGGTGGCGGATACGGATGCTGCCGCGCTCCACCAGGTAATTGGCGTACAGCGCCTTGAGCAGCGTGCTCTTGCCGGCCCCGGAAGGGCCGGCCAGCGCCACGCATTCGCCGGCGGCCGCTTGCAGCGAGACATCGTCGAGCACGGGCAGCGCCAGGCCGCCTTGCTGGTGCAAGGTGAAAGTTTTGCTGACTCGCCTTGCGTCTATCAATACGTTCATGGCTTCAGGCCTGCAGGATGGAGGATACCAGCAGCTGGGTGTACGGATGCTGCGGGTCGTCCAGGATTTGATCGGTGAGGCCGGCTTCCACGACGCGGCCGCCTTGCATCACCAGCGTGCGCTGCGCCAGCAGCCGGGCCACGCCCAGGTCATGGGTGACCATGATGACGGCGATGCCGCTGTCGCGCACCAGCCTTCGGGTCAGGTCCAGAAAGCGGGCCTGCACCGAGACGTCCAGGCCGCCGGTGGGTTCGTCCATGAACACCAGCCGCGGATGGGTGGCCAGGCTGCGGGCGATCTGCAGCCGTTGCTGCATGCCGCCGGAGAAGGCGCTGGGCGGGTCGTCCAAGCGCGCGCGGCCGATTTCCACCCGTTCCAGCCAGTCGCCGGCGGTTTGGCGCAGTTGGCCGTAGTGGCGCTGGCCCAGCGCCATTAGCCGCTCGCCGATATTGGCGCCGGCGGAGACGTTCATGCGTAGGCCGTCGCGGGCGTGCTGGGATACGAAGCCCCATTCGCTGCGCGCCAGCCGGCGGCGCTCGGATTCGGCGACGGCGGTGAGTTCGTGTTCGCGGCCGTCGCGTTCGCGAAAGCGCGCGCTGCCGGCGTCGGCGGCCAGCTTGCCGGCCAGCGCGGCCAGCAGCGTGGATTTGCCGGAGCCGGATTCGCCCACCACGCACAGCACTTCGCCGGCGTAGAGGTCGAAGTCCACGTCGAAGCAGCCGTTGCCGTTGCCGTAGTCCTTGCCGAGGCCGCGGACGCTGAGGAGGGGCGGGGTCATTGCGGATTGTCCTGTGTGTCGCGGCGTTGCCGGCAGTGATCGCTGTCGGAGCAGACGTATTGGCGCGCGCCGGCGTCGTCGGTGATGATTTCGTCCAGATAGCTGTCGCCGGCGCCGCACAGCGCGCAGGCTTGCTCCCAGCTTTGCGCCTGGAAGGGGTGGTCGTCGAAAGCCAGGCTTTCCACCCGGGTGTGAGGCGGGATCGCGTACAGCCGTTTTTCGCGGCCGGCGCCAAACAGCATCAGGGCCGGACTTTTGTCCAGCTTGGGGTTGTCGAATTTAGGAATCGGCGACGGCGAGGCCAGGTAGCGGCCGTTGACCAGCACCGGGTAGTCGTAGCTGGCGGCGATGTGGCCGTAGCGGGCGATGTCCTCGTACAGCTTGACGTGCATCAGGCCGTAATCCTGGTGGGCGTGCAGCTTGCGGGTTTCCTGCTCGCTGGCCTCCAGCGTGCGCAGCGGTTCCGGTTCTGGCACTTGGAACACCATGATCTGGCCGGCGCGCAACGGGGTTTCCGGGATGCGGTGACGGGTCTGGATCAGGCTGGCCTCAGCGGTGCGGGTGGTGGTGGCCACGCCGGCGACGCGGGCGAAGAAGCGGCGGATATTGACCGCGTTCGTGGTGTCGTCGGCTCCCTGATCTATGACTTTGAGCACGTCGTCGCGGCCGATCACGCTGGCGGTCACCTGGATGCCGCCGGTGCCCCAGCCGTAGGGCAGCGGCATTTCGCGGCCGCCGAAGGGCACTTGATAGCCGGGCACGGCCACGGCCTTGAGTAGGGCGCGGCGCAGCATGCGCTTGGTGTTTTCATCGAGGAAGCCGAAGTTGTACGCCCATGGCGCGGCGGTGCTCATGCTTGTGTCTCCTTGGCGGCGTGTTCGCGGCGCAGCTGGCGTATCAGCGACAGCTCGGCCTGGAAGTCGACGTAATGCGGCAGTTTGAGGTGCTGGACGAAGCCGGAGGCTTCGACGTTGTCGCTGTGGCACAGCGCGAACTCCGGCTGCTGCGCCGGCGCGTGCGCGGCCTCGCCCAGCTCGGCGGCGCGCAGGCTGCGGTCCACCAGGGCCATCGCCATCGCTTTGCGCTCGGCTTCGCCGAAGCTCAGGCCGTAGCCGCGGGTGAACTGCGGCGGCGCGCTGCGGCTGCCGGCGAACTGGTTGATCATCTGGCATTCGGTCAGGGTGATGTCGCCGATGTCGACGTCGAAGCCCAGTTCTTCCGGGCAGACCACGACGCTGACTTCGCCCATGCGGATTTCGCCGGCGAAGGGATGGCTTTCGGCGTAGCCGCGCTGGGTGGAGTAAGCCAGGCCCAGCAGCCAGCCTTCGTCGCCGCGCGCCAGGTTTTGCAGCCGGGCGGCGCGGCCGGCGGGAAATAGCAGCGGTTCGCGGGTCAGGTCGGCCGGCTCCGGGTCGCCCGGCGGCGGGGTTTCCGGCTCGATCAGGCCTTCTTGCGCCAGGGCGTCCAGCACGCAGGGCAGCCGTTCCGGCAGCGGCAAGTCGGCGAGGGCCGGGGCGGGCGGTTCGCCGGCCTGGGCCAGATCGAAGTCCAGCAGTCGCTGAGTGTAGTCGGCGGTGGGGCCCAGCACCTGGCCGCCGGGCACGTCTTTGAAGGTGCCGGACACGCGGCGGCGCACCCGCATCGCCGCGGTGTCCAGCGGCCGGCTGGCGGCGAAGCGCGGCAGGGTGGTGCGGAAGGCGCGCAGCAGGAAGGCCGCTTCCACGCAGTCGCCGGTCGCCTGTTTCAGCGCCAGCGCCGCCAGCTCCTCGTCGTACAGCGAACCTTCCTGCATCGTCCTGGCCAGCGCCAGCCGCAATTGGCCGCGGATCTGTGCCAGGCTCAACTCCGGCGTCGCCGCGTCGCCGCGGCGCTTGGCGGCCAGCAGGTCCCAGGAGCGGGCGATGGCGGTTTCTCCGCCTTTGACGGCTACATACATATCAACCCTCCTTGACGCGGGTGCTGCGCGGCAGACCGGCCACGCGTTCGCCGCTGATCAGCAAGATGTCCACGCCCAGCGGGAAGCGGGCGTGATTGTCCCGCCATTGCCGCCAGAAATCGTCCGGCGCGCCGTCCACGCCGAAACGGCGCGGCGCGGCGAAGCCCGGGCCGTCTGCTTCCACCTGTTCGGCGTTGAAGCCGGCGGTTTCCAGCAGCAAGGTGGCGGAGCGGTCCGGGTATTCGGGCTCGCCGGCCTTGAGCGCGGCCAGCGGCGGCAGCGGCGCGCCCAGCGGCAGCAGCACGAAGTCGGCCTGTTCCGGCGCGGCGGCCAGGCGCAGGCCGGTATGGAAGCGCAGGCTGGCCAGGGTGTCCGCCGGCAGCGGCGGCAGCCAGACGCTGACGTCCTGATCCAGCAAGGTGTAGAGCAGGGCGGCGGTGGCCGGCATCAGGCCGGGCAGTTCGGCCGGCAGTGCCGGCAGCGTCTGCGGCTGTAGGGGCTCGGCCAGCGCGGCCAGCGCGGCGCGGAAGCAGCGCTGGCTGTCGTGTACCGGATCGGCGAAAGCGGCGCGCATCTCATTCGCCCCTGACCAGGGTGAAGAACTCCACCTTGCTGGCGGCGGCTTCGCGCGCCGCCTGCTCACGGCGCGCGGCGCGTTCGGCGCGCAAGGGCGCTATCCATTGCGCCAGCAGCTGTTCTTGCCGCGCCGGGTCTTGCAGCAGCGCGTCGGCCTGGGCGATCAACTCGGCGTGTTCGCCATTGCTGCCCAACGCCCAGCCATGGCCCAGGCGACCGTCTATCCGGCAACTGGCGCGGCTGACGCTGGCCTCGCCCAGATTGAAGCGGGCGCCGCTGCCGCCGGCGCGGCCCTGCAGCATGATGAGTCCGGTTTCTGCGCGGCGCAGCCATTCCACTTGCGACGCCGGCGGCAGCTGCGGGCTCAGCAGCCGGCGCAGCCGCGGTGGCGGAGTGTGGGCCAGCACGCTGAGCCAGTCTTGTCTGGTCGAGGTTTCCATATTGGGTATCGCCCTGTGGGGTTTCAACAAAAATTCATATAAACGTATAGACGTATCCATGATAATGGCCCGTGACCAAGCGCAAACAGCATGCGGCGATGAAGGTTTTGTGACGATTGGGTGGCGGGGCTAGACCTTGGCCGCCGCGGCAACGAGAGGGTTTGAACGATGATTGAACGCGGTTCCGGCGTCGCCGTCTGGCGGCAGATAGAAAACAGCCTGGCCGAGCAGATCGCCGCCGGCGGCCTGCGCGCCGGCGAGCGGCTGCCCACCGAGCTGCAGTTGGCGGAACGCTTTTGCGTCAACCGCCACACCATCAGACGCGCGGTGGCCACGCTGGTGGAGCGCGGCCTGCTGCGGGTGGAGCAGGGGCGCGGCACCTTTGTTCAGGACAATGCGATCGACTACGCAATCAGTAAGCGCACCCGCTTTTCCCAGAACATGGCCAGCCAGAACCTGAACTCGGACATCGACATCCTGGCCAGCGATACGGTGCCGGCCAATGCCGAACTGGCCGAGTTGCTGCAAGTGGCGGTGGGCGAGCCGCTGTTGCGGATCAAGACTCTGAGCCGGGTGGAACTGCGGGTGGTGGACTGGGCGACGCTATTCTTCCCGGCGGCGCGTTTTCCCGGCCTGCCGGAGATATACCGGCGCGAGCGCTCAGTGACGCGCGCGCTGGCGCATTTCGGCGTTGACGATTACACCCGACGGTTTTCCCGTGTCACCGCGCGGCTGCCGGACAGCGAAACGGTGGACTACCTGGGCATTCCCAAGAACCGGCCGGTGCTGCATGTGAAGTCCTTGAACGTAGACCCGCAAGGGCGGCCGGTGCAGTACGGCGTCACCTGTTTCAACGGCGATCTGGTGCAACTGGTGATGGAGGATCTCTGATGCGCTACGCGCTCTATTACGCGCCGCGGCCGGACAGCGCCTTCTGGCGCGCCGGCAGCGGCTGGTTGGGACAGGATGCGCACAGCGGCCTGCAAGTGCTGCCGCCGCACGCGCCGGGCCTGGACGCCGAAGTCTGGGTGGAGCTGACCGCGGCGCCGGCTCGTTATGGATGGCACGCCACGCTGAAAGCGCCGTTTTTCTTGCGCGCCGGGGCGGACGAGGCGGCGCTGTTGGCGCGGACGGCGGCTTTGGCGCGCCGTTTCCAGCCCTTTGAGCTGAGTTTGGAAGTGGCTTGGCTGGCGGATTTTTTGGCGCTGCGGCCGCCGGCGCCGCCGCCGGAGTTGGCGGAACTGGCCGCCGCCTGCGTGGTGGAACTGGAGCCCTTGGCCGATCGCGAATCGCCGCGGAAAACGCGCGCCGGGCTGGACGCGCGCCAGGAGCAGCTAAGCTTGCGCTGGGGCTATCCCTATGTGTTCGAACAATACCGTTTTCACTTGACGCTGAGCGGCCGGCTGACGCCGGACAGCGCGGCGGGGCGGGTGTTGGAGCAGGCGGCATGCCGGCATTTCGCCGCTTTCGGCCAAGTGAGGGTGGACGGCGTGGCGGTGTTCGTCGAAGCGGCGACGGGCGAGCCCTTCCGCTACCTGGCGCATTGCGGCTTCGACGGCCAGGCTGTGCGTTATGAAGCCTGAGCCCGGCGTGTTGTGGTATGTGATCGGCCCATCCGGCGCCGGCAAGGACAGCCTGCTCGCCTATGTGCGGGCGCGGCTGCCGGCCTCCGGGCGGCTGGTGTTCGCTCACCGCTACATCACTCGGCCGGCGGACGCCGGCGGCGAGAACCACGTGGCCTTGAGCTTGGAGGAGTTCGAGCAGCGTGAGCAGAGCGGCTGTTTCGCCTTGAGCTGGCGGCGGCACGGCCTGGCTTACGGCCTGGGGATGGAGGCGGCGCTGTGGTTGGAGCAGGGCCTGGACGTGGTGGTCAACGGTTCGCGCTCGGCCTTGCCGCTGGCGGCGCGGCGTTTTCCCGGCCTGCGGCCGATATGGATCGTCGCCAGCCCGGCGGCGCTGGCGGCGCGGCTGGCCGGCCGCGGTCGCGAGTCCGCCGAAGGCGTCGCTCAGCGGCTGGAAGACGCCGCCGCGCTGACGCCGCCGCAGGGCGCGGCGGTGTTGCGCAACGACGGCGAATTGGCCGAGGCCGGTGAACGGCTGCTGCGTTTACTGAGCAAGGATTTGGGTAGGCCCTGTCCTTAATGTCTGGAAAACCGGGCCGGCGAGGCCGCCGCCGCTTGCTATAACCGGGGCAGTTCGCCGGCAGTATGGCGGCGAGCCGCGCGCCGTTTCCGGTTGGCGGGACGCCGGAGCCGGCGGCGCTGGCGATGCTCGTCCCGCCGTTGGCAGGAGAATGGATATGGCTTTGCAATCGAGAAACTGGCATGCCTGGCTGAACGCGATGCCGGGCCACCCCAAGAGCTTGCACGTGGCGGGCGATGTGGTGGTGGCCAATCCCGGCGTGGAAGCGGCGCTGACCATGCGAGAGCCGCAGGGCATCAATCCGGCCATCCTGATGCTGGACTTGCACCTGGTGCAGAAGCCCGGCATGTGGCCGCAGGTGCTGGCGGTGGCGCACGCCCGCTACGACCGGGTGCTGCCGCCGGGCGCGCCCAAGTACACGGCGGTGGAAGTGCTGCACAATAACGAGCGGGTGGCTTATATCGAGCCCATCCCCGAAATCGTATAGACAGCGGCCGTCACGGCGGCCTGGCAGGGCCGCCATATACTTAGAACGTGTTTACGATCTCGCGAGCTAAGGGGAGACAAGGCGAAAACGGCTGAGAAAGCGGAATGTACGCGTGGTACATGAGCATTTCGAAGCGGGTTTCAACGCTGTATCGCCGACGCGCAGTAGACCGTAAACACGTTCTTACAGCGTGACGCTTTCGCAGCCGCTGCGGCCGGATTTCTTGGCTCGGTACATCGCCTGATCCGCCGCCTGCAGCAGATTGTCCGCGCTGCTGTCTCCGTTTCCCAGCGCGATGCCGACGGAAATGCCCAGCTGGCGTTGTTCGCCGCCGATGTCGAAAGGCGTTTGCATCGTCTCTATGCATTTGGCCGCCACGATGCGGGCCACTTCCTCCGCGTCCTCGCCCAGATCTCCGATCAACAGCACGAATTCGTCGCCGCCGATGCGCGCGAGGGTGTCGGTCTGGCGCACGATGCCACTCAGGCGCTGCGCCGCCTGCCACAACACTTTGTCGCCGGCCTTGTGGCCATAGCCGTCGTTGATCTGCTTGAAACCGTCCAGATCCAGAAACAACAAGCCCAGCCGGCTTTCATTGCGTTGCGCGCGCGCCAGCGCCATGGTCAGGCGGTCGGCCAGCAGCGCGCGGTTGGGCAAGCCGGTCAGGGTATCGTGATGGGCCATGCGCGCCAGTTCCGCCTGGTGCTGGTTCAGCTTGCTCAGCAGCCGGTTGAAGGCGGCCAACAGATAGCCCACCTCGTCGTTGCGCTTGACCGGCAGCGGTTCCAGCGGCAGTTCGCCGCGGGTCATGCGGTCCGCGTGGCGGGCGGCGCGGAACAGCGGGAGGAATAGCAGATACAGGCCCGCGCCCGCGACCAGGGCGAACACCAGGATGGCGATCACCGCGTTTTTCAGCAAAAAGACTTGTGCCCGGCCCACGGTGGCGAAGGCCTCGCTGCTGGGCAGCCGCGCCACAACGAACCAGCCGGTGCTGGGCACCGAGGCGATGGCCGAGACCTCCTCGCGTCCCTGGGCGTTGACGGTGATGCCCACGCCGCGAAACCCCGTCATCGCCCGGTCGTGCAAGGGGTTGATTCCCGTCGGCGGCGTGGGTTTGAGCACCATGTCCGGCTGGGAAGAGGCGACGAAGATCTTGTCTTGCGGCGAGATCAGCAAAAAGCCGCTGTTGGGCCCGCCGATGTGGGACGCCAGCAGCAAGTCCATGAAGCCCGGCGCGGCCAGCGCGGTGATGCCGGCCAGCGCGCCTTGCGGGCGGCCGTCGCGCCAGGGCAGCGCCGCCGCCATCGGCAGCACCGGTTTTTTGCTGACGCGGCCGATGACCGGGCGGCCGATGGCGACGCGGTTCAGATTGGGCGGGCTGGACAGGGCGACGCGGATGTAGTCGCGATCGGAATAGTCCCGACCCACGCGGCCGGGCAAGGATGGATAGTCGGCGATGGCGCGGCCGTCCGGCGACACCACGTACAGGCCTTGCGAGAACGGGCATTGGAAGTCGCAGCTCAGGCGCAGCCAGGCTTGCAGTTCCGCCGGACGTTGCAGCAGTTCCTGGGGCAGGCCGGCGGCCAGCCGCTGAAGCAAGGCCTGGCGCTGCTGGATCTTGAAGTCTACGTCTCGGGCGACGTAGCTGGCCAGCGCCATCTGCTGGTTCTGCACCACCTTGCTCAAATCCTCGCGCAGAAACTGGCTGAGCGCGTAGTAGCGCGCCACCGCGCCGGCCACTACGATGCCCAGCGCCAGCAGCAGCAAGCGGGTAACGATGCTATCAAGGACGCGGCGCAGGTTCATGGTCGCACATAAGGTTGTCTTCAAGACAGTTTAGTCAAGGTTTCGGGCCTTGTATTCCCGGGCCTGGGGTGCTGGATCAGCGCGGCAGCAGGCCGGCGCAACACAGCGTCACCGCGGCGCGGATGCGTTCGCCGGGGTCGTGCTCCGGCAGCGGCGGCGTCAGGCCCAGCGCCATCCGGCGCAGCGGCTCCGCTATCGTCATCGCCAACAGCAGTTCGGCGGTTTGCGCCGGCTGCGGGCAGCGGATCAAGCCTTGCTCCGCCTGGCGCTCCAGCCAGCCGGCCAAGAGCGCGGCGCAGCGCTGCACGCCGTGCTCGGCGTACTGCGCCAGAGCCTGTTCCCGGCCGGGAAAGTCCCCTATCAGCAGGCGGAACAATCCCACCGCCTCGCGCGTGAGTACCTTGGCCGCCACGGTGTTCAGCAGCGCTTCCAAGGCCTGCGGCAGCGCGGCGGCCTCAGTCAGCGGCTCGCTCATCGGAGCGACGAAGGCGTCGGTCCAGCCGTGGATGACCGCGCCCAGCAACTGCTCGCTGTTGTCGGCGAAGCGGTACACCGTTTTCTTGGCCACCCCGGCCCGCTGCGCCACCGCCGCCATGGTGGCGGCCTGGTAGCCCTGGCTCAGCAAGAGTTCGGTGGCGGCGTCCAGCACCTGTTGCTTCAACGCGTGTTCCGGCGCGGCGGGGCGGCCGCGCGCGCGCGGCGAGGCCTGATCCTGGCTTGACATCGGGGTAAGGTTTCCTCAATATGGAAACGCATTGCGTTTCTTAATTAACCAGCGCCGGCGTCCCGTCGCTGATCTTCAAGCCAAGGAGTGTACTGTGAATTCTCACTATGAAACATCTTACGATGAGCTGTTGCAGCCCGGTCCGCTGATGCTGGAAACCGGCGTGCGCCGCCTGGACGACGGCCGGCTGTTGGTGGCCGCGCGCACTGAAATGCCCGGCTGCGCCGGCCGTATGTTCGACTGGTGGTTCACCTTCTTCGATTCCACCCGGCACATCCGCTGGTGGCACCCGCACGACCATGTGGAGCTGCGAGGTTGGGACGGGCGCCGCCGACCCGGCCGCGGCTATGTGGGCGCCACCGTGCGCGCGGTGGAGGCGCTGGGAGAGATCCCGCCGGTGCCGGCGGTGTTGAAATTCCACCCGCCGGAAACCTTCTTCGGCGCCGGCCGGCTTAGCGCGGCGCTGGCGCGCGGCGACGCCTCGGCCGCGGTGTGCGCGCGCATCGCTTTCGGCAACGAACCGCGGCTCAGCGCCGACGGCGACCCGCTGGACGGCGAGATGGTGCACCTGACGCGGGACACCGCCCACGGCGCGGTGCTGCGCAGCCGTTTCCTGCTGGGCGCGGCCGACGGCAGCGGCGAACCGGTGCCGGAACGCCTGGGCCTGGAATTGATGCGCCACTGCTACAACGAGTTCAGCTGCCTGGCGCGGCTATTGCCCTCGCTGTATTACGGCGAGCACGCCAACGGCGAGAAAGGGCCGCTGGCCTGGTAGGCCGCGCGCCGGCGGGCAAGACATCCAGCCGCGCAAGACAAGCTTCACCCGGCCGTCACCGCGCTGTCATCGGCGCGTCGTAAGGTGGCGGCTGATTGAAGGACGGCGCATGGGCCATGAGGTCTATACGTCTAAACCCATTGGAGCGATGTCGATGAAACAGCTGATTGTCCTGGCCGCCGGCCTGGCCCTGTCCGGCCTGACGGCCCCGCTGGCGCAGGCCGCCACCACCCTGACCGTGTACACCGCGCTGGAGGCGGATCAGGTCAAGGAATACAAAGAGGCTTTCGAAAAGGCCAATCCGGACATCGAAATCCGCTTCGTGCGCGAATCCACCGGCATCATCACCGCCAAACTGCTGTCCGAGAAAAACAATCCGCAAGCCGACGCGGTATGGGGCCTGGCCGCCACCAGCCTGATGATTCTGGACCAGCAGGGCATGCTGCAGCCTTACGCGCCCAAGGGCGTGGACAAGCTGAGCCCGGAATTCGTCGACAAGGCCAAGCCGCCCAAGTGGACCGGCATGGACGTGTGGGCCGCCACCCTCTGTTTCAACACCGTGGAAGCCGCCAAGAAAAACCTGCCCAAGCCCGAGAGCTGGGCCGACCTCGCCAAGCCGGCCTACAAGGGCCAGATCGTGATGCCGCACCCGGCGTCCTCCGGTACCGGCTATCTGGACGTATCCGCCTGGCTGCAGATGATGGGCGAGAAAAAAGGCTGGGACTATATGGACAAGCTGCACGCCAATATGGCGCAGTATGTCCACTCCGGCTCCAAGCCGTGCAAGATGGCCGCCGCCGGCGAGTACCCGATAGGCATCTCCTTCGAATACCGCGGCGCCCAGCTGAAAGAAAAGGGCGCGCCCATCGACCTGATCTACCCGAAGGAAGGCCTGGGCTGGGATTTGGAAGCCACCGCCATCATCAAGGGCAGCAAGAAGCTGGCCGCCGCGCAGAAGCTGGCGGACTTCTCGGTCAGCCTGCAGGCGATGCGTTTGTATGAAAAGAACTACGCGGTGCTGGCCATGCCCGGCGTGGCCAAACCCAACCCCTTCATCCCCGCCGACTACGCCCAGCGCCTGAGCAAGAACAACTTCGCCTGGGCCGCCAAACAGCGCGAGGCCATCCTGCGCGAATGGTCGCGCCGCTATGAAAGCAAGGCCGAGCCCAAGAGCTGAGCCGGCTCCCGCCATTACGCCGCCCGCCGGGCGGCGTCGTTTCTTTTCAAGACACCCTGGAGTTGCGCATGAAACCGGCCGATAGCCTGGAGGGCTTGTCCGAACACCTGTCCGTCCGCGGCCTCAGCCGCCGTTTTGGCGGCTTCACCGCCTTGGACGAGGTGTCCTTGTCCATCCGCAAGGGGGAATTCGTCTGCCTGCTGGGCCCGTCCGGCTGCGGCAAGACCACCTTGTTGCGCCTGATCGCCGGGCTGGACCAGCCGGACGCCGGCAGCGTCCATTTGCTGGAGCGCGACATCACCCGCGAACCGCCGGCCCGCCGCGACTACGGCATCGTGTTCCAGAGCTACGCCTTGTTCCCCAATCTCAATGTCGCCGACAACATCGCCTACGGCCTCAAGCCGCGCGGCGGCGGCGCGCGCCACGCCCGCCGCGTGCGCGAGTTGCTCGACCTGGTGGGCTTGCCCGGCGCCGAGGACAAATACCCGGCCCAGCTGTCCGGCGGCCAGCAGCAACGCGTGGCGCTGGCGCGCGCGCTGGCCACCTCGCCCGGCCTGCTGTTGCTGGACGAGCCGCTGTCCGCGCTGGACGCGCGAGTGCGCGACAAGTTGCGCGACGAACTCAAGGGCCTGCAAAAACGCCTGGGCGTCACCACGCTGATGGTGACCCACGACCAGGCCGAGGCGCTGGCCATCGCGGACCGGGTGGTGGTGATGAACGCCGGCGGCATTGAGCAGATCGGCACGCCGGCCGAGATCTACCGCCGTCCGGCCAGCCGCTTCGTCGCCGAATTCGTCGGCGCAGCCAACTGGCTGCCGGCGCGGCGGCTGGACAGCCACGAGGCCGCCGTCGGCAACTGCCTGCTGCGGCTGGACGCGCCCTTGCCGCAGGCCGAGGTGCTGACCCTGTTCCTGCGGCCGGAAGACATCATCGTCAAGGCGCGCTGGGACGGCGCGCCCAACACCTTGCTGGCGAGGGTGGCCGACATCAGCTTCGGCGGCGCGATGACCCGGCTGCGCCTGCAGCCGGAAGGCATGCCCGGCCAGCTGCTGCACGCTGAAATCTGTCCGTCCATGCTGCAGCGCCAGCCGCTGACGCCGGGCGAGGTGGTGCCGGTGGAGCTGCCGGCCGCGCTGCTGCGCGCCTATGCCGGGGAGGGCGCATGCTGAGCCGCGCGCTGAACGGCTGGCGCGCCGCGCCGGCCTGCGGCGAGCGCCGAGCCGCCGCCGCATTGGTATGGACGCTGACGGCCTTGCTGGCCTTGGCGCTGGGCCTGCCGCTGCTGTTCATCTTCGGCAAATCGGTATTGGACATGGATGGCGGCTTCGTCGGTCTGGCCAATTTCGCTCAGGTATTGGACAGCCCCGGCCTGATGCGCGCCGCGCTCCACAGCCTGTGGCTGGCGCTGACCGTCACCGCCCTGGTGCTGCCGCTGGCCTTCGCCTTTGCCGGGGGCTTGAGCCGCAGCCGCGTCTGGGGCCGCGGCGTCTTTCGTCAGATCGCCTTGTCGCCGCTGTTGGCGCCGTCCTTGATGCCGGCCATCTCGCTGGTGTATTTGTTCGGCAACCAGGGCCTGCTCAAATCCTGGCTGGCCGGCGGCAGCATCTACGGCTTTTGGGGCATGGTTTTGGGCGAAGCCTTCTATACTTTTCCGCATGCGCTGCTGATCCTGCTGACCGCGCTGTCGGCGTCGGACGCGCGCTTGTACGAGGCCGGCCGCGCGCTGGGCGCCGGCGCCTTGTGTCGCTTTCTCACCATCACCCTGCCGGGCGCGCGCTACGGTCTGGCCTCGGCGGGCCTGGTGGTGTTCACCCTGGTGATCACCGACTTCGGCGTGCCCAAGATCGTGGGCGGGGACTACAACGTGCTGGCGGTGGAAGCCTTCAAGCAGGTGGTGGGGCAGCAGAACTTCCCGCGCGGCGCGGTGGTGGGCCTGATGCTGCTGTTGCCGGCGGTGTTTTCCTTCTTCATCGAGCGGCGCATGGCGCGTCGTCAGCAGGCGGCGCTGGGCGTGCGCGCGGTGCCGTTTTCGCCGGGGCCGTCGCCGGGCCGCGACCTGGCCGCCTGGCTGTTGCTGGCGGCGATCTCGCTGCCGCTGCTGGCCTTGCTGGGCGTCGGCGTCGCCGCCTCCTTCATCAAATACTGGCCTTACGACTTGAGCCTGACGCTGGCGCATTATCAGTTCGACAGCGTGGACGGCGGCGGCTGGAGCGCCTATTTCAACAGCCTGAAGCTGGCCTGCCTCACCGCCGGCGCGGGCAGCCTGCTGGTGTTCGCCGGCGCTTACGCCTGCGAGAAGCTGCCGGCCGCGCCGCTGGGCCGCGCGCTGCTGCGCTTCTTCGCCATGCTGCCGATGGCGGTGCCCGGCCTGGTGCTGGGTCTGGGCTATGTGTTTTTCTTCAATCATCCGGACAATCCGCTGCATGCGCTTTACGGCGGCATGACGCTGATGGCCGCCTGCACCATCGCCCACTTCTACACCACCGGCCACCTGACCATGAGCACCGCGCTCAAGCAGCTGGACGGGGAGTTCGAAGCGGTGGCCGCCTCGCTCAAAGTGCCGTTCTGGGTGACGCTGCGGCGGGTGACGCTGCCGGTGTGCCTGCCGGCGCTGCTGGACGTGATGCGCTATCTCTTCGTGTCCGCGATGACCACGTTGTCGGCGCTGATCTTCATCGCCAGCCCGGACAACAGCCTGGCCGCGGTGGCCATCGTCACCATGGACGACGCCGGCGACACCGCGGCGGCGGCGGCGATGGCCACGCTGATCGCGCTGAGCTCGGCCGGGGTGTCGCTCTTGCTGTTGGGGCTGGAGCGGGTCTTGACCCGGCGCGGCCAGGGCTGGCGCGGCGGCGCTTGACTGTGGTTTGCTTTGGCGTGACGATGTCATGTCTTGGCCCGCCGGAGTGAGGAAACGCGCATGGGATGTCCGCAAGTGTGCATGGGCGCGATGCTGCAATGCAGCTTCGGCGTCGCCCCCAGCAGTCTGGTGGTGTTGCCCGCCAACCGGGTGATGGCCGGCGGCGTGCCGGCCGCCAACATCATGGACAACGTGCCCATGCTCAACGTCATGCCCTTCGGCATGTGCCAAAGCCCGGCCAACCCCATGGTGGCGGCCGCCACCGCCGCCGCCATGGGCGTGCTGACGCCCATGCCCTGCATCCCGGTCACCGCCGCGCCGTGGACGCCGGGCGCGCCCACGGTGCTGATAGGCAATATGCCGGCGCTGGACAGCAACAGCATGCTGATGTGCAACTGGGGCGGGGTGATCAAGATCAACGCGCCCGGCCAGTTCACGGTGATGATTCCCTGAGACCCTGTTTACGATCTGCTGCGCGTCGTGAGACGTGACACGGAGAGTACCGCTTCGAAATGCTCATGTACCACGTGTACATTCCGCTTTCTCAGTCGTTTTCGCCTTGTCTTGTTCTTGCCCGTGGTAGCGGGTGCCGACAGCTGGCGCTTGTGTATCAGCCTATAGGTCAGGCTGATGGGGGGTGGAGGCTTGATTGAAATCAAACGTTTAATTTAATTGGCATAATATTTTATTGGCTTCTTGCCGTTTGGCATGAACAACCTTCTCAAGCAAGGAGCCGTCATGAGCTTTTCCCATTGTCTCGCCGCCGCACTCAGCCTGGCCGCCGCTTCCGCCTTCGCCGTCACCATCACCCCGCCGGGCCCCGGCGGCGCGCCTATGCCGTTTTCCGCGGTGGGGCCGGCCAAGGTGGGCAAGCTGGGTATCGATCTGGATTGCAAGGCGGTGTTCAGCGGCACCGTGGATGGTTACGGCAATGTGGCCATCACCAGCGCCTCGTTCAGCGGCGGGGCGCTGTGCAAGCTGATCAAGCCTGTCGCTTCGGTCGCCTCGCCGTGGACCGGCCATGTGGACACCGTCACCCAGCTGACCTTGGACAATGTGGCGGTGAACGTGAAATCGCCGATTGCCGGCGGCCTGTGCGGGCCCACCAAGATTGTGGGCAGCGTTGCCGACAACGGCAGCGAAACCGTGATCGGTCTGGACGCGGCCCAGTTGTCCGGCGGTTGCTCCATTAGCGCGACGTTGAGCACTACGCCGTATATGCGGGTCACGCCTTAGAGCCTGTTCACGATCTTTTCGTCCTGAGATAATTGCCGCATGCGAAGAAGCCATTATCCAAGCGACGTAAGTCGTGAACAGTTCGAACAGATCAGACCGCTATTGGAAAGCGTACGCAAGAAAAC
>NZ_MUKU01000089.1 GCF_002081825.1 Chromobacterium haemolyticum | reverse complement strand
TCGCGGGCAATGTCGGCCTGGTCTGCGTGGTGGCAGCACAAACAGCCTCGACTGCTCCAGTAAGCGCGCCAATTGGGCGGGTAACGTACCTGCTGATGCCAGACTGGCAAAGCACAACACATTCAATATCGCGTAGCTAGCTGTGTGGAAACTGATCCGGCGCGGCTCCACCTGCGCATGCGCTGCCATCTCTCGCATCCACCGCCGTAGCAAGGTATAGGCAATGAGTACCCCCCATAACTCTTGCCGCACCAACTCCGGCTGCTTGCTGCGCAACACCGGCTCGGCATCCTGCAGGGATTGTTTGATATCTCGAAACCCCAGCTCAATTTCCCAGCGTTCGGTGTACAGCTGAGCCAGCTGCACCGCAGGGTAGGCCTGATGATCAAGCACCGAGGTCAGATAGCGCCGCTTTCGTCCGGCAATTTCCACCTCAATCAGCCGGGCGTGCCAGTAACGGGGAAGCGCGGGGTGCTGCTTCCGTGCCTGCTGCGAGACCGGCATGCGGATGATCGCGTCTCCAGCAGCGAGTTGCTTCACGCTCTCGTAACGCAACTTTTCCTTGGCTCGTATCAGCCAGTGCCGCGAAACGCCCTGTTCCTGCCACTGCAGCAGGAAGGCGGCCGAGAAGTAAGCCCGATCAAACAAGGTGATCGAATGATCCTGCCCTTGCAGGCCTGCCGCGAGTGTCAGTTCTCCACGATCCATGCCGCCCATTTGGGCATCCAGTAGCTCATGACTGAGGGTATCCATCAGACAGACCGCACGAATCTGTGCCCATGGGAGTGCACCATGCTGTGTGGCGCAACGACCAAGCTGCAGCTGATTCTCCAGAGTGTCCGGAGCACACCAGACAACGCCATCAACGGCCAGTACGCGCAGGGCGTCATTGGCGGGGGCTCGGCCCCAGGCTTGCGTAAGCATCCGGAACAGTTGCGCCATCGGCTCATCGCCAAGCCGCTGACGCGCCTGCACGCTGGCACTGGGGGCGGGCAAGGTGTGTTGATCGAGGCTCAGAGCCAATTGCTGCACGACCTGCCATAGCGGCAAGTTGCGAAAGAGGGCCAAGCCAATGACCAACCAGACGGCATGCTCAGCAGGAAGTTTGCGGCGCCGAATGGAGGCTTTGCCGGTA
>NZ_MUKU01000088.1 GCF_002081825.1 Chromobacterium haemolyticum | reverse complement strand
CTGTCAGATCAATTCAAGTTGTCTACCTTCTCCCTCCATTCCCGTTTGCCATCAATAAAGGTTTGTACGGGCGTGCGGCCGCAGCACATCTTGCCTTGGTGGGTGCGTTCCTGATTGTAGCAGACCAACCAAGCATCCAGATCGGCCTGTAGCTCGTCAAGTTCCAGATAGAGCTTCTTGCGGAATGCCACCTGGTAAAACTCCTGCAAGATCGTTTTGTGGAAGCGCTCGCAGATCCCGTTTGTCTGCGGATGCCGCGCACGGGTCTTGGTGTGCTCGATATCATTCACCGCCAAATACAGCTGGTAATCATGGGTTTCCGGCTTGCCGCAATACTCGGTTCCGCGATCTGTCAGCATACGCAATACCCCCATTCCATGCTCGGCAAAGAACGGCAACACCCTATCATTGAGCAGATCCGCCGCGGTGATCGGCGTTTTGGTGGTGTAGAGCTTGGCAAACGCCACCTTGCTGTAGGTATCGACAAAGGTTTGCTGGTAAATCCGCCCGACACCTTTGATCGTGCCCACATAGAAGGTGTCCTGCGAGCCTAGATAGCCCGGATGCGCTGTTTCAATCTCGCCATGCGCGACATCATCTTCTTGTTTGCGCTCCAGTGCCGCGATCTGCGCATCGGTGAGCACGATGGCTTGTTCAGCTACCAGATGTTCCAGAGCGCGTAGCCGCTGTTTGAACGATGCCAGGTCATGTCGCAGCCAGACTGAGCGCACACCGGAAGGGGAAACGAACACGCCGCGCTGGCGCAGTTCGTTGCTGACTCGCACTTGCCCGTGCGCAGGCTGTTCCGTTGCATAGGCAACTACGGTCGCCTCTATGGCGTCGTCTACGCGATTCTTGGGATTGGGTTTGCGACGATTGGCATCGAACAACGCCTCGACGCCGCCATCAGCCACTGCGTTCTGGTAGCGGTAAAAGGTATCTCGGGACAGGCCCATCACCTTGCAGGCCTTGGAGACGTTGCCTAGCTCAGCGGCCAGGTTCAACAGGCCGATCTTGTGTTTGATGATGTTCTGGTTGAGACTTGTCATGGGGTTACTCCTGCGCTTGCGCGCTGTCTTGATGAAGATTCGCACCTCTATCAAAACGGGTAACCCCACCTATCGGCAAGGCCTGACTGTCAGATCAAATCGGAACTTCTACA
>NZ_MUKU01000087.1 GCF_002081825.1 Chromobacterium haemolyticum | reverse complement strand
TGCAGGATCAAGCGGAGCGGCTGTCTGCGGCGGCGGGCCGGTTCAGCGTGTCGGCGGCAGGTGCGGCGATGGCGTTGGGGATGCCGGCGGCGGGGAGTCCGCGCCTCAGTTCACAGCCGGCGGTGGCCGAGGCGGAAGGAGAATGGGAAACGTTTTAAGTGGAAAGAGACCGTTACTACCTAGTTGTGCTGTTGACTGATGGGTTTAGACCCGCTAACAAAACCCCTGATCCTGCGTTGCACCTCCTTGTCGTACTACTCGTACTGCCTGCGTCGGTGCGCCTTGGCTCAGCTTCTCTGCGTGGTTTTGTTAGCAGCTCTTAGTGATGGATGTGTTTGATATTTAGTTAAGCGAAGAAACCGACGGGATTAAATTCCCCATGGTTTTAGCTGGAAGAAGATTTATGACCTTTAAGCACAAGATTGTGGCGGCGGTAATCGTCATTATGCTTAGTTTGGCTTTGCTGGTTTCTATAGTTGTATATGCCCAAAATAAGGTGGAGCTCGAACTGGAGTTCATGCAAAGCACTTTATTGGAGGACGCGGCGAAAATAACCAAGATAACCGATGCATCAATGAACGCATCGACTGCTTGGCGTGAAGCCATGCTGTGGATGACGGAAGAGCAGTTATTGAAACTTGAGCTAGTCGATGAGCATGGTAAAAAGTTAATTGATCGGTCTTCGCCAGCAAAAATGCTTGCTAATGCGGAGGTGGCTATTAATCAAGTGGAAGCTGGCTTGAAGGAAATAAGGGTATATCAAGGTAATTTGAGCGGGCAAGATGCGGATCGATTGAAAGTCTTGCATGAAAACTTGAATAAGCTGAGTGCGGAAAAAATAGCTACGGCGCGCAGATTGATTCAAGTGGCTGCAAATGGAAAGGGGGATATTCGGGATGCCCATGCGGCATGGCAGCGTATAGAGTGGGCATGGATAAGGAAATCATTGGGTGAAATGCACGCTTTATCTCAACAGGCGATAAAAAATAATGTTGATGTATTAACGCGTGACGCAAATCGAACAACATGGCTATCCATCACTTTGGGCTTATTGGTTTTTGCGTTGGTGAGTGGTGTTTTGCTCTGGCAGCTGCGTTTTGTGTCGCGCACGATAGGCGGGCGGATGGAGCGCTTGTTCCGGCATATGGACCACATCGCAAAGGATGACTTCTCCCAGCCGATTCGCTACCGGCCCGGCATGGAGCAGA
>NZ_MUKU01000086.1 GCF_002081825.1 Chromobacterium haemolyticum | reverse complement strand
GGGGACTTCCAGAAACCTGCTTCAGGCAATCAAAAACCAAGCATGCCCTCACACAGATAAAATTTTCAGCAACTTGACGCAGCCAGCGTCGCTGAAGCTGCTGTTTTTGCGCCCGGAGCCCGTATTTCGCAGACTCCGGACGCACCTCGGGCGTCAAAATACCCCCACCCCTTTGCTTTTCAGCCAGCACATCCGCTTCAGGTTATAGGTCAGCACCTTGAGGTGCAGTTGCAAGGTCGCGCGCGGCAAGCCTACGCAGCGCAGGAATTTGCCACCCAAGGCGCGTAGACCGGCGAACGGGTGCTCTCCGCGTGCACGGATCTTGGCAATACGCCGGTTACGACCGACCTGCGTTTCGGAGAGGGCCTGTTTCGGCTTGGCGCGGCGCTGGATGTGTTGCCGCCAACCACACACCTTGAGAATATCCAGCGCCGTGTAGCCACGATCGGCATACATGGCGCGGCTGGTATTGTTCCAATCGAGCACCTTCAACAGGTGGGTCTGGTCGCCTTCGTTGGCCGGGCTGACGTGCGCGGTACGGATCAGTTTGTAGCGGCAGTCGGTCGATACCGATAGCTTGTAGCCGAAGGTCTGCTTGCCATGTTTCTCGGTCCAGCGAGCGTCGACATCCTTGTGCGCGAGCTTTTTGGCCGACCATTCTTCCGGCGTTTCCCCCTGCTTGATCTGGGCGTTCTCGGTCCGCCCGTTGCGCTGGGTCGGCACTGGCACCAAGGTGGCATCAATGATCTGGCCGCAGCGTGCCAGATAGCCTTCGGCATGCAACTGGCGGTTCACCTCGTCAAACAGGCTTGCACCTAACCCCGCCTGCGCAAGCCGCTCGCGGAAGGCCCACACCGTATTTCGATCTGGCACCTTTCCGCTGTCGCGGATACCCAGGAAACGCTGGAAGCTGGTTCGGTCGAGCACCTGGAATTCAAGCTGGGCATCGGACAGGTTGAACAACTGCTGGATCACTAGGAGCCGGATCATCAGTTCAGTGGGATATGGCGGTCTGCCGCCAAAGTAGCGGTGTGGCCTCGGCAATGCCCGGTCGACGCTGGCAGCCAGCCCGGCAAAGTCGACATGCTGATTCAGCGATGTCAGCGGGTCTCCTAGCTTGGACAGTTTGCTTTCACGTTCTTCGGCGGCGAACAGGCTCTTCATGGGTGTGTCTCGGTCAGGGGGCAGGTCAGATCATGCCAGAACGGGAGGTTTCTGGAAGTCCCC
>NZ_MUKU01000085.1 GCF_002081825.1 Chromobacterium haemolyticum | reverse complement strand
TGATCTGCTCCCCTTAGGCCTTACCAATCAAAAGTAGAGAGAAGTCCGTCACTGAAGGAGAATGACGGACATGAAGAAGAGCAGATTCACCGAAGAACAGATCATTGGCTTTCTCAAGCAGGCCGAACTGGGCATGGCCATCAAAGAGGTCTGCCGGCAGGGCGGTTTCTCCGAGGCCACCTTCTATAAGTGGCGCAGTAAATACGGCGGCATGAATGTCGCCGAGCTTCAGCGCGCCCGAGATCTGGAGGCCGAGAACGCCCGTCTCAAGAAGTTGCTGGCCGAGGCCCATCTCGACATCGAAGCCCTCAAGGTCGCCTTCGGGGTAAAGCGTTAGCCCCGCAGGCCAAGCGGCAGGCCATTAGCGTGATGTTGAGCAGTGGATTAGCGCTCTCAGAGCGCCGCGCCTGCCGGCTTGTGGGGCTCTCCCGAGATGCCTGGCGACATCCGCCACAGGCGGATGCGCTGACGTGTCAGCTGACGGCTCGCATCGTCGAGATCGCGCAGACACGCCGCCGTTTTGGCTACCGGCGGGTACATGATCTGCTGCGTCACGAATTCCCTGGCATCAATCACAAACGGGTTTACCGCTTGTACCGCGAGCAAGGCCTGGCCGTCAGGCGACGCAACCGCCGGCGCAAGCTCACTGGCGTGCGTACGCCACTGCAGGCGGCCACGCAGTTGAACGAGGTGTGGAGCATGGATTTTGTCAGCGACCAGTTAGTCTGTGGCCGACGCTTGAAATGCCTGACGGTAGCCGATGACTTCAGCCACGAGGCGGTGCAGGTTGCGGTAGATTTCTCGATGTCTGGCCAATACGTCACGCGCATGCTGGATCAGGTGGCGCAATTTCGCGGCTATCCGTTGGCAGTCAGGACGGATAATGGGCCAGAGTTCACCAGTCGTGTGTTTATGGGGTGGGCGCGAACGCATGGTATCCGGCACATTCTGATTCAGCCGGGTCGACCGATGCAGAATGGTTACGTTGAAAGTTTCAACGCCAGATTCCGCGATGAGTGCCTGAATGAACATGTCTTCGATTCGTTGGCAGAAGCGCGGCAGATCATTGCGGCTTGGCGGGACGACTACAACCAGGTGCGCCCCCACGGTTCGATTGGCCGCATACCACCAGCAGTGTTTGCGGCACGCTATCGCCAGCAGCGGACCACCGAACTATCAAGCAGTACCACTACCATGCAAACCTAGGACTTCTCTCCTTATCGCTGGTATGGCTGGAGGGGGAAGATCA
>NZ_MUKU01000084.1 GCF_002081825.1 Chromobacterium haemolyticum | reverse complement strand
TTCGGCCTGCTTGAGAAAGCCAATGATCTGTTCTTCGGTGAATCTGCTCTTCTTCATGTCCGTCATTCTCCTTCAGTGACGGACTTCTCTCTACTTTTGATTGGTAAGGCCTAAGGGGAGCAGATCAGGCGGAGTAGACTCTAGTTCACTGCCGGATACGCAGCTTAGAAACTCCAGCCGGGCAAAATGACCGGCTTCGCCGGGTTCACTGCCGGATAGGCAGCTTAGAAAGCGTCTTTGTGCACGCCGGAATACGGATCTGGTTCACTGCCGGGTAGGCCGCTTAGAGCCTGCTCACGATCTTTTGAGCAACAACACGAGGAAGGCTAAATGGATGAACTGCAAGCTGGTATTGAATTTCCGCTCGCCTTTCTTCCATAACCGTCTGCATTTCTCAAGCCAAGCAAATGAACGTTCTACCACCCAACGTTGAGGCATCACCGCAAATTGGTGCAGTTCACTGCGCTTGGCTATATGGACCTGGGCCCCCAGAAAACTTTCCACTCCTTGGGCGAATGGCTTTCCCATGTAGCCCCCATCAGCCAAGATGCTCTTCACGCTTCGTAAATCAGAGGCCCGACCTCCTAGAGCAGCCATCAGCGCACCTTTCCGATCCGTCACATCCGCCGTCGTCACCGCAATGGCATGCGGCAGCCCTTGCGTGTCAACAGCAAGATGACGCTTGATCCCTGAACCTTCTTGCCTGCGTCGTAGCTCTTTAGCTGCGCGGTATCAGTGTTCTTCACGCTTTATGCATCCACGATCAAAAAGCTGCTCGAGGATTTGCGCCCCAGTCTGATACGGGCCTCTCCAACCAGATTTTTTGAGGGCCCGCTCCAAGATGCTGACACCATCCTGGTCGGGCTCGCTCCAGCGACTAAAGTAGGCATGCACCGTTCGCCACTTGGGAAACTCACTGAGCAACATTCGCCATTGGCAGCCACTCTTGAGCAAATAGAGCACAGCACACCAGACCTCGAACAGGTCCACTGTCCTTGGCTTGGTTTTCTTGCGCAGGCTTTCCAATAGCGGTCTGATCTGTTCGAACTGTTCACGACTTACGTCGCTTGGATAATGGCTTCTTCGCATTCGGCAATTATCTCAGGACAAAAAGATCGTGAACAGACTCTAAGAGCCTGTTCACGATCTTTTGAGCAACAGCACGAGGAAGGCTAAATGGATGAACTGCAAGCTGGTATTGAGTTTCCGCTCGCAGTTCTTCCATAACCGTCGGCATTTCTCAAGCCAAGCAAATGAGCGCTCCACCACCCAACGTTGAGGCATCACCG
>NZ_MUKU01000083.1 GCF_002081825.1 Chromobacterium haemolyticum | reverse complement strand
GCCGGTTCGCCAACTGCGGCAGCCGCGCTTGCAAAGCGCGGTTGACGAAGCTGATCTGCCGGCGCTCGTCCACCAGCATCACATTGGCCGAACTGGAGTCCAAAGCCACCCGGATCCGCGCGTTCTCTAGCACCATCGCCTTGGCCGCCTTCAGGCGTTCCTGCAACTTCGCCAACAGCGCAATCAGGCTCTGCTCCATGCCGGGCCGGTAGCGAATCGGCTGGGAGAAGTCATCCTTCGCGATGTGGTCCATATGCCGGAACAAGCGCTCCATCTGCCCGCCTATCGTGCGCGACACAAAACGCAGCTGCCAGAGCAAAACACCACTCACCAACGCAAAAACCAATAGTCCCAAAATGATAAATTTAAATATTGTGTGGTCTAAATTTTCCTCTAGTTCAGCAAGATTCCTATTAGCGGCCTTTTCGTACAGCTTTTCCATCTCTTTCAATTCACTTACCAACACCGCTAGGCTTGCATTTTGCCACCCTATGTAAACCGCCTTAAAGTCACCTTTGCCGTTTGCCGCCAGTTTATTTAATTGATATACCCCAGCAATGGTTGCACGCCCTTCTCGCAAAATGTTTTCACGAAGGACTGTTAGTCTATTGATTTCTTGCTCGCTCATCTTATGTCGATGCACACGTAATTTACTTAAGTCAGCCTCTAGTTGTTTTAATAGCGTTTCCACCTTACCAAATGCCCCGACCAGGGCAGCATCATTAACAAATTTCTGCTGCCCCACATTGACAAATTCTTGCGACACAAACTGCTCTTCCGCCATCAGCAGCATACCTTCTCGTAAAGATAAAGCTGCTCCATTTGCGGCATCGGACATCGTCGTTATCTTGGCGACATCTGCCATTAAAATATCTTGCGTATAATGTAAATCACTCTGCACTTGCCTTTGATCATATATGACCAGAGAAACCAACATTAACAACCCCAACAGTACGACAACTATTGTCGTCACAATCTTTTGCTTAAAGGTCATATACTCTCTTTGCTATTCATCTAGGACCACTCCGCCCTTTTTATTATCTTTAACCAACAGCTACATTAGGGGCTCAATAATAAGCACTGTAAAAATGGGGAATAACCCTTCATTGTGCTCAGCACCGCTACACTTCGCTTAAAACGTTTCCCACTCCCCTGCCAGCTCAGCCACCGCCGGCTGTGAACTGAGGCGCGGACTCCCCGCCGCCGGCATCCCCAACGCCATCGCCGCACCTGCCGCCGACACGCTGAACCGGCCCGCCGCCGCAGACAGCCGCTCCGCTTGATCCTGCA
>NZ_MUKU01000081.1 GCF_002081825.1 Chromobacterium haemolyticum | reverse complement strand
TGTCATACATGGACGCCCCCTTTTGCCAAGCCATCTTTTTGTTTAAGCCAAGAACAAGGTTGGGATTGCAGCCATACATCCGGGCTTTTGACGAGGCCGTCGCCTCTGCCCCTAATGGAATATGCTGACCGGCTCCGCTATCAGATCACCGTGCTTTACGCACTTTGACAGTCTCGGGATATGTCGGTCACGGTCTTACCTGTCTTGCCATCACGTCAAGATTGCCTGCGCAACCGCTTGAAGTCTTCGTTAATCCGCGTTATCAAAATTAACTGGTCCAACTACGCCCCGGTAATTGCTGGGGGGGGGGCGTCGGACCGGAACTCACACCCATGTGCCAACAAGGCCCAAATGATACGGGCATTCTTGTTGGCCAGTGCTACCGCCGCCACATTCGTATGCCGCCGCACCATCACCCCGTTCAGCCACGTTGAGGTGCGATCAGTCTTGCCCGTTGCAAAGCGCAGCACCGCACGAGCGCCATGAACCATCAGAGTACGCAAGTAACTGTCTCCACGTTTACTGATCCCGAGCAAGGTCGACTTGCCGCCGCTGGAGTGTTGTCGAGGTACCAAACCGAGCCAGGCTGCAAATTGCCGGCCGTTACTGAAATTTTTGGCATCCCCCACCGTGGCCACAACAGCACTCGCGGTAAGTGGCCCTACACCCGGGATCTTGGCAAGCCGGATGCTAGCTGCTGAGTTGCGGTGCCAGCACTGAATATCTTGCTCCAGCGCCTCCACCTGCAGGTCCAGCTCTTTCAGGTGGTTCAAGAGTGTCCTCAACAACTGTTTGAAAGTGTGAGTCAGCTCACTCTCGCCGTTCTCCAAAATCTCAGGAATACGTCGGCAGATAGTGTGAATACCTTGTGGAATGACGATCCCGAACTCGGCCAATAGGCCGCGAATTTCGTTGGCGGTCGCGGTTCGCGCCTTCACAAAACCGGCGCGAGCGCGATGTACCGATAGAATCGCTTGCTGCTCGACGGTCTTGACCGGCACAAAGCGCATGTCCGGCCGGGTCACCGCTTCGCAGATCGCCGCAGCGTCGGCGGCATCGTTCTTGTTGGTCTTGACATAGGGTTTGACAAACTGCGGCGCCATCAGACGAATGGTGTGGCCAAGTTCTTGCAACAAGCGTGCCCAATAGTGGGCACCACCACAGGCCTCCATGCCAATCAGACAGGGCGGTAGATTGGCGAAGAAGGTTGCCATCTGCTCGCGACGCAACTGTTTCTTCAGAGCTGTTTTGCCGTGTCCATCTACGCCGTGAAGTTGGAAAACGTTCTTTGCCAAGTCAATGCCGATAGTCGTAATCTTCATGGTGAATGCCCCTTCT
>NZ_MUKU01000080.1 GCF_002081825.1 Chromobacterium haemolyticum | reverse complement strand
GCCACCGCCGGCTGTGAACTGAGGCGCGGACTCCCCGCCGCCGGCATCCCCAACGCCATCGCCGCACCTGCCGCCGACACGCTGAACCGGCCCGCCGCCGCAGACAGCCGCTCCGCTTGATCCTGCAAGCTCACCGCCGCCGCCGCCGCCTGCTCCACCATCGCCGCATTCTGCTGTGTGTTCTCATCCATATGCGTCACCGCCTGGCTCACTTGCTGAATCCCGCTGCTCTGCTCCACGCAGGCCTGCGCTATCTCCTGCACAATCTCCGCCACTTGCGACACCCCCTGCACCAGCGCCGTCATCGTCCCGCCCGCGCCTTGCACCAAGGCCGCTCCCGACTCAATTTCCACCACCGATTCGCCTATCAGCGCGCCAATCTCTTTCGCCGCTTCCGCCGAACGCTGTGCCAAATTCCTCACCTCGCTCGCCACCACCGCAAAGCCCCGGCCTTGCTCTCCCGCCCGCGCCGCTTCCACCGCCGCGTTCAGCGCCAGAATATTGGTCTGGAACGCGATGCCATCTATCACCGTGGTGATGTCCGCCACCTTCTTCGCGCTCTGCGTAATACGACCCATCGTCTCCACTACCCGGCCCACCACCGCACCGCCTTCGCCCGCCGTCTGCGACGCTTGCCGCGCCAGCTGATCCGCCTGACGCGCATTGTCAGCATTGTGTTTCACCGTGCTGGTCAGCTCTTCCATGCTCGCCGCGGTTTCTTCCAGGCTGGCCGCCTGCTGTTCGGTCCGCGTGGACAGGTTTGCATTCCCCGCCGCAATTTCCTTCGCCGCGCCATTGATCGTTGTCGCCGCTTCCCGCATCTGGCCCACCATCTGCTCCAGCTTGCTCAAGCTGTCATTGCAGTTCTCCCGCAATTCCGCGAACAAGCCCTGGTGTTGCCCCTGCATCCGCATCCGCAAATCCCCGTCGGCCAGCTTGCCAAACAAACCGGCCACTTCGCCAATCACCCCGGCCACCGTACGCGTCACGCTGTTTAGTTGCTCCGCCAGCATCAGATGAAAACCGGTCTTGCCCTGCTCCGCCACGCGCTGCGCGAAGTCCCCCTGCGTAATCGCATGAATCATCTGTTCTATGTCATGCTCCATCTGCAGTTCCGCCGTGCGATCCACCCACTCGATCACCACTCCCAGCCGCGTACCGCGCTCATCGTTCACCGCATTCGATTGCAAGACCCAGTCCTTGCCATCCAGCTGCAACGTCAATTGCTGCGCCGCGCCGCCGCATAGCGTGTCCGCCCGCGTTTTATCCAACACATTGTCCAGCGGCAGGCCCGCTTGCCGGTTCGCCAACTGCGGCAGCCGCGCTTGCAAAGCGCGGTTGACGAAGCTGATCTGCCGGCGCTCGTCCACCAGCATCACATTGGCCGAACTGGAGTCCAAAGCCACCCGGATCCGCGCGTTCTC
>NZ_MUKU01000008.1 GCF_002081825.1 Chromobacterium haemolyticum | reverse complement strand
CATCTGCTCGCGACGCAACTGTTTCTTCAGAGCTGTTTTGCCGTGTCCATCTACGCCGTGAAGTTGGAAAACGTTCTTTGCCAAGTCAATGCCGATAGTCGTAATCTTCATGGTGAATGCCCCTTCTGTGAGTAGTGGTTTGACACTACCACTCTGGCACATCGATGCCGCCAGGTGGGGGCGTCCATCCCATTAGATCAAATCAGAACTTCTACAGTGAGCCGCGAGTTTCCTTTTAAACCATCGCTTACTGCCGTGGCTTATTGGAGATTGGCAAGCTCTTCAATGGATTTGATACTTGGGTTTTCAGTAAAAATTTGCCTGGCAGCTTTTTCGAAACTAGTTGCATGGAAAGACGGGACAGGCAGCACTTTGAAAGCGGTAATTGGTGCGACCGCTGTGAGACCATCAGTGGCTGCCGTCGATTCCTGTTCCCAACGGGGGCCGAAGCGATATACCGCGTAATACATGATTTTCGCTTTCGGTTCAGAGACACCACTACAGAGCATGGCTTCGTAGAATACCCTGTGTACTGCCTGCCAAGGGCGTGTCCGTACGTCACAGTAGTAGTCATGGATGATGGAGGCTTGGCGGTATAGCCCCTCAAGAGGGCCGCCTATCAGAGACCAGAGAACCTGAGGGATCGAAGCTCCGTCTACGATGGCGCCAACGGGGACGGGCCATGGCAGATTATCCTTATCCACATAGCCGAATGGCTGTGTCAGGCGCATGCGGCGGCCGTCGGGCAGCCATGCAGTCTGGGGTGGTGCATTCTCGTACCGGCCATGGTCCACTGGTGCTACGAGGCTGGCCGCCGCAGACTTATCCGTTGGAGGGCCTCCTGCATCCCTAAAGTAACGTTTATCCGAATCGTCCTCGAATGCTTCCCGCCACGCATCGTTCATCATGGTTTGCATGATTTGCTCCCATCCATATGTAAAGTGATTTGGTGCTATTTGCAGGCTGCTGCATATGTGTTTACGGCTGTTAATGCATTTGCATGTTTGAGTGGCGGCGAAACGCGATCCACGACCTAAGTCATTTGGGCGGCGTTAGCCTCGGAGCCTATGAACGGGTCTTGGTGTCAGGAGGGATTTGTCTACTGCGCTCGGGACCGTCCAGTTGGTATTAACAAAAGTAGTTCTAATGCAGCTTGTTTCAATGAGGCCAATTACTTAGGGGAAATCCGGTGAGGACAAACCTTTACGCGAGTTTTTCCATTCAGTTAAATCCTGGGCATACCGGGCAATTGGCGTTGTTTGTAAAAATGCAATAAGCATGAGTGCCAAGAAAAATATATGCGTTTGGTCCATACCGAAGGGGCCATCCGGCTTAACTTTCTGTGCTGTTACACTTTCCAAGGAGTATTTGATGAACTCCCCAATACTTGAAAAACAGATTCTGGAAGTGGGTTCCGCCAAGCTGATCATCACCATGATCTCCAGCTACCTTCAGACCCCGCTGTATACCGATAAAGGTTCCGGAGCGGACAGGGATGTCAGCATCTGGCGGGCGAACCCGCCCAGCCCCAGCCAGTTTTTGATTGGCGACCACGCGCAGAACAACTACAACAAGCCCACTGAAGCGATTCAAGTGGTGCAAGTTGAAAAAGACGACTCGTCGTCGCCGCTGTTGGCCTCTCCGCTAGACTACACCTTGATCTGGACTGATCAGGGGAGCGGCGCGGATATGGATGGCTCAATCTGGATGCCGAGCGCCCCGGATGGCTATGTCGCCATTGGCGCTGTTTGCCAAACGGGCTACAACAAGCCCAATGTTGGCAACTATCGCTGTGTAAGAAGGGATCTGGTGATCGCAACGGCTGCCGGCGATCTCATCTGGAACGACAAAGGCTCCGGGGCCAAGTCGGATGTTTCTCTCTACGCGATCAACTCCGCTCCCGGCTCTTTCATTGCTGTCAATAACTACGCTCCTCCGAGCAACACGCTCTACTGCCTGAAGCGTTAGAGCCTGTTCAAGGTCATGGGCGCTAGAGCGAGACAAGGAGAAAATGACTGAGGAAGCAGCATGTACACGCGAAACACGAGCATCTTGAAGCGGTACTCGCTGTGTCACGCTTGGCGAGGTATGACTGGCTTGAATAGAGTGATAGGTTGAGCCTAGTGACGAGGCGGCAAGGCAACTTGCCGCCTCAATTTGTTTTGGCGAGGCAGCTCAGGAGGGCATTACTAGGACCGGCAGGGTGGAACGGGCGGCAATTTGTTTCCAGGCTTCACCGGTAATGGGTGGCGGTATGTATGGGGTTTGCTCGCTACCAGCAGGTCATCATGCCGCTCGGTCCCAAACGTAAGTACAAACCGCAAGGGATGGTTGCGTCTTGAGTATGACAAATGGCTTGCCTAGCATGAGGTTGCAGTTCTAATGAGAGAACATGAAGCTGCCTTTTTCATGCTGTCGCCCCTTTCCACTAGGAGAAGTCATGTCTACGCCTACCCAAGAGCAGATTAGCCAAGCCCAAGAACTTGCCCAAAAATTGCTGGCGGAAAAACAAAAGCTGACCGCTTTGGCCCATCAGTCGACTGGCAAGACGCCGGGCGACATCAAGGAGCTCAACTCTTTCCTTAATGCCTCCGGCCAATTTGCCTTGGCATCAGCTTTCATCCATTCATGGATTTTTTCGAATCCAACCCTGAATTTCGACAATGGCGTCAAGCTTGATTTCCGCGCTGATGTGTGGGGTTTGGGGCTTGGCGGCGGTGTGATCTGGTTGGCCGGCAGCATGGCTTCGCCGGAGGAGTTGCTGGGCGAGGTGAGCTTCGCTTTCCAGACCAATCCAGTGCATACCGAGCTGGCCTTCTGGAAAGATGGCCGCGCTGTCGGTGTTTTGGTTGGGATTGGCCTCAATATTCAGGTGGGCGCGTTCGGCGGCACGGGGACTTTCAAGAAAGTGTGATTTCCCGGTGATGTTGAAGCGGTTGGCGTGATTGTGAGGAGGGGAAGTCCATTTATGGGCTTCCCATTTGTTTTCCTGCGGGCATAACTCGGTTAAACCGGAGGGTTCCATGATTGGCTGGCGGCCCACGCATGAAAGCGTTGAGCCGCCAGGTTGTTGAGTGTTATGTTTTTGGAAAACTGTTCTTAGTGAAGCTCAATTTCAGACCCTACTTTTAGTAGTTCCTTAATTTCACTTGTGGACTGTGACCCATTGTACTCAAAGTCAAATTGGGTTTGACCGCTGGTAGACTGTGTTTTTAACTGAAAGCGTATGCCGCTTAAAATAAAGAAAGTGAGTCCAGCGCCTAAAGCATATTTGACGCTGAGCTTTCCTTTTAGTAATACAAAGAGATTGCTTTTTGAGTCTGTGTTGGAGTCTGCCCACTCTACATCCGTTACAGTGTCCAACTGAGCGTGGGGTTTCTTGTCTTCTATTTGTGGTGCAATAGAGTTAGCCAGGGCGACTAAGTTCTCATGGGACTTGCACAAAGATTGATGGCTCGAGACAAGAGTACGAAATGCTTCGGCAGAAATGACTTCGGTTGGGCGGCCAGGTTTTATGTCCCAAGAGCCGCTGCTGGTCAGTATAACGGTGCAACTATATTGCTTGAAGTACTCAAGTTTTATAGTTGCTGCGTGTGTGGATACATCTGTCCACCTGGCCAAGGAGTTTTGGTCAAATGATCCTGTGCTGATAAAGAAGGAAAACTCTGGGGCGATGGAACGTGTGTTTCCTGGAACTGGAGACCACGTCATTCCAATAAATCCATCCGCGCTTTGGATGCCGTAGCTCATATTGGCATACCAACCTTCTTCCTCGTATAGCTCTTGATTGAACTCATTGCTGACTAACTGAATAATATTTCCTGAGGTGGCTTCACCTGCACTTTCTAGAGTGGGTCCTTTTCTTGGCGCTTGGTAGCTTGCTTTGTAGGATTGGCCTAGCTCTGCATCTCGAGAGCTACTGGAGGATATTTTTACGCCAAGGCCTACCGCTTTATTACTGGCGCCTGCTCCCACGCGGTACTGTAGCGGGATGGCAAAGCTATTTAAACTGGGCGCTTTGCTGTCAATATCAAGATAGGCGCTTGAATTGGCAAATACGTTAGGGTCAGTTTCCAGAACGACGGGTGGCTTTAGAAAAAGCCAAAACCTATGATTGTTCAAAGACTGGTTCGAAATATAGATGGTGTAATCTTGAGCCATTTTAATTTCTCCAAAAGTGCAAGTTGGGCGTGCGAGGAAATTCGGCGAAATAAGTCACGGCCGACCTTAACGCTAGCCTTGTTTTAGCGGTATGGCCCTGTCAATTAGTGCAGGATGATACGGAATCACAATTGGATTGGTTGTTGTGATGTAATTCTGTAAACGAAATGTATTCGTTAGGAATTAAAGTGGAGTGGAAGTGCCTAACAGGTAGCGAGGCAGTTCTATCGTCGAAATGCACGTACAATTGAAGCTGAATGCTATCTAGCAAACGACATCGCAGGAGGTGATGTGGCTCCTGAGGCGATGTCATGCCGAACCCCTTCCTGCGCGATGCCGCAGACCCGACCGGGCGCATTTATTCGGATGCGCTGAATTCCTTGCCGGCTGTCGTGCCGCCTGCCGAGACGGCGCTCCCTTCTTCTCCCCCAGCCCAAGCGCCGGCCCGCCAGCCGAAGGCGCGCCGCGCCGTGTCGAATATCGCGCCCGACGCTTACCGCCCCCTATTCGAAGCCGCGTCGCGCAAACATAAAGTCCCGCTGAACCTGCTGATGGCGCTGGGGGCGCTGGAGTCCGGTTTCAATCCGCCGGCGGAAGGCCCGCCGACCCAGTGGGGGGCGGCGAAGGGGATGATGCAGTATCTGGACGGTACGGCGGCGGGCTTGGGCATTAATCCTTTCGATCCGGCGCAGGCGGTGGACGCCGCCGCCAAGCAGTTCGCCGAGCGGCTGGCCAAGGGCTATTCGCCGGAGGAGGCGGTGCAGGCGCATTTCGCGGGGGACGACCGCGCGTTGTGGAAGGATAAGACCGAGCGGTATCGGCAGGAGGTGTTGGAGCGGGCGGCGGATATCAAGCGCTTTTATCTACAGCGGCCGGCGGATGAACCGAAGCCGGCGGCGCGGCGTGATTGGGCGCTGCGCGAAGCCAAGGGTACTGAGGCGGGGGGGGCGTCAAGCGGGTGACGGGGTGGATTGTTTTTGCTTGGACTAATGCGGAGGAGAGCGGGGTACTGGGTTTTAGGGGATTGTCTACCTTCGTCCTGAAGGTTGTTCACTGCGGCTGAGGTGCCCAATTCCGCTTGCTTCAGCGCCAAATAATCTGCTCTGGGTGATGGCTCTTCATTCAACACATGCTCTATGGCCAAGAGGTTGAGTATGTTTCGTACATTTTTATATTGAAATAAAAACTTGGTCCAGAAGGTAAAAAATGCGGAACCAAAGATAAATTGATGATGTCTATTTTTTGAAATGGTCATATCAAATGCCGCTCATTATTCAAGGTGTTTGGTGACAATTAAAAACAAAGCCATTCCCGTGCTGGACTGCAAAATTTCACCGTACTGTAAAATTTGCGACGCTAAAGCTTTTTGCAAGTCAATCAAATGTTTTAAATAACAAAGCTTATCTTTAAAATTAAAAACATAGATTAATCTTTAGCGCCCAAAGGAGGGGTAAAGAAAGCCAGTAGAGTCAAACCAAACCTGAACAGTTTTAAAGCAAAGGATGAAGAATGAAAATTAAATTTATCATGTTGCCACTTGTGTTTTCTGCAGCAGCCATGGCAAAGCCTGTCTACATAAATATAGATAGCGATGTCCAAAATAAATCAATAACTTATAATGCCAAAATAAGATTGGCTAGCGGCTCGGAGTGGGTTAACCTCGGTCCGGTTCATTCTGGTATGAATAAATTTAATATTCACGCTGATGTTGATGGTGAGGATGGAACTCTTTGGTTGGAGGGTTTGGGGAATCAGAAGTTTGTTTCCCACTTCTCTAAAGAAAAAGGAGATGATGTTATTGAGTTTAAATTCAACTCCCTGAAAAGTGAAAAGCAAGATGAGAACGCAGTCATTGAATATAATTCAACTGGCTCGGGGAGTGGTTTAAACTATAAGAAGTTAGGTGTTAATCGCAGGGCGGAAGTTTATGCTTTGTCTCCGGATGCCACAAATTCTTGGCCTACAGTGTGTGAGTTTGCTGCGGCAGGGGTTACAGGGCAAAAAGTGCTTATCTGTGCCATAAAATCGACTCCTCAGATCGTGTTTACGAGTACTTCTGATTCAGGTCTGGCGTTTCGAGTTGGGGTGTTTAAAGGGAATTTCTCGTCTAAATACTCAGCTTCTTATATTAAAGGTAAACCCACGAAGTATGGTTTTCAAGGGTGGCTTTTCTACTCGAAAATCAAGTTTGACGGTGGTCCCAACCTTCACTTTGGGGAGTTCAGCGGAGGCGGCATTGGTGTTGGTTTATACACGGGGAATGGTATGTTTATGTAAGCCCTGGGAAGGCCTGAGCTAGCAACTATCGTTGATGGAATACAGGTTCCCTGGATGGGATTTGTTCAATCAGCAAAGTTAGCTCAGGCACCCTATCGTCAGGATGACCGGATACTCCGGTTATCCTGCGTTTAGATGTGGCTGATCCCAGGCAAGTCGCATCAGCCTGTTCTTAACCGTTTTCAGCTCCTTGCGGGGCGCTCCCCTATTGAGTTTTGCGGCTAGGCGCTTCTTTCATACCAGCCTTTGCTGGCGTTCACGATGCGAACGACCAGAAGCATGGCCGGCACTTCGATCAGCACGCCGACAACCGTGGCCAAAGCCGCTCCGGAATGAAAGCCGAACAAGCTGATGGCGGCGGCTACTGAGAGTTCGAAGAAGTTGGACGCGCCAATCAAGGCCGATGGGCAGGCCACGTTGTGTTTTTCTCCGACGAGCCGGTTGAGCCAGTAGGCCAGGGCGGAGTTGAAGAACACCTGGATCAGAATGGGCACCGCCAGCAGGGCAATGACCAGCGGCTGCTTCAATATCGCTTCGCCCTGAAAGGCGAACAGCAGGACCAAGGTGGCGAGCAGGGCGGCCATCGACCAGGGGCCGATCTTGCTCATGGCGGCATCGAAAGCGGCTTGGCCCTTGGCCAGCAGCGCCTTGCGCCAGAGCTGCGCCAGGATGACCGGAATCACGATGTAAAGCGCCACCGATACCAGCAGGGTATTCCAGGGCACGGTGATCGCGGAGATGCCGAGCAGCAGGCCGACGAGCGGAGCGAAAGCCACGACCATGATGCTGTCGTTCAAGGCGACCTGCGACAGGGTGAACAAGGGGTCGCCATGGGTCAGCCGGCTCCAGACGAAGACCATGGCGGTGCAGGGCGCGGCGGCCAGCAGGATCAGCCCGGCAATATAGCTGTCCAGTTGCTCCGCCGGGAGCATGGGGGCAAATAGATTGCGGATGAAGAACCAGCCTAGAAAAGCCATGGAGAATGGCTTGACCAGCCAGTTCACCACTAGGGTCACGCCGATGCCGCGAACATGCTGGCGCACTTCGTGCAGCGCGCCAAAATCGACTTTGACCAGCATGGGGATGATCATCACCCAAATCAGCAAGCCGACGGGCAGGTTGACCTGGGCGATTTCCAGTTTGCCAATGGCCTGGAACATCTGGGGAAGCAGGTGTCCCAGGGCGATTCCCGCGACGATGCAAAGAAAAACCCAGAGGGTCAGGTAGCGTTCGAACCGGTTCATCGGGGCCGGGTCGTCCCGGCGCAGGGCGGCGTTACAAGAGGTGGACAAAACAACTCTCCTTTTCCAAACGAGCGGACAGGCCTTTGCCTTCAGGGCAGCAGGGAGCCGATACGATCCAGTTCCGCTTTCAGGCGCGCGCGGTCTTGTTGCAGTTCGGCCAGCGGCAAGGCCAGGAAGGCTTCGATGCGGGCGCGCAGAATGCGGTAGGCCGACATGAACGCGGCGTCGATTTCAGCATCGGAGCCGGTAGCGTGGGCGGGGTCTTCCACGCCCCAGTGGGTGCGCAGCACCGGTCCCAGGTAGGTGGGGCAGGTCTCGCCGGCGGCGCTGGCGCAGACGGTGATTACGATGTCGGGCGTGGCCGGCAGATGGTCCCAGGATTTGCTGTGGCAGCCCTCGGCGGCAATGCCTTCACGGCTCAATAACGCCAGCGAGCGTGGATGCACTTGTCCGGTAGGTTGGCTGCCCGCGCTCATGGCCCGCCAACCCTCCGGGGCCAGATGATTGAAAACGGCTTCGCCCAAGATGGAGCGGCAGGCGTTTCCGGTGCATAGAAAAAGCACGTTCATGGGGTCTGCTTTCAGTTTTTGGGTAATGGGGATCGCACGGCTTCGGGGCAGCACGAGTCCGCAGGCATGTCGATGCATTGCTCCGGATGACCGGCGCAGCACTCTTCGGTCAGGTAGGCGATCAATTCCAGCATCAAGCTCAGATTGGCCCGATAGCGCTGGTAGCGGCCTTCCTGCTCCACCGAAACCAGGCCGGCATGGGTCATGCCCTTGAGGTGGAAGGACGCTTTGTTGGCGGGAAGCTTGAGCGTGCTGGCGATTTGGCCGGCCACCATGCCTTCCATCCCTTGTCTGACTAGCAACCGGTAAATGTCGAGACGGATGCCGGATGACAGGGATTCGAAGATTTGGGTCGCGGTTTTGTTTTCCATTTTTCAACTATACAAGAAATATTGAAATAATGCCTAGACTCATTAACATGCCCTGCGCTCTGTTCACTCTTGTGAGGTCATGCATACATTTTGCTATCTCAGCCGTTTTCGCCTTGTCTCGCCCTTGCTCGCGAGACTTTGAACAAGCTCTAAGGTCTCAAGACGCTAGGCGCTCCGCACTGGCCGTTTAGAGCGGCTAACAAAATCAGTTTCACGCATGAGGCAAGGCGCGCCGACGCAACGCAGCATCAGGAATTTGTTAGCGGGTCTTAGGCGGCACGGAAATCTGGAGGGCTTTGGTTTATCCCTGTCCTGAGTCTTGCTCCACCCGCTCCAACCTCGCCACCACGGCGTGGGGCGGCAACAGGGTGCCGGGGGAGAGCACGGCGTTGGCGCCGATGCGGCTGTGGTCGCCCACCAGTGCGCCGAATTTCTGCGTGGGCAGCGTCCAGGCTTGCTGGCGGCAGCGCAGCGTGATGGTTTTGTCGCGGCGTTCGTTCCAGTGGTTGGCGATGACGGCGCCGGCTTCCATATTGACGTCCGCGCCCAGCACGGAGTCTCCGACGAAGTTGAAGTGGGCCAGCCGCGAGTAGGGGCCGATGATGCAGGTTTTGAGTTCTGATCCCGGTCCCACCGTCACGTCGTTGGCCAGCGCCACGCCGCCGCGCAAATAGGCGTGGGCGGCTACGCGACAATTGGGGCCGATCAGCAACGGGCCTTTGAGCACGGCGCCGGCTTCTATCGTGGCGCTGCGGTGGATGGCGATGTCTCCGTCCACCGCCCAGTGCGCAGGATCCAGTAAGGCGCATTGCCGCGCCAGGCTGTCGGGCAACCGGCCGAGCCAGTGCCACGGGGGTTGGGCGCTGTCCAGCCAGGGAAAGTGGGTGAGCAGATCGGCGAACAATTCGGCGGGGAGGGAGGAGGGCATGATTGGGCCTGGTGCGTGCGGGGATTTGTATTGTAGAGCCGGCGGAGCAAGGCGGCCAGAAGGCCGCCGCGGCGTCAGATTTCGTACACCCAGCTGATGGAGTCGCCGGGGCGTTCAACTTGGGGCGACTCCAGACTGAACAGCTCCATTTTGCGCAGCGGCGGGGAATATAGATGCAAGGTGACCAGGTCTTCGCCGTAGGGCTGGAGGTTGGAGATCTGGTGGATGTCCAGATGGCTGTTGATGGTGAGGCTGCCGCTTTCCAGTCGATGGGATTCCACTGCGTACACCAAGCCGTGGTCGGTGCGTTCGAACACGGTTTCGGTGGCGGCGCCTTGCAGCACGCGCAAGCCGCACAGGCTGCCGCGGTGATTATGGATGCGGCTGCGTTGGGTGCTGCGCCAACAGAGCAGCAAGAGCTCGCACCAGGGACTGAGATAGATCTGGTTGCGGCGGTAGCGTTCGTCGCTGAATTGACGGAAGGGCAGCAGATCATCCGGGCTCAGTTGCAGCGAATCGTGAAACAACCGGATCTGCTCAATGTTCAGATTGGCCTGATAGGCGTCCAGTTGCCGCAGCGAGGCGGTCAGGCTGGGGCTGAGGGCGAAGGAAGACTGCGCGGCAGCGCATAGCGTGTCGTTCATCGGTTTCTCCTTTGGCCGGCGCGGCCGCGGACAGTGGGTTCTGTCCGTCGGGCTGGAGCGCGGGCGGCGTTTTTCTGACTGGACCCGCGCCGGCAAAGTTCGCGGCAGCGGTCCGCGTCTATGGTTTCGGTATAGCCGATGGGACCGCGGGCCGGCTGCCTGAATGGGCAGGTTTCAGCCGCTTGGCGCGCCGGAGGTTTCGCCGTGACGTCTCAGCGCGTCCCGCGCGCGGCGCAGGCCCAGCGCGATGGCCAGCGCCAGCAAAGGGACCGCTGCGGCGGTGGCCAGCTCCACGTTGATGGGCAGGCCGGCGGCTTTGGCGCCCTTGAACAGGTAGCCGATCAGGCCGGCGCTGTAATAGGTGATGGCGGCGATGGACAGGCCTTCCACGGTTTGCTGCAGGTGTAGTTGCATGGCGGCGCGGCGTTCCATCGAGGTGAGCAGCGCTTGGTTCTGCCGCTCGCGGCGGATGTCAACGCGGGTGCGCAGCAGCGCGGTGGCGCGGTTGACCCGCGCGGCCAGTTCGCGCTGGCGAAAGGCCACGGCGCGGCAGGTGTCCATGGCGGGGGCCAGACGGCGTTGCACGAATTGCTGGAAAGGTTGCAGGCCGTGAATGCGGCGTTCGCGCAGTTCGGCGACGCGGTTGCGGACGATGTCGTAATAGGCGAGGGAGGCGTTGAAGCGGTGGTCGGTGCGGGACAGCGCGTTTTCCGCGGCGCCGGCCAGTTCGGTCAGCCGGTGCAGCAGCTGCGGTTCGCTGTCGGCGGCCGCGCCGCTTATGGCGCCGGTGAGTTCGGCAAGTTCTTCGTCCACTTTGGCCAGTTCCGGGGCGATGCTCTTGGCCACCGGCAGCGCCAGCAGGGCCAGCATGCGGTAGGTTTCCAGCTCCAGCAGCCGCTGCAGCATGCGGCCGGCTTGGCGGCGGCCCATGTAGAGGTCCGCCAGCAGATAGCGGGAGAAGCCGTCCGGATGGATGCGGAAATCGGTGTAGGCGCGGCCGGCGCCGTCGCCTATCTCCGCGCCCGCCAGTTCGTGACCGTTGAAGCATTGGGCGGCCAGGTCCTCAATGCGCAGCGGCAGCGCTCCGGGCGACAGCAACGCGGCATGGGCGGCCACCAGCACGTTGCCGGGCAACAGCGGCAACCAGGCCGCCGGCAGGGCTTGCAAAGCGGGTTGGGCGAAGGGGCTGGATTCCGCGCCGTGGGCAAGAATGGTGAAGCTGGAGAATTCGCCGTGCCGTTCCCAGCGCACGCGGCCAAACGGGGCGTCCAGCTGGAATTGACCAGTCTCGGGGTTCGGGGCCGGTTGACCCAACTGCTGAGCCAGTTCCCGGCACAACCAGTTTTCCTGTTCGCGGCTGATGTGGCGGTGCAGATAGGCCAGGTAGCTGACCCGGTTGTCGGCGGCTATCTGCAGCGCGGGCCTGGCGTGGGCTTCGCGGTTGAGTTGCCGGCGTTGCGGATGTTCGTTGAGGCGGAGGCGGGGCGGATCGGAGAGTTCGGCGGTCATGACGGGCTCCGGTGGCGGGCGGGGAGTCTTCAGCATAAAACGTTTCATGCTGCAATGCAGCATATTTTGACGCCGGATTGTTTCGCCATGAAGAAAGGGCGGCCGTGGCCGCCCTTTCTGCTACGCCGCGCCAGAGTCAGTCCGGCAGGTTCAGCGCCGCCGCGCCCTTGGCGTCGAACCAGGCCACGCCGCTGCCCAGCATCGCCTGGCCGTTGCGCACGAACAGATTGTGCGGCATAGGCTGTTTCAGCAGCTCCAGGTAGGCCGGAGTGAAAATATCGCTCCATTCGGCTTGCAACTGGCGGGCGTTGGCGATCTGTCGGCTGCCGCCCTTGTGGTTGATCCTAAGCGGGAAATGCACGTAGCGGCTGGCCTGCTGCGCTTGGCCGGCCAGCGCGGCACGTTGGAAGCCTTGCACCCGGGCTTCGAAAGCGGCGTCGCTTTCCTCGGTGACGTCCCGATACCAACGGCCTTCGGAGGCCGGCGCCATGTCGCCCATGGTCAGCATCACCGGCAGCGTCTTGGTTTTCAGCGTCCAGTCGCCGTCCAGGCCCACGCTGTTGTCGAAGCTAAGCGGCTGGCCGTCGGCGCTGCCGTTGCTTTTGAAGCGCAGTTTGAACACGCCGCCGCCCGGTTCGCTCAGCAGCAGGGTTTCGCCTTGCAGCTTGCCGCGCAGCGGGATGTCCTTCAGATAGCGGCCGTAGAAGTAGTGACCGCCGTCGAAGCTTTTGCCGTTTTTCACCAGCAGGCTCATGCCGATGCGTTCCTGGCCCAGCGTGCCTTCCAGGTTGACGCGGTCGATATCGTCTGCGGCGTGGGCCGCGCCGGCCAGGCCGGCGAGCAGGGCGGCGGCCAGCAGGCCGCGGGATGCGAGTTTGAGCGCTGTCATGGGATGTTTCTCCGTTAACGGGCGATGAGGCGTTTGCGGTAGCTGGCGCGGTCTATTTCCTGGATTTCCACGCACAATTGCACTTCCATGCCAGGCGGCAGCGCGGCGCTGTCTGCCAGCGCTTGCAGGCTCAGTTCGGACAGCTGCTGTTTCTCCTCGGAGCTGCGTCCGCTGAGTATGGCCAGTTTGGCGTGGACGAAGCCGCGGGGCAGATCGTGGACGCCGATGCGGCAGGCTTCCAAGGCCACGGCGCGGCTTTTGATGTCGGCTTCTTCGAAGTGGCCGCTGGCCAGCAGCGCGCGGTTGATGTCCAGCAGCGCGTCCGCGGCGGCGAAGCCGGCCAGATTGCCGCTGTACTCCAGTGTCAGATGGGGCATGTGTGGGCCTGTGGTGTTTCGCCGCCTTCCTCATTGCGCCGGGTTGGCGAGGGAAGGGATTGGCGGCGGTCGATACGCCATTGTATTGCAATGGCCCGACGCACCCAAGCCCAGGGCGGGCGAATAGCGGAGGCGAGGATGGAAACGCGTCCGGCGCGATCAGAGTTTTTTCGCGACTCGGATCAGGCTTTGGATGTCTTCCGGCTTGATGACCTCGTGCTCCAGGCTGCGGCTGATCAACTCCAGCAAATAGGTTTTCTTGAATACCGGGGAGCCTTCCCATTCGCTGCCCGGCTGTCCAATCACGCTGGCTTGGGTAATGATGGCGGGTTCGCCGTCAATGACGTCCAGCGCGAATTCATCTTCTGAAATTCTCATTTAAGCGTTTCCTCTGCATTGCGCGATGGCAGGCTATTGCGTCGTTTTAATTGTTCTTGTTGATATTTTTCTTCTTTTAAATTTATGGCTCGCGAGTATCTTGCGCATGCCTCGAATGATATAGTGTTGCCAAATTATTATATTGTCTTTTTGTTTAAAAGAGTAGTGACGAAATTACAAAAGAATAGCCTGATAAGAACAATATGGTTTGATGCTTGCGTCCGGTTTGGCGCTTGCGTTTAAAATGGGCGCGCATGTTGGGATATGAAATTAATAATGAAATCAGAACGGATTCGACTTACATGGAGGGCTGAATGAGCAGGGCGGTGTGGAAAGAGGAGGCCGAGCATGGCGCTTTGTTGAGCAAGGCGTCGAAAAACCTGACGTGTCTGATGGGGCGCGCCGGCGTAGACGCCGCGCAATTAAGCGAGGCGATAGGCCTGGGCGTGGCGACGATCAACAATATCAAGCGCGGCGTGGGCAACCCCACTTTGCTGACCTTGATGGAGCTGGCTCGGTTTTTCGATGTCAAGTTGAGCGATTTCGTGGAGAGCGATCTGGGAGGCGAAGCCGTCGGCAGCCCTGCGGCCATCGCGGTGCCCTTGATCAAATTCACCGAGTTGACCCTGTTTTTTGACGGGATGATTATCGAGCCGGAACGCTATTTTGTGGATGCCGCCGGCTTTGACGCCGCGGAGGCGTTTGCGGTGTTGTTGAACAATGATTCGCTGTTTCCCAGTTTTTCTCAGGGCAGCGTTTTCATCGTGGCTCGGCAGGAGCGTCCGGCGGACGGCGATGTGGTCTTGGTCAGCATGGCCGGCCAGCAGCCTTGTTTCCGCCGGATATTCATCGACGGCGAGCATTTTCTGTTTTCAAGCATTTCCTTGATGCATGATTTGCAGCCTTTCGTATGCCGGGATTTCAAGGTGCTTGGCGTGGCGGTCAAAGCGATTAAGACTTTTAGCGCGGGATGAAGGTGTGGAACAGTTTAGAGTTTATGGTTTTATCGTGGGTTTGTCGGTGACCATCATGGTGGTGTGCGATTCGCTGGTGTACAAGACGCTGGACATTTACGGCTTGAAAATCACCGCCAGCGGCATCGTGTTTTCGCTTTGCTATCTTTTGTCCACGGTATCCACCGAGGTGTACGGCTATAAGCTGGGCGGGCGCACGGTATGGATTCTGGTGGTGTGCCAGACATTTTTTGTTTTGATCATCAATGCCTTCGCCTTGCTGCAACCGGATAATAACGAGATTTCCAAGCAGTACTACCTGTTGTTCAACGAGTTTTGGCGAGTGATGGTGGGTACTTGGATCTCGGTGCCGGCCTCTTATTTTTGCAATGGATTTGTCGTATCGCGGATGAAGGTCTTTTTCGCCGGCCGCTTCTTTTTCATTCGCTACGTCATCGCGTCCATGCTGGCCCAGGCGGTGCTGCTGACGACGGCCTATCCCATCAGCCTGTCGTCGCGCTATAGCGGGCAGGAGCTGCTCAACATCATCGCCACCACCTGGTCTTACAAAGTGTTCGTTTCCATCGCCTTGTTGCCGGTGGGCTATTACCTTGTGGGGGTGGTGAAGAGGATAGAAAAGACCGATTACTTTGACTGGAGCGTGTCCTACAACCCCTTGGCGGTGTTCAAGGAGGACGGCGAAGACGTCAAGAGAAACAAATACGCAATGGAGGAGGGACAATGAGGGCCGCGCAGATTTCCGACACGCACCTGTTCGCCGAGGCCGGCGGCCAGTTGATGGGCTACGACACTTACCGCGAGTTTGACCGGGTGCTGGAGCAATTGGAGCGGCGGCACGCGGCGGAGCTGGACGCGATTCTGGTGACCGGAGACATTTCTCAAGATGAGAGCGCCGCTTCCTACGAGCGCTTTGCGCAGCGGCTGGAGCGGACGGGCCTGCCGGTGTACTGGCTGGCCGGCAACCACGACGCCGCGCCCTTGGCGGCCGAGGTGTTGGGTCGTTACGACTTCATGCGGCCGCTGGAGCGTCTGGAAACGGCGGATTGGCTGCTACTGGCGCTGGATTCGGTCCGGCCAGGCACGGACGACGGCCATATCGACGAGCGCGCCGCTGCAGCGTTCCGGCAACGGCTGGCCGGAGCCGAGACCGCCGGCAAGCGCTGCGCCGTGCTGCTGCATCATCATCCGGCGGCGGTGGGTACGCCGCTATTGGACAGCTGCATGTTGCAAGACACGGAGCGGTTTTGGGAGTTAATGGCGGAGACGCCGCGCTTGCAAGTGCTGCTGTGCGGCCATGCGCATGGGGATTACCGGCTGGAGGCGCGCGGCGTGGCGCTGGAAGTCTGTCCGGCCAGCTGTTTTCAGTGGCGCAAGGGCACGGCGGCGCTGGACACCGTGGACGCGCGCGGCTACAAACTGCTGGAGTTCGACGCCGCCGGCTTCCGCAGCCAGACCGTGATGATTTAGGGGCTGTTTTCAACGCTGTATCGCCGACGCGCAGCAGATCGTAAACAGGTTATTAGAGTCTGTTCAAAGTCTCGCGAGCTAGGGCGAGACAAGGCGAAAACGGCTGAGAAAGCGGAATGTACACGTGGTACATGAGCATTTCGAAGCGGTTTTCAACGCCGTATCGCCGACGCGCAGCAGACTATGAACAGGCTCTTAGCTCGGTCTGGCCCGCCGCAACGCCAGCACCTTGCCTGAGCCGTCCGCTGCCGGCGCGTCCTGGCGGCGGGCCTCGGCCGCGGCGCGGCTGATGTGGCCGGAGACGGCGCGGCCTTTCTGAAACCCCGTGGCGTAGGCGATCTTGCAGACCTCCTGTGGCTCCAGGTCCGAGAAATAGTCGATATTCCGGCAGATGCTTTCGCCGGAAAACGTTTCGCTATTGCCGTGCAAATGAATCCGGTATTGATTGCCGCGCAGTTCTTCCTCCACCTTGCAGCGTTTCTCTTCTTCTTTCCTGTTGTTTTCCAAGAGCGCTATTTTTATCAGGTCCCGTGGCCGGATGGCGGACAGAATCTGATTGCTGGCCAAGATGTCGGCGTGGGAAAGCTTGACGAAGTCGTGGCTGCCGTAAAGTTTGAACAGGTAGAGATATTCCTTGGAATTCTTCTTGAGCATTCTGTCGCACAGTACCAATTGGTAGGGTGGATTGAATACGCTGATGATCCATTTTTTTATTCGGGTCAGAAAAAGAGCGCGCATCGTGCATTACCCCTGCATTTAACGCGCTCTAGTTTACCCAAAGCCGACAAAAGGCGCTTGAGGGAATGTTTTTGGAATATCCTGATTGTTATTATTTTAACGGAGCAGCGGATCCGATTTTCGGCGCGGGCGCTTGCAGCGGCAGAAACAGATCGCAGACGGCTTCGTTTTCCGCCACATCGGGGTAGAAACGGACGCGCTGGAGAAACAGCGGGAAATCGCGCGGAGTTTCGCCGCTGGCGGGCAGCCATTCCGCGTACAAGCGGCGTGCGAGGGCGGCCAGCGCGTCGTCGGAGCCGATGTGGCGCAGCCGGGCGCAGCGTCCGGCGGGAATCAGCGCGGCGCGCACCCCTTGGCGGTTGGCGGCGATGTCGCCGTCGAAAGCGGCGCACAAGCCGAAGCGATAGTCAGCCGGCGCGCAGTTGTCCGGGTCTTCGTATAGCAGGTTGTAGGTGGCGGCGGCGCTGGGCGGCAGGCGGTTTTCCCGCCGCCAGGCGATGAAGTCGCGCAGGCTGTCGCCCAAGAGCGCGGGATCGCCGCGGTGTTCCAGCAGGGCGACCGGGGTGGCGGGGAAGTCTACGATGTCGACGGCGAGCGGGACTTGGCGGGATGGCATGGAACGGCTCCTCAGTTGGGACAGGGCGTGGAAGTGCTGATGCCAAGGCAGCCAGCGCGGCCGCCGCCTAAAGGCGGACGGCGTCTGGCCCATCGCCTGCCGGAAAGCGCGGGCAAAGGCTTCCGGGCTGCGGTAGCCGCTGTCCAGCGCGATGTCCAGCACGGCGCAGCGGCGGAAGGCCAGTCGCTCTCCGGCGCGGCGCAGCCGGCAGAGCCGCACATATTGGAGCAGGCTAAGGCCGAAGCGGGCGCGGAACAGGCGGTGGAAATGGAAGCGCGAGCAGGCGGTCACCCGGCTGAGCCGTTCCAGGCTCAGGTCGGCGTCCAGATGGGCGTCGATATAGGCCAGCGCCTTGTCCAGGCGCGGGCTGGCGGTGTCGTGTTGCATGCTTTCCTCCTTGGCGCCGCCAGTCTAGCGCGGCCGAGCCGCCGCGCGCCTGACCGATCTTGCGGTGTTGTCGGACACGTTAAAGCAGCGGTTTCTGCATCGCCACGCGCCGCCTGAGGCCGTGCTGGGCCTCGGTGCGCAATAGGGCCAACAGGAAGGGCGGGCAGTCGGCGTCGTCGAGGCGCAGGAAACCGCGCCTTTGGTAGTAGGGCGCGTTCCAGGCCAGGTGTTCGAAGGTGGTCAGCGTTAGCCGGCGCAGGCCCAGCCGGTGCGCGGCGGTTTCCGCGTGCGCGATCAGCGCCGAGCCCAGGCCTTGCCCCTGGCGTCGGGGGCAGACGTCCATTTCCTGCAGGTGCAGGCTGTCGTCGTAGCGGCGCGCCAGCAGGAAACCGTGCGTGCCGTCGGCGTCGGCGGCCACCCATAGCAGGCCGGCGGCGTGGGCCGCGGCCAGTTCGTCGCGGGGCAGCGCGTCGTCGGCCAGCGCCGGCGGCAGGTCTTGCGGATCGAAGCGGGCGGCGGCGGCGCGTTCGATTTCGGCCAGACGGTCAAAGTCTTCCGGCGCGGCCGGGCGGATGCAAGTCGCGGCCATGTCAGCGCGCCTCCCGCCACAGGCCCTGGTAGTCGCGCGGCAGGCCGTCCGGGGTGAGGCTGAGTTCGGCCTGGAACGCGCCTTGCCGCGATTCGTAGCGGTAGCCGAACTCGGACAGGCGGGTGTAGCGCTGCGGCAGCGGGGCGAGAGTCAGCGCCGGGAACTGCAGCCAGGCGGCGTTCAGTTCCAGCACCGCGCCGATCTCAAGCCGGCCGCGGCGGATGGGCAGCAGATTGGTGGCCGGGGTGAAGGCCAGATCGATGTCGACGCAGCCGCGCACCTGCGGCTGTTCCGCGCCGTTGAGCCGCCAGTTGCGGTTGGCGTCGGTTTCCAGCAGCAAAGCGATGGCTTCGCCGCCGCGGTAGCCGCCCACCTCGACGCGACGTGTGCTCCAGTCCGGCGCGCAGTCCACCTGGTAGCGCAGCAGGCAGTTGACGCCGTCTTCGACGAAGACGGCGCAGCCGCTAAGGCGCGGACCATGTTCGCCGTGTTCTAAGGCGGCGTAATCGTGGCCGGGGGCGTCCAGCCGTTGCCAGACGATGGAGGAAACAAAGGTGTGGGACATGGGGCTGCTTGCCGTTTTTATGATGCCGTATTTCACCCCATTGCCCGTGTTCTTGTCCATGGCCGGCGCGGCGCTCGTTTTCGCCTTGTCTCGCTCTTGCTCGCGAGAGCGTAAACACGTTCTCAGGCGGCCTGGCCGGCCAGCCGCCGCTCCCGGCAATGCCACAGCAAGGTGGTCGCCAAGGCCAGCACGGCCAGTGTGCCGCCGGCGACGAAGGTACTGGCGCTGCCGTGGCGGTCCCACATCCAGCCGGCCAGCACGCTGGCCAGCAGCAGGCACAGGCCGCTGACCAGATTGAACAGGCCAAAGGCGGTGCCCTTCATCTCGGCGGGCGTTTCCTCCGCCACCAGCGTGGCCAGCAGACCCTGGGTGAAGCCTAGGTGCAGCCCCCATAGGGCGATGCCGGCCAGTGTGACGGCGACGGAGCCGGACAGCGCCAGCGTGGCGTCGGCCAGAATCAGGATCAGCAGGCCTACGGCCAGCAGCGCGCTCTTGCTGAAGCGGTCGGCCAGCACGCCCACCGGGTAGGCGGTGAGCGCGTAGACCAGGCTCATCACCACCATGACCAGCGGCAGCCAGCTCAGCGGCAGGCCGTGGCGCTGCGCCAGCAGCACCAGAAAGGCCTCGCTGAAGCGGGCCAGGGTGAACAGCGCGCCGATGGCGACGATCCACCAATAGCGGCCGGAAAATTGGCGCAGCAGCGCCAGGCGCAGCGGCGAGCGGAAGGGCTTGCGCTCGCCGCCGTCCGGCTCGCGCACGCCTGCCGCCAGCAGCAGCACCGCCAACAAGGCCGGCAGGCAGGCCCACCACAACACTTGCTGGATGTCGTCCGCCAGCCAGAACATCAGCGCGATGCCCAGCAGCGGGCCGGTGAAAGCGCCTATGGTGTCCATGGACTGGCGCAGGCCGAAACAGGCTCCGCGGATTTCCGGCGGCGCGACGTCGGCCACCAGCGCGTCGCGCGGCGCGCCGCGTATGCCCTTGCCCACGCGGTCCATCAGCCGCGCGGCCAACACGGTTTCGGCGCTGTGGGCCAGCGGGAACAGCGGCTTGCTCAGCGCCGCCAGGCCGTAGCCCAGCAGCAGCAAGCCCTTGCGCCGGCCCCAGTAGTCGCTGATGGCGCCGGAGAACACGCGCAGGATCAGCGCGGTGGATTCCGCCAGGCCTTCGATGATGCCCAGGGTCAGCGCGCTGACGCCCAGGGTGGAGACCAGGAACACCGGCAGCAGCGCGTGGATGATCTCGGAGGACATGTCCATGCACAGGCTGACCAGGCCCAGGGCCCAGATGGTGGCGGGGATGCGTGGCTGCATGCGAGCAGGCCTTTCTTGAAGTGGGAATTCGTTCACGGCAGACGCCAGAGGCTGAGCAGCAGGCCGGCCAGCGCCGCGCCGGCTATCACCGGCATCACTTTGACTTGTCGTTTCAGCAGGGCCCAGGCCGCCAGGGCGGCGATGGCGGCGGCGGCCCAGTCCACGCCTCCGTGCCAGCTCTGCGGCCACAGCACGTGCCAGCCGAAGAACAGGGCGAGGTTGGCGATCACGCCGACCACGGCGGCGGTGATGGCGGTCAGCGGTGCGGTCAGGCGGATTTGGCCATGGCTGTGTTCGATCAGCGGGCCGCCGGCCAGGATGAAGACGAAGGAGGGCAGGAAGGTGAACCAGGTGACCAGCGCCGCGGCCAGCGCGCCGGCCAGGAACAGGTGATCCGGGCCCAGCAGCGCCTTGGCGTAGCCGCCGACGAAGCCGACGAAGGCCACCACCATGATCAGCGGCCCCGGGGTGGTTTCGCCCAGCGCCAGGCCGTCCAGCATTTGGCCGGCGCTCAGCCAGCCGTAATGCGCCACCGCGCCCTGGTAGACATAGGGCAGCACCGCGTAAGCGCCGCCGAAGGTCAGCAGCGCGGCCTTGGTGAAGAACCAGCCCATTTGGGTAAAGCCGCCGTGCCAGCCGTAGACGGCTGTCAGCAGCGCCATCGGCAAGCTCCACAGCAGCAGGCCGGCCAGCACGGCGCGGCCGAGCCGGAACCAGGAGAAGCGGGCGTGCGCCGGCGGCGGGGTGTGATCGTCGATCAGCGCCGGGCCGAAATGCGCGTCCGCGCCGCCATGGCCGCCGGCCTGGAACCAGCGCGGGCGCAGCCGGCCGGCCAGCGCGCCGATCAAGGCCGCCGCCAGCACGATCAGCGGGAAGGGCGTTTGCCACAGCGCGATGGCGCACAGCGAGGCCAGCGCCACGCCCCACAGCCAGGGCCGTTTCAGCGTGCGCGTGCCGATGCGCCAGGCCGCCTGGGCCACGATGGCGACCACCGCCGGCTTGATGCCGTAGAACAGACCGGCGATCCAAGCCAGGTGGCCGTAAGCGACATAGATCCAAGACAGCAGCACCAGCAGGAAGAAGGACGGTAGCACGAATAGCGAGCCGGCGGCGACGCCGCCCCAGCCGCGGTGCAGCAGCCAGCCGATATAAGTGGCCAGTTGTTGCGCCTCCGGCCCGGGCAGCAGCATGCAGTAATTCAGGGCGTGCAGGAAGCGGCGTTCGGAAATCCAGCGCCGGCGCTCCACCAGCTCCTGGTGCATGATGGCGATCTGACCGGCCGGGCCGCCGAAGCTGATCAGGCCTAGCTTGAACCAAAAGCGGACGGCTTGCCAGAAACCGACGGGGGCGGGGGCGCTTAGGGGATGGTCGGGCGGCATGTTCAGGCTTCCTTGGCGAATTGCTGGTATAGCCCGTCCCAGATGTTGGCGGCGGCGGCCAGCAGTTGATCGTCGTCGTTCAGCGCGGCGCGCAAACCGGCCAATACGGTTTCCACGCCGCTGGCTTCCGGCGGCGGCGCGCCGCCCACGTCCAGATAATGGACCAGCGCGGCCAGCCGCCGCAGCGGCGGCGCATCCAGGCCGAAACTGGCCAGCAGCACTTCGAAGCTGACCTTGTCGCCGACATGGGTGAAAGCGGCCCCGTCGAAGTCGAAGCCCAAGGCGTCCGGCGGACAGTCTCCGGGCGCGGCCAGCCACAGAATGCGCGCCTGAGGATCGATGAAGCGGCGAATCAGCCAGGCCGAGGCCAGCCGGTCCACCCAAGGGCGGCGGCGAGTGGCCCAGGTCCGGCCCTGGTGCTCGGCCAGGGCGCGTCGCGGGATACGCATCTCCAGGCTATGCGGCTCGCCCGGCGACAATTGCTGCTGGATGGCGGCTTCCAGTTGTTGCAAGGCCGCCTGCGCCTGTTCTTGGCCGGCGCTGGGGAAGAAGTCGATGGCGGCGATGCCGGCCAGAGCCTTGCCCAGCCGTCGCCATTGTTTCAGCCGCTCGGCGGCGTTGTCGGGGTCCAGCCCGCTCAGTTGTTCCTGGATGTCCTGCCGCAGCTGCTGATAGTCGGCGTCGCGCTGGAACAGCGGCGGAAAATCGCTGCCGTCCAGCGGTCGGCAAGCCAGCAGCCGCGCGACGCCGCCGTGTTGCTGGATATCGGCGGCGATGGCCTCAAGCTGTTGCTGGCGGGCGTCGCCGCCGGGCAGCAGGTAGGCGCCGTCGCGCAGCGCGGCGGAGCCGCAAGCTTTCAAGGCGCGCCAGGCACGCATGCGCGCGGTGGCGTTTTCGGTGGGCAAGGAAGTGATCAACAGCAGCCAGTCCATGATGCGCTCCATTTTTGTGTAGCGTATTCTACAATTATGTAGCGATCAATATATATTCATTGGAGCGCATGTCGAAGTCGGACTCAAACTTGGCCGGCGTTTGGTCGATAATCTAAATCGGGCTCAACAGAGAGGGGAGACGAAGATGAAGCGATGGAAGCAATGGTCTGTGTTGTTGTTGGCGGCGGCGTTGGCTGCGCCGACGCTGGCCAATCCGCCGGAAGGCAAGGGCCAGGGTCATGGCCAGGGCAAACACAAGGATAAAGATCAGGACAGGGAGGCGTCGCCGGCGCGGGCGGACAAGGATTTGGCGGCGGCGGGCATCAGCGTCGCCGCGGCGCGGCGCTTGGCGCTAGACTCCGGGGTGACCGGCTATAAGTCGCTGCCGCCCGGCATGCGCAAGCGTCTGGCACGCGGCAAGCCCTTGCCGCCCGGCATCGCCAAGCAGGTATTGCCGGCGCCCTTGCTGAGCCAACTGCCGCGCCACCCCGGCTATGAGTGGCGGGCGGTGGGCGCGGATCTGGTGCTGGTGGCGGCCAGCGGATTGATAGCGGATATCTTGCTGGACGTGCTGCGCTGATTCGGTTGGATCACAAAACTTGGCGGTAGATCACGGCGTCCGCCAGCTCCGCCACCTGATCATACAAGCGGCGCGCGGCGTGATTGTCGCCGGCGGTGCGCCAGTACAGGACCACGGCTCCGTCGGCGCGCGCTCGGTCCGCGGCTGCCCGCAGCAGCGCGCGGGCGACGCCGCTTCCCCTGGCCGCCGGCGTCACGTAGAGGTCTTGCAGATAGGCGGCATCCTGGATCTGGATGGTGCTGCGGTGGTAGAGCAGATGGGCGATGCCCAGCAGCGCGTCGCCGGCGACCGCGGCCAGCCCATGTACCGGTTCCGCCGGCGAGAGCAGGCGGCGCCAGGTTTCCCTCTCCACCTCCTCAGGCAGCGCGGTCGCGCCTTCGCGGCCGTAGAAGGCGTTGTAGCCGCGCCATAACGGCAGCCAATCGGCGTGGTCGCCGGCTTGCAGAGGGCGGATGGCGAACGCGGCCTCAGCCACGGCGCGGCTCCGCGGCGCCGGCGCCGGCCATATGCTCCAGCCCGGCCAACACTTGCAGGCTGGCGGCTTCCATGGCCGCCACCTGTTCCACCGCGGCCCGGCTGTCGCCGTCGGCGTGGGCGCGCAAGGCGTCCAGCGCGGCGGTGTGCACCTTGGCGTGAGGCGCTTCGATTTCACGGAAGCCGGGCAGGTGAGAGAAGCTGGCGCGGCCTTCGCCCTCGTAATACCACTTGCCGAAGCGGCAGTGCTGGTGGGAGCCGAAGTGGCCGATGTCTTCGTCCGACAGGCCGAACATGACTTGGTAGACGCGGAATTTGTAGATCAGGTGGTCCATCTTGGCCAGTTCGCAGAAGCCGCGCAGCGCGGAGGCGGCGATGCTGCCTTCCATGCTGGTGGACATGTCCAGCAACTGCTTCATGGTGCCGGCGGCGGCCTCGCCGTCTTGGCTGAAGCGGGCGGCCTGCTCGGCCAGTTGGCCCATCTGGCTGCGGCTGCCGGCGCTGTCGCCGCGAATCTGCTCCACCAGCTTGGCGATGTCGGCGGTGGCGGTGGCGGTGCGTTCGGCCAGCTTGCGCACTTCGTCGGCCACCACGGCGAAGCCGCGTCCCTGCTCGCCGGCGCGGGCGGCCTCGATGGCGGCGTTCAGCGCCAGCAAGTTGGTTTGGTCGGCGATGTCGCGGATCAATTGCACGATGCCGCCCACCTCTTGGGCGCGCGCGTCCAGTTCCCCCACTTTTTCCGCCGCGCCTTGCGAGGCGCCGGCCAGCTTGGACAGATCGGCGGCGATCTGGTCTATGGATTGGCGGCTGTGCAGCGAGATGTCCTGAGCGGCGACGGCGCGGTCTTTCTCTCGGCTCATCACGCTGGAGAGGGTGGCCAGCGATTGCTGGGTATCGGTCATCGATTGGGCGAAGGCGGAGAGGTTGGCGATCAGCCCGCGAAGTTCCTGGTTCTTGGCCTGGCTGGCCGCCAACTGGCTTTCCGCTTCGTCGGCGCGGGCGCGGGTGTGCCCCAGCTCCGTGCGGAGCTGCTCGGCTTCCTGCCTGCATTGCAACAGTTCCGCTTGCTGTCGCGCGGTGTCGGCCTTGTTCCAGAACCCCATTCCCATCTCCTTGTGACGCCAGCCGGGACGGACGAGCGTGGTAGACGCTTGCCTGTCGCCGGGTAATTTTAAATAAACGTTTAGCATTATCCGAATGCCGTCATGAATCTGCAATCATTTGTCTTGTTTATATCTGCATGCTTATGACGAAAATCAGGGTTGACGGCCGTTTGTTTGTTTACTAAGGTATCATTTTGATACGTTACAAAAGGAGTGGTTATGCATTCCCGTTTCGATACCTTTCGCGAACAGGCGCTGGGCCGCCAACTTGAGGCCTTGATCGACACGCCGCAACGCTATGTGGAATACGCGGCTTTATCGCGCGCCGAGGTGCCGGCGGTGGCGGCCATCGTCCACGATGTGCGCCAGTTGTTTCCGGAGTTGGAGGCGGATGCCGGCGCGCGCCAGTTTTGCGGCGCGATGGTGGCGGAGGTGATGCGCCGTCATCATCACGAGGTGCTGCGGCCGCGCGGCCGGGTGCCGGGCGGCTATTTCACTTACGGAGTGGTGTGGACGGCCACGCCGCAACAGCTGGATTGGGCGCAGCGGTTGGAGGCTTTGCGGGCGATGCCGGCCCAGTTGGCGGCGGCGCTGCGCGCGATTCCGGCCGCGGACTGGAGGCGGCGGCCGGACGGCATCGATTTCGCCGCGGTGGAGCATGCCTGTCATTTGCGCGATCTGGACCGGATTTTCTGCCAGCGGGTGGCTCGGGTATTGACCGAGGACATGCCGGAGATCGCCTCGGTGGACGGTACTGAGATGTCGCGCGAACTGGCTTATCTGGAACAGGACGGGGCCGCGGCCTTGGACGATTTTCTGGCCGGACGGCGGCATTTGTTGGCCGCCTTGGCCAACGCCGAACCGGCTCAGCATGGCCGGCTATGCCTGTTTGGCGGCGAGCGGCGGATGAGCTTGGAGGATCTGGCCGAGGACATGTTGCAGCACGACCGCGCCCATTTGCTGGAGGTGGAGGAACTGACGGCGGAGTTGAGCGGCGAGCCGGCTTGAGCGCCGGCCCGGCTCAGGGCTGCTGATACCAGGGCTGGCGCAGCAGCGCGGGCAGCAGCGTTTCGCGCAGTTTGCCGATCTGCTGCCACAGGCAGCGCGCCAAGGCCGGATTGTCCCGGTGCCAGCGTTTGCCGAACACCAGGTAGTAGTCCTTGCGCGATAGCGGCGGCTGCAGCCGGACGATGCCGGCTTGCGGGTGGTCGTCCAGATAGCGGTCGCCGATGTGGTTTTGTGTGGCGTAGGCGGCGATGTGGCGGGCCTGCAGCTTGCGGAAGTTCATCTCGGTGTCTTTGGCGGCCTCCACCTGGGCGCCCTTGGCGCGCAGATCGTCGGCGATGGACCAGCCTGCGTTGACGCCGATGGCGCCCAGCGCCGGCAGGTTCTTGCCGTTCCAGGCAGGAGGCGCGTTTTTTAGCGCGTACAAGGAGTAGGCCAGCGTGGTCAGCCGGTAGCGCGGGTCGGGTTCCTCGCCCTGCATCGGGTAGTCGAAATAGGCTTCGCGTTCTTTGTTGTGGGAGAACATGAAGGCGGCGTCGTGCTGATCGTGCTGCATCTCGGTGAGCAGGCGCTTGCCCGGCAGCCGCGACAGCTTAAGCGCGATCCGGCAGCCCTTGGCCGCCGCCTGCGCCATTTCCACCACCACGCCGGGGTGGGGCGGCATTTGATCGCCTTCGCCGCTCATATACGGGTCCGAGGCCACCGCGCCGTAGACCATGTCCAGCGCCGCCGCCGCCGCCGGCTGCGCGGCCAGCGCCGCGACCAGCAGTCCTATCTGTTTTAAGCCCAATCCACGCATCCATCGCTATCGCCAGCGCAGAGGGTAACAGCGCCGGACTTCCTTAGCATAGAGTTCTGCGGCGGGGTTTCAATATTCCCGTTCTGTCTGTCGCGCCAGCAGCCGTTTCAGTTCCGGCAGACAGGAGCCGCAAACGCCGCCGCAGCCCAGCCGCGCCTTGAGTCCGGCCAGGTCCGCGCCGTCGGCGATGGTCGCCTGGATGCGTTCGGCGTCCACTTGCAGGCAGTTGCAGACGATGCGAGCGGCGGTGGAAACGGTTGCGACGCCGGGGACCAGCGCGCTGAGCCGGTTGCCGGGCCAAGGCTGGCCGCTTTGCATCGCGGCCAGCAGCCGCCCGCCGTCGTCCTGGCCGCCGGCGAAGACGAAGGCCCAGGGCGCGTCGTCGCGCCAGGCGATGCGTTGTTCCAGGCCGCGGCGCGCGTCGCTGAAGGTTTGCAATTGGGGGCCGCCGTCCAGATCCAGCAGCCAAGTCAGCTCGCTTAGCCAGTCCGGCCGCGCTTGGGCATGGGCGGCGTTCAGGACCAGAATGTCCGGCGGCCGCAGGCTGATCGCGGCGTAGCCGCAGCCGGCCAGCAAGGGTTGCAGTCGGGCGCGCAGCGCCGGCAGATCCGGGTGGCGGCTGGCGGCCCGCACCCGCCACGGCAGTTCGGCGCGTTCCACCCGTACCGCGGCGTGTTTGAGCTCGGGCTGGAACGATTGCGGGTCCACCGCCGGCGAACAGGCCTGGTTGACGCCGCCGCTGTCCAGGTGCTGACCGCTCCAGTGCATGGCGGCGAACACGCTGCCGCCCGGCAGTTCCTCGTTGAGCGCCAGCGGCAGCACCAGGCCGCCGCGCCGGCTTTCCACCCGGACCAGTTCGCCGGCCTTGAGGCCGCGGCGGGCGGCGTCGGCCGGGTGCATGTCCAGCGTGGGTTCCGGCGCGTGGGAGAACAGACGCGCCACCCTGCCGCTGCGGCTCATGCCGTGCCATTGATCGCGCAGCCGGCCGGTGAGCAGGCGGAAGGGATAGTGGGCGTTGACCGCGTCAGCCGGCGGACGATAGGGCGTGGCGTGGAACAGGGCGCGGCCGCTGGCGGTGGGAAAGCGGCCGTCCTCGTAACGCCGAGCCTGGCCGGCGGCCGCGCCGGCGGGGAACGGCCATTGCTGCGGGCCGTCCCGTTCCAGCCGCGCGTGGCTGAGGCCGCTGATGTCCAGATCGCGGCCGGCTGTCAGCGCCGCGTGTTCGGCGAACACCGCGCCCGGCTCGCTGTTTTGGAACAGGCTGGGCGCGTCCGGATAGAGCAGCCGTTCCAGGCGGCGGCCCACTTCGGCGGCGATCCAGCCGTCGGCGCGCGCCTCGCCCGGCGGCGGCACGGCGGCGCGCACCCGGCTGATGCGGCGCTCGGAGTTGGTGACCGCGCCTTCTTTCTCACCCCAACTGGCTGCCGGCAGCAGCGCGTCGGCGCAGGCGGCGGTGTCGGTGTCGGCGTAGGCGTCCTGGACGATGACGAACTCTGCCTGGGCCAGCGCCTGGCGCGCCTGTTCCAGGTCCGGCAGAGAGTGGGCGGGGTTGGTGCAGACTATCCACACTGCCTTGACCTGGCCGGCCTTGAGCGCGTCGAACAGCGCGATGGCCGGCAGGCCGGGCCGGTCGGAGAGCCGCTCCGGCGGCATCCCCCAGTGGGCGGCCACTTCGGCGCGGTGTTGCGGGTTGGCGATGTCGCGGTGGGCGGCCAGCATGGTGGCCATGCCGCCCACTTCGCGGCCGCCCATGGCGTTGGGCTGGCCGGTGAGCGAGAAGGGGCCGGCGCCGGGGCGGCCGATCTGGCCGGCGGCGAGGTGCAGATTGATCAGCGCCAGATTCTTGGCGGTGCCGTGGCTGGACTGGTTCAGGCCCATGCAATACAGCGACAGGCTGGCAGGGCTGCGGCCGAACCATTCGGCGGCGGTGGTCAGGTCGGCCTCGGCGATGCCGCATAGGCCGGCGGCTTGGCGCGGCGAATAGTCGCGCAGCAGGCGCTTGAGCGCGTCGAAGCCCTCGGTGTGGGCGGCGATGTAGCTCTCGTCGATCAGCCCTTCCCAGATCAGGTGGTGCAGCATGCCGTTGAACAGCGCCACATCGCTGCCCGGCTGGATCTGCAGATGCAGGTCCGCCAGCGCGGCGGTGTCGGTGCGGCGCGGGTCCACCACGATCCACTTGGTATCCGGCCGCGCCGCCTTGGCCGCTTCCAACCGGCGGAACAGCACCGGATGGGCGTAGGCCGTATTGCTGCCGGCCAGCAGCACGCAGTCGGCCAGCTCCAGATCTTGGTAGCAGGTGGGAGGGCCGTCGGCGCCCAACGCCAGCTTGTAGCCGCTGACGGCGCTGGACATGCACAGCCGGGAATTGGTGTCGATGTTGTTGGTGCCGATCAGGCCCTTGGTCAGCTTGTTGAACAGATAGTAGTCCTCGGTCAGCAACTGGCCGGAGGCGTAGACCGCCACCGCGTCCGGGCCATGGCGGCGGATGACGCCGGCCAGGCGCTCGGCCACGGTGTCCAGCGCATCGTTCCAGTCCACGCGCCGGCGCGCGGCGTCGCGGGTCAGCCGCAGTTCTGGGTGCAGCGCTCGGCCGGACAGGCTGGCGCAGCTGTCCGCCAGCGCCAGGCCCTTGGTGCAAAGCCGGCCGTGGTTGGCGGGGTGGGCAGGGTCGCCTTCTACGCTGGTGATGCGCGCGCCGTCGCTGTGGATCAGCACGCCGCAGCCGACGCCGCAGTAACAGCAGGTGGAGGGGGTGGTGGTCATGGCGGTGTTCCCGGGTTCACAGTTGCAGGTAGACGTCGCCGTTCCGCAGGCTGACCGGAAAGCGCCGCGCGCAGCCGCGGTCCGGCGCCTGCGCTTCGCCGCTGTCCAGATTGAGGGTCCAGCCGTGCAGCGGGCAGGTGACCGCCGCGCCGTGCACCAGGCCCTGGCTCAGCGGGCCGCCCTTGTGCGGGCAACGGTCCAAGAGCGCGAACACTTGTTGAGGCTGCGGCCGGAACAGGGCGATGTCGCCGCCGTCGCGGGCCAGCACGCGGCTGCCCAGCAGCGGGATGTCGTCCAGCGCGCACACGCGCAGCCAGCGGGAGGAGGGGGACGGGGTGGGTTCCATGGCGGCCTCAGGCGATGACTTTCAAGGGGATGAATTCCTGGCGCTGCGCGCCGGCGATGCGGGCGGCCCAGGGGTCGGGCAGGCCTTCCAGCGCGAACAGCAGCCGCTGGTACAGCGCCTGGCGGTTGGCGGCGTCGTCCACCACCCGCGCCTTGACGTAGTCCAGGCCGACGCGGGCGATGTAGCGGACGGTGCGGTCCAAGTAATAGCCCTCCTCGCGGTAGAGCTGCAGGAAGGCGCCGCTGTATTCCTTCACTTCCTCGGCGGTCTTCACCTTGCACAGGAATTGCGCCACCTCGGTCTTGATGCCGCCGTTGCCGCCCACGTAGAGCTCCCAGCCGGAGTCCACCGCTATCACGCCCACGTCCTTGATGCCGGCTTCGGCGCAGTTGCGCGGGCAGCCGGACACCGCCAGCTTGACCTTGTGCGGCGCCCACATATTGGCCAGCATGGTTTCCAGGTCTATGCCCATCTGGGTGCTGTTCTGGGTGCCGAAGCGGCAGAACTCGCTGCCGACGCAGGTTTTCACGGTGCGGATGGATTTGCCGTAGGCGTGGCCGGATTGCATGCCCAGGTCTTTCCAGACCTCGATCAGGTCCTCCTTGCGGATGCCCAGCAGGTCGATGCGCTGGCCACCGGTGACTTTGACCATGGGTACTTGGTATTTGTCGGCCACATCGGCGATGCGGCGCAGCTCGGCCGCGTTGGTGACGCCGCCCTTCATCTGCGGGATGACCGAGAAGGTGCCGTCCTTCTGGATATTGGCGTGCACCCGTTCGTTGACGAAGCGGCTTTGCGGATCGTCCACCGCTTCGCGCGGCCAGGTGGACAGCAGGTAGTAGTTGATGGCCGGCCGGCAACTGGCGCAGCCGTTGGGCGTGCGCCATTCCAGAAAGAGGTAGACCGCAGCGTGATCCAGCAGGTGGTGGTCGCGGATGGCCTTGCGCACCTCGGCGTGGTTGTGATCGGTGCAGCCGCAGACGGCCTTGGTCTTGGGCGCTTCTTGGAAGCTCGCGCCCACCGTGTTCATCAGGATCTGCTCCACCAGGCCGCTGCAGGAGCCGCAGGAGCTGCCGGCCTTGGTGCATTGTTTGACTTCGTCCAGGGTGAACAGGCCGTTTTCCTTGATCGCCTTGACGATGGCGCCCTTGCTGACGCCGTTGCAGCCGCAGACTTCGTCGCTGTCCCGCATGCCGGCGGCGCGGCTCTGGCCTTGCACGCCGACGTCGCCGATGGCGGTTTCGCCGAAGATCAGCCGCTCGCGCAGATCGCCTATCGCCCGCTGTTCGCGCAGCAGCTTGAAGTACCAGGCCCCGTCGGCGGTGTCGCCGTACAGGCAGACGCCGATCAGTTTGTCCTCGCGCAGCACCAGTTTCTTGTACAGGCCTCCGGCCGGGTCCGACAGCACGATCTCGTCGCAGCCGTCGCCGCTGATGAAGTCGCCGGCGGAGTACAGGTCGATGCCGGTGACCTTGAGCTTGGTGGCCATCACCGAACCCTGATAGCGGCTGCTGCCCAGTTGCGCCAAGTGGTTGGCGCAGACCTTGGCCTGTTCGAACAGCGGCGCCACCAGGCCGTAGCAGACGCCGCGGTGGCTGACGCATTCGCCCACCGCGTAGATGCGCGGGTCGAAAGTCTGCAACGCGTCACTGACCACCACGCCGCGTTCGCAGTGCAGGCCGGCGCCGGCGGCCAGCGCGATATTGGGGCGTATGCCCACCGCCATCACCACCAGCTTGGCTTCCAGGGTTTCGCCGTCGGAGAGCTGCGCCGCAGCCACCGCGCCGCGACCGTCGTCCAGCAGAGCCGCGGTCTGGCGGCCCAGCAAGATGCGCAGGCCGCGCGCTTCCAGCGAGGCCTGCAGCAACTGAGCGGCGGTGGGGTCCAACTGCCGCTCCAGCAGCCAGTCCGCCAGATGGACCACGGTGACGTCCATGCCGCGTTGTTTCAGGCCATAGGCGGCTTCCAGGCCGAGCAGGCCGCCGCCTATCACCACTGCCCGGCCGCCGTCGGCACTGGCGGCCAGCATGGCCTCGGTGTCGCGGATGTCGCGGTAGCCGACGACCCCGGCCAACTCGCGGCCCGGCAGCGGCAGCATCACCGGCAGCGAACCGGTGGCGAGCAGCAGGCGGTCGTAAGGGGCGACGCTGCCGTCGTCGGCGAGCGTCTGCCGGCGCGCGCGGTCCAGCTCCACCACGGTTTTGCCGGTGTGCAAGGTAATGCCGCGCTCGGCGTACCAGGCGCGCGGATTGAGCACGATGTCGTCGAAAGTCTGTTCGCCGGCCAGCACCGGGGACAGCTGGATGCGGTTGTAATTGGGGTGGGGCTCGGAGCCGAACACGGTGATGTCGTACAGGTCCGGCGCCAGCGTCAGCAGTTCTTCCACGGTGCGGATGCCGGCCATGCCGTTGCCGACCACCACCAGTTTGGGTTTCGTCATGATGAGGTCCTCGCGGTTTAGAGCCGGGCGCTGGCCAGGGTCCAGCCGGCGCGCCAGCGCTGGCGCAGCCCGGCCAGGCCGGCCCAGCCCGCCAGCGCCAGCGCGGCGTACAGCCAGAGGCCGATGGCGTAGCCGCCGCTGGCTTGTTTGATCACGCCCAGGCCGGCCGCCAGCAGGAAGCCGCCGACGCCGCCGGCCATGCCAATCAGGCCGGTGATCGCGCCGATTTCGCCGCCGAAGCGCTGGGGCACTAGTTGGAACACCGCGCCGTTGCCGGCGCCGAGGCAGAGCATGGCCAGCACGAACAGCAGCAGCGCGCCGCTGGCGCCGCCCGGCTCAAGGCCGGCTGCGAACAGCAACGCCGCCACTGCGAGATAGACGGCCAGCAGCGAGCGGGTGCCGCCTATGCGGTCCGCCAGCACGCCGCCCAGCGGCCGCATCATCGAGCCGGCGAACACGCAGGCGGCGGTGTAGAGACCGGCGGTCTTGGCGTCGAAGCCGAACTGGTCGTGGAAATAGCCGGGCAGCGCGCTGGCGAAACCGGCAAAACCGCCGAAGGTGATGGCGTAGAACAACATCAGCCACCAGGCGTCGCGTTGCCCCAGCACCGCCAGGTAATTCGCCCAGCGCTTGGGTGGCGGCGCGTCGGGCGCGTCCTTGGCCAGCCGGGCGAACAGCAACAGGACCAGCAACAAGGGCAGGCAGGCGAGGCCGAACACGTTCTGCCAGCCGAATTGCAGCACCAGCGCCGGCGCGAACAATGCCGCCAGCACGGTGCCGGAGTTGCCGGCGCCGGCGATGCCCAGCGCCGTGCCCTGATGGGCCGGCGGATACCAGCGCGAGGCCAGCGGCAGCGCCACGGCGAAGGAGGCGCCGGCCACGCCCAGGAACAGGCCCAGCAGCAGCGCGCCACCCAGGCTGGACAGGCCGACGCGCCAGGCGGCCAGCAGGGCGGCGATGACGACGATCTGAGCGATCAGCCCGGTGCGCTTGGCGCCGATGCGGTCCGCCAGCATGCCGACGGCCAGCCGCAGCAGCGCGCCGGCCAGAATGGGGGTGGCCACCATCAGCGCGCGTTCGCTAGTGTTCAGGCCCAGCGCCGCGGCGATGGGCACCTGCAACGGGCCCAGCAGATACCAGACCATGAAGCTGAGGTCGAAATAGAGAAAGGCGGACAGCAAGGTGGGCTTGTGCCCGCTGTGCCAGAAAGAACGGTCCATGCGAAACTCCTGTGCCGCGAGCGGCCGGGGGCCGGCCAAAATAAAAACGGCGTTCGCTCCTCGGTGATAGCAGGAGCGGACGCCGTTGTCCGTTGCCCTCCCGGCCGCCATTGGCCGGACAAGCATTTGGGGTGGGCACGGCACGTCTTTGTGCCAGGCCCGGCTTGACTTATGCAAACGCCGTGCCAGCCTCGGGGCGGCGGAAAGCCTGGCTTTATCTAGGTTTGCGGTGGCAAAAGCGCACCGCGCTGGTGCGCTTTGGGCCGGCTGCGCACTGAGTTTGTGCGTTGCAACATGCGGGGCTTAATCAAGCAGATGCTCCGTCGCCGGGTAACGCGGCAGCCCGTCCCATTCCACTCCGTCGCACAAGCGGCCGCGGCGCTGCGGCTGGGCCGGGGCCGGCAGGCCCAGCGCTTCCGCCGCCTGCCGGTAGAGCCGGGTCTGGCTGACCTCGGCGGCCACGGCGCGAGCGTCCTCGTCGCCGCGCAGCCAGCCCCAGCGCCGGAACTGGTCGACGAACCAGGCGCCGTCGGACGGATAGGGATAGTTGACCCTGCCCTGATCGAAGAAGCGCAGCGCCGACGCGCCGGCGGCGCCTGAGGGCAGGGTGGCGGCGATCAGCGTTTCCGGCAGACCGATGTATTCCGGCCGCGCCAGCCAGCGCGCCGCCTGGCGGCGGTGCTCGCTGTGTTCCAGCCAGCGGCAGGCTTCCAGCAGCGTCATGATCAGCGCAATGGAGGCGGTAGGCTCTTTTTGCGCGAAATCACGGCGGCAGAGCAGGGCTTTTTCCGGGTGGCCGGGCCAGATTTCGCCGCTGGCGACGGCGATGCGGCCGGCTTGGCGCGCCGCCGCCTGCTGATGCCAGGGCTCGCCCGCGCAAAAGCCGTCCAACTGGCCGGCCTCCAGCGCCGCCCCCATCTGAGGCGGCGGGATCACCACCAGGCGCGAGTCGCGTTGCGGGTCCAAGCCGTTCGCCGCCAGCCAGTAGTTGAGCCACAGCGCATGGGTGCCGGCGGGGAAGGTGTGCGCCAGCGTCAACGGCGGGCCGTCTTGGCGGGCGCGGCGGCGCAGCGCCTGCTCCGGCGACGCGGTCAGCGCATCGGCTAGCGGGTGGCTGAGGGTGATGGCCTGGCCGTTTTGGTTCAGCGTCATCAGCAGCGCCGTGTCGGCTTGCGGGCCGGCCAGGCCCAGTCGCATGCCGTAGGCCAGGCTGTACAGCGCGGCGGCGGCGTGCAGGCGGCCGTCGAGCAGCTTGTCGCGCACTGCGCTCCACGAAGGCTGGCGCAGCAGTTCCAATTCCAGGCCGTGGCGGTGGTCCAAGCCGAGCTGGCGCGCGACGATCAACGGCGCGCTGTCGGTCAGCGGCAGATAGCCCAGGCGCAGGCGGTGCGGGACGGTCATGGGAGTTTCCTTGTGGTTCAGCCTAGCAACTCGGCGGCCTGGATCAGTTGCCGGGCGAGATCGGCGATGCGCAGGCCCTCGCGCATCGCCTGCTGGCGCAGCGCCTGATAGGCGTCGTTTTCGCTGAGCCGGCGTTTGTCCATCAGAATGCCCTTGGCGCGTTCGATCAGTTTGCGGTCGGCCAGTTGTTGTTCGGCCGCCGCCAGCCGCCGCCGCAAGCGGGCGTCCTCGGCGAAGCGCGCGCGTGCTAGATCGATGATGGGCGCCAGCCGCGCCGCGTCGGCCTGGTCCACCACGTAGGCGGCAACGCCGGCGTGGACCGCGGCTTCTATGGTGGGCAGGTCGCCCTGATCGGCGAACATCACCACCGGATGGGGCGCGATCTCGCCCAGCAGCGCCAGTTGTTCCAGGGTGTCGCGCGACGGGGATTCGGTGTCCACGATCACCACGTCCGGCCGCAGCCGCTCCACCGCCTGCAGCAGCGCGGCGGCGCCGTCCACCTCGGCGGCGACGGCGTAGCCGGCGCGCGCCAGCGCCTGGCGCAGCGAAGCGATGGTTTTGGCGTGGTCGTTGACCAGCAGCAGGCGCAGCGGCGGAGGCGTGGACATTGCGGCACCGGGGGAAAGGGACAGATTGGCTGAAGCAAGCGCCGTGCCCAAGGGAACTCTTGATGCGATTTTTAGCGAGGACGCGGCCGGATTGACGCGGCGTTTAGCCGCGATGGCTTATCGTGGAGCGGAGATATGGCCAATGGACGAGGAGGTGAAACACGGGTGAACAACAGTCGTTGGCGAGGCCGGCCCCGCGCGAGCGGAGCCGGCCGATTTCATTTGAGCTTGACGTTCCAGTTGTCCTCTACGCAGCGCTGGTAGTTGCCGGCTTGCAGCGCGCTGTACGGCGTCTGGTAATTCACCAGCTGGCATTTGTAGTCATTGCCCCATTTCCAGTCCTTTTCCCAATAGATGTTGTAGGCGGCGGAGCTGGCGGCGCTAAAGCGCTGCATATTGGCGCATGACAGTTGTTCGTTGCCGTAGTCCCAGCCCAGGTCCTTGGAGAACTGGCGGTAGTAGTCGATGCGGTTCTGCGCCGCCTGGCGCTCGGTGCCGCCGCCGCACTCGGCGTTGATGATCTGGATGGTGGTGGCGAAGTTGTTGCCGGCGCCCGCCGCCTTGTCCGCGGCGTTGGGCACCCAAGTGCCGTCCAGCACATGCAGCATCGACGGTTTGGGCGGTTGCGGGAAGACAAAGAAGAAAGTGGCCGAGGTCAGGTTGAGCCAGGTGGAGGCCACCAGGTCCGGATTCTTCAGCAGCACCGATTGGTCGCCATCGTACATGGCTTGGGAGAAGGGACCGTAATTGTAATTGTAAGACAGCTGTTTGGCGCCGCGGCCGAAGTATTTTTTCCAGCTGCCGTCGGCGTTTTTGCCGCAGGTCCACACTTTGTTGAATACCGGGTCGGCGCATTCGGTGTTGTAGCCGCAGCCGGGGCCGGTTTCGTCGCAGCCCATTTCGCGCAGGTATTTCAGGCCCTGTCGCCATTCAGGCACCGTGTCGCTGCGGTTGTGGTCGCCGGTTTCTTGGGCAAAGTGGGCGAACATGGTGGCCAGGCTGTGGCGGCAGATGGCGTCGCCGTCGCGGCCGTCGCCGTAGTCGTCGCAGATGGCGGGAAACTTGGCGATGGCCTGCAGGAAGCGCTGGTAGCTGTAGCTGACGTCGCGGCGCGAGAAGTAATACTCCCACTTGGCGGCGGGCAGCAGCCGTTCCACCCGGCGCACGTTCAGCGGGTTGGCGGCGCGGCCCGGGACCACTTGCTCCACCTGAGCGTTGGGCAAGGTGCGGATCGAGGCTTTGACGTTGCGGAAGAAAGCGGTGTCGGTCAGGCCGGCCTCGTATTGCAGCGCTTGCTGCAGCGTGGGCGGCTGGGGCTGGCCCGGTTCGGCTTGCGCCGCGGCCTTGGCCGCCGCCACCGGCGTCCAGCTGCCTCTGGGGTTGGCGGCCGGCGTTTCGGCGCGGGTGCGCCATTTCGCCTGCCAGTCCTGGCCTTGCCATTGGACTTGTTGTCCGGCTTGGTAGACGGCGCCGGCGTTCCAGGGCGCGGCGAGGGCAGCCTGGCAGGCCAGGGCGAGCAGCAGGGCGGAGAAGGGTTTGCGCATGTTGGCTCCTGTTGTCGAGCTGCCGACGCGGTGGACGCCGCGTGGAATCGGGGCAGCCGTTTATGGGGGCCTGGACAAAGCCAATGCGCGGTCCGGCAGCGTCGTTGCGCCGTACTCTACAAACCGCTCGCGATGGTTTTTTCCAGGCCCCTTAGGTGGTTTTCTGCCGTGCGCGACGCACGGCATAGATACCACTATGGAACCAATTTTTGATATGTCAAATGACTTTTTGAGGAAGAATCAGATTGACGCGGCAATGCGGCCGACCCGCGGCTAAGCCGGGCTCGGACAAACAAGGCGGAAGCGGCCGCGGCTGGCGCCGGGGTGAGATCCCGGGCGGGGTGCGGCTTAGGCATCAATCGTAACTGCGCGGCCGTCTCAGGGGCGAGCGGCGTTGATCCAGGCGTCGTGCGGGTAGCTGGCGGAATCCAGGCCCAATTCCGACGAAAAGGTAATGTGACAGTGACGTCCTACTGCATTGACCGCAATCACGGTAAAAGTGATTGCGGCGCTATCGTGTTGTTCGGCGATGTAATCGCCGGGTTTGAGTTCATTGACTCGCAAATGTTGCTCCAAGGCATGACCGCGATAGCGGGTCATGCCGGCAGATCAACGGCGCCGGTGATGTTGGGGGCGAGGCGAACCGCCGCCGGCCGGGGCCGTCGGATGACGGAAATTGATGCGGCCTTTGGTCAGATCGTAAGGCGACATCTCTACAGTGACGCGGTCGCCTACCAGAACGCGAATACGGTGCATCTTCATCTTGCCCGAGCCATAGGCAAGGATTTCGACGTTGTTGTCCAGGCGCACGCGGAAGCGGGACTCGGGCAACATTTCAATGACAACACCTTCCAGTTCGATCATGTCTTCTTTGGACATTACGATTCCTTTCTAATACGGTAGGCCAACAGCCACAGCGGCAGTCACGTGGACTGCCGCGAGCAGGAGCTATTGGCGCGTCTATTCGGTAACCAAGCTAGGGAGGGGCTGGCTTCACAGGCAGCCCTCAGGCAAGGCGGAGCGTCCAGCAGGCAGCTGCCGGAACGATCAGAAAATCTGAGGCGAACGGTATTATATATCTAACGCACTGATTTGTCAGAAAAATACAAGGATTTTTCCGGCAATGGCCGAATCAGGCGCGGCGAAGAGGAGGTTTTCACAAAAAAATCAGGGAGATGGATTTATTCGACGCCGCCGTCGCTGTGGTGAAAATCTGATCGGCAAGCCGGTTTCTTCGCCTTGGCGGCGTAGAGTCTGTTCAAAGTTTCGCGAGCCAGGGCGAGACAAGGCAAAACGGCGGAGAAAGCGGAATCCACGCGTGGAGCATGGGCATTTTTAAGACGTACTCGCAAAGTCATGTTTCACGAAGCGAAGCCGATCGTAAACAGATTCTCAGGGGCGGAGCGGGGCCGAGCCGCCGTTTTTGACCAGTTCGGCGAACTCGTCTTCCGGCAGCGGCCGGGCGTAGAGAAAGCCTTGGCCGTGTTCGCAGCCGGCATCCAGCAAGAAACGGCGCTGCGCCTCGTTCTCCACGCCTTCGGCCACCAGGCCGAGGTGCAGGGTTTTGGCCAGCGAGATGATGGCCAGGCTGATGCTGGCCTCGTGCTCGCTGTCCGGCAGGCCGCGCACCAGTGATTGGTCGATTTTCAGCGTTTGCACCGGCAAGCGGCGCAAGTAACTGAGCGAGGAGTAGCCGGTGCCGAAATCGTCGATGGACAGGCCTACCCCCAGCTGGCGCAGTTCGCGCAGCACTTTCAGATGCGCGTCCGGATTGCTCATCACGAAGCGTTCCGTGATTTCCAGCTCGATCTGCCTCGGTGGAATCCGGCAGTCGCGCAGCGCCTGTTTCAGGGTTTGCAGGATGGGGGCGCGCTGGATTTGCGCGCCGGCGATATTGAGGCTGAGTACGCCCGGCGATATGCCGGCGTCTTGCCAGCGTCGCAAGATGCCGCAGGCGTGGCGGATCAGCCAGCTGCCGATCGGAATGATCAGGCCGGTTTCCTCCGCCAGCGGAATGAAGGTGTCCGGTCCAATCAGCCCCAGGCTTGGGTGTTGCCAGCGCAGCAAGGCCTCGGCGCCGACAAGAGCGCCGCTTTGCAGATGATATTTGGGCTGGAATACCAGAAACAGCTCCCGTCTCTCCAGCGCCAGGCGCAGTTCGCGCTCCTGCTCCACCCGCAGCCGAGCGCGCTGGGTCAGCTCCTCGGTGTAAAAGCGGAAGGCGCCCTTGCCGTCGTTTTTGGCCTGGTACATGGCGGCGTCGGCGTTACGCATCAGGGTTTCCGCGTCTTGGCCGTCGCGCGGGTAGATGCTGATGCCCACGCTGCAACCCACTTCCACCTCTTGTTCTTCCAGTTGGAAAGGGCGGGAGCAGGCTTTGACGATTTTGTTGGCGATGTCGATCACCGGGTTGTCGGCCTTTTGGTTCTCCAGCAGGATCAGAAATTCGTCGCCGCCGATGCGGGCCACGGTGTCGTTGGCGCGCAAACAGTCCTTGAGCCGGGCAGCCACTTCCACCAGCAGGCGGTCGCCGGCGCCGTGGCCGCGGGTGTCGTTGATCTGCTTGAAGTTGTCCAGGTCGATGAACAGCACCGCCACACGGCGGCGTTCGCGCTTGGCGGTCTGGATGGCGTGTTCCAGCCGCGACAGAAACAGCAGCCGGTTGGGCAGGGTGGTCAAGGAATCGTAATGCGCCAGCTGCGCCATTTCGGCGGTGGACTTCTTGATCTGGGCGATGTCGGAGAACACGCCGACGTAGTTGCGTACCGCGCCGTCGCCGTCGCGCACCGCGGTGACGGTGAGCCAGGCCGGTTCCACGCTGCCGTCCTTGTGCCGGTTCCATATCTCGCCTTGCCAGCGGCCGTGCTCCGCCACGGCCTGCCACAGCCGGCGGTAGAAGCCGGCGTCGTGGCGGCCGGAGTGTAATACGCGCGGGCTTTGCCCCAGTAGATCGACGCGGGCGTAGCCTGTGAGCGCGCTGAAGGCGGAGTTGACGTCGAGGATGCGCAGGTCGGCGTCGGCAATCATCACGCCTTCCAGCGTGTGCTCGTAGACGGCCGCGGCTTGTTGCAGAGTCTGTTCGCGGAGCTTGAATTCGCTGATGTCCTGCAGGGTGCCGCTCAGGCGGAGGACACGGCCGCGGTCGTCCTGTTCCAGCGCGATGTGGTGGCGCACGTAGCGGTCGCCGCCGTCCGGCAGCAGGATGCGATGGTCAAGTTGAGCGGTTTCGCGCCGGCGCAGCACTTGACGCAGGCAGCGGCGCAGCGGAGGCCAGTCGGCGGGCGGCAACAGCGCGGGCAATTGCGTCAGCGGCGGGGGAGACCGGGCAGGGTCCTGCCGCCACAGTTGATACAGCTCGTCGGACCAATGCGGCGCGGCGTCGCCGCGTCGCCATTCCCAATGGCCGATGCGCGCCTGGGCCAGCGCCTCGCTCTGGCGGCGTTGGGCATCGCTGTGGTGCTGACTGCGGTCCAGAAAGTTGGACAGCATGTCCGCCACCGATTGCAGCATGTGTTGTTCTATCCACAGCCAGCTGAGGGGGGCCGGCGCGCTGACCGCCAGCACGCCGCGCCAGCATTGGCGAGGCCGCAGCGTGGCCAGCAGAGCGCTCTGGCCGTTGTCGCCCAGCAACTGCCGCAGAACGGCGGCAGCTTCCGATCCGTCGGCGCTGTCGTTCAACTGCAAAGTACGCTGCTGGCCCAGCTGTTGTTCCAGCCAGCAGAGCTTGGGACGCGGGATGACCGGGGGTTCGGCCGGAGGGGCGCCCACCCGCGCCTCGCGCCGCCACTCGCGGGCGATGCGCACTTGCTTGCCGTCGACATCGAGCAGGGCCAGCAGGCAGTGGTCCGCGCCGAGGAAGCGGCCCACGCGCTCCAGCAGGCCGCTCATGCGCGCCCAAAGCGGTTCGGCCGGCTGGCTGGCCAGCTCCGCGGACAGGCCGGCCAGTTGCGCGAGGATGTCCAGATGGCGGGTCAGCAATTGTTCGGAGGTGAGCCGGTCGGTGGCGTCGTGGAAGGTCAGCAACAGGCAGTCATGATCATCGGTCCGCAACGGCCGCGCGCGGATGTCTGCATGGCCGGTGTCGCCTTCCGGCCGTCGCAGCGGGATGGCGGCGATTTGGCTGGGCTTGTCCTTGGGCAAGGCCAGCAGCGGACGCAGCGCTTCGGTCAGCCCGCTGCCGGGCGCCAGCGCCGAGAGCGCGACAGGGTAGGCGGGCGCGTCGGCGAGGCCCAGCAACTCCATTAGCGCGGCGTTGGCGTACAGCACTTGCTGGCCTACAGGCTCCAGCAGCAGCACGCCGTCTTCCAATTGTTCCAGCATGGCCTGAGCCGGCGACAGCGGCTTGGGGGAGGAGGGCTGCGCCGGCTGCAGCAGTTGTCGTCCCAGATTATGGGTCATGTCCGTGAGCATCTGCCGCGCTTGTCGTCCGGCGGCGCTGTCCTGCGGCAAGGAGGGCTGAGCGGCCAGCGCGGACAAGATCTGCGCTTCGCCGATGGCGTGGCGCAGCGCGTAATCGCGCAATTGCTCCAGCTGGCGCAACAGGCTGTCCAGCGACGCGCCGGCGGAGAAGGCGGCGTCGTAGCGGGTCAGCAGGTCGCGCAGACGGCGCTGGTGTTTGCCGGCGGCGGACCCGCTGTCGGCGGCGGCTGGTTTCTTGGTCGTCGGCATGAAGTCTCTTTTTGCGCTCGAGCCCGCTGCGCGCGCGCTCAGGTCTTGCTTAATTGTTAGGCGTGGATTGCAAAAAGGCCAACTACTTAATAGCAATATGAGAGGTCGATAACCCCCTCGCGCGCCTTCAAGATGCTCTACGCGCGCGATGAAGCGAGGGTTTGCCCGGACGCCGCCGCGCAGAGGCGTTGCCGGCGGAGTTTTATGAACGCCGGAGCTGGCCGGCCAGAACGCCGACGCGCGCCAGCGCCGCCAGATAGCGGTCGTCCAGCGGATAGCAGCAGGACAGCCGCAGGGCGTTGGGATAGCGGCCGCTGGGGGAGTACAGCGGGCCGGGCATGATGCTGATCTTCTCCGCGATGGCGGCGTGGAACAACTCCACCGCGTCGATGTCCTCGGGCAGCTCCACCCAGATCAGAAAGCCGCCGGAAGGCGCTGTGGCGTGGGTGCCGGCCGGGAAGTGGCGCGCGATCATGCCGCGCACCTTCTCCACGTGGGCGGCGTAGCGCCGCTTCAGCGCGCGCAGATGATGATCGTAGCCGCCGGACTCCAGGAAAGCGCCCAAGGTTTCCGCCAGCACCGCCGGCTCCGCCACGGAGGAGGCGAACTTGAGCTGGCGCAGCGCGTGACCAAAGCGGCCCCCTTCCATCCAGCCTATGCGGAAGTCGGGCGCCAGCGTCTTGGTGTAGCTGGAGCAGACAATGACCCAGCCTTCCTCGTCGAAGGCCTTGACCGCCGGCGCCAGGGTGTCGCCGAACTGCAGCTCGGCGTACAAGGCGTCCTCGATCAGCGGCACCTGGTGGCGGGTGATCAGCCGCGCCAGCCGCTTCTTGGCTTCCAGCGGCATGGTTGCGCCCAGCGGGTTGTGCACATTGGGCATCGCCACCAGCGCGTTGATGCGCTTTTCCGCCAGCAAGAGCTCCACCGCGTCGATGGACAGGCCGGTTTGCGGATCGGTGGGGATTTCCACCGTTTTCAGACCCAGGCTGGCGATCAGCGGCAGCAGGTTGAAATAGGTGGGCGATTCCAGGCCCACGGTGTCGCCGGGCCGGGTCACCGCGCGCAGCGCCAATTGCAGCGCTTCCATGCAACCGTGGGTGAGTACGATGTCCTGAGCCTGCAGGGTCATGCCCAGTTCCAGGCCGCGGCGCGCGATCTGGGTGCGCAGCCGCAAGGAGCCCGGCGGCAACGCGTAACGGCTGACCATGCCGGGCTGACGGCGCAGTATCTGTCCCATCAGCCGGCCCAGCTTGCTGCCGGGATAGAAGTCTCCTCCGTGCGGACAGGCCAGCGCCAGGTCGATGTAATCCTCGTTCTGCTGCGCCTCTAGCACGGTGTCGATCAGGCCCAGCACCTGTGGGCGAGTGGGCGCGGCCGGGCTGCTGAGGGTGGCCGCCGGGCGAGCCGGCGACGGCAGCCGCGCCCGCACGTAGTAGCCGGATTGCGGCCGGGCCTCGATCAAGCCGCGGTCTTCCAGCACCCGGTAGGCGGCCACCACGGTGTTCAGGCTGAGCTGGCGGCTTTGCGAAGTGCGCCGCACCGACGGTAATTTGGCGCCGGGCGGGAGGGTGCCGCGCTTGATGGCCAGCGACAAATCGTCGGCCAGTTGCTGATACAGCGTGGGGGCTTGGGGGGCGACAATGGGTTCCATGGGGACAGCTTGCCGCGCTTGGGCGGCGGTAGACAGACACAGTGCCCATGATAGGCGATGGTGACAGTTTGAGGAAACGCCGCGCTGTCACCACCGCGAAAGGTGACAGCTGCGGCTGTTGGCGTCGCGCACCGCTGCGTAGCATGGATTGGGAAAGCGGGGCCGGGTCGGCCCCTTGTATCGCCACACCGCGCCGCCGGCCGGAGCGGAGCAAGAAAGTGAAGCCCATCATGCCCGAATTCGCCCTACTGTCCTACGTGGCGGTGATGTCCATCACCCCCGGTCCCAATAATCTGATGCTGACCGCGTCCGGCGTCAATTTCGGCTTTCGACGCACCATTCCTCACATGCTGGGCATCAGCCTGGGTTGCGCTTTCCAGGTGTTCCTGGTGGGCAGCCTATTGTCGCTGTTGCTGGACGGCATCCAGGCCGCGCGCTTGCCGCTGGCCTTGCTGGGTTGCGCTTATCTATTGTGGCTGTCCTGGAAGATCGCCCGCGCCGGCCAACCGGAGGCGGGCGCGGCGGCGCGGCCGCTGGGTTTTGTCGGCGCGGCGCTGTTTCAATGGCTCAACCCCAAGGCCTGGGTGATGGTGATCAACGCCGCCATCCTGTTCATGCCGGCTGCGGATGGTCAGCGCTGGCTGGGCGCGGCCATGCTGGCGGCGGTGTTCGCCGTGGTCAATCTGCCCTGCATCGGCGTCTGGGCCTGGGCCGGCGAACGTTTGCGCGCTTGGCTCGCCAGCCCTCGCGCGCTATTGGGCTTCAATCTGAGCATGGGAGTGTTGATGGCCGCCACTGCGCTGTGGCTGTTGTACGACGAGTTCCAGCCGCGCGATCCGGCAAGGGCCGCCGAGATCGCGGCGGCGCCGGCGGCGCCGCAAGCGGTGGGCACGATGTCCGTTTTTGACAGCGGCTTGTCCGTAATCAGCGTTAAATAAAGGCGCGCGAGTCCGTAGCATTCGGGCTGTGTTCAACAGCGTCCGGCCTGGACGCGAGGGAGAAACCGCCATGAAGAAAACCGCCTTGCTGGTGATTGACGCGCAAGAGTCGTTCCGCCACCGTCCGTATTGGAAGGAAGACGAGATTCCGGCCTTTCAGGACAAGCTGCAGCAATTGATCGCCGGTGCCGAGAGACTGGGCGCGCCGGTGATCAACATCCTGCACGAAGACGGCGACGACGCTTTTTCCGCCGAGTCCGGCCTGGTGCGGCCGCTGGAGTGGCTGCGCCACCGGCCGGCAGCCACCTTCGTCAAGCACGTGCACAACGCCCTGACCGATTCCGGCCTGCAGCCCTGGCTGATCCGCCACGGCGTCCAGCGCTTAATCGTGTCCGGCATCCGCACCGAGCAATGCTGCGAAACCACCACCCGGGTGGCGTCCGACCTGGGTTACGAGGTGGACTTCGTCACCGAGGCCACGTTGACCTTCGCGATGACTCATCCGCATAGCGGCCAGGTGTTCAGCCCGGCGGAAATCCGGGCCAAGACCGAGCTGGTGCTGGCCGGCCGCTTCGCCGATATCGTCAGCGTGGAGCAGGCGCTGGCCAAGCTGGCGCGCTGAGCGAGCGGGTATTTGACCGTCGCCATCGCGACTGTCTGATGGTACTGTGAAGCGCTATCTAAAATGAATGCGGCGGGCAGGGCCCGCCGCGCAGCCATGGGAGAATTGCATGCGGCCCACCCTTCCCCCTGACGGCATGCTGGCCTATCGTCTGCTGAGCGGCCCGGACGACGCCGGTTTCTGCCGTCGCGTCAGCGAGGCGCTGGCTTTGGACTATCGGCTGCACGGTTCGCCGGCGGCAACCTTCAACGGCGAGCACGTCATTGTCGCTCAGGCGGTGGTGTGGCCGGGCGCGTCGGCGCAAGGAGGCGACGATGCCGTGGAGTGATTTGCTGCAGGCGTTGGCCATCGTGCTGGTGTGGGGCGTCAACTTCGTGGTGATCAAATGGGGCGTGTCCGATGTGCCGCCCTTGCTGCTGGGCGGCCTGCGCTTCTGTCTGGCCGCGGTGCCGGCCTTGTTCTTCATCCGCAGGCCGTCGCTGCCGTGGCGCTATCTATTGGCTTATGGTCTTTGCGTGGGCGTCGGCCAGTTTGCCTGCCTGTTCACCGCGATCAAGCTGGGCATGCCGGCCGGCCTCGCCTCGGTGGTGCTGCAATCACAGGCTTTCTTCACCTTGATCCTGGCCGGCTTGTGGCTGCGCGAGCATTGGCAGGCCAGCCAGATGGCCGGCTTGCTGCTGGCCCTGTGCGGTCTGGCGCTGATCGGCCTGAGCAAGGGCGACAGCATGACGGCGGTGGGTCTGGGCCTGACCATCGCCGCCGCCTTCAGCTGGGCGCTGTCCAATGTGGTGGTGAGGCAGATGGGCCGCGCCGGCTACCGCGTGCAACCGCTGGGCCTGGTGGTGTGGTCCAGCCTGGTGCCGCCGATTCCGTTCTTCCTGCTGTCCTGGTGGCTGGAGGGGGGCGAACGCATCGCCGCCGCCCTGGGGCATTTCACGCCGCAGGCCTGGTTCGCGGTGGCCTATCTGGCTTTTGTCGCCACCCTGTTCGGCTACGGTTTATGGAGCAGATTGCTGTCGCGCCATCCGGCCGGCAAGGTCGCGCCGTTTTCGCTGCTGGTGCCGGTGGTGGGCGTGTTGGCGTCCGGTCTGTTGCTGGATGAGCGCTTGAGCGCGCTGCAAGCCGCCGGCAGCTTGCTGCTACTGGCCGGTTTGGCGGTGAACGTGTTCGGCGCGCGCTGGCTGGCACGCTTGCGCGCGGGAGCGGCGACGCGTGGCGCTTGATATCTTTTTCGTATTGCCGCCCAATCTGCTGCTGGTGGACCTGGCTGGCCCGGCCGACGCTTTCCGCATCGCCGCGCAACTGGGCGCGCCGTTCCGGTCGCACTACATCGCGCCGGCGTCCGGCGTGCCCACCTCGCTGGGCCTGAGCCTTGAAGGCGTGGCGCCCTTGCCTGAGGTTCTGCCGGACGAGGCGTTGGTGGTGATCAGCGGCGCCGCGCATTCGATCGAGGCTTACGCGCGCCCGGAGGCGCGCGAGATCGTGCGTTGGTTGCGCCGCAGGGTGGATCCCAGCCGCCAGCGGGTGGCCAGTATTTGCTCCGGCAGCCTGCTGACGGCGGAAGCCGGTTTGCTGGACGGCCGTCAATGCACCACTCACCACACTTTGCTGCAGCGTTTGCAGCAATTGGCGCCGCAGGCCAGGGTGCAGCAGAACCGCGTATTCGTGCAGGACGGGCTCGTCAGCAGCAGCGCCGGCATCACCGCCGGCGTGGACCTGGCCCTGCAACTGATCGCGCAGCTCGCCGGGCCGGCGCTGGCGCGCGATGTGGCACGCCATATGGTGGTGTATTTCCGCCGCTCCGCCGGGGACCCGGAGTTGTCGCCGTGGCTGACGCACCGCAACCATTTGCACCCGGCGGTGCACAAGGCGCAGGACTTGATCGCCGCTGATCCGGCCCGCGGCTGGAGGGTGGAGGACTTGGCCGGCCAAGTGCATGTCAGCGCCAGGCATTTGTCGCGGCTGTTCCGCGAGCACGCCGGGGTATCGGTGCATGACTATCACACCGGGCTGCGGCTGGCGCTGGCCAGCCAGTGGCGCGACGCCGGCCTGTCCAAGGAGAAGGCCGCGTTGGCGGCCGGGTTTTCCTCGGCCCGGCAGTTGAACCGGGCCGGCGTAGGCGCTTGCTGATGCGAGCGGGATTTTGTTTTTATTCAAGTTTTGCATGGGAATGCCGATGTTGCGGTTGACGTTCGCTTAGATCGCTTCATAATTCCAGCAATATCCAACGGTATTTGCCATGAAAACGATTCCCAGTATTGCCTGCTTTTTGTCCGTCTTGCTGGGCTTGTCCGCCTGCGCCACCGCCGAGCGTCCGCCGCAGGCCGCCGAAGCGCCGCGCGCCGCCGCGGGGATGACGCCGAGCGGCGTCGGTTTCGTCGGTCCTGGCATTGAAACCGAAGCGCCCAAGGTGGTGGTGAAGGAGGTGAATCCCTATCAGCCCATTGTGGTGCGGGTGGTGGGCAGCGGCGCGGCGCCGTACTCCTCCAGTCTGACGCCGTCGCAGCGCAAGCTGCTGGCGCTGCGCGCCGCTCGGCTGGACGCTTTCCGAGCCATCGCCGAACAGGTTCAGGGCATGAAGCTGGTGGGCAATAGCTCGGTATCGAATATGATCGCCAACAGCGACAGCTTCCGCACTTATGTGGATGCTTATCTGCGCGGGGTCAACATCGTTTCCAACAGCATGAAGCCGGACGGCACCAGCGAGGCCGTGGCCGAAATCACGCTGGATCAGGATTTCTACAAGCAGTTCCGCCAGGCGCTGGACAAGACCGGCAGCGTGATGAAGGCTTCGCAGGAAAACGCCACGTCTGGCCTGCAGTGCGCCGAGGGCAATTGCGGCGCGGCGCGCTACAACAGCAACTACTATATGGCTCAATGATGCGGTTTCGTTTCCGTACCCTGTTGGCCGCCGCGTTTGCGGCGGCTTTTGTTTGTCCGGCCGGCGCCGAGATCATGCGCGCCGAAGGCGTGGCTTCGCTGGACAACGGCGTCGCCGCCGCGCGCGAGCAGGCGCTGCAGGACGCGCTCAAGATGGTGGCGTTGCGCCAAGGCGCGCGAGTAGAGGCTTCGCAGGGGCTAGATTACGGCAAAAGCAGCGAGTCCGGCTCGCTGACGCCGCTGGCGCCGGCGCAGGGCGCGGTCAAGGTGGTGAAGGAGTTCCAGCAGGGCAAGCTCTACCATGTGTTGGTGGAGGTGGACACCGGTAAGCCGTCCGGCGCCGCGCGCGGCAAGGAGCCGGCCTGCGCGATGCCGCCGGGCCGCAGCCTGCGCCGCAAGATCGTCACCACGTATTTCCAGGTGGACCGCCCGGCGGAGGCGTCAGACATGCCGGAGCTGGCCACCGGCCTGCCCACCGAGCTGTCGCGGCGGCTGGGCGCCAACCGCATGTACAGTCTGCTGGACGTCAATACGGTGTCGGTGCTGGCGGATTCGCGCGTGGCCGAACCGGCCGCCGGCGCGGAGATCGCCCGCCGCATCGGCCAATCCGAAGACGCCCAGTTCGTGGTGGCCGGAAGGGTGCTCGCCACCGGCGCTACCGCCAAGGGGCTGCGTAAATCGCTGTACGAGTCCAACAACACCAGTCAGCAGGGCACCTTCTACAACGGGCCGTTCGCCGGCCTGTTCGGCGGCGGGGTCAAGTACGTGCCCACCGAGCGCCAGTTCGACGCCGAAGTCTGGGTGTACGACGCCCTGACCGGCGCCTTGCTGGCCCGCGAGCGGGTGTCGGAGTTGGCCCGGGGCGATGTGACGCCCAACCCGCCGCGGCCGTTCGCCTCGGCGGCGTTCTGGCAGAGCGATTACGGCCAGGCGGTGAGCCGGGCGCTGGATCAGGCGGTGAGCCGGATTGGCGACGTGATCTCTTGCATTCCGTTCTCCGCCCGCATCGTCAAACTGGTCGACGCGCGCCAGGTGTATATCAATGCCGGCTCGCTGGACGGCGTCGCCGTTGGCGATAAATTCCTGGTCTACCAGCGCAAGAGCGCGCAACCGGTGCGGGATCTGATCTCCGGGCGAGAGCTGGGCGTGCCGGAGACCTTGGCCGGCGATGTCATCATCAGCCAGGTGCAGCCTAATTTCGCCGTCGGCGCGGTGCAGTCGCAGGGCAAGGTGAGTGAAGGGGACTATGTGCGCTTCATGCCGCGACGTTAATCCCTGTCGCCAATAAAAAAGCCCGCCGTGAAGGCGGGCTTTTTTTTGCGCCGGCTAACTCAAGCAGGCAGGAAGGCGGTGGCCTCGATCTCGAACAGCATGCCGTCCAGCGCCAGCCGCGGCACCGGGATCAGCGTGCAGGTCGGCGTCGGCAGCGCGCCCCAGGCGGCGCTCAGCAGCGCGCCGAAGGCGTGCAGCCTCGCTTCGCTGTGATCGACGATCAATACCGTCAGCTTGGCGACGTGGGCGAGATCGGCGCCGCCGGCAGCCAAGGCGGCGCGCAGATTGGCCAAGGCTTGGCGCACTTGCTCCTCGAAGCCGTCTGCCAGCTCGCCGGCGGCGTTTTCGCCGCCCTGGCCGGCCACCAGCAACATGCGGCTGCCGGGGTTGACGATGGCCAGATGGGAATAGCCGTTGGGCGCCGGGTCGTAGAGGCCGGCGGGATTGCTCAGGTGGAAGGGGACTGCTTTGCTCATCTGCTTTCTCCTGGTGGCTTGCAGGGCGGCACAGCGCGCCGCCCTGGGGTCAGCGGGTCAGCGGGTTTGCGCGGCGGCGACGGTTGGGCTTTGCATCGCCTCGGCGTAGCCCTGCGGCGCGAAGCGGCGGGTCAGCACCAGCAGGCTGGCGATCAACAGCGCCAGGCACAGCCAGGCCAGATTGAAGCTGGAGGTGGCGTCGCGTATCCAGCCGGCGGCGAACGGTGCCACAGCGGCGATCAGATAGCCGATCCCCTGCACGAAAGCCGACAGCTGGCCGGCGTTGCGCGCGTCTTCGTAGTGGTGCAGCGTCAGAATCATGGTCAGCGGGAACAGGCCGCCCACGCCCAGGCCCAGCAGTGCCACCCACAGCAACAGCAGGCCGCCGTGCGGCGCAAGCACCATGCCCAGCAGGCCGGCCAGCACCGCCAGCAGCACCAGAGTCAGCCAGCCGCGCATGTCATGGCTGCGCGCTGACAGCAGCGGAATGGTCAGACCGGACACCACTTCCATGCCGGTCATGAAGCTGAGCATCAGGCCGCCTTGTTGCTGGCTCCATCCCAATTGCACGAACAAGGCTGGCAACCAGGCCAGCGAGCTGGCGTACACGGCGGTGCCGATGCCGAAATAGAAGGCCAGCAACCAGGCGCGCGGGATCTGGCTGAATTGCGGCGAGCGGGCGGCGGAGCCGCCGCCGGGGGCGCCGCGCGGCGCGCTCAGCAGCCAGCAGGGCAGCGCCAGCACGGCCAGCGCGGCCCAGGCGGCCAGCCCGTTCTGCCAGTGCGCGCTATGCGCGGCCAGCCAGGGCGCGCCGGCGGCGGCCAGCGAGGCGCCGCCCATGATGGCAGTGATGTAGAAGCCCATCAACGCGGAGACCTTATGCGGGAAATGCTGCTTGATGAAGCCGGGAATCAAAGCTTGGGCTAGCGCGATACCGATGCCGGCCATCAAGGCGGTGGCCAACAGCGCGCCGAAGCTGGCGGGGAGCCAGCGCAGCGCGCTGGACAGCAGGATCATTGCCAGAGCGAGGGCCACGCCCAGGCGCGCGCCGGCGCGGCGTTCCAGCCAACTGCCCAGAAAAGCGCCGGCGCCCATGGTGGCCACTGGCAGAGTGGTTAGCAGGGAGGCGTCGCTGAAGCTCATGCCGGTGGCGTGGCGCAACTGATCCAGCAAAGGGCCGATGGCGGCGAGGGCGGGACGCAGGTTGAGGCCCACCAGGATGATGGACAGCGCCAGCCACAGCGGGCGCTGAACGGGAGTGTCTTGCTTCATGAAGTTTTGCCTTCGGTGGGAATGGTGCGAGCTTGGGGCGTCGCTTCGGCTTGCGCTTCTCCGGGGAAGCTTTGCAGCCATTGGCTCAGCAGCGCGGCCAGTTGCTCGCGTTGCGGCTCGGCCAGCGCGGACAGCGCGGTTTCCTGGGTGGCGATGTGGGCGCTCATCGCCCGTTCTATCAGCTCCAGCCCGGCCGGGCTCAAACGGATCAGCATGCCGCGGCGGTCGTTGGGGTCGGGCAGGCGCTCCACCCAGCCGGCGTTCTCCAGCCGGTCCAGCCGCTTGCTGACCGCGCCCGAGGTCAGCAGCAGCGTGGTGTAGAGCATAGTGGGCGATAGCTGATAGGGCGCGCCGGCGCGGCGCAGTGTGGCCAGCACGTCGAATTCTCCGTCCTTGAGTCCGAAGCGGGCGAAGTTGTCGGCCAGCGCGCGCTCGACATGGGTGACTAGCCGCGCCAGCCGGCCGATGACGCCTATGCTGGCGCTATCGAGGTCGGGACGCTCGCGTCGCCACTGGGAAATGATGGTGTCGATCTTGTCCATGGCGGCGATTATGTCATGGGTATGTATTCCTGGGAAGATATTTTACTTAAAGTATCTTTATATGAAGTTATGCGAGGGCATGACGCGTTGTGGCCATTTACCGCTTCAGCTGTCTGGGTGCAGCCAGGCGGATTTGAAATCGAACCACCCCAGGCTGTTGAGGCGCACGCCCTGCATCTGCGCCGGGCCCTGCAAGCGCAGCCAGTTGTGAAACAGCGGCAGCATCCAGCGTTGTTGGACCACGGCGGCGGATAGGTCCTGAGCGTGGAACAGGCCCTGGCGCCAGCCTTGGCGCCATTGCGCCAGCGGCAGCGCCGGCTCCAGGCAGCGGCGCAGCAGCGGGGTGCCCAGCACCCAGGCGGCCACAGAATATTCCGGCTGGGTGGCGAAGTTGACCGAACCCAGCCACAAGTCGACCTCGGCCTGTCCCTGTTCCCAGTCGGCGTAGGGCAGCGCGCGGCACTCCAGCGCCACGCCGTGGGCCTGAAGACAGCGAGCCATCGCGGCGGCGATCAATTGGTACTCCGGGTGCTGTTCGTAATAGGCCAGCCGCAGCGTGCTCAGCCCGGCCGGCGGCTGCAGGTTGAGGGGGGGCTGGGTGTGGTGCCAGTTGGGGAGCAAGCCTGCGGCCGGGGCCCAGTACTGGCGCACCGCCGGCGCGGTTTCATGCATGACGGCCAGCGGCGCCAGCGTCTGGGCCAGCGAGTCGCGCAGCGCCGCATCGTGCATGCGGGGCGAGCGGCCGTCGGCAAGCAAGAAGTAAACGCCGGACTCCAGCGCCATTTCGGTTTGCACGCTGGGCTCGCGCGGGTTGATGCGTACTTCCAGGCCGCAGACCTGGCCGTCGCCGTGCTCCAACTGCTCGCCCAGCTCCGGCATCATCCAGATGTCCACCTGGTCCAGCAGCGCGCGGTAGCCGAAGTAGTCGTCGAAGGCTTGCAGGCACAGCTGGTGTCGGGTGTTGGCGGCGACGCGGTAGGGGCCGGTGCCCACCGGGCGGGAGGCGAAGTCGGGGCGCGAGGCGTGGTCGGCGGGCAGGATCAGCGCGGCGCTGTCGGCCAGCAGCCAGGGCAGCCATTGATCGGGCTCGCTCAATTCCAGAGCCAGGCTGCGCGGCGATAGCGGCCGCACCGCGCTGAGATGGGAGAACAGCGGCAGCGCGCGCAAGCGCAGCAGCGAGGCCTGGACATCGGCGACGCTGAGTTCGACGCCGTCGTGCCAGCGTACCGCCGGGCGTAGGTGAAAATGCCATTCCAGCGGGCCCTGCTGGTTCCAGTGGTGGGCGAGATCGCCTTCCACTTCCCCTTTTTCCTCGTTTATCCGGCTTAGACCGTTGAAAATCTGCCCGACCAGATGGCGTTCCGAGCGGCGCAGCGGCGTGCCGGGGTAGAGATTGGGCAAGGGCCGATAGTAGGGCACGCCCAGTACTTGGCGGTCCTGGCTCCAGCGCTTGCCCAGTCGCGCCAGCAGCAAGGGCGCCAGTTCGCCGCGATCGTCGCCCAACAGGTCCACCGCCTGTTCCACCTTGCCTTGTTCCAGCAGTTGCGCGGCGCGCTCCCGTTGCAACTGCTCCGGGGCTTGCAGAAAGCTCAGCCGCGAGCGCATGCCTCGGCCGGCCCGCGCCTGCCATGCTATCCAGCCTTGAGCCTGCATCTGTTGCAGCAGGCTGCGCATGTGACGGCGGGTGCAGAACAGCAGATCGGCCAGCTGTTGCAGCGAGACGGCCTCGGCCTGGCCGGCGAAATGGCGGTGGAGTTTTTGGTATTGCTGGGCGAGCCGCGCGGACATAAGGGGAAATTTCCTGATCTAAAGTCAGCAATTTTTATTGCCTCATATTGCGCCGACAATACTCGCATCCACAGCGGGAGTCCACAGCGATGAAAACCGAACAAATCTTATTGTTTTACCAGCGCTTTCTCGACGGCAAAAAGCCGGTGCTCGGCCTGACGCCGCAGGCGGCGCTGGCTAGCTTGAATGAGTTGATGCAATGGGAGCCGCCGGCGGGCGGCGATGCAAAAAAAAAGCCGGGCGAACCCGGCTTGGAAGGTACTGAGGAGAACGAGGGAGTTCAGCGTAAGTAAGGCAGGTAGGGCGCCTCCTCGCGGATGGCGTAAGTCTTGCCGCCCAGGGTCACGCTGAAATTGCGCGGGCCGGAAATCGGCAGATAGTAGACCACGGCCAGGCTGACGCTCTGGCCAGGCGCCAGCGTCTGCCACGACGGCAGCTTGACCGAAACGCGGTGAGCGTCGCCCTTCAGGCCGCCGATATTGTTGCCGCTATGCCCGACGCTGATCACCTTGAGCCCGAAGCCGGACTGGTCGGCGAAGTTGGCTGGCGCCGAGGTGGGCACGTCGAACTGGAACTCGGTGCCGCCGGGCAGGCTGCTGCCGGAGCGGTTGGTGATGGTCAGCTTGGGGTTGATCGGATAATTGCTGTCGCCCAGCGCGAAACCGTCGAGCGAGAAGCCCACGTCGATAGCCGCGGTGGCCGCTGGCGCAGCGGCGGCGGGCTTGACGTTGACGGCGGCGGGTTTGCTGAAGGCGTTGTACAGCAGGCTGGTCAGCGTGGTGCCAATGAAGTACTCGCCCTTGCCGCCGTTGCGGTCCTGTTTCCAGTCGTAGTCGCCGGCCAGTTCCCAGAACATCACGCCGCCGACGTTGTTGGCATCGACCCAGGCGGCTTTCTTGGCGATGGACTGTTCATCCTCGGTGGACAGGAACACCTTCTTGCCGGCGTTCCACAGCCACGGCGCGCTCAGGGTGTCGTTGTAGAAGCGCTGATAGCTGCCGTTGAGCTGGTTTTCCGGCTTGCTCGGGTCCAGGTAGGCGGACAGATAGCTGCCGGCCTGGTTTTTCTCCAGGTTCTTGGCGTGCCACATCGGGTTGGAGCCGGCGCCCACTTCGCGGTCTTGTTCGTCCAGGTCGTGCCACAGATTGTCTATGCCCACTGCGCCGTCGCCGCAGGTTTTCAGGCCGGTCGGGCAGTTGCCGCCCACCGACGTGCCCCACAGCCCATTGCTGCCGCCGTTGACGTTCTTCCAGCCGCGGGTGTAGTAGGGCACGCCGATATTGACGCGCGCCGCCGGTAGGCCGCCGCGGTAGTAGTGGTAGGACCAGTCGGTGTTCAAATAGCCGATGCCGCCGTATTGCGCGGTGGTGTACACGCTCCAGCGCGCCAGTTCGGCATCCTTGCCGTCATCGTAGAGCGCGGCGTTGGGGCCGACGAACTCGTTCCAGGCGCCGTGCAGGTCATAGGACATCACGTTGACGAAGTCGAAGTTGCGCAGGCTCTGGAAGGCTTCCATGCCGCGCAGCAGATAGCCGGAGGCCGGCACCGCGGCGGTGAGCTGGTAGTAGCGGCCGTCTTGGGAGGCGGCGCGGTCCAGCCGTTCGCGCAATGTCCGCGTCAGCGCGTTGAAGCCCTTGTTCAGCGAACCGCGGCGGGCGTTGGCCACGCTCCAGTCCAGCGGGTTGCCGGCGTCGTTCATCGAGGTGGGGTATTCGAAGTCGATGTCCACGCCGTCGAAGCCGTATTTGCGCAGGAAGGCGACGGCGGAGTCGGCGAAGGCGTCGATGCCGGCCTGGTTGACGCTGCCGTCGGCGTTGATGGTCATGCTGTAAAAGCCGCCGCTGTTGACCCGTTTGCCGTCCGCGCCGAAGTAGCCGCCGGTTTCGGCCCAGCCGCCCACCGAAACCAGGGTTTTGACGCCTGGATATTTGCGCTTGTACTGGGTCAGCAGGTTGAAGTGGCCCTTATAAGGTAGGCTGGCGTCCATCTCAGCGCCGGGCACGCCCGGCCAGCTCATGTCGGTGGCCGGGTTGCCGGGATTGTTTTCGCCCACCGACAGCCGGTTATTGCCGTCCACATGGGCGAAGGCGTAGTTGATGTGGGTGAGCTTGCCCCAGGGGATGTCGCTGGCGAGGTAGGCCGGCTGGCCGTTCTTGCCGGTGCGCCAGCTGGTGAAATAGCCGATCAGCCGTTTGCGGCTGCCGTTGGCCAGCTGTTCGGCGCCGCCTTTTTGGTAGGCCGCGCAATAGGGCACGTCCACGCCGTCGGTGCGCGCCAGCCCTTCCGGCCGGCACAGCGCGTTGCCGGTGGGCGGCGGCACTTGCACCAGCGGCGGTTCGGTCGGGTTGCCGCCGCCGTCGCACTGGCCGATCAATTTCCACGGACTGGCGTCGCTGGCGGAGGGCGTATTGCCCTGGGTCCACCATTTGGCCTCCCAGGTCTGGCCCTCGTAGCTGACGCGCTGGCCGCCGGTGTAGATCGAGCCGGCGCTCCAGGCCGGGTCGGCGCAGCTGGCGGCCGCGGTTTTGATTAGGCTGTCGCGGGCGGCGGAGGCCGGCGCTTTGGCGGCGGTGGGGGCGTGCTGGGCGGCCAGCAGCGCGGCGCCGGCCACGGCGGTGCCGGCCAGGCCGGTTTTCAGCAGCAGTAAGGCTTTGCTCACAGTCCATCTCCTTCTTGGAAAAAGGCGGGGGCGAAAGGCCGGCGGGAAGTGCCGACTTGTATTTAAGTTGTATTAAAGTTGTATGTAAGTGGTATTGGGTCTAAGCATGTGCATGGAGGGACTAAGCACACACCTGTTCTTTTTTTCAGGTGTATTTACGCGGCTGTTTGCTAGTTCCAGAGCGGGAGCGAATTTCCCAACCGGCCAAAGCCCGGCTGGGCGGCGCTTACGCTGTTTGGGGGCTGGGGAGGGGAGCGGTGCGGCGGACGGAATGCTGCAATGCGGCACGCCGGCCGTGAATAATGGCGAAGCGAGCGAACTGTCGTTTTTTCGCGGCAGGAACTGTCGAAACCGGTTTAGTCGAAGCTCAGTTGACTGCCGGCGGCTATGGGGTGCTGGCGCGCCAGCGCGTGGCGGGCGTAGCCGGTGCAGTGACAGGCGTGCAGGCGTTCCGGGCCCAGGCGTTGGAAATAACGACGGGTCCGCCAGACGCGCCAGGGGTTGGCGCTGCGCAGGTGGAAGCCGCCTATCACCGCGTGGACGCGGGGTTCGGCGCACACTTCGCGCGCGTAGTCGACGATGTGGCGGATGCCGGAATGAGCGCAGCCGCTGAAGACGATCAGGCCTTGCTCGCCGCGGTAGACCAGAGCCGAGTCGTCGGTCACCGGGTCCGGCCGGTGGCCGCGCGCGTCGATTAGGCGGCCCAGGGTGCCGCGCCCTTCGGCGTGGCGCAGCCGCGGAATCTGACCGAGGAAGACGTAGCGGCCGGCGAAGGCGTGCGGCTGGGCGTGTAGTTGCAGCTCGAAGCTGGCTTGCAGATCGGCTTCGGCCAGCGGCGAGCCCAGCTTGCGCAGCGTGATCGGCCCCAGCCGCGCTTCGCGCGCTCGGAAGGCCTCGGGGTGGGCCAGCAGCGGCAGCGGCGGCGCCGCGCGTTCGCGCAGCAGCCGGCTTAGCGCCGGCAGGCCGCCGCTGTGGTCGTAATGGCCGTGCGACAGCACCACCCGGCTCAGCGAGGCGAGGTCGACGCCCAATTGGCTGGCGTTGTATAGCAGCGCGTCGCTGCGGCCGGTATCGAACAGGATGCGCTCTTCGCCGTCCTCGATCAGCAGCGCCAGGCCGGCTTCGGCGATCAGGTCCGGCCGCAGGCTGTGGTTTTCCGCCAGAACGGTGACGCGCATGGTTTATTGGCCGCGCATGAACAGCTTGTCCAGCTCGCGCATGGACAGCCGGGTCCAGGTGGGGCGGCCGTGGTTGCACTGGCCGGAGCGTTCGGTGGCTTCCATATCGCGCAGCAGCGCGTTCATCTCCGGCAACGTCAGTTGTCGGTTGGCGCGCACCGCGCCGTGGCAGGCCATGGTGGCCAGGAGTTCGTTGCGGCGCTCGGTCAGCACTTGGCTGAGGCCGAATTCGCGCACATCCTTCAGCACTGCGCGCGCCAGGTCCACCGGGTTGCCGTCCTTCAGCCACACCGGCACGCCGCGCACGGCGATCTGGGTGGGGGACAGCGGCGCCAGTTCTATACCCAGCCGCTTCATCTCCTCGCCGTGTTCGTGGGCGGTGGCCACTTCCATGCGGTCGGCAGCGAAGGACACGGGCAGCAGCAAGGGCTGCATTGGAATGGTGTCGGCCTCCAGCGCGGTTTTCAGTTGTTCGTAGACGATGCGTTCGTGGGCGGCGTGCATGTCCACCAGGATCAACCCGTCTTCGCACTGGCTGAGGATGTAGACGCCGTGCAGTTGCGCCAGTGCGAAGCCCAGCGGCGGAATGCCGTCCGCGCTTTGCGGCAGTGCGGCCACGCGCTGCGGCGGCAGGCTGTATTCCACCGGCGCCGGCGCGGCGGCCTGGGCGCGTTCTTCCTCGCGAAGGCCGCCGAACAGCTTGTCGTATATGCCGGTGGCTTCCCTGGCCACGTGCAGCGGCATCGCTTGCTGCTGGTAGCGGAAGCCGGCTTGCGGCGAGGAGCCGCTAGGGGCCGGAGCGGCGGGGCGGCTGAACGGTTTGTCGAACAGCGGCGCGGATTCGCCCTGGGCCAGCGCCGGTTCTACTGCCTCATCTGCGCCGGCGATCTGAACGGTAGGCGCGGCGCCGGCGGTGGTGCTGGCCAAGGCCTTGTGCACGCTGTGGAACAGGAACTGGTGGATGGCTTGCGACTCGCGGAAGCGCACTTCGATCTTGGTCGGGTGCACATTGACGTCGACGCCGGACGGCTCCATGGTCAGGAACAGCGCGTAAGCGGGGTGGCGCTCGTGGTGCAGCACGTCGCGATACGCCTGGCGCAGCGCGTGCAGCGCGGTCTTGTCGCGGACGAAGCGGCCGTTGACGTAGAAGTACTGGGCGTCGCGGCTGGCCTTGGAATAAGTGGGAGAGGCGACAAAGCCGCTGAGCGTCAGCGGGCCGGCGGCGGTGTCGATCTCGATGGCGGCGGCGACGAAGTCCTTGCCCAGCATCGCGGCCACGCGTTCGGCCAGGCTTTGCGCCGGCAAGCGCCAGATCACTTTGCCGTTGTGGCGCAGCATGAACTCCACATGGGGGTGGGCCAGCGCGATGCGCTCGAAAACGGCTTCGCAATGCGCGTATTCGGTATTCTCGCTTTTCAGGAATTTGCGCCGCGCAGGGGTGTTGAAATAGATGTCCACCACTTCAACGCTGGTGCCGGGCGCGTGGGCGGCAGGCTCCACCGGGTGCAGCGCGCCGTCGATGGCGATGACTTGATGAGCGTGTTCCGCGTCCGGCGGCCGGCTGACGAGAGTCAGCCGCGACACCGAGGCGATGCTGGCGAGACCCTCGCCGCGGAAGCCCAGCGTGGAGACGTTTTCCAGATCGTCCAGCGAGGCGATCTTGCTGGTGGCGTGGCGGTCCAGCGCCAGCGCCAGGTCTTCCGCCGCGATGCCGCCGCCGTTGTCGGTGACGCGCAGCAGCTTGATGCCGCCCTGGGCCAGGTCCACCGTAACCTTGGTGGCGCCCGCGTCCAGGCTGTTTTCCAGTATTTCCTTGAGCGCGGAAGCGGGGCGTTCCACTACTTCGCCGGCGGCGATCTGGTTGACGAGGTGGTCGGGCAGGCGTTGGATGCGTTTCATGGGCGGCATTGGGGCGTGATGTCAAAGCAAAAGGCCGCGCTACGGCGGCCTTGTCGATTCTACTACGGATCAGCCGCGGGCGGCCGCACGCTTGTGGCGCCAGATTTCAATCAGCCCCGGCAGGAAGGAAACCAGAATGATGCCGAAGATCAGCAATTCCAGGTTTTTGCGAACAAAGGGCAGGTTGCCGAAGAAATAGCCGGCGTAAGTGAAACCTACCACCCAGGCGATGGCGCCCACCACGTTGTAGCGCAGGAATTGCGGGTAGTGCATCTTGCCGATGCCCGCGACGAAGGGCGCGAAGGTGCGCACGATGGGCACGAAGCGGGCGAAGATGATGGTCTTGCCACCGTGGCGCTCATAGAAGGCGTGGGTGCGGTCCAGGTATTGCGGCTTCAGGATGCGCGGGAATTTATCAAACAGCTTCATGCCGACGTTGCGGCCGATGGCGTAGTTGGTTGCGTCGCCGAGGATGGCGGCGACAATCAGGAGCAGCACCAGCAAGTGCGGGTTCATCTGGCCCATGGCGGCCAGCGCGCCGGCGACGAAGAGCAGCGAGTCGCCGGGCAGGAAGGGGGTGACCACCAGTCCGGTTTCGCAGAACACGATCAGAAACAGAATGGCGTAGATCCAGGGGCCGTAGGTGGCCACCAGCTGGGTCAGATGAGTGTCGATGTGCAGGATGAAGTCGATCAGAAAAGTGATGGCTTCCATGATGTCGTTGCGCTCGGTAAGGGTGCTGCTCGGGTTGAAAGTACAACTGGCCGGACAAGCCGGCCAGCTATCAGAACCTTTTAAATTGAGGTTCATGAGAGAAGTGGTCAGACGACCGCTTCTTCTTTTGGTTTCACCGGCTTGATCATGTGCTCGCGTTTCACGCCCAGCCATAGGGCGATCGGGCTGGCCACCAACACCGACGAGTAGATGCCGAACACGATGCCGATGGTCAGCGCCATGGCGAAGCCGTGCAGCGCCGGGCCGCCGAACAGCAGCATGGACACCACCATCATCTCGGTGGAGAAGTGGGTGATGATGGTGCGGCTCATCGTCGCGGTGATGGCGTTGTCGATGACCTCGGCCACGCTGTGGCCCTTCATGCCCGGTTTGCGGAAGTTCTCGCGGATCCGGTCGAACACCACCACCGATTCGTTGACCGAGTAACCCAGCACCGCCAGGATGCCGGCCAGCACGGTCAGCGAAAACTCCCAGCGGAAGAAGGCGAAGCAACCCAGAATGATCACCACGTCGTGCATGTTGGCGATGATGGCCGCAATGGCGAACCGCCATTCAAAGCGGATGGCCAGGTAGATCATGATGCCCACGCACACCAGAATGGTGGCGGTCAGGCCATGAGTCACCAGTTCCTCGCCCACGCTGGGGCCCACGAAGTCCACTTTGCGCAGCTGCACGCCGCTGTCGGCCGCCTTGAGCATGCCCATCACTTTTTCCGACAGCTGGGCGGAGGTGACGCCCGGCTTGTTGGGAAGGCGTATCATCACGTCCCGGCTGCTGCCCAGGCTCTGCACCGTGGATTCGCCCAGCTTCAGCTCGTCCACTTTGTCGCGGATGGCGCCGAGGTCGGCGGACTGCTGGTACTGCACTTCCAGCACGGTGCCGCCGGTGAACTCCACACTGTAGTTCAGGCCGCGGGTGGCCAAAAAGAACACGGCCAGGATGAAGGTCACCAGCGAGATGGCCGTGGTGAGCCGGCCGTAGCTCATGAACGGGATATCCCGTTTGATGCGGAAAAGCTCCATGTCCGGTCCTTATCCTTTGTTTTCCGGTTTCCACACCTGGCCGATGGCCAGCGTGGTGAGTTTGCGGCGGCGGCCGTACCACAGGTTGACCAGGCCGCGGGAAACGACTACCGCGGAGAACATCGAGGTCAGGATGCCAAGGCTGTGCACCACGGCGAATCCGCGCACCGCGCCGGAGCCGAAGATCAGCAGCGCGAGGCCGGCGATCAAGGTGGTGACGTTGGAGTCCAGAATGGTGTGCCAGGCGTGGGTGTAGCCGGCCTGGATCGCCGAGTGCGGCGGCACGCCGTTGCGTAGTTCCTCGCGGATGCGCTCGTTGATCAACACGTTGGCGTCGATGGCCATGCCCAGCGCCAGCGCGATGGCGGCGATGCCGGGCAGGGTCAGCGTGGCCTGAATCATCGACAACAGCGCCAGCAGCAGGAAGACGTTGATCGCCAGCGACAGCGCGGAGAACACGCCGAACATGCCGTAGTACAGAATCATGAAGGTAGCGATGGCTGCAAAGCCCCACAGCGTGGCGTGGAAGCCCTTCTCAATGTTTTCCTGACCCAGGCTCGGGCCGACGGTGCGTTCTTCGACGATGTTCATCGGCGCGGCCAGCGAACCGGCGCGCAAGAGCAGCGCGGTGTCGTTGGCTTCTGCCGGGTTCATGCTGCCGGAGATCTGTACGCGGCCGCCGCCGATTTCGGAGCGGATCACCGGCGCGGTGACCACTTCGGCGCGGCCTTTTTCCACCAGCACCATCGCCATGCGCTTGCCGATGTTCTCGGCGGTTACCTGACGGAAGATGGAGGCGCCGGCGGAGTCCAGATTGATGTGGACGGCGGGCGCGCCGTTTTCGTCGAAGCCGGCCTGGGCGTCGTTGATGTTGTCGCCGGTCAGCTCAACGTCTTTGCGCACCAGGATTTTCTGTACGCCGCGCGAGGAGGCTTCGTCCAGCAGCTCGTAGCCTGCGGGCACGTTGCCGGCCATGGCGTCGGCCATCTTGCTTGGGTCATCCTCCACCATGCGCACTTCCAGGGTGGCGGTGCGGCCGATGATGTCCTTGGCGCGAGCGGTGTCCTGAATGCCGGGCAGCTGCACGACAATGCGGTTCGGGCCGTTTTGCTGAATGATGGGCTCGGAAGTGCCCAGCTCGTTGACGCGGTTATGCAGCGTGGTGATGTTCTGTTTGACCGCGTCGCCCTGGATCTTGGTGATCTCCTCCGGCTTTAGGGTCAGCGTCAGCCTGTAGTTGCTGTCGTCGCTCTTGACGGTGAGCGAGGGCAGGCTGCGGTAGACCACGTCCTGGGTGGATTTCAGCGTGTCGGCGTCGCGCAGTTGCACTTCCAGCGTGTTGCCGTCGCGTTTGATCGCGCCGTAGCGGACTTTCTTGTTCTTCAGTTCGCGGCGCAGGTCGCCGGCGTAGCGTTCCATCGTCTTGTCGATGGCGGCCTTCATGTCCACTTCCAACAGGAAGTGCACGCCGCCGCGCAGGTCGAGGCCGAGGAACATCGGGTGCGCCTTCAGGCTGGTCAGCCAGGCGGGGGAGGCGGACAGCAGGTTCAGCGCGATGATGTAATTGTCGCCCAGCGCGTGCTGGATGGCGTCGCGCGCCTTCAACTGGGTGTCGGCGTCCTTGAAGCGGACTCGCAGGCTGGCGCCGTCAAGGAACAGGCCGTCGGGAGAGAGGTTTTGCGCCTTCAGCGCCTCTTCCACGCGCGTCATCACGGCGGTGTCCACCGGAATGGATTGGCGCGAGCTGGAGACCTGGACCGCGGGAGTCTCGCCGTAGAAATTGGGTAGCGTGTAGATCGCGGAAAGGATCAGGGCCACCGCAATGACGAGGTATTTCCAAAGAGGGTAGCGGTTCATGTTTTAGTTCGGGAAAAGAAAATGAACCGGCCACCGGCAGCGCGCTGCGGTGGCCGTCGGCTGAATCCTTAAAGCGACTTCAGCGTGCCTTTTTCCAGCTTGGCGGAAACCGAGCCGCGCTGAACGGTGATTTCCACGCCGTTGGCGATTTCCAGAGTCAGGAACTGTTCGCCGATCTTGGCCACGCGGCCAACGATGCCGCCTTGGGTGGCGACTTCATCGCCCTTCTGAATTTCCGACAGCATCTTCTGATGCTCTTTCATGCGCTTCTGCTGAGGGCGAACCATCAGGAACCAGAACAGCACGAAGATGGCGATCATCGGCAGGAAACCCATCAGATCGAAACCTCCTACTGCGGTGCCGGTGTTGGCGAAGGCGGGGCTGATAAAGGACATCAAACTACTCCCTTAGATATATTTGTTATGGCTGGTCAAAATAAACGGACCATTGTAGCCATGCTGGTCCGCTTTTTCCAATGCTTGCAACGGTCAGGCCTGTGACAGACCGAGACAGCGAGTGGTTCCTTAGTTGACGCCGCGGGCGCGCTTGGCGGCGAACTCCAGGCGGAAGTCCTCGAAACGGTCTTCCTCGATGGCGCGGCGCATCTGGCGCATCAGCTCCTGGTAATAGTGCAGGTTGTGGATGGTGTTAAGGCGGGCGCCCAGAATTTCGCCGACGCGGTGCAGGTGGTGCAGGTAGGCGCGGCTGAAGTTGCGGCAGGCGTAGCACTCGCACTCCTCATCCAGCGGGCGCTTGTCGTCCTTGTAACGCGCGTTCTTGATCTTGACGTCGCCCCACTGGGTAAAGATCCAGCCGTTGCGCGCGTTGCGCGTGGGCATGACGCAATCGAACATGTCCACGCCGTTGGCCACGCCGTGCACCAGGTCCTCCGGCGTGCCCACGCCCATCAGGTAATGGGGCTTTTCCGCCGGCAGCATGTCCTTCAGCTCGGTCAGCATCCGGTACATTTCCGGTTTGGGCTCGCCCACGGACAGGCCGCCGATGGCGATGCCGTCGAAGCCAACCTGCATCAGACCTTCCAGCGACTCCTGGCGCAAATCGGTATATAGGTTGCCCTGGACGATGCCGAACAGCGCGTTGGGGTTTTTCAGGTCGTCGAAGGTGCGGCGCGAGCGCTCGGCCCAGCGCAAGCTCATCTGCAGAGACTTTTGCGCGGTGGCGTGGTCCACTTGGCCCGGTGTGCACTCGTCCAGCTGCATCACGATGTCGGAGTTGAGCACGGTTTGAATCTTCATCGAGATTTCCGGGCTCAGGAAAAGCTTGTCGCCGTTGATCGGGCTTTGGAAGGTGCAGCCTTCCTCGGTCAGCTTGCGCATATCGGACAGGCTGAACACCTGGAAGCCGCCGGAGTCGGTGAGGATGGGCTTGTCCCAGCCGATGAACTCGTGCAGGCCGCCGAACTGCTCGACGATCTCCAGACCCGGGCGCAGCCACAGGTGGAAAGTGTTGCCCAGGATGATCTGGGCGCCGATATCGTTCAGCTCGACCGGGCTCATCGCCTTGACCGAGCCGTAAGTGCCCACCGGCTGGAACACCGGCGTCTCCACGGTGCCGTGGTTCAGCTCCAGCGTGCCGCGCCGCGCGCCGCCGGAGGTTTTATGTACGGTAAACTTCAGCATGATTTCGGGGATTGCTCTGGTATGTTTGTTTAGCAAAATCAGCCGGCTAGTATACCGTAAGCCGCGCCCGCTGGGGCTTTGTCGCGGTTTCTTCCTCACGGCGGATGAAAAAACGCTTGCCAAGTGTAGCGGGCTTGTTTAGTATTCGCAGCTCGACGACAGGCACGTAGCTCAGCTGGTTAGAGCACCACCTTGACATGGTGGGGGTCGTTGGTTCGAGTCCAATCGTGCCTACCAAAATTCAAACGCATGGAGCGTTACAAGTGTCCAACTTGCGAACTACCACAACCCGACATACTCACGCTAGCTGAGCCTTGCGGGTTGTTCCATGCAAAAAAAGTGCGGCTCAGGCCGCACTTTTTTTTATCCTAAGCTTTCTAAAAATTTCTCTCTCGCCTTGTTGGAGTTGACATGCCAGACATTCGCTTGCCGGACGGCTCGATCCGTTCGTTCGATAAACCGGTGACGGTTCATGAAGTGGCTGCGTCCATCGGCGCCGGGTTGGCGCGCGCGGCGCTGGCCGGCCGCGTCGACGGCGCGTTGGTGGATACTTCCCACACCATAGCTCGCAACGCCGATCTGGCCATCATTACCGACAAGGATGCGGACGGTCTGTCCATCATTCGTCACTCCACCGCTCACTTGTTGGCTTATGCCGTCAAGAAGCTGTTCCCGGAAGCTCAAGTCACCATCGGGCCGGAGATCGAGAACGGCTTCTACTATGACTTCGCCTACAAGCGTCCGTTTACGCCGGAAGACTTGGCCGCCATCGAAAAGAAGATGGCCGAGCTGGCGAAAAAGGACATCCCGGTGGAGCGCTACGAGCTGCCGCGCGATGAGGCCATTGCCTACTTCAAGAGCATAGGCGAGGCCTACAAGGCCGAGATCATTGAATCCATCCCGCAAGGCGAGGTGTTGAGCCTGTATCGCGAGGGTGAATTCACCGACCTGTGCCGCGGCCCGCACGTGCCGTCCACCGGCAAGCTTAAAGTGTTCAAGCTGATGAAGGTGGCCGGCGCTTACTGGCGCGGGGACAGCAAGAATGAAATGCTGCAGCGCGTTTACGGCACCGCCTGGGCCAAGAAGGAAGACTTGGACGCCTACCTCTATATGCTGGAAGAGGCGGAAAAGCGCGACCATCGCAAGCTGGGCGTGCAGTTGGACCTGTTCCACCTGCAGGACGAGGCGCCGGGCATGGTGTTCTGGCACCCCAAGGGCTGGCAGTTGTGGCAGAACGTCGAGCAATACATGCGCGACAAGCTGAACCGCGAAGGTTATAAGGAAATCCGCACCCCGATGATGATGGACGCCCATCTGTGGGAGCGTTCCGGTCACGCCGCCAACTACCGCGAAAACATGTTCATCACGGAATCGGAAAAGCGCGACTACGCGGTCAAGCCGATGAACTGCCCTGGCCATGTGCAGGTATTCAACAGCGGCCTGCGTTCCTATCGCGATCTGCCGCTGCGTTACGCGGAATTCGGCTCCTGCCACCGCAACGAGCCTTCCGGCGCGCTGCACGGCATCATGCGCGTGCGCGGCTTCGTGCAGGACGATGGTCACATCTTCTGTACCGAAGATCAGATCAACCAAGAGGCAAAGGATTTCCATCGCCTGGTGATGGAAGTGTACGAGCGCTTCGGCTTCGACAAGGTGGCGATCAAGCTGGCGCTGCGTCCGGAAAAACGCATCGGCGCCGAGGAAACTTGGGACAAGGCCGAAGAAGGCATGCGCGAAGCGCTGCGCGCCTGCGGCGTGGAGTGGGAGGAATTGCCGGGCGAGGGGGCGTTCTACGGTCCCAAGATCGAGTATCATATCAAGGACGCGCTGGGTCGCTCCTGGCAGTGCGGCACCCTGCAGCTGGACTTCATGCTGCCGGAGCGTCTGGACGCCGAGTACGTGGCCGACGACAATAGCCGCAAGCGCCCGGTGATGCTGCACCGCGCGGCGTTGGGGTCGCTGGAACGTTTCCTCGGCATCCTGATCGAAAACCATGCCGGCGCCTTCCCCTTGTGGCTGGCTCCGGTGCAAATGGTGGTGATGAATATCACCGAAGCGCAGGCCGAATACGCAGCCAATGTGGCCGCCAAACTGCGCGAACAAGGCTTCCGCGTCGATCTTGACTTGAGAAACGAGAAGATCGGCTATAAAATTCGCGAGCACAGTCTTCAAAAGTTGCCGTATCAGATTATCGTCGGCGACAAAGAGAAGGCTGGCGAGTTGGTTGCCGTACGCTCCCGCGGGGAAGACCTGGGGCAGCTTACGCTGGATGCGCTGATGGCGCGCCTCAAGGCTGAGATGCCTGGGGCCTGATTCCGGCGGCGGCAGGCATTGAGTTTAGATTAATAGGAGATTTGGCTATAGCTCAGGAACGCGAAGCACGGATCAACGGCGAGATTACCGCCCGTGAAATTCGTCTGGTAGGTAAAGAAGGTGAGCAGATTGGTGTTGTCAGTCTGCGTGAGGCAATGGCGCTGGCGGAAGAGGGTGACGTGGATTTGGTGGAGATTTCCCCAACCGCGCAGCCTCCGGTATGCAAGCTGATGGACTACGGCAAGTACAAGTACGAGCAGTCCAAGAAGCGTCACGAAGCCAAGCAGAAGCAGAAACAGGTTCAGATCAAGGAAATCAAGTTCCGTCCGGGCACCGACGACGGCGACTACAACGTCAAGTTGCGCAACTTGACCCGATTCCTGTCTGAAGGCGACAAAGCCAAAGTCACCCTGCGCTTCCGCGGTCGTGAGATGGCCCACCAGAACATCGGTTTGGAGTTGCTTAAGCGAGTCGAAGCCGATTTGTCCGAAATTGCGGTTGTTGAGCAGTTTCCCAAGCTCGAAGGCCGCCAGATGGTCATGATGATTGCGCCGAAGAAGAAATAATCGGTATAATCATCAAATCGACACGGCAGGGTTCGCTCTGCCGTGTCGATTTTGTAGGTCGGCAACGATCTGCCCAAAAGCGTGACACGATGGTTTTTCAAGCGTTTCCAGATCCGTCTGGCAACCACCTCGCGTCTAATCTAATCAAAATTCAGCAGGAGCAGTCCATGCCGAAAATGAAAACCAAGTCGAGCGCGAAAAAGCGTCTCAAAGTACTGGGCAATGGTGGTGTAAAGCGCTCTTACGCGTTCAAGCGTCACATCCTGACCAAGAAAACCACCAAGAACAAGCGCCAACTGCGTGGCACTACCATGGTAGATAGCACCAACATGGCCTCTGTTCGCGCAATGATGCCCTACGCTTAAGGAGACTAAGATATGCCACGCGTAAAACGCGGTGTAACCGCTCGTGCTCGTCACAAGAAAATCCTCGCACTGGCGAAAGGCTATCGCGGCCGCCGGAAGAACGTCTATCGCATCGCCAAACAGGCGGTGATGAAAGCCGGTCAGTACGCTTACCGCGACCGTCGTCAGAAAAAGCGTCAGTTCCGTCGCCTGTGGATTGCCCGTATCAACGCAGCTGCCCGTGAAAACGGCCTGCCGTACAGCAAATTCATGAACGGCCTGAAAAAAGCCTTTATCGAAATCGACCGCAAGGTCCTGGCCGATCTGGCCGTGTTCGACAAGCCGGCTTTTGCGCAGATCGTCGAAAAGGCGAAAGCAAGCCTCGCTGCTTAATCGCCCGGACGGATCAAAAGGGAGGCAATCTTGCCTCCCTTTTTTTTAATGCGGCCAAGCCGCGAGCATGACCCAAGATCAAGACGGTTGGCCAGACTCGCCCGGGTTCTGGGCGCGTGTGGCCAGCTTTCTTTCGCATACGGTGTGGAACACGATGAACAACGTTGACGCGATTCTCCAATCCGGCCTGACCGCGGTAGCCGCGGCGGCCGATCTCGTTGAACTGGAGCAGGTCAAGGCCCGCTATCTGGGCAAGAGCGGCGAGTTGACCGAACTCCTGAAACAGCTGGGCAAGCTGCCAGCCGAAGAGCGCAAGGCCGCCGGCGCCACCATCAATGTGGCCAAGCAGGCTTTTGAGGCCGCGCACAAGCAGCGCCTTGATCAATTGAACGCCGCCAAGCTGGAGGCGCAACTAGCCGCCGAGGCGCTGGACGTGACCCTCCCAGGGCGCGGCAGCAACGGCGGCGGCTTGCATCCGGTGGCGCTGACTCTGGAGCGCATCGCCGGCCTGTTCCGCACCATGGGTTTCGAAGTGGCGGACGGTCCGGAGATCGAAACCGATTTCTATAATTTCCAAGCGCTGAACATCCCGGAAAACCACCCCGCGCGCGCCATGGCCGACACCTTCTACGTGGAGGGCGGCGACGTGCTGCGCACGCATACCAGTCCGATCCAGGCGCGTTTCATGATGAGCAATCAGCCGCCTATCAAGATCGTGGCTCCGGGTCGCGTATACCGTGTCGACTCCGACGCCACCCATTCGCCGATGTTCCACCAGATGGAAGGCTTGTGGGTGGAAGAGGGCGTGTCCTTCGCCGACCTCAAGGCGGTGGTTACCGATTTTCTGCGTCGTTTCTTTGAGCGCGACGATCTGCAAGTGCGCTTCCGTCCGTCCTTCTTCCCCTTCACCGAGCCGTCGGCGGAAATCGACGTGCTGGGCGAGCGTGGTTGGCTGGAAGTGGGCGGTTGCGGCATGGTGCACCCCAATGTGTTGCGCAATGTCAACATCGACCCGGAGAAGTACACCGGCTTCGCCTTCGGCATCGGTCTCGATCGCTTCGCCATGTTGCGCTACGGGGTCAACGACCTGCGGCTGTTCTTCGAGAACGACCTCAATTTCCTGAGACAGTTCAACTGATCGCGTACGGAGCCGAATATTATGCAATTTTCCGAACAATGGCTGAGAAGCTGGGTTAATCCGTCGCTGAGCACAGACGAACTGTCCTACCTGCTGACCATGGCGGGTTTGGAAGTAGAGGAAGTCAACGCCGCCGCGCCGGCCTTCAGCGGGGTGGTGGTGGCTGAAGTCAAGGAAGTGGCCAAGCATGAAAACGCCGACCGTCTGCGCGTGACCAAGGTGGATGTGGGTACGGGCGAGCTGGTGCAGATCGTCTGCGGCGCGCCCAATGTCGCCGTGGGCTTGAAGGTGCCCTGCGCCTTGCCCGGCGCCGCGCTGCCCGGCGATTTCAAGATCAAGCCGACCAAAATGCGCGGCGTCGAATCCAACGGCATGCTGTGCTCCGGCAAGGAGCTTGGCGTGCCGGACGAGGCCGACGGCCTGCTGGTGCTGCCGGCCGACGCGCCGACGGGACAGAGCATTCGCGACTACTTGGGCCTGGACGATCAGCTGTTCACGCTGAAAATCACCCCCAACCGCGCCGACTGCCTGTCCATCCGCGGCATCGCCCGCGAAGTGGCGGCGCTGACCGGCGCAGAACTGGCGCCGGTGGCCATTCCCGCGGTGGCCCCGGTCATCGACGACGCGCTGTCGGTGAGCATAGACGCCGCCGCTGGCTGCGGCCGCTACCTGGGCCGCGCGCTCAAGGGCGTCAACGCCGCCGCCGCCACGCCGGAATGGATGCGCCGCCGCCTGGAGCGCGCCGGCCTGCGTTCGATTTCCGCCGTGGTCGACATCACCAACTACGTATTGTTGGAACAAGGCCAGCCGATGCACGCCTTCGACCTGGCCAAGCTGGACGGCGGCATCGTCGTGCGCATGGCCAAGGACGGCGAAGAACTGCTGTGCCTGAACGAGAAAACCGTCAAGCTCAAGTCCGATTACATGGTGATCGCGGACCAGGCCAAGGCGCTGGCCATCGCCGGCATCATGGGCGGCGAGCACAGCGGCGTCACCGTCGCCAGCACGGATATTTTCCTGGAAAGCGCCTTCTTCGCGCCGGAAGCGATCGCCGGCAAGGCGCGCGAGCTGGGCTTCGGTTCTGACTCCTCCTTCCGTTACGAGCGCGGCGTGGACTTCCAGCTGCAGCGCGAAGCGATGGAGCGCGCCACCCGCTTGGTGTTGGACATCTGCGGGGGCCAACCTGGTCCGGTGGTGGAGGCCGTGGCCGAGTTGCCGCGCCGCGGAGAGGTCAAGCTGCGCGTGTCGCGTTGCGCCAAGCTGTTGGGCGTGACGCTGAGCGGCGAACAGATCGGCGAAATTCTGGGTCGACTGGGCCTGACGCACCGCCTGGACGGCGAGGTTTTCATCGTGGAGGCGCCGTCTTTCCGCTTCGACATCGCGATTGAGGAAGATTTGATCGAGGAAGTGGCGCGGGTTTACGGTTACGACGCGATTCCCGCCGACGCGCCGCGTTCCGGCATGCGCATGCTGGCGCAGCGGGAAGAGCTGCGACCGCGCGATCAAATCCGCCATCTGCTGGCGGCCCGTGATTATCAGGAAATCGTCAGCTATGCCTTCGTCGACGAAGCCTGGGAACGTGATTTCGCCGCCAACGAGCAGCCGGTGCGCTTGATCAATCCGATCGCCTCGCAGATGAGCGTGATGCGTTCCACCTTGATCGGCGGCTTGGTGGACGTGTTGGTGGGCAACATCAACCGCAAGCAGCCGCGCGTGCGCGTTTTTGAAGTGGCGCGCGTATTCAAGAAATCCGCCGACTGGTTCGACCAGCCTGAAAAAGTGGCCGGTCTCGCCTGGGGTCCGCGTTTGCCCGAGCAGTGGGGCGCCAAGGCCGAGCGAGTCGACTTCTTCGACGTCAAAGCCGATGTCGAGGCCCTATTGCATCCGCAGCAAGCCAGCTTCCGCAAGACAGAGCACCCGGCCTTTCATCCGGGCCGCTGCGCCGAGGTGCTGGTGAATGGCCTGGCGGTGGGCGTGATTGGCGAACTGCATCCCAAGTGGGCGCAGCAATACGATTTGCCCAACGCGCCGGTGTTGTTTGAGCTGGATCTGGCCGCGGTAGAGGCTAGACAGCCTATCAAGGCGCAGCCGGTGAGCAAGTTCCAGGCGGTGCGTCGCGATCTGGCGCTGGTGGTGGACGAGACGGTGGAGACGGACCAATTGCTGGCCTGCTTCGCCAAGCACGGCGCCGCCATCGTCAGCGAAGTGGCTTTGTTCGACGTTTATCGCGGCAAAGGCGTGGAAGAAGGCAAGAAGAGTCTGGCCTTCCGCGTGATGTTGCAGGACAATAGCCGCACGCTGACCGACGAAGACGTGGAGCCGGCGCTCAAAGCCCTGCTGGACGGCGTTGCCGCCGAGTTGGGCGCTCAGCTGCGCTGAGCCAAGGCGTGGAGCCCGCCGCGTAGTCGGCGGGCTTTTGAATGATTAGAAATATTGATGTGTGAGAGGGTGACATGACTTTGACCAAGGCTGAGCTGGCCGACATGCTGTTTGATCAAGTAGGTTTGAACAAGCGTGAAGCCAAGGACATGGTTGAATCGTTTTTTGAAGAAATTCGCCAGGCCTTGGAGTCCGGTGATTCCGTCAAATTGTCCGGTTTCGGTAATTTCCAATTGCGCGACAAGCCGCAGCGTCCGGGTCGCAACCCCAAGACCGGGGAAGAGATTCCCATCACCGCGCGACGTGTGGTAACGTTCCACGCTAGTCAGAAACTCAAGGGAATGGTCGAGCAATTCCATGCCAACAAGCAAGGCTGATCTGCCGTCGATACCGTCCAAGCGTTACTTCACCATCAGCGAAGTGAGCGAGCTCACCGGCGTCAAGCCGCATGTGCTGCGCTATTGGGAGCAGGAGTTCTCCCAGCTGCGTCAGGTGAAGCGCCGTGGCAACCGCCGCTATTACCAACATCACGAAGTGTTATTGGTCAGACGCATTCGCGGTTTGTTATATGACGATGGTTTTACCATTCACGGAGCCCGCCAGCGATTGGGCGCGGACGGCCAGGAAGTGCGTCCGGCAACGGCCCAGGAGGTGAGAACCGAGTTAGAGGCGATTTTAGAATGGCTCGATTCAGGGCTTGGCAAAAATTAAAAAGCAGTTTAGAATACGTTTCTCTCGAGTCGGGGCGTAGCGCAGCCTGGTAGCGCACCTGCATGGGGTGCAGGGGGTCGGAAGTTCGAATCTTCTCGCCCCGACCAAAGATAATCCAATGGTATCAAATACTTAAGCCCTGTGTCCGCAGGGCTTTTTTATTTGGTTTTTGGCCGATGTGGGACTTTTGTGGGGACTTCCTCCTTTCTCGTTTAGGCGCTCCGCCGGATGACGGTGGCGGATACCAGTTGTCGGCCAGTGTCTTTGACCAGTTCCACTTGCTCAATCAGGCGTCCGACTTCTGCCGCAGAGTAGTGGGTTGTGACGTTCTCGCTTGTGTGCCCTAGCAATACTTGTCGGTCTTCGAACGGAACGCCGGCAATCCTCAGCCGATATCCAAAAGTGTGCTTCAGATCGTGGACCCGGAACTTGGCAAAGCCAGGGTTTGGCCGTCGCATGAACTTTGCAGCAAACTCTTGCGCCGCCCTGGTGCGGGCTTTGCGCCAGGCGTGGCCGTTCATTCGCTGGATGTTGTCGTCGTTCGGGTTCCCGCTCTCGTGGTACGCAAACACATAAACCGGGTGGCGGCCGCGCAGGGTTTCAATAATGGACCGGGCTACGCTGTTCAGCACAACGATGCGCTCGCTGCCATTCTTGACGCCTGATTTATCGGTTCGCCCGCCAAAGTTTGCCGGGATCAAAAACACGCTGGTTTCAAGCTCGGGAACACGAACCTCCCATTCCCATTTCAAATAGCACACTTCTTTTTCTCGGCATCCTGTGTTGACCTTAAATAGCGCCATGATGGCCAGATGCTCGGGTAATTCTTTGAACAGTAATTTTTGTTCGTCCCAAGACATGGGATAAGCGGGCCTAGTTTCGGCTCGCTCGTTCAATTTGGAAATCGAGGGCGGTCTTTCAAGCCATGTCATTCCAAATTCATCCCGCCATTTAGAAGCGGCCAGCGCTAGAATTCGGATCACAAGTTCCAGCGCGATATTAATGGTCCTGGGCGTGACTCCTTCTCTATCGGTGCGCTTATCTAAGCGGGTGGTTTGGCGGAACTCTATGAACTCCCGTATTGATCCATCGTGCAGTTTGCTAAGCTCCACGTCGCCAATGTATTTGTCCAAGATTTTCAACTGGTCGGCGCAGTCGCCAATGCTGGGCATGTGCTGGTTTTCGAGCAGATACTTTGTCGCGGCTTCCCGCCATATTCTTGGCGGGCGAATGCCATAAACTTGTTGCTGCCGTATTTTTTCCAGCTTGTGGATCAGGTATTTTTCCGCCTCCGCGCGGTCGTGAGTTCCAGTGCTTTCGCGAATTCTGCCGACTCCCTGGACTTGTTTGTCAATGAACCAGATCCCGCCCGGCGTGCGCTGCGTGAGTCCGGTGATTTGCTTGCGTGCCATGTCGTTTTCCTTTCTGGCCGCTTGCCGCTGCCGTCATTGTTGTTGTGGGTAGGGGTGTTTTGCAAGTGGACTGAGGGGGCGGGCTCGTTTGCCGCCTCTTTGCTCTGCAAGTGCTGGGCTATCAGTTCTTGTTTGCGGCGATCTATCCATGCGTCGATGTCGGCGCGGTCGTAGTGCAGAATCTGACGCACGCCGCCGCCTTTCTCTTCGAACAGTTGGAGCCCGTTCAGATGGGGGAGAACGAGCTCGCGGAACTTCTTGTCGCTCATGCCGCAGTAAGCCGCGGCCGTGGCTTGTTTCATGAGCCTGGGGGTCATTTCTTGTTGTCCTGGGGTGGAGTGCCCCGGCCGCTGGTGGCGGTGGGGCGAGTGACGAAGGGTGGGTTATTGCGGTTTCAACATGGGATGCTACGGGTGTGGAGGCTCTCGGTTATGCGGCTGCTTTAATCGCTAGAAGGATGTCGCGCATGACTGGAGGGCAAACGGCGTTCCCTAGCATGTGAACCGCAAGGCGGTGCTGTTGGGGAATAATGTACTCAGCAGGGAAGCCCATGGCGGCGCGGCATTCCTGCGCGGTAAGCATGCGCATTCGGTCGCCATCTATAACCGCCCATCTATCCCTTGTCGTAATTGTTCCTATTGGCCGGGATAAGCTGCGGCCTGTTTCACCTGAGCCTGTTCCGTAATACGGCGCAAGGAATCGGTCGCCAAATCGGGCCCGGCCGGATGAAATCCGTTTAAGAGTTGCGGTGCTTCGGCCTGGTTTTTCTATCTGGCTCCACTTGCCGGCAGAGAAATCTATGAAGCTATCGGCGCCCGTGTGTTCGTGCTGGGGTAGCTGAAGCTCGATAGGGTGTTTGCTACGGGTCATGACGAGATAAAGGCGCTCGCGGTTTTGTGGTACGCCGTGGTCTGCCGCGTCGAGGATGTAGGGCTGAATGGCGTAGCCCAGCGCGTGCATGGCTTGACGCCAAGCGGGGTAAAGCTTCCATCGCGTGAATGCTGGGACGTTTTCCACCACGATAAAGTCTTGGAGGTGGAATTCGGCCAGGGCGACTACGGACCATGCGGTTGCTCTGCTGCTGTCGTGTTGAGGGTTGCCGTTTGCCTTGCCTCGCGCAGGGCTGTGGCCTTGGCAGCATGGGCTTGCAAGTAGTCCGTCATGCGGCGGGATCGTAGATGGGTCTACTTGGTGCAGGTCCTGGCAGACGTGAATGGCTCCGGGGTGATTGAGGGCGTGCAGGTTTACGGCTGCGCGCCAGTGGTTGCCGGTCCAGACGATTTTTGCGCCGGCCATGGATGCTCCCTCGCTAGACCCGCCCATGCCGGCGAATGTGTCGGCTACTTTCATGCTGAAGTCGTCCCTGAATGCTGCTTGCGATACCACCACGTAACCGGGCCGTCATCGGTGTCATGTAATGCCAGTATGTGCCAGCCTTCGCCCTTGGGGGGCTTCGGGTGCCAGCTGATGAAGCTGCCGGTCTTCTCGTGAATGGCGAACAGTTCGTCTGCGTTGTCGTCGTTCTCCATCCAGTCGCAAGTAATCTCTATGCCATGATCTGCAAGCCATTCCCTGGTTTTAAATCCCTCGAGGGCCCAGCGGATGCAGGGGTGTACCCATTGGCCGCATTCATCACGCTGTACGTCTGCCGGCGCGAAAACCTTCTTCTCGATGTCCTTGGCCAGGTGGGGGAACTCGGCCTGGACGGCTGTGGCGTAGGCCAGCGCCGCCGGTACGGCGAACGGGTCATAAGTCAGATCGAGGGCGAGGTATTCCGCGCCGTGGCGGTCGCCGCCGGGTTGGTCGCGGCCGTCGATGCGGGAGACGTTGAATTTGTGATACAGGCCGCTTATCTGCTGATTCATGAGGGTTGCTCCGGAAATAGATCGCCCTGGCCGGCGGCACCGAGCGGTGCCAAGTCGCTGGCCGTGGCGATGATGGTTTGATGGGTGGTGCTGTGGAGGATGAACGAGACGCCGCCGGGCTTTGCGTAGCCGCCGTTTGTGCGGCGGTGGACGGTTCGCCCGGCCAGGTGCTTCCAGTCTCCGGCCGGGCTGATGGCAAACAGGGTGTCAAACGGTAGGCGGCGGGCGTCGTCTCTTGCGGCGTCTAGATCGGCGGCGGTGCCGGGGTTCACGGGCTCACGCCGTCGAGGCGCAGGAAAACGTAGTAGTCGCTGTTTTCGGGCGTGATCTGGATTGACTGATTGATCGGGTCGCGGTGAGTGCGCAGCCGGCGCCGGCTGGCCAGCGTGGTCAGCGTGGACTGATTGATGCCGCCGACAATCGCGCATGTCGTTGCGGAAATGTGGTCCGTGGTGCCGCTGAGGGTGGTTTGCCGCGCGCCGTGTAGTTGCGTGGTCACAGTGTCGATAGTGGCGCCGGGCACGTTTTGAATATCGCGAATCAGTTCTTCCAGCTGGAAGCTAGCGGCTTTCAGGTTTTGAACCTGCACGGCCATTTGTAGGGCGGTTTGATCTAACTGCTGTTGAACGTCAAATTTCAGTTCCATGAGCTTGGCTCCTGATGTGCCGGCAGCGGTGCCGGCGTTGGGGCGGTTGTTTCGGTGCGAAGATCAGCGCCGCCGCAGTGACGGCGCTGGCGAGGATTAAGGTAACGGCTGGCATTGGTCTTTCAGGTCTTTCTCAACCGCTTCGGCCATGCCGGCAAGGGTGGCCAGGCTGGTGGGTTTAGGAATGATTTCGATGGCGGTCAGATAGTCGTGTTCGTTCCATTCGCCTTCCCCGTTGATCTTCAGCATTTTCCCGCCGCCGATGTCGAGGTAATCCCCAGTGCGGATGCCGTGCTTCTCTGTTGCGTTGTAAAGCGCGTCTAAGGTTTCTTTGATGTGTTCCCTGGCTTCGGTTTGGGCGGCGTAGTATTTCTTGCGCGCTTCATCGGCCCCCTCTTTTAGCTTTGCCATTTTGCGGATGGCCTTGGTCAGTTCTTGGGGGCTCATGCGTTTCCCTTCTCACCCCGCAGGATGGGCGCCAGCTGGTTGAACAGGTCGTCCCATACTTGGCGCAGGCGGTGCTTGGGCATGAAGGGCCAGTCGCTGGCCAGGACTTCGGCAAACGTCAGGTTCTGCGTGGTCATCTGGCGGATGTCTTCGCCAAAACACTGGGCGTCTCGCTGATGAATGGTGACAACCCCGGCGATACGGTCGCGGTGGTTGTGGTAGATGACGGACTCGTGAAACGGGGTTCCAAGGCTGTCTACCAGCGGGCCGTTGCGTTCGTTGAGCCAAACCACGATAGGCGCCGTAGTGCTGGCGATCAGGGCGTTGAGGCCGTCTACTGTGTCGTCCTGCTCTTGTCCGGCGATCAGGATCGAGTGGAGCAGCACGCGGCGCTGCATGCTGGACAGCACTTCGAGGGCTCCCGTTTCGGCAATGTAGGCCGTAGCCGGGATAAAGCTGGTGGCCCCGTTATCCACCACGGTCGCACCCTGGTGCTGGTAGATCCATTCCACCATCGCATCAAACGCCCTGGAGTTGATTTTGTTGTTCTCCATGATGTCGAGCGGGCGGACGTTCATGGCCTTGTGGCGGGACAGCGTTTTGTTTACCGGGTCGCTATCGATGCCTAGCGGGTTGTTGTTGAGCGCTGCCTCCACTTGCATGATCAGCGATGAAACAAGGGACTTTCCGATGCCGCCCTTGCCTTGCAGAACGTGATTGCTGTTGTACATGTGCTTACCATTTCTCTCGTTTTTGGGTGTGGGTGTGGTCGTTGAAGTTGAAGCGCTTGGGTCCGTTTGCTGGGCTTGTCGAGGGCGGCAAGGGCGGCGCGAGGGTTGGGGCATGCGGCTTTCCTTTCTTGATGGCCTTCCGCGAGCGGTGCAGCGCTACGCGGAATTCGTTCAGATTCATTTGCAGGCCGGCGGCGGCAAGGGTGTTCAGGATGCTGGCGTGAGTGGCTCCGCGCTGGATGGCGGCTTCAATCTCGGGCAGTGCGGCGCGGAAGCGTGCCGATTTTCTTTCAGCGCCCAGTTCCGCCAGCGCTTGAGCCAAGCTGGGCGTCTGTTCCATGGGGTGTAATGTTTTGATAACGACTTGCTAACGGGCTGTTAACGTGTCGCTAATGGTTTGATAACGAGCGGACTCAGCGGGGGCGGACGATGCGGCGGGCCGGGCAGCTGGGCGGCGTGTCCCAGCCGTCGCCAGTGTCGGCCAGCCGGCGCCGCTCTATCGCCCGGTCTTCCAGCCGCCGCCGCGTTTCGCGGACCTTTGCCGCGTGCTGCGGGTCTTGCTCCGCTTTGGCGAAGTGGTAAAGAGTGGCGGTGCGGACTTCGGCCACTTGGGCGGCGGCTACGCGGATAGAGATGGTCATTGTTGGCTCTCTTCGAGGTCTTCGGCGGTGACGATGTATTCGTTGATCTGTTCGACTTTGTAGAGGGTGCATTGGCAGTGCTTGCGCGCCCACTCGCCTAAGAGGGTGTGGAGTTCTTCTTGGGCCTCTTTGCTCGGGTTGGGGTAGTCATCATCGGCTTCCCCTACGGCTTCATATGCGCCATCTCTTAGGCTTTCCAGCACGGAGTCAATATTGATCCATTTGGCGGGGTCTAGGTCCTGGCGGGAGCCGTGGTAAACGATGTCGCCGGGGCGAAGCTCTTCGTTGATGGCTAGTTCCGAGAAGTCCTTGTAATCGAACGCTTCGCCGTCAGCGCTCCAAAGAGCGTTGTCCGGGCGGGGTTGCTTCGGGCTGTGCTGGGCGATGGCGGCCAGGCCGGCCGCGGTTACGGCGAACCACGGGGAGCCGCCGGTTAATTCAGATGCGGTGGATTCTCGCATCAGGCCGGCGCTGACCAATTCACGGCAGCGCAAGACGTCATCGCCGCCGGCGACATAGTGGTTGCGGTATTGCTCGCCAAGGCCGTACTCATTGACGCCGACTGTGTGTTGCAGGATTTTGAGTAGTTCGGGTTTCATCGCGTGGTTTCCTTGCTGTAGTCCTTAATGCGCCAGTCTTCGGCCAGCTTTTCGAAAACTTCGCCGCCGTTCTTGAAATAGGTGTGGACTTCCTGGGCGGGGCTCCAGTCCATCGCCAGAACGCTGAGGCAGTCGGTGAAAACTTCAAGGTCAAGCCGCCGAAAGTTGGTCAGATCGAACTTGAAGCGGCTCCCGTTGTAGAGGCTCAGCAGAAAGCTAGCGACTACCTGGCTTTGCCCTGAGTCGCGTTGCGCATGGGTCATCAGTCTGGCTAATGCCGGATGGCCTTTGTCTTGTGCCGTGGCGCAAAACCGGCGTATCTGATGGATTTTTGTGAGGTGGTTGTCTATGGAGCTCATGCCGCCTTCTCCTCGCTGTTGGCCTGGGCGGCGGCTTTGGTCTTCACCGCCTTGGCCAGGCTCTTGTACAGGTCCGGGTGGGTGGTCTTGAGGTAGTCCACAATCTGGACGTCCTCGCCGCGTAGCGTGGTCAGGTCGATTTGCTCGATGTAGACCAGTCGCAACAGTTCGCGGGTGGGCTTGGGCATGTTGCGGCCGGTTTCGTAGCGGCTGCCGGCGGACTGGGTGGCGCCGATGCGGGACCAGAACGCATGTTGGGTCAGGCCGGCGGCGCGGCGGATATCGCGGGGGTCATTGATCTTGCAGAAACGGTCCATTTGCTAATCCCTCGTTAATGGGTTGCTAACGCTGTGTAATGTTTTGCTAATGCCCAAGCCCCAAAAAAAGGCCGGGCGGCCTGGGGTGGTGGTGCATCCCGCTGCGCTCTCGGTGGAAAGCGCAATGGGATGCCGGCGGAGCTATCAGAGGAGAGCGCGCGTTAGTTGAACGTGCGTTGCGCCGCCGGCGTAGGTGCGCGCCATTGGCGCGCTGTTGGATGTCCCGGCCGGAATGGGCCGGTGCATATTCGCAGGTTGTTAAAGAACAATAATGTGTTTACGCATTAAAGAATACGTAAAAGGATTCTCTTTTGTCAACATTTGTTCGCCGGGTGTGTTTTTTTTGATGAATGGCTGGGCTTGCTTGGAGGGGGTAAAGCTGTGGGGAGGGGCGGGGATGTCGGAGGGCTTAAAGCGTCAATGGGTAAAAGTGCCAACAGGGCAAGGGCATTGTCTTAACATTCTGAGAAATACATAAGACTTCTTGATAGTTCTGCTAAGTTCTGCCAAATCTGAAACTAGTTAGAACTACTTAGTTGGTGTTCGGTGGACTTCCATGAGCGTTTGAGATTGCTGAAGCGGCGCCGACGGGTGCCGGCACGCGTCATTGCGGAGGCGTGCGGGGTGAGTGTGCAAACCGTTTACAACTGGTTGAAGTTCTCCACGCCGGATTCGTCAAATATGACGAGGCTTTGTGTGTTCTTTGGGGTGGCGCCGGACTGGCTGCTCTATGGGCGGGAGTCGGTGGGGCGGGAGCTACTTTTAACCGAACTGAATAAAATATTGCCATCAATCACTGAGGAGCGGTTGAATATTTTGCTGGCAATTGCCGTCGAATTTATGCGTACAGATGGCGCCTAGTGCGCCATCTGTACTTATAAAATACGTGCAAATAGTACAGTATATATCCTGACATCATCACTTTAGCATGGGCGCGTGTTGGGTATTGCCAGCGGGGGCTGGTTCTGGCGGGGTTATGTGATCAATAACAAGAGGCTGGATATGAACACTTCGCTTGGGAGCTTTAAAGGTGGTGGTATTGGTGATGGCGCGAGGGCGCAGCTGAGCTTGGTTTTGAAGGAAGAAGACGACGAAGTTGTGGTTCGATGGTCTGGGGATGTGGCGCGGCTGGTGGCGTCAGTTGATCAACTGAAGCTTTCGGAATTGTTGCAGCGCTTACGTGGCAATCTTTAGAGTGAGGAAAAGCGGCTTAATCAGCCGCTTTTTTTATTGAGTGAGTCAACCAGCATGTGGATTAGCTGTGTGACCTCGTTGTGGTCCAGTTGCCTGATTAGGTCTTTAAACAGTACTTCGCGGTTTGTGTAGTGGACCGCGGCCCCCTCGCCAACTGCGATGCGAATATCGCCCCGGTCGCCTCGTGTGATGGGCTGAGATTCGTAGTATCCGGTTGGTGTGTCTCCGCGGAGCTCGGCGACGCTGATGCCAAAAAATTTTGCAATAGGCTCAAGCGTGGAGTGCCTGGGGTCCTTGCTCTCGCCAGTCAGGATTCTATGGATGGTGGGCTGATTTAATTTTGTCGCCTCGGCCAGCTTGGTGGCGTTTGTTCCCGATTCGTCCAAGAGCCTTTGCAGTCGATCTTTTAGTTCCATCCCAAAACTATACGACAACGTACCCTCACCACAAAAATGCGCAAACACATTTTTTGATTGTGTTAAATGTGTTTGCACATTACCATTGGGCATGGACTCGATCAAAGACATGCTTATCTTCCTGCGCGGTAAGGGGTTCACTGATACCGAGGTGGCCCGCGTGACGCGTATTCCTCAGCCCACTATCAGCCGCCTGCGTGCAGGCCAGCATAAAGATACCTCGTACACGTTTGGTAAGCGGATAGAGGCTTTGTTCTTGAAAGAACATAAGCCCAAGTACCGCAATTTTAGTTTTCCCCCTCGGCGGCCACTGACCGGGCCGGCGAGCTTTGCCGGCTGACCCCGGCTTTTTTATTCCGTGTGTGGCTGTGACTGGCAGCCGCAGTAACTATAGCGACCAGAAAAATGAAAATCATGCAACGTGTGCCACACAAGACGCCCATTCGCATTTTGCGTGATGCGTTCACAACGTATCGCCAGCGTTCTGAAAAGTCGTGGGAGGCGGTGGCAGAGGAGTTTGTCGAGCGATTCGATGCGATGGGCCTGGCTCATGTGCTGCCGTTCGAGTTCCAGCGCCCTGGAGCAGGAAAAGACACAGCACGGGTGATGCGTACAAATGGGCAGCGCCTCAATCGTTGGCTGGAAGTGGAAACCAAGGCAACAAGCCAGCTGCCCGTTGAGCTCATGCAAGTGGCTTTGCAGGTGCTGCCGGTGGATTTGCGGCTGTTGGCGATGACGGAAATTGCGCGTCCGGTTGGTTTGGATGTGGCGCTGTCAAAAACGCAGGAGGCCAGCTCCTCCCACGTTGAGCTATTGACGTCGCTTATCAAGGAAACGGGGGAGGGCTTGACGGCATTTTCGATGACGGTTGAGCGGCCGACGCTGGAGCGCCTGGAGTCTGCGCTCATCGAGTTGAGGGAGTCGGAAGCGGCGCATCAAGAGGCCATCGCCGCAGTGCTGGGCTGCATTGCCGAGGAAACTGAAAAGTGTCGGCCCGCGAGTTTCAAAAGCGCCGGCTGATGCAGCAGCGCGCCCGCTTCCGGCACGCGCCGTCCCGTCTCAAGGAAGACGAGCGCCGCCGGATGCTGGCCGATGCCTTGGCGTTGCTGGATGGCCTGGCGCGGGATCGGGCCGAGGAGGCCCGCCGCCGTGGGGGCTGACAGCGGGCTGGTGGAGTGGGTGCTTGAGAGTGGCGACCCGGACAGGGACGCCGCTTATCTGGACTCGCTGCGAGGCAGTCACGGCGGCGCGGCGCTAAGGCTGCGCGAGATGAAGCGGCTGAAATTGGTCTATGGCGACGGCTACAAGATGAATGTTGAGCGCGCGCTGAGTGGGGATGCGCCCCAGTTGGCGGCGGAGATGAAGAACGGCGGGCGTAATGAGGCGCTGGCAATGCTGAACAAGTGACAAGCGATAGAGGGTGAATGTATGCATATTTTGCTGTCTGAGGACGAGCAAGGGGCGCTTGCATCTTGCAGTCTGGAGGCGTTCCGGCTGTATGTGCTAGGGCTGCGGCCGGTGGTGGATATCCGCACCGGCCTGGTGGGGCGAGGTTTTCCGGTTAGCCGCGCGCAGCTGGCTATCAATATCCAGTTTGCGCCGCCGCGTGGAAGCCAGCGGGCGCCATGGAAGCCATCTCTCAAGCAACTGGATGCGTTGGTGGACGAGTTGACCCGCGAGGGCCTGGCTAAGCGGGTTTCAACGGTGCATGAGGTCAAGAAATTGGTTTTGAGGCTGCCCTTGGTCTTATTGCGTCCGCAGGAGGAAGGGGGCATGAGCGGGAATAATGAGCCGGACATGAACGGAAGACCAAACAGCAAGCCCCCGCAAGGGTTTGGCGGCGATGCGGGGCCTGATGAATTGGACGCCACATCTAATCATGAGGCGGACATATCTGAGATATCTGTTGATATAGATATACCCCGCGCGTGCGCTCGCGTGAGCGAGCTTGCGGCGGTGGCCGATGAATTGAGGGTGTCCGGTGACGTCTCCGGCTGGGTAGCGGCAGGGGTAACGCCGGCAGTCTTGAAGCTGGCCGTATTGCGCTGTAGAGAGCATATCCATTTACCCCGGCGGATTCCCGCCAACTATCTGGCGCGCGCGCTGGAGACTGCGCTGGAGACTGCGCTGGAAGGGCGGGAAAGGCCTATCCGTCCGACTGCGAAGCCATCGGCCAGTGCCGGCAAGCCGGCGAGGCCGGGGAATCGTTGGGTGAAGGTGGCGCCGGATGGCGCGTTCGATGGGCTGCCGCCAGTATCCGGCAATCTGCCGCCGGAAGCGGCTGGGGGCGGGGATGACTGGATTGAATGAGGTTGTGGAGTATTTCCCACGGGCTGTCGCGCGGCTCGGCCTGGCTGTTGTTCCCGGTCTCTGTGATGCTCATGGGCCGTTTGAGGCGCTTGTGCCGGCTGGTCGTCGTCCGGTTTGCCCGCGCTGCACTGAGGAAAAAGAGCGTCAGCAGGAAGTTGAGCGACGGCGGGCGGGTATGCTTCGACTGGCGGGCGTTCCCGGTAGGTTCTCTGTGGCGACGTTCAGCCAGCTGGAAAGAGTCTGCGACGAGCAGGTCGCTGTTATCGCAAGCTTTAAGCGCTGGGTGGCCGGCGTGGGCCGTGGGGAGGTTTGCTCGAATGCGGTTTTATTGGGCAAAACGGGAACGGGCAAAACTCACATGTCTTGTGCGGCGGTGCTGGCGCTGATTCGAGGTTGCGGCATTCGGGCCCGCTATGTGACGTCTGAGCAGGTAAAAAGGGAGGTGTGTGAAAGCTGGGGCGGCGGCGGTGAGTCGGAGTCGCGGGTACTGGAGCGTTACGGCGCTTATCCCGTTCTAGTGCTGGACGAGGTGGATATTCTGGACGAGAGGGGGCCGGGGCTGCGGGTGTTGAACTCGGTAATAGACAAGCGTAGCGGGGAGCAGCGGCCTACGGTGTTCATTTCGAATCAGGATCAAACCTCGCTTCAAGAGTTGCTGGGGCGGCGGGCGGTGAGCCGGATGTTTGAAAACGCTTTGATCATGCATTGCCCCTGGGAGGACTACCGGGCCCGCAAGGCATGATAAAATCTCAGCACAAATAAAGCCCGGCAAGACCGGGCTAGGGATTCCCTCGGTCAATAGGGGAATTGTTATGTCGTTTGATGTTGTTCGTCGGGAGGACTTCCCGGAGTATTTATATCAGCGCTTGCAGAATTGGGGCGCATGCTCCCGCTCGAATGGTGGGGGCGGCAGGGGTGGCACTGTGGAGTCGCGGTTTCGCTCTAATCGTTGCCCGGACTGCTATGAAAGTGATGACCCTTGCGAGGTGTGCCGGGTGTATCGGTCTAATTGCCGTGTGCTGGATGTTGAGGATGCGGAGTTGATTGAAGCGGCATGGGTAATGCTTGGGGTTGGCTCTGTTGAGCGGCGGATGTTGCGGGATCATTTCATCTGGTCGTCTCCTCCTCGCGCGGTTATTCGTAAGTATGGTATTCGGCGTGATCAGTTTTGGTATCTGCTGCTCCGTGGCAGTAGGGAGCTTGAGCAGCACGCGAGAATGATTGCTTGCAGGCGTGGTAAATCTGTGGCAGTATCCAGCCGTCAGCAATCTGACCTGCCGGGATGGCAAGCGAAACAAGTGGCGTAGGCCACTTTTCACGCGACCCCATCCGACAAAAGCCCAAGTGTTAACGCGCTTGGGCTTTTTGCATTTCTGGTTTGCGGCATGACATTTCCTTTGGTTCAGCGCCCTGGCGATTCGCCGGGGCGTTGCTTTTTGTGGGGTGGGATATGGCGGTATCGGCTCCGACGCCTTGCCGGGCTAGAGGGTGCGCGGCGCTGGTGCGCGATGGCTCGGGCTATTGCGAGCGACACCGGAAAGAGCGACACAAAGAAGTGGATGGCCGGCGAGAGTCGGCGAGTAAGCGAGGCTATGGCTATCGCTGGCAGCAGTACCGGTTGAAATACCTGCGGGCGAATCCGTTGTGTGTTGTGTGCCGAAAGTTGGGCTATGTCGTTGCGGCCTCGGTGGTTGACCACATCACGCCGCATTGCGGGGACCATCGTTTGTTCTGGAAGCCTGACAACCATCAGGCTTTATGCGCTCCGTGCCATTCGCGGAAAACGGCGAGTGAGGACGGAGGGTTTGGCAACCGCCGCGCGGGTTGATTCGGCAAGGCCGGACGGCGCGGGCGGGCCGGCGAGTGGCCGGGGGCGAGATGGCCCCCGGCCAGGGGGAGGGGCGGGGCAAAAGTCTGGCGGCGGTCGGCCAAGACCGCGTGCTTAGCCACGCTTTTTTATGGCCTCCTGTTTTTGGAGAGGGGGGGGTTAAAAATAGAGAGCCTCTGAGGCGTTTTAGGACGCTTCGGGGGCTTTTTTCATGGGCTGAGGCCCTGGAGGGGCGCTATGAGCGATACAAGGCCGCCGTTCACGGTGGTTCAGGGGGGCGCGGGGGTCGGCGGTAAATTGCCGGTTGGTAAGCAAGATTTGAAAAGCCCGCCGTCGCCGCCGGGCGCGCAGCTGACGCCGCGCGAGCGGAAGGTGTGGGATTACATCTGTTCGAATCTGCGAGATGCGGGGTTGGAACATCTGACGGCGGGGCTTGCGGTAAGCGTGATCTCCAAAACCTATGTTCGCTGGCTAGATGCGGAAATCAAGCTGTCCGAAGTAGAGCAGAAAAACGGGACGTACTTTGTCACATCGCCGAACGGCCACCAGCAGCCGCATGCGGCGTTCTATGTAGCGGCGAAGCTTAAGGGGGATTTGCTTAAATGGCTGCCGGAGTCATGTCTAACGATTCCATCCGTGGCGGCGGTCAAGGCGAAGATGGGGGACAAAGCGCCGCAAGACGACCTGTTCGACGAAATGCTAAATCACGGAAGAAGCCACCCGTCAGCCGCTTACGGCTGATTCCGCCGGAGGAGAAGTGGCAGGAGTGGGACCGGGTGTATGGGGTGCCCGTCCTACGCGGTGAAATTGTGGTTGGCCAGCTCACCATGCTGGCAGTCGAGCGACATTATCGGGATTTGCAGCAGGCCGCGAAACGCGGTCTTTTTTTTAGCCCGGCGCATGCCTGGCACTGCATAGACTTTGTGCAAACGCGCTTTGTTCACATCAAGGGGCCGCTGGCCGGTAAGCCCTTGTTGTTGGATGGCTGGCAGTTGTTTTGGACTGCGGTGTTTATCGGCTGGCGGCGTGAGGCGGACGGGTTGCGACGCTTCCGCACCGGTTATGAGGAAGTCGCGCGGAAGAATGGCAAGTCCACATGGTGGGGGCCAATCGGCGCGTACCTCTGGATGATGGACGGCGAGGGCGGCGCGGAGGTCTACACGATTGCGACGACGCGCGAGCAAGCCATGTCTGTTTTCAAGCCCGCGTTCGATAACGTGAAGCGCTGGCGCAAGCGCTCGCCGGGCCTGGCCCGGTCGATCCGGGTGTTTGATGGCGCGAATCAGGAAAAGATGGTTCTTGGCGAATCGGTCTACAAGCCTTTGCCGGCCAACGCCGAAAGCCTGGACGGCTTAAACCCTTATGCCTGCCTGGTCGATGAACTACATGCGCATAAAACCCGTGAAGTGTGGGATGTGATGGTGTCGGCTCTGGGCGCGAGGGCGCAGCCGCTTATCAACGCAATTACCACGGCGGGTTTCATTCTGACCGGTATTTGCGTGGAGATTCGGACGTACCTTGTCAAAGTCCTACGCGGCGAAATCGAGGATGACTCGTTTTTCGGCGTCGTTTACACGATAGACGAGGGGGACGACCCATTCGATTCCGCTGTCTGGATCAAGGCCAATCCCTCGCTAGGCTCCGCCAAGCGGCATGAATACATGCATTCGAACGCCAGCATGGCCAGGGTCTTGCCTAGTGCCCGCGCCAACTTCTTGACCAAGGACTTGAACGTATTTGTCGGCGATGCGCTTAGCTGGTTTGACATGGAGGTATGGCGCAAGGGCGGCAAGAAGTTTGACCCGGAAATGCTCAAGGGTCGGCGCTGTTTTGGCGGCCTGGACCTGGCGTCTACGCGCGACATTACTGCGTTCGTATTGCTGTTCCCGCCGGAGGATGGGGATGAAGATGGCGATTGGTATGTGTTGGCCTGGTGCTGGGTGCCTCAAGCCAAGGTGGACGCGGCGGAGCAGGACGGTGGCAGCGATTACAAGTCCTGGGCGAAGCGCGGTTTCCTGACCGTGACGCCTGGTGATGTCACGGATTACGACCCGGTGATGGAAGTCATTGAGCAGGCGGCGCTTGATTACGACTTGCAAGAAGTCGCGTTCGATGGATGGAACGCGCAGCAGGTTTCTAACAAGTTGCTGGAGAAGGAAATACCGATGGTCAAAATCCCACAAACCTTTGCCGGCTTGTCCCCTGGTGCAAAGCAGCTTGAGCGCCTGGTGTATAGCCGGCTGTTGCGTCATGGCGGCAATCCGGTTTTGCACTGGTGCGCCGGCAACGTGACATTGCTATTGGACAGCAATGAAAACATCAAGCCTGACAAAAAGCGCTCACAAGGTCGCATTGATCCGATTGTGGCCTTAACGATGGCGGCAAGCCGGGCGGTGGCGCATATCGAGGATGAGGCCTCTGTCTACGAAGAAGGGGGATTGAGAACGCTATGAGCCTGAGTTTCAAAAGCATGTGGCCGTTCGGGAGAAAGAACGCCATTGCGGATGCTAACGCCGCCCTGGTGGCGGGGTTCTTGAAAGGGTATGCGTCACAAACTGGCGCAGTGGTCACGCCGGCCACGGTGATGCGGGTTAGCACATGCTTTGCATGTGTCCGCAACATCAGCGAGGACATGGCAAAGCTGCCTCTGCACTTGTACAAGCGCTTACCGCGCGGAAAAGAGCGGGCGGTAAAGCATCCGCTATATCCCTTGCTTCGGTCCACGCCTAACAGCTGGCAAACCTCGTTTGAGTTTGTCCAGATGCTGACCGCGCATATGTTGCTACGCGGCAATGGCTACGCTCGAATCGTGCGCGGCTATGGCGGCAGGGTGCTGGAGTTGTTGCCCTTGCAAACAGGCCGGATGCAGGTAAAGCAGCTGGAAAATTTCGAACTCAGCTATGGCTATGCCGATAGCCGCGGTCGAGTGATCCAGTTGGACCCGCCGGACGTGTTGCACCTGCGCGGCCTGACGCTGGACGGCGTGGTTGGGGTGACGCCGATAGAGTACGCCCGCGAAGCCTTCGGCCTGGCCCTGGCGGCGGAGGAACACGGCTCCCGCATGTTCGGCGGCAGGGTGACGGGGCCGGGTGTTTTGAAGCATCCGGGCAAGTTGTCGGACCCTGCGTTTAAGCGGCTGCAAGAGTCCTGGCGTGAAAACGGCGGGCTGGAGAACGCTGCCGCCCCCGTCATTCTTGAGGAGGGGTTAGCGTGGGAATCCCTGGGCCTGAAGCTGAGTGACTTACAGTTTCTTGAGACGCGCAAGTATCAGGGGGAGGAGGTGGCCAGACTCTACCGTATGCCGCCGCACAAGGTCGGCATCATGGACAAGGCCACGTTCTCCAATATCGAAAACCAATCCCAAGAGTATGTGACGGATACCTTGCTCCCCTGGGCGCTGCGCTGGGAGCAGGCGCTGGCGCGTGATGTGCTGACGGAGCAAGAGCGCCAGGACTTCTATGCGTCTTTCCTGTTCAACAACCTGCTGCGCGGCGACACCAAGACGCGGGGCGAGTTTTACCGGAGCCTGCATGGCGTAGGGGCGCTGTCGGCAAACGATATTTTGGAGATGGAGGACATGGACACGTATGAGGGTGGCGATATGCGCTTTGTGCCGTTGAATATGGTGCCGGTGGATATGGCGCGTGACGCGGCAATCAGGAAAGGGGGAGGTAGTGGCGCTGGATCATAAGAGCTTCAGCCTGGAAATCAAAGCCGTCAACGATGACGGCTTTTTTTCTGGCTATGCAAGCGTGTTCGGGGTGGTGGACAACCACGGCGACATTGTCGCCAAGGGTGCGTTTTCCGCTTCGCTGGAGGCATGGGCGGTAAAGAAGCGGCTGCCCTCGCTGCTGTGGCATCACAAGCTTGATGAGCCTATCGGCGTTTGGACGGTGATGCGCGAGGACGATGTGGGCTTGTACGTAGAGGGCCGGTTGACTCAAAAAGTCCAGCGTGGGGCGGAGGTGTACGAGCTGATGAAAATCGGCGCGGTGTCCGGCCTGTCCATCGGCTATGTGACGCGAGAGGACAGCTACGACCGGGTAACGGACGTGCGGACCTTGAAGCAAGTGGATCTGTGGGAAGTCTCCCCCGTCACCATGCCGGCGAACGAACAGGCCAGGCTGACGGGAATCAAGAGCCGCGACAGCGCGGCAACCAAAAACGCCATTCAGGCGCTCATTAACAGTATGCGGAGTTAATAACATGGAAGTGAAAGAACTGGTTCAAAACCTGGGCGGCGCGTTTGAAGAATTCAAAAAGACCAATGACGAGCGCTTGAAGCGTGTGGAGAAAGGGCTGTCGACTGGCGACCTTGAGGCCAAGCTGGCCAATGTGGACAAGGCAATCACCGAGCTGGAGAACGTCAAGCGCTCCATAGACGATTTGAGCAAGAAGGCCGCGCGCGGCGGCTTGGGCGGCAATGGCGAGCTGAGCGGCGATCAAGTCGAACACAAGCAGGCCTTTGGCCGCTTCATGCGCAAGGGTGTTGACGATGGCCTGGCCGAGCTGGAGGCCAAGGCGCTAAACCTTGGCGATAAGCCGGATGGCGGCTATGCAGTGCCGGAGGAGTTGGACCGCAACATCATCCAGTTGGAGCGCCGCGATGTGCCGATGCGCGACATTTGCAATGTCATTACGGTTGGCAATGAGGAGTACAAGCGCCTCATCAACACCGGCAAGGCAAAATCTGGTTGGGTGGGCGAAACGGACCCGCGCACGGCCACCGGTACGCCGCAATTGGCGCAGGTGGCGCCGTTCTTTGGCGAGTTGTACGCCAACCCGGAAGCCACGCAAAAAATGCTGGATGACGTGTTTTTCGATGCTGAGGCCTGGCTGGCGGGTGAGGTGGCAATTGAGTTTTCCGAACAGGAAAACGCCGCATTTACGGGCGGTGATGGCTTGAAAAAGGCCAAGGGCTTTCTGGCCTATGGGGCAAGCGATGAGACGGACGACAAGCGTAAGTTGGGGACGCTGCAATACGTGAGTTCCGGCGCGGCGGCATCGCTGACTGCGGACGCCCTGCTTGATCTGATTTACAGCCTCAAGCGCGGCTATCGCCGTAACGGCACGTTTGTTCTAAACGGCCTGACGCTGCCGGTGATTCGCAAGCTGAAGGACAGCGAAGGCAATTACCTTTGGAAGCCTGGCCTCGATGCGGGCGAAGTGTCCACGCTGTTGAACAAGCCCATTTCCGAAAACGACGATATGCCGCTTGTGGGCGCGGATGCGCTGGCTATCGCTTTCGGCGACTTCAAGCGCGGCTACACCATCGCCGATGTTCGTGGTGTTCGCGTCTTGCGCGACCCGTTCAGCAACAAGCCCTATGTCGGCTTCTACACCACCAAGCGCGTGGGCGGCGGCGTGATGGACTCCAACGCCATCAAGCTGATGAAGATCGGCGCGGCCAAGAAGTAAGCGAAAGGGGCGTCATGCATGGATGAAATCTTGATAACGCCCCCGCCTCCTCTTTTTGACGGCTTGTCCCTGGTGCGGCAGCAGTGCCGCATAGATGACGACCTGACCGAAGACGACGCCTTGCTTGCCATTTACCTGGCGGCGGCGGTGTCGTTGGCTGAGCATGCGCTTGGCCGGTGCATCTTGCCGCAGGTTTGGGAGCGCACGGTGTGGGGGGCGGATGGGGTGGTGCCGTTGCGTCCTGACGTGCTGGACGTTGAGCGGGTGGCGGCGCTGGATCGTCGCGGCGGAGAACAGCCGGTGGAGGAGGATTGGTGGTTAGAGCGCGGTCGCCGCCTGATCTGCGCCCGGCCCTCCGGCGCGGTGGCGGTTCGGGTCCGCTTCCGCTGCGGCGCTTGGCGTGAGCCTGGTCTAGTGCCGGAAGGGGTGCGCCAATGGGTGCTGTTGCGCGTTGCCACGGCATACGCGCTGCGCGAGGCGCTGCTGGAGGGGCAGTTGCAGCCGCTCCCCCGGTCGTTTGTGGACGGCTTGCTTGACCCTTGGAGGGCGTAAGGATGAACGCCACCCAACTAAAAGACCGCATCCGGTTGCGTGCGCCCGTCAAGCGCCGCCTGCCCAGCGGCCAGGAAAAAACGGGCTGGTCCGACGCCAAGCCGGCGCATGCCAAAGTGGAGTACCTGGGCGCGCGCACGTACACGGCGGCGCTGGCCGAGCAAACCGGGTGCAGCGTGCGGGCGACGGTGCGGCGGCGGCCGGTGGCTCATGGCTGGCGTGTGGAGCTGGAGGGCGGGCCGTTCAAGGTAAAGACCGTGGAGCCGCATAAACAGCGCGGCTATCTGGTGCTGATGCTGGAAAGGGATGATGGCAATGGATAGCGTGCAAGGCCTGGAGGCGCTGTTTCGCAATCTTGACGGCGTGCCGGTCAAGCTGCGCAATAAGGTGCTGCGGCGCGGGCTGCGCAAGGGGGCCGCCCTGGTGCGGGATGAGGCGCGGCGGGTGGTGCGGCGGCGTTCCGGCTTGTTGGCTAAATCAATCGTGGTGGCCAGCTCGCGCGGCACGAGGCGGCGCGGGTCCATCGCGTACAAGGTCGGTTTGCGTTCCCGTGCCTGGTATGGGCGGTTTGTCGAATTTGGACACGTCAAACGAGGCAAGGGGCAAAAGCTGGCTGGCGGCGAGAGGCGGCGGACTGCGGCGCGCGAAGTGCTCAAGGGGGCGGGGCAATTTGTCCCGCCTTATCCGTTCATGCGTCCGGCGGCGGGCAAGCTGCCGCAGGCGCTGGGCGTGGTGGGCGATGAAGTTCGCCGCGCGCTGGTCAGCGGCGAGCTGACGCAAGGGGGCTAAATGCTGGGCGAAATCATTGTGTCTTTGCTGGCGGCTGGCCCGGCGGCGGGCGCGCTGGCGGGCCGGGTCTACCCTGGCGAGTTGCCACCGGAGCCGGCCTTGCCCGCTGTTGCGTATCAGCGCATTGCGCAGCGTGAGCGCCTGGGCGCGGGTGGGGTGGCTGGCCTGGAGGCGTGCCAGGTGCAGCTATCCATTGTTGCGGAGGATTACGACACGGCTTGCAGCGTGGCCGCTGCGATCCGCCGGGGCCTGAGTGGCTGGCGGGGCGGGCTGGCCGGTAGTGGCGGCACGGGTTACGAGGTCCGGCGCGTTGTGTTCGAGAGTGAGCATGATGTGGCCGAGGGCATGCCGGCGGTAGTGGCGCAGACTTGGGCGTTTCACTGGCGCGAGCGCCCGCCCTTGGCGGGGTAGTGCTGGGGTGCTAACCTAAACGGCATTTTTTATGGTTTTCTTTCATTAAACGCGGGTGTGGTATGGAATTGCTGGTGATTGTGTTGGGGTCTGTTCTCGCTTACCTGGCAGCAAAAAGCCGAGGGCGTAGCGGTTGGTGGTGGTTGCTGGCTTGGCTGGGCGTGGTGTTTGTGCTGGTGCTGCCCAATCTGAAAGCGGAGCCGGTGCCCTCGCCGGAAACGCATGTGCGTTGTCCTGAGTGCCGCGAGTTGGTGCGCATGGACGCGCGCCGCTGCAAGCATTGCCACGCTGCTTTGACGCCCCTGGCTGAGGCTGGGAAAGAGACGTTGAAGCAGCGACCGGAGGAGCAGGACGCGCGCTTAAATGCGATTCGTGACGCCATCCGCGCCGGCCAGACGGCTGAGGCTGAGCGCTTGCTTGCTCAGCCGCTGAGGCCGGAGCAATACCGCAGCGCGCTGGAGTTCGCCGATTTGTATCAGAGCGAGAGCATTAAAAAGCTGTTGGCTGAAAAAATCAGCGCCTGACGTTCAAATACCATCTCACCAAAAACCTGCCGCCAGGCGGGTTTCGCATTTCTGGAGGGCGTATGTCGGAGGCGGAGCGGATTGTGTCGGCATTCAAGGCCGCGCTTATGGGGGCGACGGCTGCCGGCGACAGGGTGACGCGCAGCTTGGGGCGGGTGCTGAGTTTCACAGATTTTCCTTGCATTCTCTTGCATCAAAAACGGGATATTCCGGTGCCGGGTGCGCCGGTTGGCTTCGAGTACCGCCGCTTGCAAGTGGTGGTTGAAGTGTCGGCGGAGGGCGACCCGCGCGGGGCGGTGGAGGTGTCGCCACACGAGGTATGCGAGCCGGTGCGTGCTCAAGCGCATAGCCTGCTGCATCGGACAGCGGCGGAGCTTGGGCTGTCGATCGAGTCCGGGGCGGTGGACTGGGACTTTGACGAGGAAAACGCGGAGCTTGGCCTGTGCCAGGCTGAATACTGGATTGACTACCGCCGCCAAGCCGGCGCGCTGTAGGTCGGTGTAATTGCAAATAACGGCTCGCCTTGGCGGGCCGTTTTCATTTTGGGAGAGCGTTGTGGCGCTGAATAGTAAGCGGGTGGCCGTCGTGGCCAAGGTGGAAGCCAAGGAGGGCGTGGACGCGGTGCCGACGGGCGCGGCTAACGCCATCCTGGTATCGAGTCCCAAAGTCACGCCCCTGGACGCGGACAAGGCTGAGCGCGATGTGGTGCGGCCTTACTTCGGCAATGCCGAGTCCGTGGTAACGGGTGTGCGTATGAAGGCGGAGTTCGAGGTGGAGCTGGCCGGCTCCGGCGTGCTGGGCCAGGCTCCCGGCTGGGGGGTGTTACTGCAAGGCTGCGGCTTTGCGGAAACCGTGGCCAAGGATACGGCGGTGGAGTATTCGCCCATTTCCGAGGGGCACAAGTCTTTGACAATTTATTACGTGCTGGACGGAGTGCAACACAAGTTGCTGGGCGCGCGCGGCAATGTCTCGTTTGAACTCAAGAACAAGGCCTTCCCGAAAATGAAATTCACCTTCACCGGGGTGCATGGCGGGATCGTGGACGCCAAAGCGCCGGCGCTGGCCTTCACCCAGTTTAAAACCCCGGTCCCTTTCGACGCCGCCAATGTCGAAAGCTTCGCGCTGTTTGGTTTCAGTCCCTCCGTGGAAAGCCTGAGCCTGGATATGGCCAATGAGGTTAAACACCGCTCCCTGCCTGGCGGCGTTGAGCGCGTGCTGATTACCGGGCGCAAGCCCAGCGGCTCCGCGCAAGTTGAGTCCAGCAAGATGGCTGAAAAGGATTGGTTCGCGCACGCCAAGGCCGGCCAGGCCGGCGCGCTCAAGCTGGTGCATGGCATAACGCCGGGCAATGTGATCCAGATTGACGCCACGGTCAGCATTGGCAATGCCGATTACGCCGATAGCGACAACATCAGCATGACAACCCTGCCGCTTGCGCTGTTGCCGACTGCCGGCGACGACGAAATCAAACTCACAGTCAAATAAGGAAACCTCATGTTCAAGCTATCCACCAGCGGCAAGGCTCAAGTTAAAGCCGAGTTTCAAGCCCGTGCCGAATCTGGCGCCCTAGTTGCCGTGACCATTCATCTGACGGGCCGGCTGATGTCGCAGCCGGATTGGGATGCGTTTTTCGAACGCCACAGCGAGCGAGAGAGCGTGGGCGTCGGAGTGTCCGGGGTCTACCGCGCCAACGCGCAAATGTTCGCCGAGGTGTTTACCAGCTGGGAGGGGGTGGCCGATGAAAACGGCCAGCCGCTGGCCTTCTCTGTCGCCTCGCTGGAGGCCGCCTTGCTTTCGGTGTATGGGCCGCAAATCAACGAGGCGCTTTCGCGTGCGGTGCATGAGCTGCGTTACGGGGCCGTCGCAAAAAACTGATAGCGGCGGTGCGCTGGCAATACGGTGAGCGCGCCGCCCTGGTCAGCCGCGCCGACGACCGCCAGGCGTTGATAGACGCCGGCATGTCGCCGGAGGCGGCGGACGCCGCCTTGCCGGACGAGCGTGAGCCGGAGGTGTTTGAGCTAATGGCGGAGGGCCTGCCGGTCTGGCGGGTCTGGCAGGGCATGCAAACCCAATGGCGTGCCGGACCTGCCGGCGTGCTGGGCCTGGATTATGCGGCGCTGCCGGTGGTGGAGAGGGCGCTGGGCGTCGAGCTGGGCGCGGAGCGCTTCGAGTGGCTGCTGGGCATGGAGTTTGAAGCGCTGCGGTGTTTGTCTAAGAAAAGGGGGTAAGGATGGCGGCGCAGACGGTTGGCTCGCTCATCATCAATCTAGAGGCCAATGTGGCCAAGCTGTCCGCCGATATGCAGGCAACGCGCCGCGAGGTGGGCGGCGCGCTGGACAGCATTGAGAAGGACAGCCGCCGCGCGGCCAATGCCCTGGAGCAAACCGCCGGCAGCGCCAATCTATTGGCCAAGGCCGGCGGCGCAATCGCTGCCGGCTTCAGCTTGGGCGTAGTGAAGGACATTGTGCTCAATGTGGCCGCTGCGTTGAATCAAGCGCAGATTGCCAGCGAGCGCTTGCAGAAATCTTTGTTTTACGCGAATGGCGGCAATCTGCGCGCCATCGCGCAAGATATAGATTGGCTGCGGGCGCTGTCCAATCGCCTGGGCGCGGACTTCGAGCAGGCGGCGGGGTCTTACGCCCAGTTCGCCGGAGCGGTCAAGGGGACGTCGCTGGCGGCGCATGCGCGCCAGGTGTTCGAGTCCCTGACGACTGCGACTAGCGCCTTTGGCTTGTCCGCCAGTTCTGCGCAGGGCGCAATGCTCGCCCTGGTGCAAATGGCGGGCAAGGGCGTTGTCCAGTCCGAGGAGTTTAAGCAGCAGCTGGCGGAGCATTTGCCGGTGGCGACGCAAGCCGCCGCGCGGGCGTTGAATGTGACGACGGGCGAATTTACCAAGATGTTGGAAAGCGGCCAGGTACTTGCCGCCGACTTCCTGCCCAAGTTTGCGGCGGAGCTGCAAAAGATGTCTGCCGACGCTGCAAACTTTGGTGGTGAAGCCCAAAAGGCCAGCGCGCGCTTTACCAATGCCTGGGGCGAAATGAAAACCGAGGTTGCTCAGTCAGGACTGGGCGCATTTGTGTCCAGCCAATTGGCAATGATGGCTGACAAGTTTAAAGGTATTGCGGAGGCGATTCGAGAGGCCAGGGCCCAGGGTGCTGGCTTTTGGGGGCAGATGGGGTCGGGTGGCTGGGTGGCGCTCAAGGCATTTACACCTACGTTAAATGGCCAGTTTAAAGCTGTTTCCACCGAGGGGCGCATGGCGCAGCTGCGGCAGAAGATTGTAGCTCAGGAAAAAACGCTGACGGATTTCTCGGTATCGGGTTCGCTGGAGTCAAAAAAACAGGTGTTGGCGCAAATGCGCGCCGAACTCGCCGAGCTGGAGAAAAAAACCAAGACGGTAGGGGCGGACACGATGACGGCCCAGCGCCAGGCCGAGGCCCGTGAAGCCGCGATCAAGGACGCCAAGGCGCGCGTCAAAATCTATGCGGAAGACGATAGCCGGCTGTCAGATCGTGACAAGTACGACAAGAGCGTAAAGAAAGAGGCCGATGCCTACAAGCTGCGCATCCAAGAGCTTAAGGCGTTGGGGATGGGTGAGGGTAGCGAGGCGGTTAAGGAGGTGGAGCGCGCGCACCAAACCGCCTTAGCCAATATGCGGGAGAAGTTCGACAAGTCGCAGGCAGCGGAGCGGCGCAAAGCCGGCGCACAGGCAAGAAAAGAAGACGGTGCGATTGATGCGATTCAGCGCGAAATCATGGGCGTTGAAAAGCTTTCGGCGGCGGAGAAAGTGCGGTTTGAAATTGCCGAGGGCAAATATGCCGGGATGAGCGCGGCTTCCCAGCAACGCCTAATGACGTTGGCGGCGGAATTGGACTCGGTGCGCCAGCTGCGACAGGAGAACAAGAAATTCCTGACCGAGCTTAACCGTGACGTCGAGGTGTTCGAGGCGCATCAGCGCGATGTCGCCAAGCGGCTGCGCGGTGGCGAGTACAACAACTCGAAAGAGCGCTTGGATCAAGAGCATGCGCAGCGCTCGCTAGATATCAGCTCGAATGACGGTTTGAGCGATGAGGAAAAGGCCAAATATGGCCGGCTGGAGGATAGGCGGCACGAGCGGGCGGTTGACGATCTGCGCAGCAGCGAACGGCAGTCTATCGGCCTGGACCCGGAAGAACAGCAAATCCGCGATCAGTACGAGCGCCGCCGGCAGTTGATTATGGAGGCCACGACGCTAACGGAAACCGAGCGCGCCAACTATGTCCGCATGAATCAAGAGCGCTTGAACGCGGACATGCTGAACCTGGAGCGAAACAGGGCGTCCGCCATGCTGTCCAGCACCTCGCAACTATTCGACAACCTGGCCGGCCTGGCGGCCTCGTTCAAAGGTAAGAATTCGGCCATCTATCGGGCCATGTTCGCCGCGAGCAAGGCGTTTGCCATCGCGGATTCCATTATCAAGATTCAGCAGGCCGTGGCGGCGGCTGCGGCATCCGGCCCATTTCCGGCGAACCTGGGCGCGATGGCGACCGTGGTGTCCGCTACTGCCGGCCTGGTTAGCTCCATCACCAGCACCAATTTAACCGGCATGGCGCATGACGGCATTGATAGCGTGCCGCGTGAGGGGACGTGGTTGCTGCAGAAGGGTGAGCGGGTTATCGACAACCGCACCAATGCTGACCTGAAGACCTACTTGCAGCGCATGAATCAGCAGGAGGCCGGTGGCGGCAAGCCGGTTGAGGTCAGTGTGATGGTTCAATGCTCCGCGCCCAATGTTTCTGCCCGTGCTGAGGAGCGCGAAAAGCCGGGCGGGGGGCGTGAGATTCTGGTGCTGATTGAGTCGGTGGTGGATAGCAAAATCCACGACTCAATGATGCCGGACGGCTCGATTTATCAGTTTGTGAAGGGGTAGACATGGCGGAGGTGTTTGAATGGGTGCCTAATTTTGGCGGCGAGGCGGCGCGGCGGCCACGGGTGCGCAAGGCGGGGTTTGGCGATGGCTACGCGCAGCGGGTGCGTGACGGTATCAACAACGCCCCCGTTAGTCGCCGCCTGGTGTTCCAGTACGACAGCGCCGAGATTGAGCGCATTGAGGCGTTTTTGTTGCGCCATGGCGGGGCGCGCTGGTTCTGGTTTCAGTATCCGGGCAAGGGGCGAATCAAGGTGGTGTGCGAGGACTGGAGCTGGGTTCCTCACGGCCACAATGACGAAACCATTAGCTGCGCGTTTGAACAAGTATTTGATCCGGGGGAATGATGATTACAGCAGAAATGCAAAAGCTGGTGCCGGATGCCTTAATCGAACTCTATGAGCTGCGGCCGCCGGCCAGCGTCAACATGCAATCCATGCGCTTCACCGGCAGCGGCAACGGCCAGCCGCTGACTTTTCAAGGCCTGCTGTATGAGGCCTGGGCGGTGGAGGGGCGCGGCTATGAGTCGAAAAGCCGGGGTGCGCCGCGCCCCAAGCTCAGTATCAGCAACCTGGCGCAGCTGCCGGACGGGCGGGAAGTGCGGGGCGTGTTTACCGCCCTGGTGCGCCAGCATCAAGGCCTGGTGGGCTGGACCGTGGTACGGCGTTTGACCTATGCCAAGTTCCTGGCCGGCGGCGAGCTGGAAGGCGCGCCGGAGATGCACCCGGAAGAAATTTGGATTATCAATCGCCGTATTTCTGATAACGGCAGCGTGATTGTGTTCGAACTGCGCAGCGCGCTGGACATGGCCGGGCGCGCCGCGCCGGGGGTGCTGGTGACGCGCTATTGTCCGGCCCATGTGACCTATCGCGGGCCGGACTGCGGCTATCAGGGCGCAGCCATGTTTGACGCCCATAACAAGCCGGTTACAGACATCCGGCTGGATGCCTGCTGCAAGACGGTGCAGGCCTGCCGCTTGCGCGACAATCTGAGCAATTACGCCGGCTGCCCTGGCATGCGGCGTTATAGCTGAGGTTATTAGTTTCTATTTTGGCGATAGGCCTTGTTCTCTCGGGCGTACTTGAGTTGAGATTGAATAAACTCGTTGATTCCGCCTTTGAGGGATGTTGCAACTTCTTTTCGAGATTCAGGCTTACAAATATAAGTCCACAAGAAATCATTCTCGGAATCGGGTGTGATGTCCTGTGGCTTATCGTCGGCTACCTTGGCATCGTGGGGAATACGATTTTCGTCAAAGTAGGTGGATTTTTTCAGGGCGGCTGTTCGTTCTTTGCAGTTAATGAGATGCATGGATTGATTGTATGCATAGTCTTCGCCGGGCTTGCCTATTTCGAAACGGGGGGCAAACAAGGTCCAGAATTTTACTGAGCCACCTGGGCCATCAGTGATGCTGTCCTTGTCAATGAATAAGGTGCCGGTTTTCGGGCTGAAGTAAGTTAAGTCCCAGCTGGATGCGAGGGTTGTAGTAGATAGGGCGAGAAGACTAAGGGCAATAATTTTACGCATCTATATTCTCTTTTAGTGAGTGATTGTAAGTTGGAAATGTTTATGTCATTTCAGCGGTAATCATATCACTAGTTGATTGTTTTTTTCGATGGCTGCTTATGCGGCCTTTTTTTATGGGTGATCCATGAGAGCAAGCGCAGATCAAATTAGCCTGATGTTGGCTTTTGCCGCATCTGCGGGAACTGCCGAGGCATGCGGCCTGGTGCTGGATACCGGGCGCGTTTATCCCTGCCGCAATCTGGCGGCGGACCCGCTGACGCAATTTCGCATAGACCCGGTGGACTATGCGGCGGCGGAGCGCCTAGGCGGCGTGGTAGGGGTCTGGCACAGCCACCCGGACGCGACGGCGGACCCGTCCCTGGTTGATCTGGCTATGTGCGAGCGTACCGCCTTGCCCTGGCACATCGTCAGCCATCCCGGCGGGGATTACCGCTATGTCGAGCCAAGCGGCTGGCGCGCGCCCTACCTGGCTCGGCCCTATTGCTATGGCGTGTTCGATTGCTGGGAGTTGGTGCGGGACTGGTACGCGGCGGAGCGCGGCCAAGCGCTGGGGCGGTCCCCGGCGGCGGCGCTAGATGGCTGGTGGGAGCGCGGGGAAAACGTGCTGGAGCGTGACGCCGCCCGCTTTGGTTTTGCGCGCGTGTCCGGGCCGCCGCAGCGCGGCGACATCATCATGATGCAGATTCGCGCCAGCGTGGCGAATCATGTCGCGCTGTGGTTGGGCGACGGGGCGATATTGCATCACTTGCGCGACCGCCAGTCGGAAACGCATCTATTTGGCGGTTATTGGGAGCGTTGCGCGGTGGGCGTTTGGAGGCATGGGCATGAGTGAATTGCGGACAGTCCGCCTGGGCGGCGACCTGGGGCGGTGCTTTGGCGGCGAGCATAGGCTGGCCGTGCGTAGCGTGGGGGAAACGGTGGTGGCGCTCAATGCGCTGTATCCGGGGTTTAACAACGCCCTACGCGCGGCGGATGAGGCCGGGCTGATGTTCCGCGTGACGGTTGCGGATCGTGACGTCAGCGAGGGAGAGCTTAATCTGGTTTCATCCGGCGACATCTTGATCATGCCGGAGATTGTTGGAGCCGGCGGCGCGGCGAATAAGCTGCTTGGCGCGGTGTTGATCGTTGCCGGCGCTTTGACTTGGTATATGGGCGGCACGTCTCTGATGGCGGTGGGAGCGGGGCTAATGCTGGGCGGGGCCATGATGCTGCTAACACCGGTTCCCAAAATGGGTTACGGCCAGGGGGAGCGGCAGGAAAACAAGCCGTCTTATCTGTTCAATGGAGCGGCCAATTCCAGCGCGCAGGGCATGCCCGCGCCCTGGGGGTGTGGCCGCCATCGTGTCGGCGGAATCGTGGTGTCCGCCGGGGTGAGCGTGGAGGATTTGTAATGCAGCACATGCCGATTATCGGAGCGGGCGGCGGTGGCGGCGGAGGAGAGACGCGCCGCCCGGTGGAGGCTCCCGATACGCTCCAGTCCAGCGCCACGGCCAGGGTGTTGATGCTGGTGGGGCTGGGGGAGTGGGGCGGCCTGGTGGACGGCGAAAAGTCGGTGTTTTTCAATGGCGTCCCCTTGCTCAATGTTGACGGCACGCGGAATTTTGAGCGCGTGCGTGTTGAATCCCGCGCGGGCACGGCGGCACAGGCTCCGCTTGCCGGCTTTGATGAAATTGAAACCGAGTATTCGGTGGGCGTTGAGGTCAAGGCCGGGCCGGGCCTGGTGCGTCATATCGACAATCTGGACGCTAGCGCCATCCGCGTTACTGTGGCCGTGCGCGGCTTGTTTGCGGTCAATTCCGAGAATGGCGATACCAACCCGACTAGTGTTGATCTTGCCGTGGATGTGAGGCCAGCAGGGGCCAAGCAATGGCGCGAGGCGCGGACTATCAATATCAGCGGCAAGACGCGCGGGAAATATCAGCGCGCTGTGCGCGTTGAGCTGCCCGAGTCCGGCCCCTGGGATGTGCGTGTCCGGCGCGTGACGGGCGACAGTGCAACGCAAAACCTAGTCAACGTCACGGACTGGGATAGCTATACGGTATTGCAAAGCCTAAAGCTGTCATATCCCAATTACGCGATGCTGGGGCTAACCTTCGACGCTAAGGCCTTCAGCTCATTCCCGGAAATCGCCAGCGAATGGGATATGGCGGTTCTGCAAGTGCCGAGCAATTACAACCCGGTTACGGGCGAGTATGCCGGCGCGTGGGACGGCACGTTCAAGCCGGCGCGCAGCAGTAATCCGGCTTGGTGGCTGTATACCTTCGGCACGGATAAGCGCTACAACGTCAATTTGCCGCCGGATGGCGCGTGGAAATGGGACTTGTATCGCATCGCGCGCTGGTGCGATCAGTTGGTGAGCGATGGCCAGGGCGGCACCCGCCGCCGCTTCGAGATGAACGCTTACCACTCGGACGGCGCGGATGCGTGGAAGGCCTTGCAAGACATCGCGTCCGTGTTCTGCGGCAAGGTCGTGCCCTTTGCCGGCGGTGTGCGAGTCATGGCCGACATGCCCGGCGACGCGGCGGCCAAGCACTTCATGCCCGGCAATGTGCTTGGGGGTGAGTTCAATTACTCCAGCACGGAGGAGGGGGACCGGCATAGTGTTGCCTCGGTGTCCTTTGTTGACCCGGCGGACGGCTGGAAGCGCTCAGTTGAATACGTCGAGCATCCGTCCGGCCTGGTGCGTTATGGCTACAACCCCGCGCAAGTGGTGGCGGTGGGCTGCACCAGCCGCGCGCAAGCGCAGCAGCTGGGGCGCTACATCCTCGAAACCGCGCAGACTGAAACCGAGTTGATAGCGTTCAGCGCCGGCTTGTATGCTTGCGATCTGATGCCGGGCGAACTATTCACGGTGTTTGACCCGGTGGTGGCCGGCCGGCGCATTGGTGGCAGGCTGGTGCGAGTGGCTGGCGTAAGCGTGGAGCTGGACGCGCCGGTAACGCTGGCGGAGGGGGAGGCGTACAGCCTGGAATGCCCGTTGCCGGATGGCCGGCTAGAGCGGCGCGGCGTGGTGGTGGTGCCGGGTGAGTTCGCCTCGCTTAAGTTGGTGACGCCGTTCTCCGCGCAGCCGGTTGACGGCGCTACCTGGGCGTTGATTGCCACCAGCTTGCAGCCAACTATCTGGCGTTGTACCGCTCGCGTAGAAAAAGAGCCGGGCGTCTATCAAGTGGAGGGTTTGCAGCACAACCCCGGCAAATGGGAAACGGTAGAGAGCGGCATTCGAATAGAGCCGCCGCCGGACTCCAGCTTGCCGGACCCGACCCATATCCCGGCGGTGGCGGCGGTGAGTGTGCGCGAACTGTCCTACCTGACTGGCGACGGACGCCGCGCCGTGCGCCTAGACGTGGATTGGCCAGCGGTGGCGCATCCCTATTTGCGCGGCTATGTGGTGGGGCTACGGCAAGAGGGCGGCAACTGGCGCGAGCTGCCGGAGGTGTCCGCCAATCATGCGGAGATTGAAGGCATTGAGCCAGGGGCGTGGCAGGTGCGCGTATCCAGCGTGTCAGTTACCGGCTTGCGCAGCGTGCCGGCGCTGGCCAGCGTCACCGCAAAAGGCCATCATACGCCGCCGCCGGCCCCCTCGCTGGCGGCGCAAGGCGGCGCGATGGTGGTCAATCTGAGTTGGCGCTATCCGCCTGGCGTGCCTGACCTGCTGCGCGCGGAACTGTATTTCAGCGAAACGGAGAACGACGGCAAGTCGCAGCTGCTGGCGGACATCGCCTATCCAACAAACAGCTATGCGCATACCGGGCGCAGCATCGGCGTTCGCTGCCATTACTGGCTGCGGGTAGTCGATAGCTGGGGCAATGTGTCGCCCTTTGCCCGCGCCAGCGCCGAGACGCTGAAAGACCCCGGCTTGCTGCTGGAGCAGCTGAAAAACAGCATCACATCCACCGAGCTGCAAGCCAGCATCCGCGAGCCGCTGGAGCGCCTGCCGGACATTCAATCCGGCGTGGACTCGCTGATTGAAGCCAATCTTCACCAGCTGCTGACAGCCGACGAGTTGCACAAAACGCAAGGCGAAAACTACGCATTCGCCAAGCGTGAGCTGCGGGCCGTGAGTGACGGCCTGAAGCAAGAGGCGACGGACAGGCTATTGCTGGCCGCGAAGGTGGGCGAAAACGAGGCGGGGCTTGCGGAAGAGAAAACCGTTAGGGCAACGGCGGTTGAGGCGCTGGCGCGCGATGTATCGGCGCTGAAGGCGGAAACCGGCGAAAACAAGGCGGCGATCTTGGGTGAGTCGACCGTTAGGACGAGTCAGAACAAGGCGATGGCGGAAACCGTATCCGCGCTCACATCCACAGTAAGCGGCCAGACATCAACGATTAAGGAGGTGTCGCGCGTTGTTGACGGCGTGCTGGCGGAGAAGGTGGTAAAGGTTACTGCCGGCGGCAAAATCGCGGGCTTCGGTTTGCGCGCGGATGAGCATGGTAGCGCTTTTGACATCCTCGCTGACCGCTTCGCCATTTCATTGCCGGACGGCAGCGGCTCGCGCCAGGTGTTTGTCCTGGGGAGTGTAAACGGGCGGCCGGCGCTGGGGCTGGCCGGTGATCTGCTGATTGATGGTTCGCTGTCTGGGAATGCATTAATCGGCAAAAGCGTGACAGCGGACAAAATTGATGGCAAGGGGCTTGAGCTAAAGGATGCCGCCGGCAATGTCATTGTTGGGCTTGGAGGCATGGGGGCGCAATGGATTAAGGGGTTGTTGACTGTTGGCCAAATCGACACGCGCGGGATGACGATTAAAAACGATGCCGGCGCGGTGGTGGTGGACATGTCCGGCATGGACGCGGCGTATATCCGAAACTTGCAAGTCGATACTATGCAGATTAAGGGTGAAGCCGTGACTAAGGCGGATACCCGAACCATTTCAAGTAGTGGCTGGGTGAACTCCTTTGATTACAGTTTCAACTTCTATTGCTCCGACTCTGGGACGATGTTGGTGTTTGCCGAATTGCCGCCGCCGCTGAATAAAGGCGGCTTGTTGTATGCAAGGGATAGGACAATTAGTGGCGAGGGCCAAAGCGCTCTGATTGTGCTGAATGTGAGCGCGGGTGAAACGGTGCGGGTGGGGTGTCGTGGCGTGCCGCAATCACAATCATTCGCTAGTATTCGATATGGCTGCGTGCTGTTCAGGAGGTAATTAAGTGGATGTAATTGAATATGACCCGGCCAATGGCCGGGTTTTGCAATTTGGGACCAGTCGCCCGGAAAACATCGCCATCGATATTGCCGCCGGTAAGTGCATTATTCAAGGTGTGGCGGACCCGCATACGCAATATGTCTGGCAAGGGCAAGTTGTATCTCGGCCTGGAAATCCGGCGCGGCTGGTTGGGTTTGAATTGCGTGGGCTTCCAGCGCCGTGCCGTATTGTGATCAATGGTGAGTCGTATACCTGCCTTGAAAAAGAATGCGCGCTTTCGTTTGGCGCTCCTGGTGAATATTGCGTCGAGGTGCAGGCATGGCCTTTGCAAGCGGCGGTATTTATGGTGACGTGGCCATGAAAAAGAAAATTCACTTTACGCCGGATCATGTCCCGCTGCGAGCGGTGGAATATCCTGACGTTTGCGAGCAGCTGGATGCGCTATGGAAATTCGTGGCCGCGTTCCCTGGTGCGCCTCCGGAAGTGGCCGACATGCTGACGTGCATCAATCAAATCAAATCAAAATATCCGAAGCCTCGCTCTAGCGGGGCTTCTTCCATTGTGGGGGGTAGTAAATGGCTACGGACTGGGCGAGCTTGGCGGCGGAGCTATCCAAATATCAGCGCATCCACTATGTCACGATTAAGGCATTCCAGTCGGTGTTCAATCCCGATAGCGACACGGCGCAAATTGTTGGCGAGGATGGCGTGGCGCGCGAGGTGCCAAGCTGGCGGGCGTTGAGTGGTACTGTTGCGCGAATAAAGGCGGATAGTTTTGTTGTGCGTGGGCAAGTCGACGATGGTAAGGAGGATGGCGATTTACCGCCTGGAGTGTATCAGGTATATCGTCCGGGGTATTCGGACATGATGCTTGACTTCTCTATGGAGAGCGGTAGCACCCGTCGCTTGCAGATTTTTTCCCACTATACAAACGAACTATATTTCCGCGTGGCTGTTGATGGCAAAACAAAATGGGGAGGGGTGAAGGCCAAGGCAAATAGGATTTGGCATAGTTCTAATGATGGGGACTTTATCCGCAAGCGTCGGGGACGACTTCATTACGATGATAAAGTCACGCTTGATGATATCTATGCGGGAGAGATGGGGTTTAATTATGGAACCTCCTCAGATGTTTATGGGCCGTTTTTGTCATTTGGCGGATTGGGAATTAGTAATGGATATCAATGTCAGCTGAATGCGTCGTATGTCGGTGGGAATGTTTTGCGTTTTCGAACGCATGATTCTGATGCGAAGAAATGGAATCCATGGTATGACCTGTGGCATTACGGGAATCTTGATCCAGTAACTATAGATACGGCGCAGGTGATAAGGGGGGAAAAGTCATTTGCAGGTTCAATTCTCTCCTCAATTGCCGGTGGAGCTTATGCCGAGTGGAGGGAGCGGCAGGCGTCAATTTTGTTGTCTTGTCCAAGTAATGCGGCGGCCTATGCGGTTTGGCGTGCTGTTCAGCATGGTACGCGCCATTTAGCTGCGTTTGATGTGCATGCAAATTCGAGTGACACAGGGATTGTCTCTGCCGTAATGCATCTGGCGGGAAGTGGCGATTCGACGTATAGCCACTCGTGGTCGGGTGGTGATTATGAAGCGCCTGGCAACATCACTGCGAGAAAGAAAATTACAGCTGGCTACCTCAATTCGGATATGGGAGGTAATGGTGAAAGTAGTTTAGAAGTGGGTAGCGCTTACGGCGGTAGTGGCAGTAGCACGGAAATGGCCGCCATGGCATTTCATGTGCCGGGCCACTGGGCAGTTAAGCTTGGTTTGCGCGGTGATGGGGTGTTCGGATTGGGTGGGTGGAGTGCCGGGGCGTGGCGTTGGATGGTTGATTCCCGCTCCGGCAATATGACGGCGGCGGGCAGTGTGACGGGGTTGTCGGATATTCGCCTGAAAACCAATATTCATCGCATTGATAATGCGCTGGGTAAGGTCAAACAATTGGGCGGATATACCTATAACCGGTTAGATATGAACTGTCGGCAAACAGGTTTGATTGCTCAAGAGGTTTTAGGGGTGCTGCCGGAGGCGGTAATAGAAACAGCGGATGATGATAAAACGCTGTCGGTAGCTTATGGAAATTTGGCGGGCTTATTTGTGGAGGCAATAAAAGAACTATCCGCGCAAGTTGATTTCTTGTCGCATCGAGTCATAGAACTGGAGGGGCGTAAGCAATGACGGTTTTAATGGTGTTGGCGGCGCTGCTCCAGCTGCTGGACGTGGCGACAACGGTGTACGCGCTCAAGCGCCTGGGCGCGCGTGAGCTTAACAGCCGCCTGGCGTGGCTGATGCAGCGCCTGGGCGTACTGCCGGCGCTGCTGCTGACTAAGCTGGCGCTGCTGCTGGGCTGCGTGCTGTTGCGGCCGCCCTGGCCGGCTTACGCGCTGCTGTGCGCGATGTATCTCGTAATCGTGGGCAGCAATATTTATCAAATCAAAAAGGGCCGGCAAAACCGGCCCTAATCTTTTGGGGAATCTATGTCTGAACCTGTTTCGAGCGTGGGCGCGGTCGGTGGGGCGGTGGCGTTGTGGCTGGCCTCGCTGCTGCCGTATTTCAGTGACGGCGTTGTGTTTGCGGCGTTTGCGGGCGGCGCGGTGTTTGTTGTGGGAGTGCGCGATTGTGGCGTTGTCGAACGTGTGATTTACCTGGTGGCCTCGGTGGCCGGCGGCACCTTTGGCGGGCATCTGACGGCGGGCATTATCGACGTCATTGTCGATGCGCTGACGCAACGTGATTTGACCGTCCCGGACACGGTGGGCGCGCTGGCCGCTGGCGCGTGCTCCGTCAAGCTGTTGCAGTTCGTGATTAGACGCGCAGAGGCTGGCGCGCTGTCCGTGCCATTGGGGATGAAAAAATGACCGCAATCGCAGCTGTAAACGCCGTTATCTGCGCCGCGATCTGCTGGCGGCTGCTGATGTTCCGCCGCGATGGCGCGCGTCATCGTCTATGGGCCTGCTGGCTCGCCTACGCGCTTATTGTGGCCAGCGCCTGGGCCGGTTTTGAGGGTGTGGTAGGGCGCGCTCAAGTCGGCCCTGCGGGGTTGGTAATCAACCTGTTTCTTTGTGTAGCGGTGTTCCGCTCGCGCGGCAATGTCTGCGACGTGCTCCGCCGGCCGCAGCCTTACCGCTAACCGCTTTCTATCCATTCAATCCAAGCCCCGCAATGCGGGGCTTTGTCATTTCTAGAGGACGTAAACATGAAAATTCTCGTATCTGCTGGCCATAGCAATGTTGATCCGGGCGCAGTGGCTAATGGCTATCGTGAAGCCGACATAGCCGCCGAATTCCGCAACCTAGTTGCGCACGAACTGCGCCAGGCCGGCGCGGACGTGCTGACCGATGGCGAAGGCAAAGACAACAAGCCGCTGTCGGAGGCGGTGAAGCTGGCCGGCGGTGTCGGTCTGGCTGTTGAGTTCCATTGCAATGCCGCAGTAAACCCGCAAGCGCGCGGCGTGGAGTCCATCTCGCTGCCGGGTAAGCGTGACGTCAGCCGGCGCATCAGCGCCGCCATAGCCGCCGTGCTGGGCAGTCCGCTGCGGGGTGAGCAGGGTTGGATAGACCAAAGCAAAACCCCGCGTGGCCGGCTCGCATTCGTCAATGCCGGCGGCGTGATCGTCGAATTGTTTTTCATCAGCAATCCGGTGGAGCTGGCGGCATACCAGACTAAAAAAATGGATCTGGCGCGGGCGGTAGCGGCGGTGTTGCTGGAGGCCCGCTAATGCGTGCGCTACTGCTCAAGGCGCTGGCCGTTCTGGCGGCGCTGGCGCTTGCCTGGTGGCTGGGCTGGGACGCGCGTGGCGACGCTGAGCAGCGCAAGCAGGCTGGCCGCGAACTAACCGCAGCGCGCCAGGCGCTGGCCAGCTTCGCCGCCGAGGCCGCGCGCCTGGACGGCCTGGCCGGGCGCATCCAGCAACAAGCCGACGCCCTGGCGGGTAAAACTCAAACTCGAATCGTGGAGTATCGAACGCATGAAAAACTGGTTCCCTTGCCTGCTGATTGTCGTATTGATGCTGAGCGGCTGCGCCAGCTCGCCGCCGGCGTTGCCGATGTCAACGCGGCCATCGCTGCCGCACAATCTGACCGCGCCAGCGCCGCAGATAGACCCGTCGCTAACTGACAACTGGGATGATCTGGCCGTGAGTTACTTGCAGCTGGCGCGGCAGTATGGGCAATGCGTGTTGAGGGAGCGGGCTCTGGTTGATGTGATAGAAAGTGAGAAAAAATGAACTTTGTCAACTGATGGAGGACCTATAGTGTAGGCATACTTGCAGTGGAAGCTGAGTACGGTCGATGAAACTATGGTGTATGCATGATGCAACATCATATGTGGCAAGTGCGCATAATTGCTTGTTGGCTAGAGTATGTAAGTCCATACTCTGATGGCTGAATCGAGCGATTTCTGTGGAAGTTGATGTTTTGATTGGCCTTTTTGTTTACAGCAGCGTCTTGTTGCAGTAGCATTGACCGTTTTGTGTTATTTGACCGAGTGGAGATTATCATGGCAGCGAAGCCAAGAGTGTTTGAACGTACCCCTGTATTAAGCCAGGGTGCGAGTCAGCGGCTGGTTAGTGCTGTTCAGAACAATCGGCTGTCTGAGTCGCGTCAAAATGATCTAACAAAGTACGCCCAGCTTGCTCAGCAAGCGTTTGTAAAGGGTGGTGACTATAGCAAGTAGATCATTGAGAAAATGGTTTTCATGATGTTTTCATGATTACACCAGTGTCTTTTTTTTGTAAAATGGCCAGTCTTGCCTATGTAGCGGACTGGCCATTATGTCGTTTGATTTTGTTTTCGTGCCTGTAATTGGAGCTAATGATGCTCAATTAGCTGGTTTCTCTTGTGGAAATGCGTCGTTGGATGAGTTCCTCAAGCGAGAAGCGAGAGACTATGCTGAGCATGGCATTACTACAACTACAGTAGTGTGGGTTGAGGGTGACATGGCCAGCCCATCTGCATTTTTCTCTCTGTCCAATGATGTTGTTAGACTGACTGGGGGTGAGGCAGGGGAGTTGGGCTTGCCTTTCATGCCTGTCACGAGGGACTTCCCTGCGGTCAAATTGACAAAGTTTGCCGTGTCTCTAGCATATCAAAGAACTGGTCTTGGACGTGAACTGATGAAGTATATTGAGGGTATGGTGTTTGCAGCAAAGGGAATGTCTGCTGTGAGACTTCTTACACTTGATTCATTGCCAGAAGAACGTGTTCTAAGTTTCTATACAAGTAATGGCTTCGCTAGGTGTGAGCATGAAGAGAGGCAAAAAAGGCAGCAGAAAAATCGTCAATCAATCCTAATGTTTAAGGACTTGTATGTTGCGCCTTGATGGAGTGATTTGTGGTTGAATTGGTCCATGCTTGGAGCAAGGCTGAGCGAAGCCCGTCGATCAAGGCGGGCTTTTTTGTTGGCGAGAATGGTTTTTCCAGTATAGCTAATTTTTCAAGGCCGTAGAATCATCCCGGTGAGCCACCCCTGCAAAGTGTACAATGTCATATTTTTGTGAACACAAGGGGCCTTTGTATGGAAATTGTTTGTTTACCTATTACTTATGATGGGAAGTCCGCTGAAGAGCATAAGATGGACTTGTTTGCTCTTGGAGGATCGATACAAGGCGTGGCTCGTATTCTGGCGGTGGTTTCTCACTTTTGCGTAACTGGGGGGGAGTATGCTAAACAGTTTGGAACTCACTCTGTTAAAGTCTACGCTAAAGAGGCTGAAGCTAAGTGCTTTGAGTTGCCAGTTCTCATTGAGTTTGCAAAGCAAAGTCAGATTTTCAGTGGATTTGCCGGCAGCTTATTAGGTGTAATTGTTACCTACGTTGTGACTAGGGCAAGTGGAAATCGTGAAGAAATGAAACTTTTAAGTGAACGGTTGGAGCAGGCTATTCAGGAGCTGGGCAATCGTGATCAAAAAACTGTAGACCGCCTATTGTCGACGATTGACAGAATGGCTGATTCCCTGCGCCCATCAGTTCGTTCTGCTGTAGAGCCGGTTGGGGTGGAGTGTAATACTCTGACAATAGGACATAAGGCGGAGAAAAATGTAGTTGTTGTTGACAAGCCGATGAGAGACGCAATTCTATCGGCAGACGAAGATGCTCAGTTGACAGGGATTCAAGACTGGGAAGTCATTTTTACTGAGCTAGATAAAGAGGCGCAAGCTGGTAAGGTGCGTATCGTGGGGGATGATTCAGGTTCAAGGATACGTGCGGATGTAACAGACCCTGCTTTTGTTTTGCCTAACAATCGATACTTAGAGAGCTTGGCTCATGGGATACCTATTGTTGTCAAGGCTAAGGCAATTGTGAAGAATGGTGAGATAGATCGTCTTTATGTTAGTGACGCTGTTTAGCTGTTGAACTAGCACTTGTAGTGCAGAGGCGGTAATCATTTTTGAAGAGTCCATATGGTTTAGAGTGTGTGGGACTTTCGCGGGGACTTGGGGTCGGAGTAATGCCCTGTAATGCCAAAACCTGGCTTGTAGCGGCAAGCGGTGGTTTTGTAACTGATTGTTTTTTAATGTTTTATCTTTGGTTTTTCTGCGCCTATCTACATGGGGTGCAGGGGGTCGGAAGTTCGAATCTTCTCGCCCCGACCAAAGAATTCCAAAAGTATCAAATATTTAAAGCTCTGCATTTGCAGAGCTTTTTTTATTTTCCCCTCCAAATATTAGAAATCCTTCTAATTCCATCCCCTTCAATGAGTCGAATTCGGCGGGCGATTTTTATTGCCCGATAGACGGCGGCGAACCATTTGTTTCGGCGCCTGCCGTATTCCTGTGGCCGCCGCGGATGCGCGCGGCGGCGTGTCGCCGACTTTATGTGAGGATTGCCATGTTGCATGTAGTTGCCGTGATTACCGCCAAGCCGGGACAGCGCGCCGCGATTTTGAGCGAGCTGAATGCGATCGTGCCCCTGGTGCGCGAGGAAGAGGGCTGCATTGAATACGGCCCGGCTCTGGACCATGCGGATTCTCCGCAGTCGTTTGGGGCGGACAGCTTGGTGGTGATAGAGAAGTGGGCCAGCAAGGCTGCGTTGGACCTGCATCTGGATGCACCGGCGCTGCGGGCCTTCATCGCCGCGACCGAGGGCGCGGTGGCCGGACTGTCCGTGCATGTGTTGAACCCGGCCTAGCCGGGCATACTCGTCCTCAGCCGGCTTTGCCGGCTATTTTTTTGGGCGGAGCTCGGCCAGCGGCGCTTCTATGGGCAGCCGTTGCAACTCGCCGTTGAAAAAGCTGCGTTCGCCGCGGCGCAAGGAGGGCAGTAAGGCTTGGAGGCGGGAGAGTGCGTCGGCGGCTTCCCGTCCGGCGCCCTGTTCATGCAGCAGGAACCAGGCGGCTTCCAGCAATAGATTGGCTTGTTGCAAGGGCGGGAAGGCGGCGTTGCCGGCTAGCTGCTCGTCCAGCGCCAGGACTGCCGCCGAGGACCAGCGGCTGAAGCCCTTGGCCGGGGACAGCGAAGCGTGCAGGGGGTGCAAGGCAGCGATGGCGGTTTCCAGCGCCAGCGGTTGTTGTGCACGGAAGGCGGCCAGGCTGCGCGAGCGCGGCGGCGGGCAGTTGCCGCGCGCGATGCGCAGGATGAAAATCAGGTTCCAGGCGGAGCCGCTGCCGTAGCCGAAACGGTCGCAAATCCATTCGGACAGCCCGAGCCAGCGCATGGCTTGCAGTTGCACCGCGCCCACCTGCTGTTCTCGTTCCGGGTCGATCAAACCTTGCTGCCAGAACAGCCACAAGCACCAACCGATATTGGCGGCCACATGTTGGGCGGCGTCGATCGAATCCGCCTCGTAAGCCGCCTCCAGCGCGCCGCTCAGCGCTTGCAGGGCCGCTCCGGCCTCGTTTTGCTGACGCGCTATGCCCGCGCCGCTGGTGGCGGCGTGCTTGTGCAACAGCGCCATCAGATTCAGGCATTCGAAACGTACCCGCGGGTTGTAGCGGAATACCGGTTGCAGCTCCGGCGAGGTTTGCAGATGCTCCAGCATGGTCTGGGCCGCTTCGGCGTCGCCGTGGGTATAGCGTTCCCAGGCTCTGACGATGCATGCCATTGCGGCGAAAGTCGGGTGGGCGTGGTGGACGCTGCCGGCGTCCAGCACGCGGTCCAGTCGCTTCAGTGCGCTGCGGCTGCCGTCCAACTGGGCGCTGCGGCGCCAGGCCAGGCTTTCCTTCATCAAAGCCAGCGCCTGTTGAAAATCGTCGCCGGCGAATTGGCGCGCAACGTGGAAGGATTCCGCTACCTGACGGCTGGGACGACGCCCGAAACCGTCGTATTCATCGCGGATAGCTTGCGCCATCTGTTGCCAGAAGCGCATATCGCGCATCAGGTAGGACAGGTCGCCGGCCGAGCTTTCCGGCCTCTCCCGGCGCAGGCCAAGAAAGTGTTCCAGCCAATCCCGTTCCACCTCGGCGCCGTCGGCGCGGAAGCGCAGCCGCGACGCCATGCCGGCCGCCAGCCAGAACGGACCGCGGCTGCGCCCGTTCAAGGGCAGGGTTGAGATGGGCTGGCCGTGCGCGGCTCCCCAGCCCGCTTGCACGCCCCAGCGCGCGAAATCGGCGAAAGCGCGCGAGATCAGCATGCGGATATTGTTTTGTCCAGGGAAGCCGAGCCGCAAGGCGGCGGCGGACACCGAGCCGTCGCCGAAATGGTGGGCATGCCAGAGCCGGGCCAGCAGCCAAACGGACTGGCCGCGAGCGGCCTCGCCCTGGACTCGGTAGGGCGCGGATAACTCGATTTCGATGATGTCGGGCGTTTCGATCATGGTGGGGTTGGGTCGCTTGCGGATTGGGCCGAGCAGGGCTCCGGCGGGGCCTGAGGCTGGGGTTGCCGCGGAAGGAATGATTCTACCGCTCCTCATTGATGTTTTGATCGCGTCGGATCGTCGTTTGCTTCGGCCCGGCGGCGTCTCGCGGCTCACCAAAGCCTGTCGATGTCCCCCGGATGAAGCGCAATCTCGCAATGCTCGAAGCGCGCGGCCATTCGCTTGGCCTTATCGCTGAAAAAGCTGGCCATCGTCGCTTTGTCGAATTGGCTGCTGGGAAACGGCGAGGCCGGCGTGCCGCCGATCAATACGGCGCCAGGCAGTTCGCTCCAGCCGCAACGTTGGTAAAAGCGCCGCAGGGGCCGGTCGCAAGTGAAGATGCCGAGATCGGCGCCGTTGGCTTGCATGGTTTCGCGCGCGGAGGCGGCCAGCAATCGCCCCAAGCCGCGGCTGCGATCCTCGGGCTGGGTGACCATGCAGCTGATGCCGCTGGCCTGGAAGTCTTCTCCCGCGTGGCTTAGCCGCTTGCTGAGGATGTCCAGCGCCGACAGTACCCGGCGGCTCTCCACCAGCAACAGCGAGAGCGGGGCGAGCGCCGGATCGTGGATAGGCTCGGGGCTGGTCGGCGGCTCGCCGGGCCAGGCCAGATTTTGCAGCTCCAGCACTTGCATGCGCAGTTCGGCGGGCACTTCCGTTTCGGGAAAGATCAAAATCTCCATCGGCTGGCTCTCCTCGCAATGGACGGGTATGGTCGACCTTCATGATAACAGCGTTGGCGACGCGGCCGAGCCTGAGTCGGTTGGCCGCAACAAGGAGAGCACATGTCCTCACGGTCTCAAGCCTGTTTATGGCTGGATCAAAGCCCAGCCGAGCCGTATTGGCCGCCGCTGACGCAATCGGCGCGCTGCGATGTGGCGGTGATCGGCGGCGGCTATACCGGTCTTTGGACGGCTTACTACCTCAAGCGGATGGCGCCGGAGCTGGATGTGGCGGTGCTGGAGGCCGAAACTTGCGGCTACGGCGCGTCCGGGCGCAATGGAGGCTGGCTGATCGGAGGGCTGGCCAATCAGGATGCCCATTTGCTCAGCCTGGACGGCGAGCAGCGTGAACAAGCGCGGCGGCGGCTGTTCGGCATCGTCGACGAAGTGGCTGAGATATTGGCGCGGGAGCGCATCGATTGCGACTTTGCCCATGGCGGGGTGTTGTACGCGGCGGCGCGCTACCCGGAGCAGGAGGCCATGGGACGGAGTTGGCTGCGCGAGTTGCGGCGGGTGGGGCACGGCGAAGCCGACTTTCGATGGCTGGACCGCAAAGAGGCGCAAGAGCAGCTAGGTGCGCGCGATGTGCGCGGCGGGGTGTTTTCGCCGCATTGCGCGGTGATCCAGCCGGCCAGGCTGGCGCAAGGACTTGCACGGGCCGTGGCGCGGCTGGGGGGGCGGATTCATGAGCGCAGCCCGGTGCGCCGGCTCGTTCCCGGCGTGGCGGGGCTGGACGGCTGCGAGTTGCGCGCCGACGTCATCGTGCCGGCGCTGGAAGGCGCGGCCGGGCAGTTTTCGCGCTTGGGGCGTTGTCTGCTGCCGATGCAGAGCCTGCTGTTGGCCACCGAGCCGTTGTCGCCAGCTCAATGGGACGAGATAGGCCTGACGGATCGGCAGGCTTTCGGCGATTTGAGCCGGATGGTGACTTACGGGCAGCGCAGCGCGGACGGCCGCCTGGTGTTCGGCGCGCGCGGAGGTTACCGGCTGGGCGGCCGCGAGCAATGGGATTTCGATCCGGGCAGCGCTGAGTTCGCTTGGCGCGAGCGTCTGCTGCGCCAGTTGTTCCCGGCGCTGGGCGCTGCGGAGGTTGAATACCGCTGGGGCGGCACCTTGGGCGTGGCGCGCGCTTTCACGCCCTATGCGCTTTACGACCGGCGGGCCGGCATCGCCATGGCCGGCGGCTACGGCGGCGAGGGCGTGGGGGCTGCCAATTTGATGGGGCGCACGCTGGCGGAATTGATCCTGGAGCGGGACGGCGATTTGACCTCCATGCCCTGGGTCATGTCGGAAGGGGGTTTGGAGCAGGTGCGCCGCTGGGCCCCGGAGCCGGTTCCCTGGCTGGGCTATCATCTGGTGCGCAGCGCCTACGCGCTGGAGGAGAGCTTGTGCGCCGGAGGCGCCGCGCCGGCATGGGTCAAACGGAGCGTGGGCAAGTTGGCCGCGGCGATGGAGTCCTTGCTGGCTTGAGGGCGGGAAGGCGATATGGCCGCCGTTCATGTCGCGACGCACTGCCCGTTGTCTGGGTCTGCCGTCAGGCGTTCTCGGTTGAGGGCGTTGTTGATCAATGCGTTGTCCGGGCTGTTCCGTCGGTTCAAGAACCATTGTTATCGCTGAAGGCGTCCGCGTACCCGCCCAGCAACTGGGTTGGCGTCTGGCCGAAGGCCTGGCGGAAGGCGGCGATGAAGGCGCTGGGGCTGTCGTAGCCGCAGCGCCAGGCCGCGACGCCGACTTTTTGGCCGGCCGACAGATATTCCAGCGACTTCAATAGCCGCAGCCGGCGGCGCCAGGCTTGGAAGCTGAGCCCAGTTTGTTCCGGAAACAGGCGGCTCAGGCTGCGCCCGCTGAGGCCGGCCCATTGCGCCCAGTCGTCGCGCGAGCGCGGGTCATCTGGCGCTTCCGTCAAGGCGTCGGCGACTCGGCGCGCGCGCCGGTCTTGCGGCAGCGGGAGGCTCAGACTCAAGGGCGGACATTGTTCCAATTCGTCCAGCAAGACTTCCAGCAGCCGCTGCTCTCTGGGAAGGGGCGGAACGGCGAAGTCCAGCGCGCGCCGCATGATGGCAGGGGGCAGCGCATCGCAGGCGATGGCTTGCGCGCAGGCAGGAAGCCGGACGCAGACCGCCGCGGCAAAGCGCAGGCTGATGCCGTCTATCAGGCCGTGGCGGTGCGAGGCGTGGCGCACGCCGGGAGGAATCCAGACCAAGTGGCCGGGCGGCAGCCAGAACCGGCCGCCGTCGGTGGCGATGCTCAGCACGCCGTGGCGCAGCAAGCTCAGCTGGCCGCTGTCATGGCTGTGCCAGGCGTCGGGGTCGGCGGTGTCGTGAAGGATACGGTTGGCGGCGAGCAGCATGATTTTGGCCTGTTTGAGCTATTTATTGTCATTGTAGCGATAACGCGCCGCCGCAGCAGGGCGTGATACTGGCCATTGTGGCGGCGAGGCATGGGTCGCGCCGCCCTTTGTCGACATCATGTCCCCACTTAAAAGAGCGTGCTCACGATCTCGCGAACATGAGAGAGACAAGGCATTGCGGCTGAGAAAGCGGAGTGTACCGGTGGTGCATGAGCATTTCGAAGGGGTATTCACCGTGCGATGTCTCACGCAGCGCGGCAGATCGTAAACAGGCTTAAGGAGCAAAATCATGCAAAACACCGCCATCTCTGTGGTGAGAGAATTATTTGAATGCGCATTGCTGTGCCCGGAACTGGACGAAAGCCGCTTGGCGCGACTAGTGCACCCGGACTACCGCCAACAGGCGGACGGCCGCAAGCTGGATTACGCGGATTTCGTCAAACACCTGCGCCATCTGAAGCAGGAGTGCAGCCGGGTCGGCCTTGAAATCCTGAGTTGGGCAGAGCAGGGAGAGCGGCTGTTCACCCGCCATTTGGTTACCGCGGACAAGCGGAACGGCGGTCAGGTGCGGATGCTGGTCATCGCCGAGTTCCGTGTGCGCGACGGCGTGGTGCGCTCTTGCGACGAACTAAGCCATATGCTGGGCGGGGCGGCCGAGGATAGGGATCTGGGTTCTCGTTACTGACGACGGATTTGGCCGGGTATATGGCAGCCCGGTCACTTTCGGAGCGGCGGTTATCGATATTCAATGTTACTTGGCCGCATGACTTTTAATTCAGGTGTGCGCGTTCCTTGAATCTCGGCCGTATTGTTTTGAATGCAATGGCACTCCGCTTATCTATTTCCAATGAGATGAATCTTGGAGGGAATGACGGCGCAGCGGTTTATCTGCAAGGATAAAAAAAATGGACCCGACGGGTCCATTTCGATATGGCGGCGATTGAATCAGGCTTCCGGAACGTTCAGCGAGTTGATGCTGAAGCCGGCGTCGACATAAGTGATTTCGCCGGTAATGCCGGAGGACAGATTGGACAACAGGAAGGCGGCAGTATTGCCCACTTCCTCGGTGGTGACGTTGCGGCGCAGACAGGACTGTCCGGCGGCCATGGCCAGCAATTTGGAGAAGCCGGAAATGCCGGCGGCGGCCAGGGTCTTGATCGGGCCTGCGGAAATGCCGTTGACGCGGATGCCGTCCTTGCCCAGGCTGGCGGCCATGAAGCGCACCGAGGCTTCCAGGCTGGCTTTGGCCAGGCCCATCACATTGTAATTCGGGATGGCTCGCACCGCGCCCAGGTAGGACAGGGTCAGCAGCGCGGCGTTGCGGCCTTGCATCATCGGGCGCGCGGCCTTGGCCAGCGCCGGGAAACTATAGGCGGACACATCGTGCGCGGTCTGGAAAGCTTCGCGGCTCAGCGTATCCAAAAAGTCGCCTTCCAGCGATTCGCGCGGGGCGAAGGCGATGGCGTGCACCAGGCCGTCCAGGCCGTCCCATTCCTTGCCGAGATCGGCGAACAATTTATTGATTTCTTCGTCGTTCTGCACGTCGCAGCGGAAAACCAGCTTGGAGCCGAAATCCGCGGCCATTTCGCGCACGCGGTCTTCCAGTTTATCCACCACATAGGTGAACGCCAGTTCCGCGCCTTCGCGATGACAGGCCTGGGCAATGCCGTAAGCGATGGAGCGGTTGGAGATCATGCCGGTAATCAGAATCTTTTTGCCTTGCAGAAAGCCCATTTGGAGTCCTTCTCGGAATAAACAGCTGCGCATTATACCGAAGCCTGGGCGTTTCAGCAGCGGCATTGTCGGCCAGGCCAAGTGGTTCCAGGTGGTATATAAGGAAAGAGCGAAGGGCGGGCCCGGTCGCGCGCTCCGGATTTCCGGTTGCTCCGGCACTCCGCGCTTGCTACCATCACACATCAATTGCAGTAGATGCACCACCAAAATATTTAGCGAGGAAACCATGAGCGATCTCATCCACCACGTAAGCGATGACAGTTTCGATACCGATGTTCTGAAAGCCGACCTGCCGGTACTGGTCGATTACTGGGCCGAGTGGTGTGGTCCGTGCAAGATGATCGCTCCCATCCTGGACGAAGTGGCCAAGGAATACGAAGGCCGCCTGAAAGTGGCCAAGCTGAACATTGACCAAAACGAACTGACGCCGCCGAAATTCGGCATTCGCGGCATCCCGACGCTGATGATTTTCAAAGACGGTCAGGTTGCCGCCACCAAGGTGGGCGCGCTGGCCAAGAGCCAGTTGACCGCCTTCATTGACAGCCAACTGTAAAGCGTCTATTCTCCAGCAAAATCTCAAAACGGGTAGCGATTGACGCGTTGCCCGTTCCATTTTTACGCCACCCTCCGAATTCAGCGTTCCGCTAAATCGTTACCGAGTCGACCTACGGCTGCTATGCACTTATCTGATCTAAAACATCTTCATGTTTCCGAACTCGTTGAAATGGCCATTTCCAACGAGATCGACGGGGCCAATCGACTGCGCAAGCAGGACTTGATCTTCGCCTTGCTGAAAAACCAGGCCAAAAAAGGCGAGAGCATTTTCGGCGAAGGTACCCTGGAAGTGCTGCCGGACGGTTTCGGTTTCCTGCGCAGCCCAGACACCTCCTATCTGGCCGGCCCGGACGACATCTATGTCAGCCCGTCGCAGATTCGTCGCTTCAACCTGCACACCGGCGATTCGATCGAAGGCGAGATCCGCACCCCGAAAGATGGCGAACGCTATTTCGCGCTGGTCAAGGTGGACAAGGTCAATGGCGAGGCGCCCGAGAACTCCAAGCACAAGATTCTGTTCGAGAACCTGACGCCGCTGTTCCCGACCGAACAATTCAAGCTGGAGCGCGACATCCGCGCCGAGGAAAACATTACCGGCCGCATCATCGACCTGATCGCACCGATTGGCAGGGGCCAGCGCGGCCTGCTGGTGGCGCCGCCCAAGTCCGGCAAGACCGTGATGCTGCAGCACATTGCCCACGCCATCACCGCCAACCATCCGGACGCGGTGCTGATCGTGCTCTTGATCGACGAGCGTCCGGAAGAAGTGACCGAGATGCAACGCTCGGTCAAGGGCGAGGTGGTGTCGTCCACCTTCGACGAGCCTGCCACCCGCCACGTGCAAGTGGCCGAGATGGTGATCGAGAAGGCCAAACGCCTGGTTGAGCACAAGAAGGACGTGGTGATTCTGCTGGACTCCATTACCCGTCTGGCGCGCGCCTACAACACCGTGGTGCCGGCTTCGGGCAAGGTGCTGACCGGTGGCGTGGACGCCAACGCGCTGCAGCGTCCCAAGCGCTTCTTCGGCGCTGCGCGCAACGTGGAAGAGGGCGGCAGCCTGACCATCATCGCCACGGCGCTGATCGATACCGGCAGCCGCATGGACGATGTGATCTACGAAGAATTCAAGGGTACCGGCAACAGCGAAATCCATCTGGAGCGTCGCATGGCGGAGAAGCGCATTTTCCCGGCGCTGAACATCAACCGTTCCGGCACTCGTCGCGAAGAACTGCTGATTCCGCAGGATCAGTTGCAGCGGATCTGGGTGCTGCGCAAGCTGCTCTACCCGATGGACGATCTGGAAGCGATGGAATTTCTGCAGGACAAGATCAAGGCCACCAAGTCGAACCAGCAGTTCTTCGACTCGATGCGCCGCTAAGAGTGTTTCAAGCAGAAATGCTCAGCAATGTGCCAGGCTCGCCGCCTGGCATTTTTTTTGCCCGCGTTCGCCGGCGCCGCTTAGGCGGTTGGCGCGCGGGTTTTTTGTTAATAGCGATGGCGGCGCCGACAGAGAGGCCATGATTTGGCCTAAGATGGAGCAAGGATGTCGCCGGAGCGTTGGCCCGGCGAGTGGATGACGGCAGGGGACAATAATATGTGGTCGATGGAGGCGGGAGAAGCGGCCGACTGGATTGCCGGTCGGCTTTCGGCTTATGACTTTACCGGCAGGGTGGGCGATTTCAGTTTCCGGCCGGCCGATGGCGGGCTGCGGCCGGCGGCGGTGCTGGTGCCGCTGGTGTGGCATAGCGAAGGGCCGACGGTGTTGTTGACCCGGCGCGCGGAAAACCTGCCGGCGCATGCCGGCCAGGTCAGCTTTCCGGGCGGCAAGCTGGAGCGGGACGACGGTTCCGCCGAGCGCGCCGCCCTGCGTGAAACGCGGGAGGAGACCGGGCTGGCGGAGAGCCATGTCCGGCTACTGGGGCGTTTGCCGGACTATGTGACGATTACCGGCTTTGTGGTGACGCCGGTGGTGGGGTTGGTGTTGCCGCCGTTCGAGCTCAGCCCAGAGCCGGGCGAGGTGGCCGAGGTGTTCGAAGCGCCGCTGCCGCTTTTGATGGATACCGGGGCCTATGAGCGCCACAGCCATCAGGGGGACGACGGCCAGCTGCGGGCTTATCTATCGCTGGACTGGCAGAGCCACCGCATCTGGGGAGCCACCGCGGCGATGCTGTGGCTGTTGTCCGACGCCTTGGGCGTGGCGGGGCAGGATCGGCCGCCGTTCAGGTCATGTCCAGATCATTGAACAGAATGTTGCGGCCGGCGACCTTGGCTTCGTAAAGCAGGCGGTCGGCGCGCGCCAGCATCAGTTCCGGCGTGTCGTGAGGCCGCCAGTCGGTCAGTCCGCCGCTGAAGGTCACGCTCTGATCCACCAGCGGGAAGCGTGTCTGACTCAATACCACTTGCACTCGTTCCATCACTTTTTGTGCGTCGCGTAGCCTGGTGCAGGGGAAAATCACTAGAAACTCTTCGCCGCCCACCCGCGCGCTGATATCGGTGTTGCGCGTGGTGTCGGTCAGCGCGTTGGCCACGGCCACCAGTACGTTGTCGCCGGCCTGATGGCCATGACGGTCGTTGAATTGCTTGAAGTGGTCAATGTCGAATACCGCTATGGTCATTGATTGGCCGTAGCGTTCGCAGCGGCTGATTTCGTCTTTCAGCATCATGTCGGCGTAGCGCCGATTGTATAGATGGGTCAGCGGATCGGTGGCCGCCATTTCGCTTAGCTGCTGGTTGCTTTCCTGCAATTGCTCCTCCAGCTGTTTGCGGCTGGAGATGTCGTAGAGCGCCACCAGCGTGGACGGCGGGGTGCGCTCGCCCAAGGGCCGCAGGGAGACAATGACCCAGAGCCGGCTGTGGTCCTCCAGTTCTAGCTCTATTTCCTGATTCTCGATTTCCTGGCCGGCTTCCAGCCACTGTTCCAGCGGCTGCAGTCGAAAAGGCAGGTTGAGAATGTCCGAATCTTCCTTGGTCCCCGGCGCGCGCGGCGGCAACTGCAGCATGGCTCGCGCCAGCGCGTTGGCGCGCTGGATGCGGCGTGTTTTGGGGTTGACCAAGAGCAGCGCCAGCGGCGCGGTGTCCAGGATCAGCTTGGCTTCTTCCTCGCTTTGCCGGATCAGGTCCGTGCTACGGCTCAGCAGCGTGTGCTGACGCAGATTGGACAGATAATTGCGCAAGGCCAGCAGCGTCATGCCGGCGATGAACAGCCAGCCCAGCAGCGCCAGCGTCGCCTTTTCCTGCACGGAACGGGTGAAATCCTTGCGGGCGATGCCCACCGCCACTTGAAACGGGTAGCGTCCCGTCTGGCTTTGGCTGTACAGGCGGGTGACGCCGTCGATATTGGACGGCGCGCTGAATTGCGCCTGATTGCCGTCGCGGCTGAGTAGTTTGGCCGGCTGGAGCGGCCGGAACTGCCGTTCCAGCCCCTTGGGCGGTTTGGGCCAGCGCGCCACCATCAGCTGGCGTTGATCCAGCACCAGGATTTCCCCGTGTTCACCTACGGTGACGCGAGAGACTTCGTCCTGGAAAAAATTGTTGGCGATGATGCCGGCGGCCATGCCTATGACATTTCCGCTGTCGTCGCGCAGCTTGCTGGCCAGAACGATGCCGTGTTGCTCGGGGTTGTGTTGGGCGGCGGTGTAACTGTTTTCCGGGTCTTCGTTTCTATGCAGCCAGCGGCAGAATTCATTGTGCGGCTGCCGCACGATGGCGGCCTGGCGGCTAGTGAAGATGGCCTGACAGGCGCTGTCTATGATTTCGATTCGGCTTAGATAGGGCGCCAGCTGCAGTTGCTGTTGCAGCTGTTGATACAGTTTTTGTTGTCCGTCTTCACTGCTTTTGCCGGTGTGCAGCAGGGTTTGGACTTGCGGCAGTTGACTCGTGTTTTGCAGGATCAGCCCGGCTTCGCTGACGCCGGCGGCCAGCCGCTCGGCCAGCAATTGACTGAGGCCGTTAGCCTGTCGCAGCGCGTTTTCCTCTTCCTGTTGGTAGGTGTTGAGCAGTTCCAGAGCCACCAACGCCAGAGTCGCTAGCAGGAAGAAAATGGAGCCCCAGATCGCATAGCGTGCCGGGCGTTTGTTCCGTTTGCGGAGGTTGAAGTCCATGACGCTCGTTATTGGGGGTTATGAACCAGTTATAGCGCTAGGCGGCGAAGTATGACAGGAACCCGCCGCCAGCAGGCGGGTCCGGGGGCGTCAGGCTGCGGTGAATCGCATCGAGAGATCGACGGCTAGGATATCCTTGGTCAGCTTGCCCACGGAAATGCGGTCGACCCCGGTTTCCGCAATCGCGCGCACGGTGTCGAAGTCCACGCCACCGGAGGCCTCCAACAGAGCGCGGCCGGCGGTCAAGCGCACCGCCTCGCGCATTTGCTCCAGCGACATATTGTCCAGCAGCGCCAGCTTGGTGCCATGGCGCAGCGCTTCCTCCAGTTGTTCCAGCGTTTCCACCTCGATCTGCAGGCTGACGTCGGTGGGAGCCAGTTGTTGCGCGGCCCGCAGCGCGGCGGCGATGCCGCCGGCGGCCATGATGTGGTTTTCCTTGATCAGGATGCCGTCGAACAGGCCAATGCGCTGATTGTCGCCGCCACCCACCGTTACCGCGTATTTCTGCGCCAGTCGCAGTCCGGGCATGGTTTTGCGCGTGTCCAGAATCCGGGCGCGGGTGCCTGCCACGGCGTCGACGTAGCGGCGGGTTTCGCTGGCGACCGCGGACAGGGTTTGCAGGAAGTTGAGCGCGGAGCGCTCCGCGCTCAGCAGCGCGCGCGCCGGGCCGGAGATATTGCACAGCACCGCGCCGGCGGCCACTTGCTCGCCTTCGGCGGCCAGCCATTCCACCTGGCAATCAGGGTCAACCTGCCGGAAGCATTCGTCGAACCAGGCCTGACCGCACAAGGTAGCCGCCTCGCGCGCGACCACCCGCGCCGCGCCGGCACTGTGTTCGGGAATCAGCAGGGCGGTCCAGTCGCAACGGCCGATGTCTTCGGTCAGGGCGGCGGCGACGTGCTGGGCGATCAGGTGAGGGGCGGGCAAAGCGGGCATGCGGAACTCTCCAATAAAACGTCATTGTACCCAATGGAGACGGGTTGGTGCGCATGCTCTGGTATCATTCGAAATGGATAATCAAGCCGATAGGTAGGTCATGGATTTGCCCGCATCGTTTTTTCCCGACGCCGCGCTTTGGCTGAGCAATGGCGCGGCTTTGTCTTTGTTGGCGCTGGCGGCGCGACGGGTGGCCTGGCGCGGCTTGCCCTTGCCGGCTTGCAACGCCTGGATGGGCGCCTGCGTGCTGGCGCTGGCCTTGTGGCTGCTGCGCGGCGGCGTGGCGCCGGGCCTGTCCTTCCATTTGCTGGGCGCCGGCCTGTTCACCCTGATGATGGGGCCCTGGCTGGCCTTGCTGGCCTTGGCGCTACCCTTGCTGGCGCTTGCCTTGAGCGGGCAGGCCGATTTGCCGGCGCTGGGCCTGAATTATCTGACCATGATCTTGCCGCCGGTGGCGCTGTCCGCCGCGGCGCTGCGCTTGAGTCAGCGCGTTTTGCCCAGTAATCTGTTTGTTTATGTCTTCGTCAACGGCTTCCTCGCCGGCGGCGCCGGCATGTTCGCCGCCGGCCTGTCCGGCTTGTTGGCCTTGGGGCTGGCCGGCGCCTATCCCTGGGACCAGTTGCTTGAAGAGACGCTTCCGTTCTATTTTTTATTGTCATGGTCGGAGGCCTTCACCACTGGTTTGCTGGCGGCGGTGTTGGTGGTTTACCGGCCGGAATGGGTGGCCACCTTCGACGACGGGCGCTATCTGGGACATAGACGCCGCGCGCCGTGAGAAGGGGTTTACCATCCGCTGCGCGTCGCGAGCGGCGATACGGCGAGTACGGTTTCAGAGTGCTGATGAACCAACTGCGCATTCTGCTTCTTCAACCGCAACGCCTTGTCTCGCTTGGCTCGCAATTTCGTAAGCAGCCTCTGTTAGAGCCTGTTCAAAGTCTCGCGAGCTAGGGCGAGACAAGGCAAAAACGGCTGAAAAAGCGGAGTGTACACACGGTATATGAGCATTTTGAAGCCGCTTTCAACGTCGTATCGCTGAAGTGCAGCAGGCTATGAACAGGTTCTTAGATGCTGGATCAACATAGGAGAATGTTATGCCGTTTGCGTTATGGAGCATCTTGCTGGCGGCTTTGCTGCCATTGATCTGGGCCGGGGTGGCCAAGGCCGGCGCGCGGGTGGACAACCACAGGCCGCGAGAGGCGATGGCCCAAGTCAGCGGTTACCGGCAGCGAGCCAATTGGGCGCAGCAAAACGCCTGGGAGGCGTTCCCAACCTTCGCCGCCGCGGTGCTGGTGGGGTGGGGCATGCATGCGCCGTCGGCGTTTCTGGACGCCGCCGCCGCGGTGTTCATCGCGGCGCGGGTGGCGCACGGCTTGTTTTATCTGGCCGACCAGGCCAGCCTGCGCTCGCTGTCCTGGCTGATTGGACTGCTGACGGTGGTGGCGATCTTCTGCAAGGCCGGCGGCCTGTTCTAGCGCTAGACGGCGTTCAGCCAGCCGTTGGCGCGCAGCGCGGCCTGCACCTGGTCCAAGCCTTTGGTGTGAAAAGCTTGCCAGCCGGCGCGGCGGGCGGCGTCCACGCATTCTATGTTGTCGTCGAAAAAGGCGATACGTTGCGGGGCCACGTCCAGTTCCTGCTGTACATGACGGTATACCTCGTCGTCCGGCTTGCGCAGGCCGATCAGATGGGAGGCGAATAGCCGGTCGAAATGGTGCAGCAGATCAAATTCGCGTTCGATTTTGTCCCAGTGCAGCGCGTTGTTGTTGCTGAGCACGGCCAGGCGATGGCGCGGGCCAAGCTGGGCCAGCATTTCCGCCGCGCCGGGGAAGGCGCCGCGCAGCCAGCTGTCCAGTTGCGCGGTCATTTCCGCCGCGTCGATGTCCAGTCCCAGGTGTTCCGCCATCGCGGCGCTAAACGCTTCCGGCGTGCAGGCGCCGGTGTCCAGCTTGGCGATCCACGGCGTTTCCATCCAGAAGCGCCGGGCTTGTTCCGGATTCAGCTTGCCCTGAGAAAGCCGCACCAGCGGATCGATGCCGTTCCAGTCCACCAATACCCCGCCCAGATCGAATACCAGCACATCTACGCTTGAATTCATCGTTTCGCCTTTTGTCGAGAGCGCGAGAGTTTCGCGCCGGCTGTTTAGAGAATGATGGGTTCCGGCTCCAGTTCCACGCCGAAGCGTTGACGGACTTCCGCGCGCACCTTGTCGGCCAGCGCGCGCATCTGCTCGCCGCTGGCGGCGCCGTAGTTGACCAGCACCAGGGCCTGGCGCGCGTGCACGCCGGCGTCGCCGTCGCGATGGCCTTTCAGCCCGCATTGGTCGATCAGCCAGCCGGCGGCCAGCTTGACCTTGCCGTCGGTAGCCGGGTAGTGCGGCATCGCTGGATGGCGCGCCAGCAGCGCCTGCGCCTGTTCCGCCGGCAGCACCGGGTTTTTGAAGAAGCTGCCGGCGTTGCCCAGCTCGGCCGGATTGGGCAGTTTGCTCGAGCGGATACGGATCACCGCGTCGCTGACGTCTTGCGGCGTGGGCGCGGCAATGCCGGCGGCGTCCAGTTCTTGCTGGATGTCGCCGTAGCCGGTGCGCAGCCGCGGCGCGCGCGACAGGCGGAAGCGCACCGCGGTGACCAGCAGGCGGCCGGCGGCCTCGTGCTTGAACACGCTGTCGCGATAGCCGAAGCGGCAGTCGGCCTTGTCCAGCGTCAGTTCGGCGCCGCCGTGATCAAGGTCGGCGCAGACCACTTGATGAATGTAGTCCTTGGCCTCGACGCCGTAGGCGCCGATGTTTTGAATTGGGCTGGCGCCGACGGTGCCGGGGATCAGGCTCAGATTTTCCAGTCCGTACCAGCCCTGGCTCAGGGTGTGGAGCACGAAGCCGTGCCAGTTTTCGCCGGCGGCCGCTTCGACGATCACGTCGTCGCCGCTTTCCTCCAGCAGGCGGATGCCGCGCAGCCCCAGTTTGACCACCAGGCCGGCATAGTCGCGGGTGAACAGCAGATTGCTGCCGCCGCCCAGCCACAGCACCGGGCCGGCGCGGTAGGCCGGGCTGTCCAGCAGCGCCGGCAGATCGGAGAGCGCGTCCAGTAGGCAGAAGTCGCGCGCGCGCGCGTCCATGCCGAAGGTGTTCAGCGATTTGAGCGGATGATGGTGGCTGTAGCTCAGGCTCATGGCGCCGGTTCCGTTTGAAGTTGTCGATGCAGGCGGCGGCGGCTTTCGCCCGCCAGGTAGCGGGTCAGGAACAGCGCGGCCACGCTCAGGCTGATGACCAGCGCGGTCCAGAAGCCGAACACGCCCATGGGCTTCTTGGTCAGCCAGTCGGTCAGGCCCAGGGTGATGCCTAGGCCCAGGCCTACGCACCAGAACGACAGGATGTGAATGACCATCGGCACCGTGGTCAGCTTGTAGCCGCGCAAGGCGCCGGAGGCGATGGTTTGGGCGGCGTCGGTTAGCTGGTAGACAGCGGCGAACAGCAAGAGGGTGGAGCCCATCGCGATCACGCGCGGGTCCGGCGTGTACATGCGCATGATGGGTTCTCGGAACAGCAGCACCACGAGCATCGCGCAGAAGGCCATGCTCAGACCCAGCAGCAGGCCTACTCCGGAGCTGAAGCGGGCGGCGCGGTAGTCGCCGGCGCCGACATGATGGCCGACGCGCACGGACATCGCGGTGGCCACGCTCTGCGGCAGCATGTAGATGATGCTGGAAAAATTGAGCACGGATTGGTGGGTGGCGACCACCACGGTGCCCAGTTCGGCAATCAGCAGTGCGATGAAGGAGAACAGGCTGACTTCCACGAAGAAGGACAGGCCGATGGGCACGCCCAGCTTGAGGAAGCCGCGGTACATGCGCCAGTCCGGGCCGCGCAGGCGTTCCAGCAGCCGGAACTGGCGGAAATTGCGGTGCCAGCTGACATAGGCGAGCAGGGCCAGACAATTGAACCAGAACACGATGCCGGTGGCCCAGCCGCAGCCGGCGCCGCCCAGCTTGGGCAGGCCGAACAGGCCGTGGATCAGGATGTAGTTGAGCGGAACGTTCAGCGCCAGCGCCAGCAGGCTGACCACCATGATGGCCTTGGGGCGGCCCAGGCTGGACGCGTAGGCGTGCAGCGCGCGGTGGGTCATCGCCGCCGGCATGCCCACCGCGGCGCCGGTGATGAACAGCATCACCTTGTCGATCACTTCCGGCGGCAGGTGCAGCCACAGCCGCAGCGCGGGCTCCAGCGCCACCATCATCGCCGCGCCCAAGAGGCCGATCAGCAGGCCGAACCACAGGCCCTGGCGCGCGGTGTCCTTGAATTTGTCGTGCTCGCCGGCGCCCAGCTGGTGAGCCAGGATGGGATTGAGCGCGGTGACGATGCCCATCAGCGTGACGTAGAAGGTGATGAAAACGCTGGCGCCCAGGGAGACGGCGGCCAGATCGTCGGTGCTGACGCGGCCCGCCATCACGGTGTCGACGAAGGCGGTGGCCACCTGCGCGATCTGAGCGATCATCATCGGCAAGGCCAGCCGGCTGATTTGACGGGCTTCCAGCAGCACGGCCCCGCGCGGGGCGCGATTGATTTCAAACAGCATGGGAGTAGGGCGGGATGGCTCGGAGAACTGGCCATTATACCGGCTGCGGGGCGGGCTTGTCTTTGTCGCGCCATGACAATGGGGCGGCAAGGAGCGGGACGGACGCGCGGAGCGCTCCCGGCGGAGCGGGAGCGGGCGGTGGTGTCAGATCAGAAGCGCGCGGGCGGGTCGCGGCGCAGATCGCAGCTGATCAGCAGTTCGCCGCCAAAGCGGGCGTTGATGCTGAGCGCGTCCACTAGCGAAATATCCCGCACGGTCAGCTGTTCGCCGTTGCGTTCCAGTTCGTAGCCCAGTTCATGGGCGAAATCCGCCAGCTGTTGCAGAGCGGGGGCGTCGGCCGGCGTGAGCGGAGAGGCGCTCAGGCTGCCGCAAAGGGGGCGAGGTCTTCCCACGGCGTCGAAATTGGCAAAAGAGAAATCGGTATAGCTATCTTGCAGGCAGTCGTACATGGCGGTCTCCAGTTGGTTCGGTCGCGGTTGGCGCGCCGGTTCTGGGTTTCGCCGGCGACGCTTTAGCAGGATTTTTGGGCGCCCTGCAAGTTGTCTTTAACTCGGCGCCTGCCGCGCATGCCCGAAACGGATAGCGGGGCGCGGCTCATGCATCGATCCGAAGCGATTGGTTTGCTTAACTGCCTGTACGGGTAAAACAAAACCCGCCTACGACTTAAGAGCGCAAGCGGGTTGACCGGTTTGACGCTTTAGCTGGCATTTGTTAAGCGCCCGCAAGCTGTGTCAAATCGGCGCATGAATGTCAGCCTATGCCTTTGGCTTTTGGCTGTCAATCCCCTTGCGCGGCCTCTGCGCGCCAGTCGGCCAGCCAGCCGCGCCAGTGCGGTTCCGGTTGCGCGGCGACGGCGGCGCGCAAGCTTTGTCTACAGGCTTGATAGGTGGCTGGAGCCAGCGCGCCCTCCACCCATTGCTGGCGCAGCCACAGCAGATGGCAACTGGCGGCCTGGCGCGCATTGTGTTCGGCGAGCGCGCCGGCGTTGCCGGCGCGGTACAGTTCCCAGCGCCGAGGGCCGTTGAGTTCGGTTTCTCCGGGCAGGCCGCACAGACGGGCCAGCTCGCCCAAAGGGGTGGCCAGTTCGGCATGGCCGCCGCTCAGGATCTCGCTCAGCGCGCAATGCGCGTCCGGCGTCCGGCCGGCGCGGAGCTGTTCCGGCAGATGCAAGCCCAGCGCCAGCGCGCGATGGAGCAACACCGGCAGCTCCAGCCGAGAGCCGTCCCAACTGATCAACTGCGCCCGGCTGTCGCGCAGCAGGGTTAGCCAGTCCGTCAGCATCGCGGCTTCGTCGCCGGCATCGACGGCGAGCCGTTGGAAGAGGCGGGTGTGTCCATCCTGCTGCAGTACGCCGGCGATGGCGACCACGCGGTGCAAATGGAAGGGGATGAAATCGGTGCCGCTTTGGGCGCGGCAGCGCTGCAGCACGAAATCGGCGACGTCGGCCTCCCCGATCTCGCCGTCCAGCTCATAGAGCTGGCGGATGGCGGGCACGTTGGGAATGGTCTGAAGATGGAAGCTGAGAGTAGGGCGCACGGGAGGGGTCTTGTCGGAGTCGGCGAATCGGCAGCGATTGTATGCCTATCGTCGATAGGGGGCAATTGGCGGCCGTGGAGGCGGCTATGGGGCGGTATATGGCGGCGAATTGTATTTTCTGCAAAGAATAGGGATATAATCGCCGGCTTGACTACCTACTAGTCTTGCGAATCCTGGCATTCCAAGTCGACTATCTTTCTCATAATGATCCGCAAGTTTATCCGTAAAGTACTGGACCTGCCCGCCGGCATGGGCAAGCGCCGCACCAAGGCGCGCGTGATTCCTCTGCCGCAACACGGCATCCGCCGAGACCAGCTCAGCTCCGCTGCGCTGAAAGTCACCACCCGACTGCAGGAGGCTGGTTTTTCCGCCTATGTGGTGGGCGGAGCCGTGCGCGACTTGATGTTGGGCGTGTCGCCGAAGGATTTCGACGTGGCCACCAACGCGACGCCGGAGGAAGTGCACCGGGTGTTCCGCCGTTCCCGCATCATCGGCCGGCGTTTCCGCATCGTCCATGTGATGATGGGGCAGGAAACCATCGAGGTGACTACCTTCCGCGGCGGCTCCGTGGACGACACTAATGAAACCGGCCGCATCATGGCCGACAACAGTTTCGGCAGCCAGGAAGAGGACGCTCACCGTCGCGACTTCACCGTGAACGCGCTGTTCTACGATCCGTCCGACGAAACCGTCATCGACTATCACCACGGCGTCAAGGACTTGCGCGCCCGCAAGCTGGTGATGATAGGCCAGCCGGCCCGCCGTTATCAGGAAGATCCGGTGCGCATGCTGCGCGCGGTGCGTCTGGCGGCCAAGCTGGGCTTCGATATCGACGACGCCACCCGCAAGCCCATCCGCACCCACGCTCATCTGCTGAAGAAGGAGCCGCCGGCGCGCCTGTTCGATGAAATGCTCAAGCTGCTGATGTCCGGCCAAGCCTACGGCTGCCTGAAGAAGCTGCGCGAAGAAGGCATGGCGCGCGGCGTGTTCCCGCTGCTGGACGCGGTGCTGGACGACAAGGGCGACGATTTGTTCTTGAAGTTGGGCCTGGAAAGCACCGATCAGCGCATCCGCGCCGACAAGCCCGTGTCGGTGGGTTTCCTACTGGCCACCCTGCTGTGGAAGCAGGTGCATCAGCGCTGGCAGAAGCGTGTGAACGCCGGCGACCGCGCGGTGTACGCGCTGGCGCAAGCGATTGCCGACGTGGAGTCCGAGCAGGATAACGACTTTGCCATCCCACGCCGTTTCAGCGTGACCATGCGCGAAATCTGGATGTTGCAGTCGCGTTTCGACAGCCGCAGCGGCCAGCGCGCTTATCGTTTCCTGGAGCAGCCGCGTTTCCGCGCCGCTTACGATTTCTTCGCGCTGCGCGGCGAAGCCGGCGAGGTGGATATGAAGTTGGTGGGCTGGTGGAACGACTTCCAGCGCGCCGACGAGGAAGAGCGCGAGCAGCTGCTGGAAATCGCCAAGGCCAGCGGCGAGCCGGACCCGGCCAAGAAACGCCGCCGTCGCCGTCCCGCCAATCGCCGCAAAGCCGCGGGCGAATCGGGCGGAGAGGCCTAAATGGCGCAGGCTTTCATCGCGCTGGGCAGCAACCTTGAACAGCCGGCGGCGCAAATCCGCGCCGCGCTGGCCGCGATCGCCGCCTTGCCCGATACCGAGCTGACGCGGCAATCCGCTTTGTACCGCACCGCGCCGGTGGGCTATGCCGATCAACCGGATTTCATCAACGCCGTTGCGGAAGTGGACACCGCATTGGCGCCGCGCGAATTACTGCGCAGGCTGCTGGCGATAGAGGCCGAGTTCGGCCGGGTGCGCACCTTCCGCAACGCGCCGCGGGTGCTGGATCTGGATCTGCTGTATTACAGCGGCGTCGCCCAGAGCGACCAAGACCTGACCCTGCCGCATCCGCGCATGCATCTGCGCGGCTTCGTCATGATCCCGCTGGCGGAGATCGCTCCCGATCTGGCGCTGCCGGCGCTGGGCACGGCCGGCGAACTGGCCGCAGGGCTGGCCGATCAGGGCGTGGAGCGCCTCAAAACAACTAGCTAATAAGGAAGCGAGTGATGAGTCAATTGCGTTATGTCGTGGTCGAAGGGCCGATCGGCGCGGGCAAATCCTCTCTGGCGCGCCGACTGTCGGAATACTGGGGCGTGCGCCTGCTGGCGGAAGATCCCGCCGCCAACCCCTTCCTGCCGCGCTTCTACCGCAACTTGCCGGCCCACGGCCTGTCCACCCAGCTGTCCTTCATGCTGCAACGCGCCGAGATGGCCAAGAGCATGCTGGACGGCGAACTGCTGGCCAGCCCGTTGGTGTCGGACTTCCTGTTCGAAAAAGACGCGCTGTTCGCCAAGATCAATCTGGACGAGGCCGAGCTGGCGCTGTACAAGCGCCTGGCGGGGCTGGCGATGCCCGAGCATCCGGTGCCGGATCTGGTGATTTATCTGCAGGCTTCCGAAGAGAACCTGCTGAGCCGGGTGGCCGCGCGGGCGGCGGAGTACGAAGTCAATTTCCCCGAAGGTTATCTGAAGCGCGTGCATCAGGCCTATAGCGAGTTTTTCCATCAGTACGAGGCCGCGCCGTTGCTGATCGTCAATACCGATCATCTGAATCTGGTCGACGGCGACGAGGACTTCGAACTGCTGATCCGCTGCATCAGCGAGGCGCGAGGCCAGCGCAACTATTTCAACAAGAGCGTCTGAGCCGTCGCGCGTTCGGAGCCTGTTTTCCGATTTAGCGAGCTAGAGCGAGACAAGGCCTTGCGGCTGAGAAAACGGAATGTACAAGGGGTGCGTCACCGTTTTCAACGCTGTATCGCTGATGCCCAGCAGATCGTAAACAGGTTTTAAGCGCCCCGCCGGTTGATATGGACGACTGAACGAGGAAGAACGGGCATGAAAATTACCGTCAACACCCTGCAGAAAATGGCGCAGGAAGGGCAGAAGATCGCCATGCTGACCTGTTACGACGCCAGCTTCGCCGCCTTGCTGGAGCAAGCCGGGGTGGAAATTCTGCTGGTGGGGGATTCGCTGGGCATGGTGGTGCAGGGCATAGATTCCACGCTGCCGGTGGCTGAAGAGGAAATGCTCTACCACGTGCGTTGCGTGGCGCGCGGCGCCAAGCAGGCTATGGTGCTGGGCGACATGACTTTCGGCGCCTATCAGGAAAGCCCGCAACAGGCGTTCGCCCACGCCGCCCGCATCATCCAGGCCGGTGCGCACATGGTGAAGCTGGAAGGCGGTGCCTATATGGCCGACACCACCCGATTCCTGGTGGAGCGCGGCGTGCCGGTGTGCGCTCACATCGGCCTGACGCCGCAGTTCGTCAACACCTTCGGTGGCTATCGAGTGCAGGGCAAGAACGAGGAAGACGCGCGCCGCATCGTCAACGACGCCAAGGCGCACGCTGCTGCGGGCGCCAGCCTGGTGCTGATGGAGTGCGTGCCGGCGGAACTGGCGCGTGAGATCACCGAGTCGATTTCCGTCCCCACCATAGGCATTGGCGCCGGCGTCGACGTGTCCGGCCAGGTGCTGGTGTTGCACGACATGCTGGGTGTGTATCCGGGAAAAAAGGCGCGTTTCGTCAAGGACTTCATGGCTGAGGCCGGCAGTATCCAAGGCGCGGTGCAGGCCTATGTGCAGGCGGTGAAGGACAAGTCTTTCCCGGCGGCGGAACATACTTTCTGATCGGCTCTGCCCAGGACATCAAACAATGGAAATCATTCGTACCGTGGCGGAGATGCGCGCCTGGCGTCGCCAGGCGGGCAAGCTCGCCTTCGTGCCCACCATGGGCAATCTACATGCCGGCCATCTGGCTCTGGTCAAGGCGGCGCGCGAACGCGCCGACAAGGTCGTGGTCAGCATCTTTGTCAATCGGCTGCAATTTGGCCAGGGTGAGGACTTCGGCGCTTATCCGCGCACTTTCGACGCCGATTGCGACAAACTGCGCGCCGCCGGCGTGGATGCCTTGTTCTTCCCCGAGGAGCAGGAGCTATATCCGCGCGTGCGCCAGGACTTCAACGTGGAGCCGCCAAATATCCAGAATGAGCTGTGCGGCGCCTTCCGGCCCGGCCACTTCCGCGGCGTCGCCACCGTGGTGACCAAGCTGTTCAACATCGTGCAGCCGGATCTGGCCTGCTTCGGCAAGAAGGACTTCCAGCAGCTGCACGTGATCCGCGCAATGGTGGACGACCTGAATTCGCCGATCGAGATCGTGCCGGTGGACACCGGCCGCGCCGACGACGGTCTGGCGCTGTCCTCGCGCAACGGTTATCTGAGCGCGGAAGAGCGCGCAGAGGCGCCGCGCTTGTACCGCAATTTGACGCAGGTGCGGCAGCGGCTGCAGGACGGCGACCATGACTACGCGGCGTTGGAGCAGGCCGCGCGCGACGATCTGGATCAAGCCGGCTGGATAGTGGATTACGTGGAAATTCGCCAGGCCGACACCCTGGCGGTGGCGCACGCCGGCGAAAAACGCCTGGTGGTGCTGGCGGCTGCCCGACTGGGGCGCACCCGCCTGATCGACAACATCGAAGTGTTCCGCTGATCAGCGGACGAAGGATGCAATCATGCAGCGTAATATGCTCAAATCCAAGCTCCACCGGGTAACCACTACCCACAGCGAGTTGCACTATATCGGTTCCTGCGCGATCGACGAGAACCTGCTGGAAGCGGCGGACATTCTGGAGTACGAAGAAGTGCAGATCTGGAACGTCACCAACGGCGAGCGTTTCGCCACCTACGCAATCAAGGCCGAGCGTGGTTCCGGAACCATTTCGGTCAACGGTTCCGCCGCGCGCCGCGCCGCGCCGGGAGATCTGCTGATCATCGCCTCCTTCGCCCAGTACGAGGCCGCGGAGCTGAAAGATCACCAGCCCAAGCTGGTATTCGTCGACGCCGATAATCAGATGACCGAGGTCAAGGGCGCAACCCCGACGCAGGCGGCCTGATCCGTCTCCGGTTTCGCCCATTAGCGGCCGCCCCAGGGCGGCCGTTGTTTTTTTGTTGCGGCACAACATCAGCTTGGCGGCGGTGGTCCGCTTAATTTGGCGGTTGGGCTTGTCGCTGGCGGCGGCAGTGAATCATATTTAAAAAGCGGAGGTGTCTGACTGCCGGTTTGGGCTGGCGGGGACAGCCGTTTCTGAATCCATCGTCAACCCAGCAGCGAGGGAAGCATCATGAGCGCGAGCCAGAATCTGACTGGAGGTTGTCTGTGCGGCGCGGTGCGCTACCGTTTGCGCGCCGAGCCTTACGATGTGGTGCACTGCCATTGCAAAAGCTGCCGCCGAGCCAGCGGCGCTGCCTTCGTTACCTGGTTCACCGTTCGCGTGGCCGATCTGGATTGGCGTGGTGAAAAGCCGGTGCTTTATCACTCCTCGGCGGCGGTCAGCCGCGGTTTCTGTCCGCATTGCGGCTCCACTCTGACTTATCGCCATGAGTCTGATCCTGAGGAGCTCGACATCACCGTGTCTTCGCTGGACCATCCTGAATGGGTGGCGCCGGCCGGACATATCTGGTGGGAACATCACCTGCCCTGGGGCAGCCCCGCCGCGCAGCAAGAACTGCCCATCTATCAACGCAGCGAGGCTTGAACAGCGCGTTTACGATCCCGCGAGCAAGAGCGAAGAGGGCTGAGGAAGCGGAGTGCGCATCCGCTAGACCAGCCCTCTTGAGCGGGGCGCGTTTACCTGCCCAAGGCGGATCGTAAACAGGCTATGAGCCCGCGCGTCACGGCGCAGGGTGCAGCGCGCCCGGCGCGACGACCACGCCGTCCTCGTCGGCGTACAACCAGTGGCCGGGGCTGAAGCGCACCTGGCCGAACTCCACGCTCAGATTACGCTGGCCTTCGCCGCGCTTCACCGATTTTCGCGGATGGACGCCTAGCGCGCGTATGCCCAGCGCCAGTTTGTTCAAGGCGGCGGAGTCGCGGATGCAACCATTGATCACCACGCCGGCCCAGCCGTTGGCCACCGCCAGCACGCCCAGTTGATCGCCCAGCAGCGCGCAGCGCAGCGAGCCGCCGCCGTCCACCACCAGCACCTTGCCGGCGCCGTTCTGACTCAGCGCTTCCCGGACCAGGCTGTTGTCCTCAAACAGCTTCAGGGTTTCGATGCGGCCAAAAAAGCGGGCCTGGCCGCCGTAGCGTTGCAGGGAGGGCATCAATACCTGAAGTTGCTCGTCGAACTGATCGCATAGATCGGCAGTGTGAAAGTCCATGGCGGCTCTCCTGTGGGCGGATGGCGAAAGCTTAATCCTAGCAGCGCGGGTGCGCGGGCGATATGCCGGAGAAATGAAAAAGCCGCCTGACGGCGGCTTTGGGCGTTGCGTATTGAGGCGGGGGTTTATTCCAGCCGCAGAGGCACGAACAATACGGCCTCGTTGCGTCGCACCAGCAGGGCGATATGGCCTTTGGCGCTGGCCAAGGCTTTTTCGAAGTTGGCGATGGTGGACACTTCGACCTGGTTCAAGCCCAGGATCACATCGCCCGCCTGCAGGCCGGAACGGGCGGCGGGGCCTTGCGCTTTCTGGACCAGCAAGCCGCCGCGAACGCCCAGCTCCGAGCGCTGATTAGACGTTAGTTCGCTTAGCGTCAGGCCCAGTTTGCCGAACTGGAAGCCCTGCGGCGAGCTTTCCTCCTGAGGTTGTTGCGTGCTTGGCGCGTCCTGCGCCAGTTCCGCCAGCGTGGCCTCCAGCTCCTTTTCCACGCCCTTGCGCCACACCGTCAGCTTGATCTTGGTGCCCGGCTGCAACGAGCCGACCTGCACCGGCAGATCCTTGGAGCTTTCTATCGCTTTGCCGTCCAGCTTCAGGATGATGTCGCCGGCTTGCAGGCCGGCGCGAGAGGCCGGCCCCTTGGGATCGACGCGAACCACCAGCGCGCCGCTGGGGCGCTGCAGACCGAAGGACTGCGCTAGCTCCTGAGTCACTTCCTGGATATTGATGCCCAGCTGGCCGCGGCTGACCTTGCCCTTGGCCTTGAGCTGGTCGACCACGCTCATCGCCAAATCGATGGGGATGGCGAAGGAAATGCCCATGAAGCCGCCGGAACGGCTGTAAATCTGCGAGTTGATGCCCACCACTTCGCCGCGCAGGTTGAACAGCGGGCCGCCGGAGTTGCCGGGGTTGATCGCCACGTCGGTCTGGATGAAGGGAACGAAGTTCTCGTCCGGCAAGCTGCGGCCCTTGGCGGAAACAATGCCGGCCGTGACGGTGTTGTCGAAGCCGAACGGCGCGCCGATGGCGGCCACCCATTCGCCGACTTTCAAGTCCGCCGGGCTGCCGATCTTGACCACCGGCAGGTCCGCCGCCGCCACTTTCAGCAAGGCCACATCGGTGCGCTTGTCCACGCCGACCAGCTTGGCGCGCAGTTCGCGCTTGTCGGTCAGCATCACCTTGACCTGCTGGCTGTCCGCCACCACATGGGCGTTGGTCAGGATGTAGCCGTCGGCGCTGATGATGAAGCCGGAGCCGAAGGAGACGCTTTCTTCCTGCGGCTGTTCGCGCTGAGGTGGATGATTGGGGATGAAACGGCGGAAGAAGTCGTACAGCGGGTCGTCTTCCGGCACGGGAATCGGGAGGTTGCTGGCTTGGGCGGCGCCGCTCTCTTCGCGGCTGGCCTGAATGTTCACTACCGCCGGTCCGTCGCGAGTGACCAATTGAGTGAAGTCCGGCAGCAGCATGGCGACGCGGCCATCCTGTTGTGCGGGAATGGCGACCGGCGCGGGTTGGGAGTTGCCTTTGAAGAAGCGCTCGACCTTGTCGCAGCCGGACAGCAACGAGGCTGCGAGCAAGGCGCCAACCAGGGTGCGCAGATACGTTGTCACAGGCTATCCTTTTAGGTTGATGTCTATGCGGAAAATAAGGGCGGAACCGGAGTTTTTCCAGTATTTGATTCAGTTGTCTTTAATCATAACGGTTTTTGCCGGATATTCGCAGAGGTCGGCGATGACGCAGCGCTCGCATTCCGGCTTCCTGGCTTTGCAGACATAGCGTCCGAGCAGGATCAGCCAGTGATGCGCGTCGATTTTGAATTCGTCGGGGATGTATTTTACCAGCTTATCCTCGACTTCTCGCACGTCTTTGCCGGGCGCGATCCGGGTGCGGTTGGATACCCTGAAAATATGGGTGTCCACTGCGATGGTGGGCTGGCCGAAAGCAGTGTTCAGCACCACGTTGGCCGTTTTGCGACCGACGCCGGGTAGAGCCTCCAAGGCCTCGCGGGTTTGCGGCACTTCGCCGCCGTGCTTTTCCAGCAGCAGGCGACAGGTGGCGATCACGTTTCTGGCCTTGGTTTTGTACAGGCCTATGGTCTTGATGAAGTCCGCCAGCGATTCTTCTCCCAGCGCTAGCATGGCCGCCGGGGTGTTGGCCACGGGGTAGAGCCGGCGCGTGGCCTTGTTGACGCCGACGTCGGTGGCCTGTGCCGACAGCAGCACCGAGATCAGCAGTTCGAACGGGCTGCTGTACTCCAGCTCGGTGGTGGGGTGAGGGTTGGCGTCGCGCAGACGGGCGAATATTTCTTTGCGTTTGACGGCGTTCACGGCTTGTCCTTGTGTGCTTGTTCGCGGGCGGCGCGCATCGCGGCGGCGCGTTCCATCGCCTTGCGGATCAATTCGTTTTTGTCGGCCGCCTGCACGGGGGCTGCCGCGGCGACCGGCGTTGCGGTCGGGGATGGCGGCGCGGCGCTTACCGCGGCGCGCTCGGCCAAGCGTCTGGCCTTGTCCTCTTGATCGCGCGTTTTTCGCGCTTGGCGTCTTTCGTAGCGCATGCGGGCCTGGGCGGCGCGCGCCATCACGCGGTCGCGCTCGCCGTCGGCCGGGTCGGCCACCGGAACCAAGTCGATGCAGTCCACCGGACAGGGCGCGAGGCATAGCTCGCAGCCGGTGCATTCGTCGGCGATGACGGTGTGCATCTGCTTGGCGGCGCCTACGATGGCGTCCACCGGACAGGCCTGGATGCATAGGGTACAGCCTATGCAGCTGTCTTCGCGTATCACGGCCAGCGCGCGCGGTTTGGGCTGCGGGCCGTCGGCGGCGAAGGGAATGACGTTCCGGCCCAGCAGCTCCGCCAGCGCCCGGATGCCGTCGTCGCCGCCCGGCGGGCAGCGGTTGATCGGGTCGCGGCCTTCCGCCAGCGCCTCCGCATACGGTCGGCAGCCGGCGTGGCTGCATTGTCCGCATTGGGTCTGGGGCAGCAGGGCGTCGATCCTTTCGACCAGGGGGATAGCGGGCATGCTGTCGGATTCCACTTGAAAAACCGCTAATTATCGACGCTACGGCGAATGGCTTCAACACCCGGATGGCCGATGAGGGCGCGAAAGGAATGAAAAAGCCGTCGCTTTCGCGACGGCTCCTGCGGGTGAGGCCGACGATGGCTTGATCACAGCGGATGTTGGAGCTGCTCCAGAATCTGCGGGTTTTCCAGCGTGGACACGTCTTGGGTGATCTCCTCGCCCTTGGCGATGGAGCGCAGCAGGCGGCGCATGATCTTGCCGGAGCGGGTCTTGGGCAGGTTTTCGCCGAAGCGGATGTCGTCTGGTTGGGCAATCTTGCCAATCTCGTGCGCCACCCAGTTTTTCAGCTCGGCCGCCACTTTCTTGGCTTCCTCGCCCTGCGGGCGAGCGCCCTTGAGCACCACGAAGGCGACCACCGCCTCGCCCTTCACCTCATGCGGCTTGCCGACCACTGCGGCCTCGGCCACCAGCGGGTTGGCCACCAGCGCGGATTCGATCTCCATGGTGCCCAGGCGGTGGCCGGACACGTTCAACACGTCGTCGATGCGGCCCATGATCCAGAAATAGCCGTTCTCGTCGCGGTTGGCGGAGTCGCCGGCAAGGTAGTACTGGCCGTTGAATTCTTCCGGGAAATAGGTTTTCTTGAAGCGTTCCGGATCATTCCAGATGGTGCGCACCAAGCTGGGGAAGGGTTTCTTGATCACCAAGAACCCCCCGCGGCCTGGGTCCACCTGGGCGCCGGACTCATCGACGATGTCGGCCATGATGCCGGGCAGCGGCAGCGTGCACGAACCGGGCTTGGTGGCCACCGCGCCGGGCAGCGGCGAAATCTGGATAGAGCCGGTTTCGGTCTGCCACCAGGTATCCACGATGGGGCAGCGGCCGCCGCCCACGGTTTCGTGGTACCAGATCCAGGCTTCGGGGTTGATCGGCTCGCCCACGGTGCCGAGCAGGCGCAGGCTGGACAGATCGTGCTGCTTGGGCAGGTCCCCGCCCAGCTTGATCAGCGAGCGGATGGCGGTGGGCGCGGTGTAGAAAATGCTGACTTTGTGCTGCTCTATCATGCGCCAGAAGCGGGAAGCGTCCGGATAGGTGGGCACGCCTTCGAAAATCACCTGAGTGGCGCCGTTGGCCAAAGGGCCGTAGCAGATATAGCTGTGGCCGGTGATCCAGCCCACGTCGGCAGTGCACCAGAACACGTCGTTGGGCTTGTAGTCGAACACCCAACGGAAGCTGTTGGCGGCGCCCAGCAGATAGCCGGCGCTGCTGTGCTGAATGCCCTTGGGCTTGCCGGTGGAGCCGGAGGTGTAGAGGATGAACAGCGGGTCCTCCGCGTTCATCCATTCCGGTTCGCATTGTTCCGGCTGACCGCTGGTCAGCTGGTGCCACCATACGTCGCGGCCCTCGCTCCAGGCGACCGCGTTTTGGGTGCGCTGATAAGCGACGACGTGTTTGACACTGTCGCAGCCGCCCATCGCCAGCGCTTCGTCCACCGTGGCTTTCAGCGGCACGCTTTTGCCGCCGCGCAGGCCTTCGTTGGCGGTGATCACCAGCTTGGCGCCGGCGTCCTGGACGCGGTCGCGCACCGCCCCGGCGGAAAAGCCGCCGAACACCACGGAGTGGATGGCGCCGATGCGCGCGCAAGCCTGCATCGCCACGATGGCTTCGATCACCATCGGCATGTAAATCACCACGCGGTCGCCCTTGGACACGCCCAGGCTCTTCAGGCCGTTGGCGAACTGGCAGACGCGGCGGTGCAATTCGGCATAGGTGACGCGGGTGACAGCGCCGTCGTCGGCCTCGAAAATCAGCGCGATGCGATTGGCGTTGACTGCCAGGTGGCGGTCCAGGCAGTTGTAGGAGATGTTGAGCACACCGTCGTCGAACCATTTGAAGAACGGCGCTTGGCTGTCGTCCAGTACGCGGGTGAACGGTTTTTTCCAGGTGATCAGGTCGCGCGCCAGGTCGCCCCAGAACGACAGGTAATCTGCGTCCGCCTGCTCGCACAGCGTGTTGTACGCCTCCATTCCGGAGATCGCCGCTTTCTGGCGGAAATCGTCGGAAGGCGGAAAGCTGCGGGTTTCCTTAAGGACGGATTCTAGCGTGGACATAAACTTCTCCTGGATTAGCTTTATTGTCATGCCGCCGCTCCTGAACCGCTGGAGCGGCGCGGTGGGTGTTTAAGGCAGGCCGACATCCTCGGCCCGGTCTTATGTCAATGTCAATGCTTGGAGGCCCCGGATGCGCCGATGCCGGTCATCGCGCGCACGAACTGGGCTTCGAACTTGGCTTTTTCCTCGTCGGCCTGACGGGATTTGTCCAGCACCGAGATTAGCCAGGTGGACACGAAGGCCAGGGTCATCGAGAAGATGGCCGGGTTTTTGTACGGGAACACCGCGTGTTCGTGCTTGAGCACCTCCACCCAGACCGTCGGCCCCAGCACGATCAGCACCACTGCGGACAAGAGGCCGATGAAGCCGCCGATCACCGCGCCGCGCGTGGTCAGTCCTTTCCAGAACATGGACAGGAACAGCACCGGGAAGTTGGCCGAGGCTGCGATGGAGAAGGCCAGGCCCACCATGAAGGCGATGTTCTGCTTCTCGAACACCAGGCCCAGCACGATGGCCACCACGCCCAGCACCACGGTGGTGATTTTGGACACGCGGATTTCGTCGGCCTCGTTGGCTTTGCCTTTCTTGATCACGCTGGCGTACAGGTCGTGCGACACCGCGGAGGCGCCGGACAGCGCCAGGCCGGCCACCACCGCCAGGATGGTGGCGAAGGCCACCGCGGAGATGAAGCCCAGGAACATGTCGCCGCCCACGGCTTCGGCCAGGTGCACTGCGGCCATATTGTTGCCGCCGATCAGCTGGGTGACGGATTTGCCGTTCTTGACCACGGTTTCCATCATGCCCGGCTGGTTCAGCACCAGCATGATGGCGCCGAAGCCGATGATGAAGGTGAGGATGTAGAAGTAACCGATGAAGCCGGTGGCGAAGAACACCGATTTGCGCGCCTCTTTGGCGTCGGACACGGTGAAGAAGCGCATCAGGATGTGGGGCAGGCCGGCGGTGCCGAACATCAGCGCCAGACCCAGCGAGATCGAGTCGATAGGATCTGTTTTGCCCGGGGCCATGATGGCGATGCCCTTGCTATGCGCGGCCACCGCTTTCTCAAACATCAGTTCCGGGCTGAAGCCCACGGTGGCCAGCACCATGATGGCCATGAAGGTGGCGCCGGACAACAGCAGCACCGCCTTGATGATTTGTACCCAAGTGGTGGCCAGCATGCCGCCGAACAGCACGTAGCACACCATCAGCACGCCTACCATCAGCACCGCGGAGGTGTAGCTCATGCCGAACAAGAGCTGGATCAGCTTGCCGGCGCCCACCATCTGCGCAATCAGGTAGATGGCCACCACCACCAGCGTGGAGGTAGCGGCGAAGCTGCGCACCGGCGTCTGTTGCAGGCGGTAGGAGGCGACGTCGGCGAAAGTGTATTTGCCCAGGTTGCGCAGGCGTTCGGCCACCAGGAACAGGATCACCGGCCAGCCCACCAGGAAGCCCATCGAGTAGATCAGGCCGTCGTAGCCTTTTTCGAACACCATCGCAGAAATGCCGAGGAAGGACGCGGCGGACATATAGTCGCCGGCGATCGCCAGGCCGTTTTGAAAACCGGTGATGCCGCCGCCTGCCGCGTAGAAGTCGCTGGCGGACTTAGTGCGGCGAGCTGCCCAATAGGTGACGCATAGCGTAAACGCCACAAACAGCAGAAACATGATGATGGCGTGCCAGTTGGTGGCCTGTTGTTTGACATCGCCCTCAATGGTCCCGGCCGCCACGGCCAAGGAGGGCAGTAGAACGCCGGCGACGCAGGCCAGTTGCGAGACGCGTTGCTTCATTGTTTGGACTCCTCGACGATTTGCTGGTTGAGCAGGTCGAATTCGGTGTTGGCGCGGCGGACGTAGATGCCGGTCAGCACGAAGGCCGAGAGGATGATCAGCACGCCGATGGGTATTCCTATGGTCATGGTGGCGCCGGCGCTGATCGGATGGCCCAGCGTGGCCGGCGAGAACGCCAGCACCAGGATGAAACCGTAATAGATGACCAGCATGATCAGGGTGAGCTGCCAACCCAGGCTGGTTTTCTTGTGCACCAGTTCCTTGAATTTGGGATTGGACTGCACTTTCTTGAGTATGTCCTCGTTCATTGCATCCTCCTTTGTGGTCGCGACTTAGGGTGCCGCTGCTAAAAACATAAGGGAGGCTGTGGCGGCGAATCTAATCGCTTTTTTTGATGCGTAAAATTATTCAGACCGATGGTGCGGTGCAAAAATCAAATTAAATCAATATGTTGCATTAGAATTTTTGCTCTCTATTCGGTGTGAAATTGTTGTGCTGTTGTTTGTGCGGCCGGGGTTTGTCCTACTTGTCTTGGTGGCCGAACGCCTTGGCGCAACGGCTTGGACAGAGTGGCGGCGAGGCACAAAACGCTTGTTATTTAGCCGGCATTATGCTGAAAATGGCTCGCACAAGAAAAACCCGCCATCGGCCTCAGGCCGCCATGCAGCCGCATTGCGCGGCCGTGCTCAAACGGGCGTCGGAGCCCTGCCGTCATGTCGCCCATGACCGTCGCACGCGGCGATCCGGCCCGCCGTCAGGCATCCAAGTCAGGGGAGAACATGGAAATCTATCAATTGCGCACCTTTGTCACCGTCGCTCAGCAAGGGCACCTGACACAGGCCGCCGAATTGCTGCATCTGTCGCAGCCGGCGGTCACCGCGCAAATCAAGGCCCTGGAAGAAGAAGTGGGCATGCAGTTGTTCGAGCGCAGCGCGGGAGGCGTGTCGCTGACCCGCATCGGCCAAGAGTTGTTGCCGCAGGCGCAGGCGATACTGGGCGCGGCCAGCGGCATCATCAACCATGCCAGGCAATTGAAGGGCCAGTTGTCCGGCAAGGCGCGGATAGGCATCACGCTGACGCCGGACACGCTGAAAATCGGGCCTTGGGTGGCGGGTTTGGTGGGGCGCTATCCCTTGCTGGACATCCAGCTGCGCCACGGCGTGACGGTGGATGTGCTGAACCTGGTGCGCAAGAAGGAGCTGGACGCCGGCTTCTACCTGGGTAAGAACCCTTATGTGAATGTCTCCACCGTCAAGTTGGCGGAGTTGCCGTTCCGCATCGTTTTGCCCACCGCTTGGGCGCCGCGTTTGGCCGGCGGTTTGAAGGAATTGGGCAAATTGCCGTGGATAGGCATTTCGCAATTCTCCAGCCTTTCCAAAATCACCGCGGAGTTGTGGCGAGAACTTAACATTTCGCCTAAGAAGGTAGCGGAGTGCGATCATCTCGACGCTATCCTGGAACTGGTGGCCTCCGGAGTGGGGGTGGCGCTGGCGCGGGAAGAGGCGGCGCAAGCCTGGCGGGACGCAGGCAGGTTGACAGTACTGCCGGATGTGCGCAAATTGGCTGAGTTGCAATTTGTTTACCCATCGGACCGGGGGGGCGACCCGGTGCTGGAAACCTTGTTGCAAGAATTGCTGCAAGTGTGGCGTTTGCCCGCTGTTGCGGCTTAAGAACCTGTTTACGACGCTGCGCGTCTTTTTCTCAGCCGCAACGCTTTGTCTCCGTAAGCAGGCTCCTGAGGCGGTTGCCGCGCGAAAGCGCGCTGGCCGCCTGGTTTGACCGAAGGAGTGGCAATGACCCGTAGTTGGTTGATCGGCGCGATGGAGAGCTACCGCAACGCGGTGGAGCGCGGCCAGCAGCGCTTGTTGGAAGCGCAGCACGAAGCCTGTGTCGGCTGGTGGTCGGCTTTTGCGCCGGCTTATCCGATATCGCAGGGCGATCTGGAGCGCCGGCTGGATGACACCTTGTTGGTGGGCGCCAATCTGTTGCAAGCGCAAGCGGATACTCAGCGCGACTGGATGCTGCTGACCGAGCGCTGGCTGTCCGAGGTGAACCGCGACGTGCAGGCGCGGTTGGACGCGGCCAGCGACGACTCGCCCTCGCTGCACCCGCTGCGCCATGCCTGGCAGGTAGGCAGCCTGTCCGGTTCCGCCTTGTCCAAGGTTTCACGCCAAGTGGGGCATTTCGCCGCCACTAGCCTGTCGTCCACCCCCCTGCGCGCCGCTTGCGACGCCAGGCGGGTGTGGAAACGCCAAAAAGCCTGATCCGGCATTAGCGGGCCGGGTCCCTTTTTCTCCGGAACCCGGCCGCTGGCTCAAATCCGCAATAGGGCGTCGCTGTCCTCCGCGTCCATGCTGTGCGGTTCACCCACCAACAGCGGGTCCGCCGCTCTGGCGACGTGCGCGTCCTTGCCCGGGTAGTCCAGCCGGGACAGGAAGTAGCGGATGCAGTTAAGCCGCGCGCGCTTTTTGTCATCTGACTTCACCACCGTCCACGGCGCGTCGCCGGTATGGGTGTGGAAGAAGGTCGCTTCCTTGGCCGCGGTGTAGTCGTCCCATTTGTCCAGCGACTGTATGTCGATAGGCGACAATTTCCAGTGCTTCAGCGGGTCGTCGCGGCGCGAGATGAAGCGGCGCAGCTGCTCTTCGCGGCTGACCGAGAACCAGAATTTGAACAGGCGGATGCCGCTATTGACCAGCATGCGTTCCAGCTGCGGCGTCTGGCGCATGAACTCCAGATACTCGTGCGGATGGCAAAAGCCCATTACCCGCTCCACGCCGGCGCGGTTGTACCAGGAGCGGTCGAAGAACACGATCTCGCCCGCGGTGGGCAGATGTTCGATATAGCGTTGGAAGTACCACTGGCCGCGCTCGCGGTCCGAAGGCTTTTCCAGCGCCACCACGCGCGCGCCGCGCGGGTTCAGGTGTTCCATATAGCGTTTGATGGTGCCGCCCTTGCCGGCGGCGTCGCGGCCTTCGAACAGGATCACGATTTTCTGGCCGCTTTCTTTGACCCAGTTCTGCACTTTCAGCAGCTCGATCTGCAGCGCCTGTTTCTGCTGCTCGTACTCCGGGCGGCGCATCCGCGTGCGGTAAGGATAGCTGGCCGGCAGCTCGGCGCTGACGCTGTCCTCCGCGCTGCCCTGCGGCGCGGCGGCCACTTGCAAGGCCACCGGCTGTTGGCTGACGGTTTCGATGGCTTGCACCGATTCTTGGTGGGCGCGTTCCACATTGGTGCGGCGGTGGGCGGCGGCTCGACGCGGCGGCGGCTTGACGGCCGGAGGGTGTGCGTCGGCGACGGCTTCCGAGGGCAGGGGGGCTTGGGGCGGGGTTTTGTCTTGTGTCATGCAAGCTCCTTTGCGGGGGATAAAACCATGCTACTCCCATGGAAAACCGGTGTCGATGCGCATTGCTTGGCGTGGATGGCACGCATTTGGCGCCCGTCATGGGCGTTTTGTCGCAAGGCAAAGCTTTTTATGCTGATTTCATGCATATTGATGCCGTTGGATTTAAGCAATGGGGGGAGCTATGTGGGCGGTGGAGTTGAATGGGGTGTCGAAGAGTTATTGGATGGAGCAGGTGCGCGTGCCGGCGCTGGCGGAAGTCAGCCTCAACATCTCCGCGGCGCGCTTCACCGTGCTGTCCGGCCAGTCCGGCAGCGGCAAGACCACGTTGCTGAACCTGATCGGCGGCATAGACCGCGCCGATGCCGGCAAGATCATGGTGGCGGATCAGGATTTGGGCTGTTTGAGCGACGACGCGCTCAGCGATTTTCGCGCGCGCCACATCGGCTTCATCTTCCAGAATTTCAATCTGATGCCGGTACTGTCGGCGTTTGAGAACGTCGAGTACCCGTTGCAATTGCAGGGCGTGCCGGCGCGGCGGCGGCGCGAACGGGTCTTGGAGATGCTGGCGGCGGTGGGGTTGGCGGACAAGGCGGCGAACCGGCCCGGACAGCTGTCCGGCGGTCAGCGCCAGCGGGTGGCGATTGCGCGCGCGTTGGTGCACGAACCGGCCTTGGTGCTGGCCGATGAACCCACCGCCAATCTGGACAGCCATACCGGGGCGTCCATCCTGGCCTTGTTGCGCCAATTGCAGCGCGAACGCCGCGTGGCGGTGGTGTTTTCCTCGCATGATCCGCAGGTGATCGCGGCGGCGGATGACCGCTATCAGGTCAGCGACGGCCGGGTGGGCGCGCTGAACGCAGAGGAGGCCTTGTGAATACCTTGAAGCTGGCCTGGCGCAATCTGCTGCGCAATCGCCGCCGCACCTTGGCGACCTTGTCCACCATGATCATCGGCCTGGTGGCGGTATTGCTGTTCGGCGGTTACAACCGCACGGTGCAATACGGGCTGCAAACCGGCATGGTGCGCGCCGGCGGTCATCTGCAGGTGCAGCACCGTGACTATTTCCTGTACGGCAGCGGCAACCCCGCCGCTTACGGCATCCGCGATTACCGGAAGGTGATGCGGCTGATCGAGAACGACCCGGTGCTGCGGCCGATGCTGACGGTGGTGACGCCCACGCTGAGTTTGGGCGGCATCGCCGGCCATTACGCGGCCGGCGCCTCGCGAACGGTGATCGCGCGCGGCAGCGAAGTGGACGCGCAGAACCGGCTGCGGCGCTGGGACGATTACGGCTTCAACGACAAGCGCAAGCCGGTGGCGCTGACCGGCACCGCGCCGAACGCGGCGGTGATCGGCACTGGTGTGGCGCGAGTGCTGCAATTGTGCGCGGCGTTCAAGCTCAAGGATTGCGCGCCGCCACCGGCCCCGGCCGGCGGCGGTGATTTGCCGGCCGATCTGGCTGCCTTGTCCGCGGCGGCGCCGCTGGCCGGCGGCCGCGACGATCAGATTGAACTCTTGGCCGCCACCGCCGCCGGCGCGCCCAATGTGGCCCGCTTGAAAGTGGCCAAGGTGGAGAGCCAAGGCATCAAGGAGTTGGACGACATGTATGTCGGCCTGCATCTGCGCCAGGCTCAGCAGCTGGTGTACGGCCAGGGCGGGCCGATGGCCACCGCCATCGTGCTGCAGCTCAGGCATACCGAGCAGATTCCGGCGGCCGAGACGCGTTTGCGTCAGCTGTTCGCCACCACCTTGAGCGGCCAGCCGCTGGCGGCGCACGACTTCGCCACCTTGCAGCCGCAATATGGTCAGATCACTGGCATGTTCGGCACGATTTTTGGCTTTCTGGCGGTGCTGATCGCCTGCGTGGCGCTGTTCACCATAGGCAACACCATGAATATGGTGGTGCTGGAGCGCACGGTGGAGATCGGCACGTTGCGGGCGATGGGGCTGCGCCGCCGCGGCATTCAGCGGCTGTTCCTGTGCGAAGGCTGCTTGCTGGGCCTGGCCGGCGGCGCGCTGGGCATCGCGCTGGCCCTGCTGGCCGCCTGGCTGATCAACCATGCCGGTTTGACCTGGCTACCGCCGGGGCAGGTGGACCCCAGTCCCATCCTGGTGCGGGTATGGGGCGAGTGGCGGATGATGGCGGTGACCGCCGGCGGTTTGATGGGGATGGCCTTGCTGTCGTCGTGGTGGCCGGCGCGGCGCGCGGCCGCGGCCAATATCGTGGAGGCTTTGCGTCATGCGTGAAACGCTTGGAATCTTCAAGGGAGTGAGGGCGGCACGCTGGGCCGCTCTGGGCGCGACGCTGTGGGCGACGACAACGCTGGCGGCGCCGGACGCGCAGACTATCCTGGCCAACAGCGACGCGGTGCGTAATCCGGAGCGCTCCTTCGGACTCGTGGTGTCGCTGGTCAGCTACAAGGACGGCAAGCAGAACGAAGCCAGCGCGTTGGCGGTGTATTCACGGGCGGACGCCGGCAGCGGGCAGTTCCGCAGCTTGCTGCGCTTCATCAATCCCAAACGCGACGCCGGCAAACTGATGCTCAAAAGCGGCAACGATCTGTGGTTTTTCGACCCGGCGAGCAAGGCCAGCGTGCCGATTTCGCCGCAGCAGCGGCTGCTGGGCCAGGCGGCCAACGGTGACGTGGTCACCGTCAATCTGGCGTTGGACTATCGGGCGGCGCTGGCCGGGGAGGAGTCAATCCAGGACGGCGACCGCCAGACGCGGCTTTGTTACAAGCTGCGGCTCACCGCGCGCAATCCCGGCGTCACCTATCACGCGATCGATCTGTGGGTGGACCGCGACGGCTATCGCAGCCGCAAGGCGCAGTTCTACGCCGAGAGCGGAAGCCTGCTGAAGACCGCGTATTACCGTGCTTACCAGCCGGTGTTGGGACGTGAGCGCCCGACGGAAACCGTGATCATCGACGGCCTCAACCCGCGTTGGATAACGGTGATGCGCAATAGCCAGTTCGCTTGGCGCGAGGTGCCGGAAGCCTGGTTGCAACGCGATTATCTGCCGCGCTTTCGGGCCGAATGACGATGCGGAAGCTGGCGCTTGGGCTGTTGTTGGCGCTGGCGTGCGCGGCCGCGCGGGGCGCCGATGCGCCGCCGGACGAGGAGGCGTTGCGGCTGGCGGATCAAACCCGGATGGAGGAGGAGAGACCGCGGGATCTGAAGCTTCAACTGGAGGCGGCCGCGCTGTCGCCGCGGCCGGGGGACGATAGCCAGCGGCTGTCTTTCGATCTGCGCTGGGATGGTCGGCTAAGCCCGGCCTGGCGCGGCGTGCTGGCCAACCGGCTGGATTGGCGCTTCGCCGGCTCGCCGCAGCGGGACCACGGCGTCAATACCCTGAAGGAGGCCTATCTAAGCCGCGAGTTCGGCGTCGACGCGATGCTGGATTTAGGGCGCGTCAATACCCGCTACGGCGTGGCCGTGGGCTACAACCCCACTGATTTTCTCGGCGCCGGCACCGTGCGCTCGGTGGTGTCGGCTGACCCGGACAGCCTGCGTCAGAATCGCCTCGGCAACGCCATGTTGCGCTGGCAGCAGCTGTGGGACCGCGGTTCCTTGACCGCGATTTGGTCGCCCAAGCTGGGTTCTGGGCCTAATCCGGACGGCGCCAGCCTGGACTGGGGCGCCAGCAATCCACGGCAGCGGCTGCTGCTGGCCGGCAGCTATCGCTTCGCTGAAAACCTGAATCCGCAATGGCTGCTGCTGCAGGAGCAAGGCCGCTCTCCGCAACTGGGATTCAATGTGTCGCGCGTGCTCGGCAAGGCCACCGTGATCTATCTGGAATGGGCCGGCGGGCGGCAGCAGACCGCTTGGAGGCAAAGCCTGGGGTTGTCGGATTCTGCTTGGCGCAATCGTCTGGCCGGCGGTCTGACCTGGACCGGCGCCAACAAACTGAGCTTGACCTTGGAGGGGCAGCAGGACGGGGCGGCGCCGGATAACGATGAATGGCGCGCGCTGCGCGAGAAGCCGGCGCTCTACGGCGCTTACCGGTCTGGGGTCGGCGCCGGGGGCGGTCTGCCCACCCGGCGCGCCGCCTTGCTGCGTGCGTATTGGCAGGACGCGCTGGTGGACGATCTGGATCTGACCGCGATGCGCAGTTTCGACTTGGTGGATCACAGCGGCATGAATTGGGCTGAAGTCCGCTATCACCTGGGCGCGGCGGACCTGGCCTTGCAGTGGCAGCGTTTTGACGGAGCGCCGGACAGCCGCTACGGCGCCAGCCCGGCGCGGCGGGTCTGGCAATTGCTGGTCGACTACTTTTACTGAGTTCGCGAACCAGTTCGGGGGAGGCAAGGCGACGCCGACGCCGCGGCGAGGATCGCATAGCGAGCGGCGGGGAAACAAACCATAGTGATGATGAGGCGGAGAAACGCTGCTTGACGTCGAAACGATCCTGAACAGAGGGGATGGGCATGGGCATGAGCACGGTGGCCGCGTTGCACACGTATCTGCGCTCCTGGAACGCGGCGGGCTGTCTGCACGGCGTGGCGGCCGTCGGCCTGGCCGACGGAGAGCGGGTGGCGGTGGCCGGCGGCATGGCCGATCCGGGCCTGGCCGTGGCCAACGAGCCGGACACGGTGTTTCGCATCGGCTCGTTGAGCAAGAGCTTCACCGCCGCCGCGGTGCTGCAGCAGGTGGCCCAGGGGCGGCTGGAGCTGAGCGACAGCCTGGAGCGGTTTTTTCCCGACTTTCCCAACGCGGCGGGCATCAGCCTGCATCAGTTGCTGAATCACAGCGCCGGCACCGCCAACTTCACCAGCGCGGCGGAGTATTGGCCGACGCGGATGCGGCTGGCGCATCGGCCGCAGGAACTGCTGGATTGGGCGCACGCTTTGCCGCCGGCTTGCCCGCCGGGCATTGCCCACGCGTACAGCAACACCGGCTATTTATTGTTGGCAGCCATTGTGGAGCGGGTTGCGGATCAGGACTTCTCCAGCTATCGGCAGCAATATCTGTTTCGGCCGCTGGGTCTGGAGCGCACTTACGTCGACGATGGCCGCGTTATTCTGCCGCAGGCCGCGCGCGGCCTGCATCCCGGAGCGCCGTGGCGCTACGCGGAGCCGATGGACATGTCGGTGGCTTGGGGCGTCTACGATCTGGCCTCCAGCGCGGGGGATCTGTGCCGCTGGCTGGAGGCGCTGCAGCGGGGCGAGGCTTTGCCGGCCAGGCTGGCCGCGTTGATGCTGGACGTGGGCGCCCTGGAGTACGCCTACGGGTTTTACGGCGAGGACTGGACGCTGGCCGGCCGTCGGCTGCGGCTGGCCCAGCACTTTGGCGACGTCAACGGCTTTTTTTCGTTTATGAGCGTCTTGCCCGGCGGAGGCGGCGTGGTGGTGTTGGCCAATGCCTTCGGTTCGCCGGTGGAGCGCCTGGGACGGGATTTGGCGCGCATCGCCAGCGGAGAGGAGTTGGAAGCCCTGCCGACGCCGGGACGGCAGCAGCCGGACGAGCAGTTGTTTGCTCCGGGGCGTTATGAGAATGGAGAAGGCGCTTGGCTGGAGTTGTTTTACAACGAGCATGGCTGCTATGCGCGCAGCCCGCGCCGTTACGGCGTGCCAATCGCCTATCCGCTGACCGTGGAGGCGCATACGCCGCAACTGGCGCGCGGCGCCGTGCTGCCGGAGACTCTGCTGATTGAGGGCGGAACGCTGCAATGGCGCGACGCCGAGGGGGAGGCCAGAAGCCTGCGGCGGCAGTAGGCGGTTTGTTCGGCGTAGGGGCATGGTCTATCGTGAGAACTGACAAAACCAAGCCAGCTTTCCAGTCGAGGCCGAGAATTGACGGATTCTAAACAAGGGGCGCGGCAAGGGCGTTTCCGGGCTTTTCTCGTCGCACTTTCGTGGCGCGCGTGCGGAGTGGGCATCTTGGTGCCCTTGCTGGCCTTGGCCGCTCAGTGGTGGTTGTGGGACTGGGTCCGCCCCTACGTCTGGTTCCTGTTCTATCCAGCGGTCTTCCTCTCCGCCATGCTGGGCGGGCTGACTGGCGGCCTGGTCGCCACCGCCTTGTCTGTGCCGCTGGTCTGGTATCTGTTCATTCCCCCGCAATGGAGCTTTGCCGTCGCTCGGCCGGCCGATGCCGCCTCCATCGTCTTGTTCTCCTTGTGCGGCTTGATGTTTAGCCTGTTCAGTCAGCGCCTCATCAGCCGCCGCTCGCGCTGGGCGGAGAATGAGCTGACGCGTCAGCAAGCTTTATTGCACGCCATCATCAACAACTCCACCGCGGTAATCTTTGTCAAAGACATGAACGGCCGCTATCTGCTGGTCAATCAACGCTATCCCGATTTGTTCCATATCAGCGTAGAGGCCATGCGCGGCCTGCGCGACGAAGACTTGTTTCCGCCCGAGGTGGTGGCCAAGTTGCGCGACGCCGATCTGGAAGTGCTGAGCAGCGGCCAGGCGCGCGAATACGAGGAAACCGTGCCGCATGACGATGGCCCGCATACCTACTTGGTGTACAAATTCCCCTTGTTCGACGCAGAGGGGCGCGCCTACGCGGTGTGCGGCATCGCGTCGGACATCAGTGCGCGCAAGCGCGCCGAAGCGGAGCAGGGGAAGCGGGAGCAATTGCTGCAGGAAATGAGCGCTATCGCCCGGGTGGGCGGCTGGTGGTTCGATCCTGCAAGCGGGGACTGCGGCTGGACCGCTGAAGTGGCCCGCATCCATGACCTGCCGGCCGATGCCCCGGCCAACACCTGCATTGGCTTGGGGTTTTTTCATGGGGAAGATCGTCGGCGGATAGAGGAAGCGGTGCGCCGCGTCGTGACGGAGGCCGAGCCCTATGATCTGGAGCTGGAATTGCTCAGTGCCACCGGCCGGCGCAAGTGGGTGAGGGTGTCCGGGAGGCCGGTGTTGGCGGGCGGCAAGGTGGTGTCGGTGCGGGGCGCAATGCAGGACGTGTCCGACCGAAAAGCCATGGAAACCGCCCTGTTGGAAAGCGAGGAAAGACTATTGCTGTTCATCGAGCACGCGCCGGCGGCGCTGGCGATGTTCGATCGCAATATGCGCTATCTGGCGGCCAGCCGCCGTTGGCTGGACGATTACCAATTGGACGGTCAGGACATCATCGGCCGATCCCATTACGAGGTATTTCCGGAAATCCCCGAAGCTTGGCGGGAAATTCATCGCCGGGCGCTGGCCGGGGAGGTGGTGCGCGAAGAGGAAGACCGCTTTCTGCGTCAGAACGGCGCGGCGCAGTGGCTGTGTTGGGAAGTGCGGCCATGGCACGCGCGAGACGGCGCCATCGGCGGCATCGTGATCTTCACCGAGGACATTACCGCGCGCAAATCGATGGAAGAAGAGCGTCACCAGTTGGCGGAGGCACTGGATCAGTCGGCGCAGCCGGTGGTGATGACCGATGCGGCCATGACCATCTTGTACGTCAACGCCGCGTTTGGCGAGTTGATGGAGTATTCGATCGGCGAGCTGCTGGGCACCTCGATCTCCCGCTTCATTCCGGATGATCCGGTCAGGCGGGCGGAGCAGGCGGCCCTGGAGCAGCAGGTGAAACAGCAGGGGCGCTGGACCGGCGAGCAGGCGCGCGTCGCCAGCACTGGCGAAATCATCCCGGTTTACGCGTGCGTCACCGCCATGCACGATCTGTCCGGCGCGTTCTGCGGCTTTTTCGGCACCTATAACGATTTGCGGCCGCTGCGCGAAAAAATCCAGGCGCTGGCCAGCGCCGAAGCACGTTATCGCAGCGTGTTGGATCATGCCGCCGACGCGGTGCTGGTGGCGGATGCGGAAGGGCGCTATCAATACGCTAACTTGCAGGCCTGTCAGTTGCTGGGCTATGACGAGCGGGAAATCCTGGCGATGCGGGTGGGCGATTTCAGCGCGGGCTCCGCGGCGGACGATGCGCAGTCTTTGTTCCGGCGGCTGCTGTCCAACGAGCAGTTGAGCGCCGAGATGCTGCTGCGGCGCAAGGACGGCGCCGAGGTGCCGGTGGAGGTGAACGCGATCCGCCTGCCGGACGGCGGCGTCTACGGCGCTTTCCGCGACATCACCCTGAGGCGGCAGGCGGCGGAGCGGATTCGCCAGCTGTCCATGGCGGTGGAGCAGAGCCCGGAGAGCGTCGTTATCACCGATCTGGAAACGCGGATTGAATACGTCAACGAAGCGTTTGTCCGCAACACCGGTTACAGCCGGGAAGAGGTGATGGGGCAGACGCCCAATTTGCTCAAGTCCGGCCTGACTCCGGCGGACACCTATGCCGAGTTGTGGGGCGCGCTGCGGGCCGGTCAGCCATGGAAAGGCGAGTTGTTCAACCGGCGCAAGGACGGCAGCGATTATGTTGACTTCGCCCATATCTCGCCTATCCGTCAACCGGACGGCAGGATCAGTCATTACCTGTCCTTGCAAGAGGATATCACCGAGAAAAAACGGTTGGCCATGGAGCTGGATCAGCACCGCCATCACCTGGAGGAACTGGTGGCGGTGCGCACCGCGGAGGTGCGCGCCACCAGCGCCAAGCTGCAAACCACTCAGTTCGCCATGGACAGCGTGGGCATAGGCATCCACTGGGTGGATGCGGCGAGCGGGCGGCTGATCTACGTCAACCGTTACGCGGCGGAGCTGCTGGGCTACGGCGTCGATGACATGCTGCGCCTGAACGTGTCGGACATCGTGCCCAACACCACGCCCGAAATCTACGCGCACACCGTGGAGCGCCTGCGGCAGCAAAGCCGGGCGCAGTTCGAAACCCAGCAACGAACACGGGACGGGCGGCTGGTGGCGGTGGAGATGATTCTGTACTACCTGCCGGACAAGCCGGGAGCCTCGGACAAAATCATCGGCTTCGTCACCGACATCACCCGGCGCAAGGAGACCGAGCAGGCGCTGGTTCGCGCCAAGGAGGACGCGGAAGCGGCCAATCTGGCCAAGAGCGCCTTTGTCGCCAATATGAGCCATGAAATCCGCACGCCCTTGAACGCCATCATCGGCTTCACCCATGTGCTGATGCGCACCCAGCCGCGGCCGGAGCAGCAGGCCAAGCTGGAAAAAGTGCTGGTGGCCAGCGGGCATCTGTTGGGCATCATCAACGACATTCTGGACCTGTCCAAGATCGAAGCCGGCAAGTTGTCGCTGGAGCGGACCGACTTCTCCATCGGCGGGCTGTTCGATCATGTGCGTTCGCTGATCGATGAGCCGGCGCAAGCCAAGGGTTTGCGCGTGGAGATCGATTACGCCGGCGTGCCGCCGTGTCTGCGTGGTGACTCCACCCGCTTGCGCCAGGCCTTGCTTAATTACGCGGGCAACGCGGTCAAATTCACCGAGCGGGGAACGATAGTCATGCGTGCGCGGCTGTTGCGGAGCGAGGGCGAGCGTCTGCTGCTGCGTTTCGAGGTGCGTGACACCGGCATCGGCATTCCCACCGACAAACTAGCCAGCCTGTTCCAGGCGTTTCAGCAGGCGGACGATTCCACCACCCGCAAATACGGCGGCACCGGCCTGGGTTTGGCGATCACCCAGCGCCTGGCCGCGCTGATGGGCGGCGAAGTCGGCGCGGAAAGCCGGGAAGGGCATGGCAGCGTGTTTTGGCTGACGGCCTGGCTGACGGAGGGGGACAGCGTTGCCGCCGAGCCGGCCGGTGTGGAGCCTGACAAGGTTGAGGCCGAATTACGGCTGCGCGTGGACGCGAGGGTGCTGGTGGTGGAGGACGATCTTATCAATCAGGAGGTGGCGCTCTGGCTGCTGGGCAGTGTTGGCCTAAAGGCCGAACTGGCGCGCAACGGCCGGGAGGCCGTGGAGTGCGCCGCCGCCGGCGTATACGATCTGGTGCTGATGGACGTGCAGATGCCGGAACTGGACGGACTGGAAGCGACGCGTCGGATCCGGGTTCTGCCGCGCTGGGAGCAAATCCCTATTCTGGGCATGACCGCCAACGCTTTCGAAGAGGACCGCCAACGCTGTCTGGCCGCCGGCATGAATGACTTCGTGGCAAAGCCGGTGGACCCGGAGCAACTGTTCGGATTGCTGTTGAAATGGCTGCCATCGCTTGCGTCGTCTGGAATCATGCCGCCCGATCCGGCGCCGGCCGCCGGGCGCCGCGAGCAGTTGATGGGCCTGCCCGGGGTGGATCTGGCGGCGGGCCTGCGCACCGTTGGGAACGATCTGGAGCGTTTTGAACGCCTGCTGCGCAAATTCGCGGACCTTCATCGCAACGACGCGGCCAGGTTGGAGGACGCGGCGCGCGCGGAAGAAGGCGAGGAGGCGTGCCGTATCGCCCACTCGCTGAAAGGGGCCGCCGGGTCCTTGGGGCTGGTCCGCGTTCAAGCCGAGGCCGCCGCGCTGGAAGCCATTTTGAGACAAGGGCTGGCCGAAGACGCGACGCCGGCGCGCATCCAGAAGCTGGGCCGCGAACTGACAACCTTGTGCGCGGCCTTGGACGCATTGCCGGCTATGGCATAAGCGAGCCATGTTCTCGACTTTTAATGCAACTTGACGCAGTTTATTGAGTCAATCAATAGCATGAAGTCATCATTTTCCGATGGCTGGCGGCCATCCTGGCCGCCGGTCGGGCGCGAAGAGCCAGCCTGGCCCCGATGCGTCGAGGACGCGGAAGGTTTCTCTCAATGAACATCCCTTTAGGCATTATCGAAGGCTTCTACGGCAAGCCATGGAACTGGGCGCAGCGGGAGCTGCTGGTCACCACGCTGGCGGCGCACGGTTATCGTTTCTATCTGTACGCGCCGAAAGCGGACGCGTATCTGCGCCGCGAGTGGCAGCAGGACTATCCGGCGGAGCAGGAAGCGCGGCTAGCGGCGTTCGCCGTCCATTGCCAGCGGCAGGAGGTCAGCTTCGGCATGGGGCTCAGTCCGTACGAAGCGTATCTGAACTTCAACGACGACGCCCGCCGGGCGCTGGCGCGCAAGTTGGAACAACTGCAACGCATCGGCGTCCGCCAATTGGCCATCTTGTTCGACGATATGCGCGGCGATCTGCCTGATCTGGCGGAGCGCCAGGCGGAGATCGTCGCCTGGGTGAGCCAGCGCTGCAAGGTGGAGCGCTTGCTGGTTTGCCCCAGCTACTATTCCAGCGATCCGGTGCTGGACCGGGTGTTCGGCCAGCGTCCAGCAGGCTATCTGCAACAACTGGGCCAGTGGCTGGCGCCGGACATCGATATTTTCTGGACCGGCGAAGAAGTGTGCTCGCGTGAAATCTCGCCAGGACACTTGCTGCAAGTGGGCAAATGGCTGGGCCGCAAGCCGGTGCTGTGGGACAACTACCCGGTGAACGACGGCGCGCGGATGTCGCAATACCTGCATGTGCGCGGTTTCACCGGCCGGTCCGCGGCCAACGCCGAACTGCTGGCGGCGCACGGGATCAATCCGGCGCAGCAAGCCGCGCTCAGCCTGATTCCCGCGCTGACGCTGGCGGACAGCTACAGGTTGGGGCCGCGCTATCAATACGGCGCCTCGATGCGTCGCGCCGCCCAGGTGGTGGCCGGCGAGGAACTGGCCGACATGTTGTGGCGAGATGTGCTGACCTTGCAGGACGTGGGGCTGGATCAACTGGGCGAACGCGCCGTAGCGCTGCGCGCGCGTTACGCGGCGGTGGATCATCCCTGCGCGCGGGAGGTGGTGGCCTGGCTGGATGGAGAGTATCGGATCAGCGAGCTTGAGGTGCAGACTCAGTAGGAAGGCTACTTTGCGTTACATGCCTTTACAACTGACTCACAGACGGGGGCGAGCCGGGGCGCCTAGGATACGCAGCAAGGAAACACCAAAGCCCCGGCGTCGCGGCAGCACTTAAGCAGACGGACGCCCCCCTGACCCGACTGGAGAATGTCACCATGAAAAAACTGAGCCTGATCGTACTGTCCGCCGCTTTCGCCCTGAGCTCCGCCGCCGGCTTCGCCGCCGAAGCCGCCAAGCCGGCTTCCGCCCCGGTTGCCAAAGCCGCGCCCGCCGCCAAGAAAGCGCAGCACAAGGCCGTGAAGAAGCACGCTTCCGCCCCGGCGCAGAAAGCGCAAGCCGCCAAGACCGAAGCCTCCGCCCCGGCCAAGGCCGCCAAAAAGCCGGCTCAGCACAAGAAGCACGCCGCTAAGAAAACCCACAAGCAGGCTGCTTCGGCTCCGGCTCAAAAGGCCCAAGCCGCCAAGGCGGAAGCCTCCGCTCCGGCCAAAGCCGCCAAGAAGCCGGCTCAGCACAAGAAGCACGCCGTAAAGAAAACCCACAAGAAAGCCGCGGCTTCCGCAGCCAAGTAAGCTGAAGAACAAGGGCGCGCGCAGCGCGGCCCAAACGGGGATGAAGGGAGGCCTAGGCCTCCCTTTTTTGCGTGCTTGGAGGCTGTCTACGATCTGCTGTGCGTCGTGAGGCGCACTCCTTCTCAACGCTTATGCAGCACGTATCGTAAACACGTTTTTAGCGAGGACGTTTCTGACGTCGCTGCCGGCGCGCCTCAAGCCACGCGCGCAGGGTTTGAGCGTCATGCAGCTGGTGTTGGTTGTCCAAGTGACGGTAGACCTGGACCCGGCGCGCGCCCAGCCACAGCATATGCTCCAAATAATTGAAGAAGCCCATCCAGTGGCCGCGCTGGCTGTGGTCGTCGAAATCGATGTCGCGGGCGACGCGGCTGAGCAGCCCGGAGCCGACGTATTCCGGATTGTCCTTCAGCCATTGCAGCAAGTGGGCGGCGCATTCGCGGCCGTAAGCGCAGGCGAGAGCGTAGTTTTCGGCGGCGGCGGGCATCTGCCAGTAGTGGGGGTGGTTGCGCGAGGGCAGATAACGGACGAAGGGAAGCAGGGTTTCCTGCTGTTCGCGGGCGGCCAGTTTGTAGCGGCGACGGGGAGGTAGGGTGTAAGACATGGTGTTTCTCCTGCTGTGACACAAGATAAACCACCTGCCGGGTAAGGCTGAGGTATAAGGCAGGCGCGTGGCAGGATTGGCGTACCGGACTTAACTATCAAACCGGCGAGTGCATGACACTCCCCCACCACGCACCTGCCAAGAGTGCGTAGGCATAGGAAAACTGCTTGCACAGTGCTCCGCGCAAGCTAATCGATAGTTAAGTAACGGGACGCCAATCCCGTGTGCCGCTTGTTTGGGCGGCAACGTGGGGATTGTTGCCGAGAGCGGGGACGGGGTCAAGGCGGCGTGGCGGTTTCAGCTAGCGCTTCATCGCTAGGGAGATCGTAAACAGGTTCTAGCCGGTGGCCGGCGTGGCGGCGGGCTCCTGAACGATATTGAGCAGCGGCGCGCGCGGGTCGGGCCGATCCAGCCAGAAGCGGCGCTCCAGTTCCGCGGCCGGCAGAGGCCTGCAGAATAGGTAGCCTTGCAGGGTATCGCAGAACATATAAGTCAAGGCGGTGGCTTGTTCATCGGTTTCCACGCCTTCCGCCACCACTTTGAGTTGCAGGGAATGGGCCAGCGCGATGATGGCGCCGGTTAAAGTCATCGCGTCCGGATCTTCCAGCATTGCGCGCACGAAGGACTGGTCAATCTTCAGTTCCTGGGTTGGCAGTTTGGCCAGGTAGGACAGCGAGGAGTAGCCGGTGCCGAAATCGTCGATGGAAATGCCCACCTGCATATCGCGGATGCGGCGCAGCGTTTCGCCGCAAGTGTCCAGGTTGTCCAGCACCACGGTTTCGGTGATTTCGATGTCGATGCCCGGCACGGCGGCGCCTTCGCTCAAGGCATTCTGCAGCTGTTCGGAGAAATCGACCTGGCGTAATTGCAGCGGCGAAACGTTGACCGCGATGCGCGGCGCCGGATAGCCGGCTTGTTGCCAGCGCAGATGGTCGCGCGCGGCTTGCCGCAGCGCCCAGGCGCCCACTTCCAGGATCAGTCCGGTTTCCTCCAGCAAGGGGATGAATTGCGCCGGCGACACCAGGCCGCGCTCCGGGCTTTGCCAGCGCAACAGCGCTTCCACGCCTATGATCTGCCGCGACACCGCGTCCACCTTGGGCTGGTAGTGAAGCACGAACTCCTGACGCTCCAGCGCCAAACGCAGCCGATTTTCCAGCTCCAGCGTCACGGCGGCGCGTTCGCTCATCTCTTGGCGGTAGAACAAATAGCGCTCATTGGTGTTTTGCGCCAGCTTGAGCGCGGCTTCCGCGTTCTCCAGCAGGTTTTCCGCGTCGGTGCCGTCTTCCGGATAGATGGCGATGCCGAATTTGGCGGAAACGCGCAGCTGTTTGTCCAGGATGGCGATGGGTTGGGCGACGCAGCGATCTTGCAATTGCATCACTTGACGCGCGATGTCCTCCTCGCTTTTGACTTCGGGGATCATCAGCGCGAAACGGTCTATCTTGACGCAGGCCAGCAGCCTGGCTTCCTCGGTAAAAGACTCCAGCCGCGCCGCCAGCAGGCGCAGTACCTGGTCGCCGGCCCAGCGGCCATAGACATCGTTGATGGATTTGAAGCGCTCGATGTCGAGGAAGACCACTGCCAGGCGCCGCTGCTCGTTGTGATTGGCGCTGATCTGTTGCGCCAGGCGCTCGTGGAACAGGCTGCGGTTGGCCAGGCCGGTCAACTCGTCGTAGTAGGACAGGAAATGCAGCCGCTCTTCTTTTTCGATGTGGTCCAGCGCGAAAGCGATGTCGCCGGCTAGTTCGGATAGCAGTTGCATTTCTTCGTGATCGAAGGCGTTGGCTTCGTTGGAGCACAGCGTCAGCGAGGCGGCGCGTTGTCCGGGCAGCGGCAAGGGCAGGCAGGCCAGCGAGCGGATGCCTTGAGCCAGCAATGGTTCGCGCGCCGTGTAGGGCAGCTGCGCGCCAAGCTGATTGCAGACGAGGATGTCGCCGCTGTTGATGGCAACGGCGGACAACTGCAGCAGCGCCTCGGGATTGGGGGACGGTTCCGCTTGCCCTTGCAGTGCGTCGAGGCGGTGTTGGCCGTCGCTCTGATCCAGCGTGCTGATCCAGACCATCTTGAACGCGCCGCTATGGGTGGCGATGCGGCAGGTTTCCTGGAACAGTTCCTGGCGGTCGTGGCAGCGCACGATCAACATATTGATGCCGCTGAGGATGGCGTAGACGCGGTTGAGCCGTTCTATGCGCAGCCGCAGCAAGGAGTGCTGCAAGGTGATGGCCAGTTGTTGGGCGAAGGCCCGCGAGACCTCCATGTGTTCGAAGTCGTGGCGGGCGATGGTCTGGAAAGCGAGGTTCAAGGAGCCCAGCAACTGTCCTTCCGCCATCAGCGGCAGCCGCAGATAGGCGCGCACGCCGTGGCTGCGCAGCCATTTGACCAACGCGGGCGGTTGCGCCTGCGTGGTGATGTCGTGCATGAAGCTGGGCTGGCCGCGCTTGAGCTGCTCCAGGTCACTTAAACCATAGCTGGAGAAAGGGAAGCGGCTGTCGACCGGGATTTCGTCTTTGGCGTCGCATTCCAGCGCCAAAAAGATGATCTCCTCGTGTCGCCAGTCGAACATAGTGGCCGACGCGCCCCAGAACGGCACCAATTGCGCCAGCATGCGCAGCGCTTTCTGAGCGGTTTGTTGCGGGCTGGCGGCGGATAACAGGGTGAGCCCCATATCGCGCAGCGACTCCAGTTGCTGGCTATGGCGTTTGAGCTCTTGCTCGGTTTTCAGCCGCTCGGTGATGTCGCGCATGATGGCGGTGTAATATTTCTGGCCGCCCACCTCCAGCTGGGACACCGAGGCTTCGGCGTAGAATTCGCTGCCGTCGGCGCGCAGGCCCCGTACCCCGCCGGCCGGCGCAAGGCTGCGGCTGACCGGGCCGTTCCGGCCGAAGTCTCGGATCAGCCGCGCGTGGTGGGAACGAAATGATTCCGGCACCAGCATGTCGACCTGTCTGCCCAGCACTTGCTCGGCGCGGTAGCCGAAGGCTCGTTCCGCGGCGGGATTGAACAGGATGATGTTCAAGTCGGCGTCGATGGTGACGATGGCGTCCATCGCGGTGTCGATGATGCCGGCGCGTTGCATTTCGCTGAGGCGGATGGCGGCTTCGTGCGCTTGCAGCTGGTCCAGCATGTGATTGAACTGGCGAGACACTGCGCGTAGTTCGCGCGGCCCCAGTTCCTGCGCCCGCGCCTGAGAGGCGCCGCTGGCCACGGCTTGCGCCGTCTCCGCCAGTTGTCGCGCCGGGCGGGTCAGCGCGCGGCTGAAGCTTTGCGCCAACAAGCCGCAGAGCAGCAAGGTGGCGATGCCGCTGGAGGCGCCCCAGCGCAAGCGGTTGTAGTAGGGCGCGAAGACATCCTGTTCCGGCAAGGCGGCGATGATCAGCCAGTCCGCCTGGGAGAACTTGCGATAGGAGTAGAGGCGCGACACGCCGTCGCGGCCGACGCCCAGTTCGAAGCCGGAGGCGTTGCTGTGGATACGTGAGATGGTGCGGACGACATTGACCGAGGTTTTGCCGTGCCAGAGCGAGGGGTCCGGATAGCGCAGCAAAAAGGCCGCTTGTGAACTGAGCACCGCGATGATCAGCCTGCGGTCCAGCGTGGCCGGCAGCACATGGGACTGTAGCGCCAGCAGGTCCAGTTGCAGCGTCAGCAGCCCTACGCGTCGGCCTTGTTCATCACGCACCGGATAGCTGGGCATGATGATCCAACGCCGAGTGGCGGGCTCTTGCAGCGGTTCGCTGAGCATTAGTCCGGGGGCGTCCAGCGCGCGGGAGAACCAGCCGTGGTTGGGCGGGGGCGCGTGCATGGCGAGGTTTTGCGCATGTCGGCAGACCGGCTGCCCCGCGGCGTTGCTGAGCGTTAACTGGATGACGGAGGGAAAGCTCAGCGTGAGATCGCGATAGGTGTCGGCGCATTCGGCGGCGTCGAGCCGGCGTAGAGACGGCCTCTGGCTCAGTTGGGCCATTAGCCGCTCCAGTTCGACGATTTTGTCCGCCAGAGTTTGATCCACTTGGTCGGCCACGACGCGGGTTTGCATGTGCGCGGCGTCGCGCAGATCGCGGGCGGATTCATAGGCCCCGATGCCGATCAGCATGGCGGCGGGCAGCAGGCAGGCCAGGGCGAACAGCAGCAATTGAGCACGCAGGCCCAGCCCGCTAACGGCGGACAGAGTGCGGTTGAGGCCTGCGCGCATGTGGCGGCTACTTTCGGGGGACAGGGGATACTCGAAAATTAGTTCCTGCCGCCGGAGGGGGCAAGCCGCGATTATGTCAAGTGCGTAACCAGGGGGCTGCGTGGCGCAGCGCTCCCCGCGTAAGCCTTGCCTGGCAAGGCTTACGCGGGGGCGGGTTGTGCGCTAAGTACTTCCACTTATCCCGCTGACAAAACCTGACGCCGCCGCTTGACATGCGCCGATATGGGGTGGGCTTTTACAGAAACATGCCGCCGGAGGCTTCCACGCGTTGGCCGTTGACCCAGGCCGCGCCGTCGCTGAGCAGGGTGGCGATGGCGCCGCCGATGTCGTCTGGCCGGCCGACGCGGCCCAACGCGGTTTGCGCGGCGATATGGGCGTTGACCTGTTCGTTGTCGCGCACCAGGCCGCCGCCGAAGTCGGTTTCAATCGCGCCGGGGGCGATGACGTTGACCGCGATGCCGCGCGGCCCCAGTTCCTTGGCCAGGTAGCGGGTCAGCACTTCCACGCCGCCCTTCATCGCCGCGTAGGCGGCGTAGCCGGGAAGGGCGAAGCGGGTCAGGCCGGTGGAAACGTTGAGAATGCGGCCGCTGTCGGCGATCAGCGGCAGCAGTGTCTGGGTCAGGAAGAACGGTCCTTTGAGCTGGATGTTCATCAATTGGTCGAACTGCGCCTCGCTGGTGTCGGCGAAGGCGGCGTGAATGCCGATGCCGGCGTTGTTGACCAGAAAGTCGAAGTCGGCGCGCTGCCATTGTTCGGTCAGCGTCTGGCGCAGCTTGGCGGCAAAGGCGTTGAAGCTCGCGCTCTGGCCGACGTCCAGCGTCAGCGCGGCGGCTTTGCCGCCCAAGGCCCGGATCTCGGCAACCACCGCCTCGGCGTCGGCGGCGCGGCTTTGATAAGTGAGGACCACGTCCATGCCCTGGCGCGCCAGGTGCAGGGCCGCACTTTTGCCCAGGCCGCGGCTGCCGCCGGTGATGACTGCGATCTTCTTGCTCATGGGAATCTCCTATAGGGGGCGGGTGCAGGCTTGGACCCGATGAGCTCAGTTTATTGTATGTTTTTTGATAAACAAATATGAGTATTTTAATTATAGTGTTCGTATATTCATAACAATTGGCGGTGGAATATGAACAAGCTGGAAGCGATGCAGATTTTTGTTCGGGTGGCCGAGCTGTCCAGCTTTACCCAGGCGGCGGACAGCCTGGGCCTGCCCAAGGCGAGCATCTCGGTGGCGGTTAAACAGACCGAAGCCTGGTTGGGGGCGCGCCTGCTGCATCGGACCACGCGCAAAGTGCAAATGACCCAGGACGGCCAGGCTTTTTACGAACGCTGCAAGGATGTGCTGGCGGAGATGGACGAGTTGCAGGGCATGTTTCAGCGCGGCGAAGAGGCGCTGAGCGGGCGGCTGCGGGTGGATATGCCCAGCGGCGTGGCGCGCTATCAGGTGTTGCCGCGCTTGGACGAATTCCTGCAACGTCACCCGCGGCTGGAGCTGGAATTGAGCAGCACCGACCGCAAGGTGGACATTGTGCGCGAGGGCTTCGATTGCGTATTGCGGGTGGGGGAGCTCAGCGATTCCAGCCTGGTGGCGCGGCCGCTGGGGCGCTTTCGGCAGCTCAATTGCGCCAGCCCGGCCTATCTGGCGCGCTACGGCGCGCCGGCCGGCCTTGAGGACCTGGCGCGGCACCGGCTGGTTCACTATGTGTCCGTCCTGGGGGCGCGTCCGGCCGGCTGGGAATGGCGGGACGGCAACGGCAGCCATTGGCTGGCCATGGCCGGCAGCGTCATCGTCAACAACGCGGAGGCCTACCAGGCCGCCTGCCTGGCCGGCCTGGGCCTGATTCAGGCGCCGGAGTCCGGCGTGCGCCATTTGCTGGACAGCGGAGAGCTGGTGGAAGTGCTGCCGGCATACCGCGCCGCGCCGATGCCGGTAAGCTTGCTGTACGCCCATCGCCGCAACCTGCCGCGCCGCGCGCAGGTATTCATGGATTGGCTGGCGGAGGCGCTGGCGCCCCACTTGCTCTGAATCCAGCGCAAACATGGCGGGCCGGGGCCAAGCTGCCCTATCATGGAGGCCGGTCAACCATTTTAGAACCTGTTTACGATCAGCTGCGCGTTGGCGATACGGCGTTGAAAACCCCTTCGAAATGCTCATGTACCGGGTGTACATTCCGCTTTCTCAGCGGTTTTCGCCTTGTCTCGCCTTAGCTCGAGAGATCGTAAACACGTTCTTACTTCGTCATATTCCCACCATGATTGTTAGATCCACCTCTTCCTGGCTGCGCTTGTTGTTTGTCTGGCACGGTTCGGTCTTGCCGCGCATCATGCCGCGCCTATTGCTGGTTTTCTTCATTTCCATCGCCGCCGCCGCGGTTCGCGGCTGGTGGCTGAGCGAGCACGCGGATTCGGCGCTCAGCATTCCCGCCTTTACTCTGATGGGGGTGTCGCTGGCCATCTTCCTGGGCTTTCGCAACTCGGTCAGCTACGAACGTTTCTGGGAAGCGCGCAAGCTATGGGGCAGCTTGCTGATCGTCAACCGCTCGCTGGCGCGGCAGGCCTTGTCGCTGGCGCCGGACAACGCCGACGCGCGGCGCTTGATAGACGGCTGTTGCGCCTTCGCTTACGCGTTGAAGGCGCAGCTGCGCGGCGACGACGCCGACGCGCATTTGCGGCGGCTGCTGCCGGAGGAGATCCTGGACAAGGCGTTGGCGGGACGCTTCAAGCCGGCGTTGATCCTGGCCTGGTTGGGACAATTGACCGCGCGCATGCGCCGCGACGGCGCGTTGAGCGATATGCAATGGCATGCGCTGGACCGCAATCTGAACTCCTTGTCCGAAGTACTGGGCGGCTGCGAGCGCATCGCCTCCACGCCCATCCCTTTCACTTACCGGGTGTTGCTCAACCGCACCGTCACCGTGTACAGCTTGTTGCTGCCGGCCGGCCTGGTCACCAGCATAGGCTGGCTGACGCCGGCGATCGCCGTCTTCATCGCCTACACCTATCTGGCCTTGGAAGTGATAGGCGAGGAGCTGGAAGAGCCGTTTGGCAAGGAGGGCAACGACCTGCCGTTGTCCGCGCTGTGCCACGGCATTGAGGCCTCGCTGCGCGAGATGCAGGGCGAGGACGTGGCCGCGCCGGCGCCGGAGCCGCGGGGCATTTATCTGTATTGAATCTTTATAAGGTGGCCAGGTCTTCCAGGCGAATGATGCGCGCTATCGTCTCCAACTGGCGCATCGAGGTCCGATGTTCTTCTTCGCTGGCGGCGGCGCAGCCGTCCTCCAGCACTAGCACCTGATAATCGCGGTCGTGGGCGTCGCGCGCGGCGGCCTGCACCGCCCAGGTGCTGCTGACTCCGGACAAGATCAGGCGTTCAATGCGATGGGCGCGCAGCACGGCTTCCAGCGAGGTGGCGTAAAACGGGCTGACGCGGGGCTTGATCACGATGGCGTCTTCCGGCCTCAGATCCAGATCCGGATGGAAGGCGGTGCCGGGGCCGGACAGATCCAGCGCGCCGAATTCGTGCGCGCGGCCAAACAGCGGCGAATTTTTGGCTTGCTCCACATAGGAGGGCGAGAAGCCCACTTTCACCTGTACCACCAGCCAGCCGCGGCGGCGGGCCTCGGCAATGGCCTGGTTGGCGGCGACGATGACGCCGCGTTGGCGCGCCTGTTCGGCGCAGCGGGCAAGCTTGCCGCCGTCGCCCATGATGTCGTGGATGTAGTCCAAACCAATAAAAGCGGTGTTCATCGCGGGATTCCTTAATAGCGTATTGATCAAGGCCGGCGCGCGGCCGGCGTTTCGGCCGCGGCTAGTTCCGCCAGCACCTCGCCGGCGGCGAGCAGCAGCTCCAGGCGTTGCGGCGGCAGTCCGGCCAGCGCGGCACGCAGCCAGTCGTCTTTGCGCAGGCGGTGAACTTCAAGGGTTTGGCGGCCGGCGTCGCTTAGGCGGACCCGGACCTTGCGGCCGTCTTTGGGATCGGCGGCGCGCAGAATCAGGCCGCCGGCCTCGAGTTCGCGCAGCAGGCTGGCCAGATTGGAGCTGCGCAGCTTTTCCGCGCGCGCCAGCGCCGAAGGCGTTGCTGCGCCGTCGGCGCGTTCGATGCAGGCGAGCAGGGACAGTTGGGCGAACGGAAGTTCGTCGTCCTGCGCCTCCAGGCGCAGCCGGCGCGTCAAGGCCATCAACTGCAGACGCAGCCGGGACGCGGCCTCGGGAGTAATTGTAAGGCGTGGCATCCTGCTATTCTAACATAGCTATGTGTGTATAGATAAATGCGGGCGGAGCGGCGCGAGGAGGGCTGCCGAGCGGGTTCAGGGCCGCGCTCGTCGCCGCGCGGCCCGCATTGAGCGGGGGCTTAACTCGGCTTCGGACAGTTGCTCATCCAGCGTATGCCGAAGCGGTCGACCAGCATGCCGAAGCGGGCGCCCCAGAAGGCGTCGTGCAGCGGTTCGTTGATCTGGCCGCCTTGGGCCAGGGCTTCGAAGATCGCCGTCTGCTCCGCCTCGCTGTCCAGCATGAAGTTCAGCGTGATGTTTTCTCCCAGGACGGGCGTGCGGCCCGGCATGCCGTCGGAGGCCATGAAATGAACGCCTTCGGCTTTGAACTCCGCGTGCAGAATTTTGTTCTTGGCTTCGTCCGGGCTGGGGAAGTCCGCGTCGCCGAAGCGCATCAGCGCCACAATTTCGCCGTTGAAGCATTGGCGGTAGAAGGCCAGCGCTTGTTCGCACTGGCCGTGGAAGTTGATGTAGGGCAGCAGGGTTTTCATCAGAGAGACTCCTGGTGGTGGGGGAGGGGCGGCAGTGTTTCAGGGCGGCAAGCATTGCCGCAGCGCGTCGCTGACGGCCGCCGCCGTGGCGGGCCGGGTCAGGCGTGCGGTTTCCTGGCCCTGACGCAGGAAAATCAGCGTAGGCCACAGCTTGACGCGGTAGCTGCGCCCCAAGCGGCGGCCCGGCCCGTCTTCGATTTGCAGATGATGGACGCCGGGGCATTCCGCCAAGGCTTGTTGAATCAAGGGCTGGGCCGCCTGGCAATGGCCGCACCAGGGCGCGCCGAATTCCAGCACGGTGACGCCGGGCTGGGCATCCAGTTCGGCGCGTTCCGGCGCCGGGTCGCGGTAGAGTTCGTCCATGGTCTTGGGAGGGGCTAGGGTGAATTTTAAATATGCCAAAAGACTGGTGGGTTTGCCAGCGCTTTGACGAAGGGGGCGGCGACGCGGGCTTGCCAAAGCCGGGAAAAACCGCGACGATGCAGGCCGTTTTGTCAATGGCCCAGGGTTTGAAATCATGAAATCGCGCAATGTTTCCGGCGGCTTGGTGTACTCCACCGAACACGGCCGCATGTGTCCGCAGTGCGGCTTCGCCGTTGCCCAATGCCAATGCGGCAAGCAAGAGGCGCCGGCCGGCGACGGCGTGGTGCGGGTGCGCAGAGAAACCAAGGGCCGCAACGGCAAGGCGGTTACCGTGGTTCAGGGCGCGCCGCTGAACGCGCTGGAGCTGGCGCAACTGGGCAAGCAGCTGAAAAACGCCTGCGGCAGCGGCGGCACGGTCAAGGACGGCGTGATCGAGATACAGGGCGATCACTGCGAACAGGTAGTGGGGCTGCTCAAGCAGCGCGGCTGGACGGTGAAGCGCGCCGGCGGCTAGCAGCCATACGCCGCGCTCGGCCATTGCCGGAATGAAAAAGCCCGCGGCAAGCCGCGGGCCAAAACTGAGACTGGGGGTTACGCAGGCTGTGCCTGAGCCTGGCTGACGCCGAGGGAGGCCCGCCGCTGTAGTTCGGCGGCGAATTGAGCGCCGAACTGTTCCAGATACTGGCGTTGCAGCAGGCATTCATGCGGCGCGTTCACTTCGTACTCGATCAGCTTGCCGGAGATGTAGGGCTGCCACAGCGACGGCTGCTGATCCTCGGGGCGCAGGATGTCGGTGGTGGCGCGGATGAAGATCAAGTCGCCGTCGTAGCGTTGATAGCGGCAGCGGGCGAGCAGCTCCAGCATCAGCTTGGAGTCGTTCACCAACCGGGTCAGAAACTCATCGCCAACCTGGCTGCCGCCCAGCACTTCCTCCATGGCACTCTTCAGCCCCTTGATGCCGGCGCGCGGCGCGCCGACGATGGCGCGGGTCATCCGGGTGATGATGGTGGCGTCGTCCAGTTTCAGAGAAGCCGGCCCGCCTTGCAGCGGGTAGCTGTCGAACATGCACAGGAAGCTGACCTCGTGGCCGTCTGCCTGCAGCATGGTGGCCAGGCGCAGCGCCAGATTGCCGCCCACCGACCAGCCGGCCAGTTGGTACGGCCCGCGCGGCTGCACCGCCTGGATGCGCCGCCGGTATTCCTCCGCCAGCTCGTCCAGCGATTCAATGACGCGGTCCGGATCGCGCAGTATCGGCGACTGGATGGCGTACAGCGGCTGATCCTCGGGCAGGAAGGGCAGCAGGCCGGCATAGGGCCAGGCGATGCCGCCGCCCGGATGGATGCAGAACAGCGGCGGCCGGCCGCCCTGGACGCGCAGCGGCAGCATGGCGTCGAAGGGATCGCTGAAAGCGGCTGGCCGCTCCAGGCGCTGAGCCAGCTGGCGCGGCGTGGGGGCGGCCAGGAAGTCGGCGATGCCCAGGGAGACGCCGAAGGTTTCCCTGATGTTGTTGATCAGCTGCAGACCCAGCAGCGAATGCCCGCCCAGCGCGAAGAAATTCTGATTGGCGTAGACCTCGCCGCATTCCAGCGCCGTCGCGAACAGGCGGCACATGATCTCTTCTTCCGGAGTGCGCGGCGGTGCTTGTTCGCCGTCGTCCTGCCGCGTCGGCGTGGGCAGTTCGCTGGTGGCCAGCTTGCCGTTGGGCGTTAGCGGGAAGGCCGGCACCACCATGATGACGCTGGGGATCATGTGATGGGGCAATTGACGGCTCAACGCCTGTTTCAGCCCCTCGCTGTCTAGCTCCAACTGCTGGTTGGCCACATAGCCGACGATGGCCGGGCCGTGCGGCAGGTCTCGCAGCAAGGCGACGGCGTCCTCTACGCCGCCGCAACCTAGCAGGGCGTTTTTGATCTCGTCCAGCTCGATGCGCAGCCCGCGCAGCTTGATCTGGTTGTCCTGGCGGCCCTGATAGTGAATGCGGCCGGCGTGGTCGAAGAATACGCGGTCGCCGGCTCGGTACATGGTGTCGTCGGGGTTCAGCAGATCGGGAACGAAGCCTTTGGCCGTCAGCTCCGGGCTGTTGCGGTAGCCGCGGGCCACGCCGGGGCCGCCGATGAACATGTCTCCCCAGGCCCCGGGCGGCAGCAGCCGTTGCCGCGGGTCCACCACGTAGAGCCGGGTGTTGGCGGTAGCGGGGCCGATGGACAGGTCGCCGTCGCCGTAGTCGGCGTTGATTGAGGTGGCGAAGGAGGTTTCGGTCGGGCCGTAAACATTGAGCAGGCGGCAGTGGGAGAAGCGCGCCAGCAGCGCCGGCGTGCACGGTTCTCCGCCCAGCATCAGGACGGTGTCCCGAGGGAAGTCCTCGGTCTGGTGATAGGCCAGCAGGCTGGGCGTCATCACCAGCAGTTTGATGTTTTCCCGTTTCACCAGCGAGGCCAGCGGCTTGCCGGGCGCGCTGGAGACTTTATCGCAGAGGACCAGGGTGGCGCCGGCCAGCAGCGTCATCATGATTTCCAGAACCGACATGTCGAAACCGGCTGCGATGAATTGCAGCACGCGCTGGCCGGCTTGCAGCCCAGCCGCCCGGATGGCGGTGTCCGCGATGGGCACCAGGTTGCGGTGAGTCACTTCCACGCCCTTGGGTTTGCCGGTGGAGCCCGAGGTGTAGATCAGATAGCCCGGCGCGGAGGGGGCCACGCGGGGGAGCGGGAGAGCGGCAGGCGGCAGCGCGTCCAGCGCCGCGGCGTCCAGGAACAGCAGTTTCTCCGGCGCAAGCTCGGTTTTGACGGCGCCGCCGGCGGCGACGATGACCGCGGCCGGCGCGGCGTCGGCCAGGATGTAGTCGATGCGGGCTTCCGGCAGGTCGGGATCAACCGGCACATAACCGGCGCCGAGCTTGAACAGCGCCACCGCCGCAACCGCCCATTCGACGCTGCGCGACACGATCACGGCGACGTCGTCGCCGGGCCGCACGCCGCGCGCCAGCAGCAGGCTGGCCAGGCGGTCGGCGCGGTCGTCCAGCTCGACGTAGCTGAGTTCGCGCTCGCCCTGGCGCAGGGCCGGCAGGTGGCCGTGGCTCCGCGCGGAGGCGGCGAAGGCGTCGGCGAAGACCGGCGGCGCATCGGCGCGCGCCGGCAGCGGGTAGCAGCGCTCGCGCTCGCCGGGCAGCAGCAATGGGTAGTCCGCGGCGAGGGTTTCCGGCGCGTCGACGAAACGTTCCAGCAATAAAGTCATCCGCGCGTAATGCAGCTCCAGCGCTTCGAGCGGGTAGAGATCGGCGTTGGCGTTGAAGCCTATCTCCAGCCGGCCGTCGGCGTTGCGGTCGAAGATGTCTATGCCGAGATGATCGGCGGGGCCGTTGGCGACGTTCTGAACCGTGGCTTCGCAGCCGTCGAAGTCCACTTCCTGGTCATAAGCCACGATATTAAGCAGGGTGTTGAACAGCGGCTTGTGGCCGCGCTCCGCGTACAGGTCGCGGATCATGGCTTCCGAGCGGTAGCCCTGATGCAGCAGATGGCGCCGCAACTGGCGTTGGATATCCGCCGCGACCGACAGCACTGTGGATTCCGGCGTAAACGAGATGCGCAGCGGCAGGATGTTGGCCACCATGGCCGGAATCTCGCGAAGGGCTTTCAACTGACGGGCCGCCACCGGCATGCCCACGGCCAGCTCGTTTTGTCCGGTCATTCTGTGAAGATAGGCGGCGCAGGCGGCCAGCAGCACGCTGGACAGGCGAAGCCGATGCAGGGAGGCGGTTTCCCGCAGCCCGTCCACCGCTGCGCCGGAGAAGGCCTTGCGCAGGCGGTTCAGCTTGCGCAGGGGCGCGTCGCCGGGCACCAGCTGGGTGGGGTCGGGAAGATCCAGGCAATACTGGCGCCAGTAAGATTGGTCCTTGAGATAGGACTCGCTCTGGCGGTAGGCCTGCTCCGCTTCGAACACTTGGCTTAGCGGCTGCGCTGGCAGCGGCTCGATGGCTTCTCCGCGCGCTAGCCGGACATAGCAGTCGGTGATGTGTTTGAACAAGATGGCGTGACCGAAACCGTCCACCACCAGGTGGGAGCCCAGCTCTATCATGCGGTGGCGACGATCGGCCAGTTTGACGATCAGATAGCGGATCAGGGGTTGCCCGGCCAGATCCATATCGTCGGCCAGCAGTTCTTCCAGCATGGCCGAGTAGGCCTGCTCCGGGTCCGGTTTGGCGGACAGGTCGTGCCAGGAAAAATAGGCGTCGTGCAGTTTGGGGCGGAGGCGTTGCCGGTATTGCCCGGTGGCCGGGTCCGTTTCGAAAGCGGCGCGCAGGGTGTCCACCTGTTGGCACACGGTTCTGATGGCCTGTTCCAGCAAGGGCGTTTGCAAATCGCCGTTGAATTCGATCACATCGCACAGGTGATAATGAAGGTTGCGGCCTTCTTGGCCGATGGCGAGGCAGACTTCTTGCTGAGCGGCGCTCAGCGGGCAGATTGATTGATCTTCTAGCATGATATTTCCAATATATTGTATTTACAGTTGATTTAATATATTTAAAGTTAGATTAATGACGGATAGGGGCGCGGTTACAAAGGCTGAAAAAGCGCGCGTTCCGCTATGGCGGCTTTAGAGCGGCAGACATTGTCAGTTTCACGGCTGAGGCAAGGCGCGACGACGCAGGCAGTACTTGAGTGCGGGAGGTCGACGCAACGTAGCATCAGGGGTTTGCTAGCCGCCCTTAGAACCTGTTTACGATCTGCTGCGTGTTGTGAGACGTGACAAGGTGAGTGCCGCTTCGAAATGCTCATGTACCCTGTGTACATTCCGCTTTCTCAGCGGTTTTCGCCTTGTCTCGCCTTAGCTCGCGAGATCGTAAAAATGTTCTTGGTGCATGGCTTGGTTTACTGGCGGCAGATGGGCGCGGGGAAGGGAGGATCTGTCGGCGACGCCGTGGATTGGCGTGGCCGGGGATGATAGGTGCGTGTTATGGCGTTTTTCATGGTTGCCCTGCACATGTCGTATAAGACAGGCCGAATATGTCGTTTTGATAATACGCGGAAATTATATCAATACGGCATGAAATTGACACAGGAAAATTCACTCGACATATGTCGGCAAGAGAGATTTGTCTCATTTGTGCAAACGCACATTTTTAGAGAGCCGACAAAACATTAATCTTGCTCAATGCGCGCGTTTAAAGGCTATGGCAGCTCTACGGCAAAACGGTGCGTTGCAGCAAACTTGTGCTGGCTGGGAAGGCGGGCGGGGCGATTATGCCGCGGGGCGGTAAATGGGAGGCGGCGCTGACGCGCGGGCAAGAAAGGCGCTTGGGCTGCTACCCCATCCGGTTGACGCCTGTGGCCGGGGGGCGGCGGAGAATTGAATTCGACGCGCAAAGAAAAAGACCGAAGTCCGACGCCATCCGCTGAGGGCGCCGTGCATTTCGGTCTTGTGCGACAGTTGACGATCCGGGAGGATCAGAACGGAATGTCGTCGTCCATATCGTCCAGCTGCTTGGGCGCCGGGCGCGGTTCTTGGCGGCGCGGCGCGGCCGGGGCCTCCTGGCGCGGGGCCGGGGCGTTGTAGCCGTAGCCGTCGTCCATGCCGCCTCCGCTCATTCCGCCGCCGGAGCCGCCCATCTCGTTGCGGCCGCCTTGCAGGCTCAATTCGTTGACGCGCACGTCCGGGGACAAGCGCTTGTTGCCCTCCTTGTCCTGCCATTCGCGCAGGGTCAGTTGGCCGTAAACGGTGACTTGCTGGCCTTTGGCCAGGTAGTTCTTCAGCGATTCACCGCGCTTGCCCCATACCTGGCAGCTGAACCAGTTGGTGCTCTTGCGCTCGCCAAAGCCGATGTCGCTGGCTACGCGGAACGACAGTACCGGCTCACCGCTGGGGGTGTAGCGCAGTTCGGCGTCGGCGGCCAGACGGCCGTCAAAGGTGATGCTGTTCATCGATGTCTCCGAATAAAAATCTAAATATTTGGCCTGTCGCCGCAGTTCAGAAGGTGGCTCCGATCAGGCGCTGCACCGTCGCTTCGTCCCACTGCCGCTGCGATACCTTCAGATAGGCCACGCGGTCTTCCAACACGACCACGGCTTCATGCACGCCGGCCACGCCGGCCAATTGGCGGGACAGGTCGCCGGCGTCGCCCCGCCAGTCCTCGCCAATGTGAAACATCACCGAGCGCACCGGCTTGGGAGGCCGCATGGCCAGCGACCACAGCAGCCAGGTCAGCATCAGCAGGCTGGTGAAGCCGAACACGCCGACCGGACCGAAGCGGGTGTACAACCAGCCGCCGGCCGCCGCGCCCAAGAACAGGCCAAGGGATTGGGCGGTATTATACACGCCAATCGCGGTTCCCTTGGCATCGGCCGGAGCGATCTTGGAAATCAATGAGGGCAGCGTGGCTTCCAGGATATTGAAGGCGATGAAATACAAGCCCAGCCAGATCACGATCTGCCAGAAGCTGTCCAGCGCCATCGCCATGCCCATCTGGGCGGCGGTCATCAGCGCGATGGCACCGACGAACACTTGTTTGAGCCTGGCTTTTTTCTCACCGTAGATAATGGCCGGCACCATTAGCAGGAAGCCGATTACCGTTACCGGCAGATACACCTGCCAGTGTTGGGTCTTGTCCAGATGGGCGGTCTTGATCAGCGCGAAGGGAATGGTGACGAACATCGCCATCTGCGCCGCGTGCAGCGCGAAGATGCCGTAATTCAGTTGCAGCAGTTGCGGGTCTTTCAAGACCGCGGGCAGCCGCTTGGCGTTGGCTTCGGTGTCAGAGTGAAAACGCGAGCTGACCGGGTCCGGAATGATCAGCCAGACGCCGATCAACGCCGCCAGCGACAGCGCGCCGGTGAGCGCGAAAATGCCGTTGACGCCGATGTACTTGGCCAGCAGAGGCCCCAGCACCAGGCTGGCGGCGAAGGTGGTGCCGATGGACATGCCTATCATCGCCATCGCCTTGGTGCGGTTTTCCTCGCGGGTCAGGTCCGCCAGCAGCGCGGTGATGGCGGCGGAAATGGCGCCGGCGCCCTGAATGACTCGGCCCACGGTCAGGGTGGCGATGTCGTGCGCGCCGGCGGCGACGAAGCTGCCCAGCGCAAACAGCAGCAAGCCGCCGTAAATCACCTTTTTGCGGCCTATCTTGTCGGACAGCATGCCCAGCGGCAGTTGCAGCAGGGCCTGGGTCAGGCCGTAACTGCCCAGCGCGATGCCGATCAGCGTGTGGTTGTCCGCGCCTTCCAGGGTTTGGGCGTACAGGGCGAATACCGGCAGGATCAGGAACATGCCCAGCATGCGCAGGGCGTAGATGCCGGCGAGGCCAAGGCTGGCCCGGAGTTCTGTTGCGTTCATTCTTGTGTGCGTCGTTTGTGTTGCTGGCGGGCTGCGGCCTGAGGGCCGCGCCCCATGGTTCTAGTAACGGTCCGGCGCCGTTCCGGATGACGCCGCGCGTTAAAGATCTGGTGGAGTCAGACTTGCCAAGTCAGGTATATTAACAGGTTCCCTGACCGACGGTGAGTTACGCTCCAATATGGACAGCATTCGCATTCGCGGCGCACGCACGCACAATCTGAAGAACATCAACCTGGATTTGCCCCGCCACCAATTGATCGTGATTACCGGTTTGTCCGGCTCCGGCAAATCCTCGCTGGCCTTCGACACCCTGTACGCGGAAGGTCAGCGCCGCTACGTGGAAAGCCTGTCCGCCTATGCGCGCCAGTTCCTGCAATTGATGGAAAAACCGGACGTGGACCTGATTGAAGGCCTGTCTCCGGCGATCTCCATCGAACAGAAGGCCACCAGCCACAATCCGCGCTCCACCGTCGGTACCGTCACCGAAATTCACGACTACTTGCGCCTGCTGTACGCGCGGGTGGGCGAGCCGCACTGCCCGGAGCACGGCGTGCCGCTGTCTTCGCAAACCGTCAGTCAGATGGTGGACCATGTGCTGGCGCTGCCGGAGGAAAGCCGGGTGATGATCCTGGCCCCGGTCATCGTCGGCCGCAAGGGCGAGAATCTTGATCTGTTTGAAGACCTGCGCGCCCAGGGCTTTGTGCGGGTGCGCGTGGACGGCGAAGTGTTTGAAATCGACGCCGTGCCGAAGCTGGACAAGAACAAGAAGCACACCATCGAAGTGGTGATAGACCGCCTGAAGGTGCGCGAAGACATGAAGCAGCGGCTGGCGGAAAGTTTCGAAACCGCGCTGCGCCACGCCGAAGGCCGCGCCATCGCCGTGGAAATGGATAAGGGCGAAGAGCATTGGTTCTCCGCCAAGTTCGCCTGCCCGGTGTGTTCCTACAGCCTGCCGGAACTGGAGCCGCGGCTGTTCTCCTTCAACAACCCGATGGGCGCCTGCCCCAAGTGCGACGGCCTGGGTGAAATTACTTTCTTCGATCCGCGCCGCGTGGTGGCGCATCCGGAATTGAGCCTGGCCGCCGGCGCGATCAAGGGTTGGGACAAGCGCAACCAGTTCTATTTTCAGATGCTGATGTCGCTGGGCGAGCATTACGGCTTCTCCGTGGCGGAGCTCGCCTTTGAAGACCTGCCGGAAAAAGTGCGCAATGTGGTGCTGCACGGCTCCGGCCGCGACAGCATCGAATTCAGCTATATGTCGGAGAAGGGCACCAAGTTCAGCCGCGCGCACCCGTTTGAGGGCATCATCCCCAATCTGGAGCGGCGCTACCGCGAAACCGATTCCTCGGCGGTGCGCGAAGAACTGGCCAAGTACCAGAACAACCAGCCTTGCCCGCATTGCCAGGGCTCGCGCTTGCGTCTGGAAGCGCGCCACGTTTTCATCGGCGACAAGACCCTGTACGAGATCAACCAGATGCCGCTGAAGGACACCGCGCTCTTCTTCGCCCAACTGGCGTTCAGCGGTCAGAAGCAGGCGGTGGCGGAAAAAATCGTCAAGGAAATCAGCGAGCGGGTGTCCTTCCTCAATAATGTGGGCTTGGACTACCTCAATCTGTCCCGCTCCGCGGACACCCTGTCCGGCGGGGAGGCGCAGCGCATTCGTCTGGCCAGCCAGATCGGCTCCGGCCTCACCGGCGTGATGTACGTGCTGGACGAGCCGTCCATCGGCCTGCATCAGCGCGACAACGACCGCCTGCTGGCCACCTTGATGCGGCTGCGCGATCTGGGCAATAGCGTAATCGTGGTCGAGCACGACGAAGACGCCATCCGCGCCGCGGACTATCTGGTGGACATGGGGCCGGGCGCAGGCGAGCACGGCGGCGAAGTGCTGGTCGCCGGCACCCCGGCCGAAGTGGCCGCTTGCGGCCATTCCATCACCGGCGACTACTTGTCCGGCCGCCGCCGCATCGCGCTGGGCGGAGAGCGCCGCGAGGTGGACCCGGAGCGCATGCTGCGTCTGATCGGCGCCAGCGGCAACAACCTCAAGAACGTCACCCTGGAACTGCCGCTGGGCATGTTGGTGTGCATTACCGGCGTGTCCGGCTCCGGCAAATCCACGCTGATCAACGACACCCTGTACAAGATCACCGCGAGCGAGCTCAACGGCGCCAGCGAAGAGCCGGCCGCCTACCAGGACATCCAGGGCCTGAAGCAGCTGGACAAGGTGATCAACGTCGACCAAAGCCCGATCGGCCGCACCCCGCGCTCCAACCCGGCCACCTACACCGGCTTGTTCACCCCCATCCGCGAGCTGTTCGCCGGCGTGCCGCTGTCGCGCGAGCGCGGTTATGGCCCGGGCCGCTTCTCCTTCAACGTCAAAGGCGGCCGCTGCGAAGCCTGCCAGGGCGACGGCATGATCAAGGTGGAAATGCACTTCTTGCCCGATGTCTACGTGCCCTGCGACGTTTGCCACGGCAAGCGCTACAACCGCGAAACCCTGGAAGTGCAATACAAGGGCAAGAACATCCACGAAGTGCTGGAAATGACGGTGGAGCAGGCGCTGGAGTTCTTCAGCGTGGTGCCCACCGTGGCGCGCAAGCTGCGCACCCTGATGGAAGTGGGCCTGGGCTACATCCGGCTGGGGCAAAGCGCCACCACCCTGTCCGGCGGCGAGGCCCAGCGCGTCAAGCTGGGGCTGGAGTTGTCCAAGCGCGACACCGGCCGCACCTTGTACATTCTGGACGAACCCACCACCGGCCTGCATTTCCATGACATCGATCTGCTGTTGCAAGTACTGCACCGCCTACGTGAAAGCGGCAACACCGTGGTGGTGATCGAGCACAATCTGGACGTGGTCAAAACCGCGGACTGGCTAATCGACCTAGGGCCGGAAGGCGGCGCCGGCGGCGGCCAGATCATCGCCACCGGCACGCCGGAACAAGTGGCGGCCAATCCGGTCAGCCATACCGGGCGCTATTTGCAGCCCTTGTTGCAGCGCGAGCAAGCCTGATGGCAATCAAGTACAATGCGCGGATAGACAGCTTGCTGTTATAAAGAAATACCGGCGGCGGCAAGGGGCGAACAGCGTCGCCGCCCAGCTGGACGGCGCGTCGCCCAAGGGCCATCGCATCAAAAACAATATGAGGAAGTCATGCTGACTTTAGGCAAGATCGATCACATCCACATTCGTGTGACTGACGTGCCCAAGGCCCTGAAATGGTATCAGCGCGTGCTGGCCATGGCCCCGGACCCGCGCTATAAGCACATGCGCGAAGGCCCGCACGGAGCGGTAATGCTGGCCAACGCCAACGGGGCGGTGCGCCTGGCGGTAAGCGAAGACAAGAGCGGGGCGGCCAACCATCAGGGCGACATCGCCTTTGTGGTGAGCGGCCAGGATTTTCTGGAGTGGATAGACCAGCTGGCCGGCGAACGCGTCACCAATCGCGACGGCCAGACCATAGCTCGGGATTCCGTGCGCGACCATCGCTTCTTCTGCTCGCTGTCCTTCGTCGACCCTTTCGGCAACCCGTTCGAGATCGTCAGCTACGATCACACCTGGCTGGTGGGCAAGCTCAAACTGAACGAGCAGTTGGAGTGAAAACCGCTGATCGCCACTAAAACCGCCGGCTTCGCGCCGGCGGTTTTTTCATGCGCTTAAGACAAGGCGCCTTCCTGGCGCAGCACTTGTTCCAGCGCGGCGAAGCAGGCGGGGTCGATGGCGCTGCCCAGATGCTGGCGCATGATGTCCAGGGTTTGCGGCGCGGGGGTGGCCGGGTGGTAGGGGCGTTCCGCGTTGATGGCGTCGAAGATGTCCGCGGCGGTGATGATGCGGGTTTCCAGCGCGATGGCGTCTCCGGACAGGCCACGCGGGTAGCCGCCGCCGTCCGGGCGCTCGTGGTGGGCGCCGGCCACCCAGGCCAGTTCGGCGAAGTGTTCGATGCGGCCCAGGATGGCCTCGGTGTAGCCGGCGTGGCGTTTGACCGCCTCCCATTCGTCCGCCTCCAGCTTGCCGGGCTTGTCCAATATGGTGTTGCTGACGCCCAGCTTGCCCACGTCGTGCAGGAGCGCGCCGCGTTTCAGCCAGCGCCGCCGCGCCTGGCCCAGTTCCAGCTCCGCGGCGATCTGGTCTGCGTAATGGCCCACTCTTTGGCTGTGGCCGGCGGTGAACGGGCTTTTGGAATCCACCACCTGGCCAAAACCCTCGGCGATCTCGTCCAGATAGTCCTCGTCGAGCGGCACCGCGCATTGGGCCGGCTCCAGTCGCAGCACTGCCTGGTCGATGTCGTCGGCTTCCAGCTGCCGCCAGAAGTCCGGCCTGGCGCTCACCCGACGGAAGGCGGCCACCAGTTCCGGATCGAACCAGCCGCCGGCGCGGCGCAAGGCTTGGTCCAGCGCCGCCTGGCGGCCGTGGGTGATGTGGAACACGTCTATCACCTGGGCCAGCAGGGCGATGCGGGAGTTCAGCGGAATGGCGTCGCCGCGCAGGCCCAGCGGCCGGCCGGAGCCGTCCCAGTGTTCGTCTAGCGATTGGATGCCGCGCGCCACGTTTTCATTGAAGCGCAGCTGGCGGGCGATGTCGGCGCCGCGGTGGCAGCGGGTGTTGATCAGTTCGTCCGCCATCGCCCGGCCGTGGCGCAGCACTTTGAGCACGGAGGCCGCGCGCCGCGTCCAGCCCGCGCTGTGGGTGCCGGTGTTCTTGAATACGAAGCCCAGCATTTGCGGCAGGCTGGCGCCCACTTGCTTGAAGTCTTGTTTGAAGCTGCGGTCGTCGGTTTGGTACAGCTCGCAAATGCGCGCCGCGTTGCTGCTGCAGCCCAGGTCCTTGAGCAGGATGGCGTAGTACAAATCCCATAGCCGCTGCGGCGGCAGATCGATGTATTGGCCGATATGCATGCCTATCCAGCAGCTGCGGATGCAGTGGCCCTCGGGCTGGCCTTCGGTGATGTCCAGCGCGTAGCTGAGCGAGCTGATCAGTTCGGACAGCTTCAAGGTGGCGGCCATGGGCGCTCCACGGGGTTGAGGCGGGCAGGGAGACTGCGGGAACCTATTTGGAGCCGCTCACAAAATTGCGCAGAGCACCTGAGGCAAGTCGGTACAACGCGACGTCAGGCGTTTTGTGAGCGGCTCTTACCTTCTTTATCCTCGGCGGAGCGCGTTTTTTCAATCCCGCCGCGCCGGCGCGCGCTCGCGGCTCAGCCGCGAGATGGTGTCCACCAGCCGCGCTTCGATGTCCTGGCCCAGCGGCAGCCGCTCGCTGGCCAGCTCGGCTAGCCGCGGATGGGAGCCCACCTGCACCGAGTGGCCAGCCTCCAGGAACATGCTGACGTCGTTGTTGTCGTTGCCGAAGCAGATCAGTTCCTCGGCGGCGATGCCGCATTGGCGCAGCGCCGCCATCTTGCTAACGCCGGTGGCGGTGATGTCGAAGATCTGTTCGTCGGAGTGGTGGTGCAGTTCCACACCGGCGTGGGCGTCCAGTTCCCGGTGCAGGCCGGGGACGTCGGCGCAGGCGGTGATCAGCAATTTGGCCGGCTGGCGGATGTGTTCGGCGCCGACGCGCTTGGCCAGCTTGCCGGGGTCCACCTTGCTGAGGAAGGGATGGCTGGCGTCGCCGCTGTAGTGGTAGTCCCAGCACAGGTCCACCAGGTAGGACGCGGCAAAGCGCTGCGCCAGTTGGGTGATGTCGGCGAACACCGGGTCCGGGATGGGGGTCAGCCGGCGCAGCTGGCCTTGCTGATGGCTCATCGCGCCGTTGGCGCCGATGATCAGCGTGTCGTGAAAGCGGGTGTCCAGCAAGGGCAGGATGTCGCGGTAGGGACGGGCGGAGGCGAAGCCGAGCTGGTGGCCGTGCCGGCGCAGGCTGTCCAGCGCGTCCTGGATGGCCGGGCTGATGGTTCTGCCGTTGAAGCAAAGGGTGCCGTCGATATCGAAGATGAAGTGCATGGGGTCTCGCTACGGGAAGGTGGGCGGCTGGCAAGGGCCGCCATTTTATGATGTTTGTATTCCAACTGTCTTGTTGGGTTGGGTGAAACGGCCGCGCCAAACTGGCGGGCCTTGGACTTGTGAATACCGGCATTTGTCCGCATTGTCAGTGAGTGACCCTATGAAAACTGGAGAGTGCCGCGCATGAGCCAAAACATTTGCCTGGAACCGTTAACCGCCGCCGATTTTCCCACCTTGGCCAAGCTGGCCGACGAGATTTGGCACCAGCATTTCATCAGCATGATCAGCCGCGAGCAGATCGAATACATGCTGGCCGGCCGTTATGTACCGGAAAAGCTGTCCGCCTATCTGGACGCGCCGGATCGCTGGTTTGGGCTATTGAAGCTGGATGGCCGGGCGGTGGGCTATTGCAGCTACGCGCTGACGGCGACGCCGGGGGAGATGAAGCTGGAGCAGCTGTATTTATTGGCGGAGACGCGCGGCCGCGGCCTGGGCGCTTATATGCTGGACGCAGTGGAACAGGCGGCGCGGCAGCGCGGCTGCCATACCCTGGTCTTGACGGTGAACAAGCACAACGCCGGCGCCATCGCGGTGTATAAGCAGCGTGGTTTTACCTTGCGGGAGCAGGCGGTGTTCGATATTGGCAACGGCTTTGTGATGGACGACGATGTGATGGAGATACGGCTGGCTTGAAGGCTGTTGAGCAGTCTGCAAGAGTGGCCAATTGCAAGGCGCAAGGCATCAAGCCTTGCGCCTTTTCCGTTCAGCGGCCGGTTCAGAACCGCATGGTCCCGCTACGGGTCTCCTCCTGCCACATTGCCTCCAGATAATTATGGGACTTGTCGGCAATCCAGGCGGCCGCCAGACACAGGCCCTTAAGCTGCGCCAGATCCGGGCGCGGCAAATCCAGCGCTTCCAGGCCGTTGGCCAGCGCGTCCGCGGTTTCTAGTTTGGAGAGAGGGGCAGCGGGGATGGAATGTTTATCCATGATGAACGCCTGACATGCCGTTCCGGGGTCACTTTAACGGTGCGTTCGGAATAGGACTGAGAAGCCGCGACTGACGAGCGCGGGTTTCGCCTGACAGGTGTGTTCAGCACCATGGCGAATCTAGCAGCGTGCTAGAGGACGGTCAATGCCGCGGGGCAGTGTCGGCCGTTTTGAGCCAGGGCTAGAAGGATGTGGCGTGAACGCATGACAAGGGCAAGCCGCCTGGCTTGCCCTTGCCGCGTCAGGAAATGCTTAGGTACCGCAGAAGGTCCGATATCCCTGTGCCACTTCCGGCGCGGCCGGCAGCGTGTAGCGCTCCAGGCCGGCGCGTTCGGTGAGGGGCTGGCGCAACACGTCCAGCAGCGCCAGCGTCGGACCCATGTCGCCGTGGTCGCTGGCGGCGGCCAGCGCTTCTTCCACCAGGTGGTTGCGCGGGATGTAGAGCGGGTTGGCCTGGCGCAGCGCGGCGGCGCGTTCGGCGGCGGCTTGCGGTTCGGCGTCCAGCCGCTGGCGCCAGCGCGCCAGCCACGGTTCGGCGGCGGCGGGGTCGTTGAAGAGCTGGGTCAGTGTTTGGTCTTGGCCTTCGGCGGCGTCGGCCAGCCGGCGCCAGGCCAGAGTGTGGTCGGCGTCCTGGCGCGCCAGCAGCGCCAGCCAGTCTTCGGCCAGTTCCTGGTCGATGTCCTGAGCCTGGTTCAGGCCCAGCTTGCGGCGCGCCTGTTGCAGCCAGTGGGCCTGGTAGCGCTCGGTGAAGCCTTCGATGACGGCGGTGGCCGCCGGCACCGCGTTTTTCGGTTCGTCCGGGTCCAGCAGCGGCAGCAGGGTTTCCGCCAGCCGGGCCAAATTCCATTGGGCGATGGCCGGCTGGTTGCCGTAGGCGTAGCGGCCGCCGCTGTCTATGGAGCTGAACACGGTGGACGGGTGGTGGACGTCCATGAAGGCGCAGGGGCCGTAGTCTATGGTTTCGCCGCTGAGCGCCATATTGTCGGTGTTCATCACGCCGTGGATGAAGCCGGCGTGCATCCAGCGGGCGATCAGTTCCGCCTGGCGTTCCGCCGCCGCTTGCAGTAGCGCCAGATAGGGCTGTTCGGCGTCGGCCAGTTCGGGGTAGTGGCGCGCCAGGGTGTAATCGGCCAGCCGACGCAGCATGTCGCGCTCGCCGCGGAGGGCGAAGTACTGGAAGGTGCCGACGCGCAGGTGGCTGGCGGCGACGCGGGTCAGCACCGCGCCGGGCAGCGCCTGTTCGCGGTAGACGGTTTCGCCGGTGGCGGCCACGGCCAGCGCGCGGGTGCTGGGGATGGCGAGCGCGTGCATGGCTTCGCCTATGATCAGTTCGCGCAGCATCGGCCCCACCGCGGCCTTGCCGTCGCCGCGGCGCGAGAACGGGGTGCGGCCGCTGCCCTTGAAGGCGATGTCGCGGCGCTGGCCGTTGCGGTCCATGACTTCGCCCAGCAGCAGCGCGCGGCCGTCGCCCAGTGATGGGGACAGACCGCCGAACTGATGGCCGGCATAGGCTTGGGCCACCGGCTTGGCGCCGGCCGGCAGCGCGGCGCCGGAGAAGGCGGCGGCCAGCTCCGCGGCGTCGGCCTGGCCGCTGTCCAGGCCCAGTTCTTCCGCCAGCGCGGCGTTCCAGTACAGCAGGGCCGGCGCGGGCGGGGCGTCGGGCTTGACCGGCGCGCAGGCGTCGGGCAGGTCGCGGGCGTAGCTGTGGTCGAAGTCGATGTGGATCATGGCGGGCTCGCTGGGCGGGGTATGGGATTGAGACGCCGGCGGCGGGGCAAAGTGCCCGGCCGCCGGCCGGCAAAAAGCCGCCCGTGGGCGGCTGGGTTTAACGGCTGCGGCCCTTGCCGGCGCCTGCTGGTTTTCCGCCCGGTTTGCTCATGGGCTTGCCGCGTCCGGCCGGCGCTTTGCCGGCGGCGGGCTTGGCCGTGGCTTTGGCCTGCGCGGGCTTGCCGCGCTGTCCGTGTCCGGCGGGGGCGGCGGCGCGCTGGCCTGGGGCCTTGTTGCGCGACAGCGGCGCGCCCATGCGGTGGCGCACGGCGGCGGCCTTGTCGCCCGGCGGCGTCGGCGGAATCAGGCAGTGCTTGCTGTGGCCGATCAGGTCGCCGCGGCCCATATTGAGCAGCGCGTCGTGGAGGATCTGCCAGTTGTCCGGGTGGTGATAGCGCAGAAAGGCCTTGTGCAGTTTGCGGCGGTAGCCGTCGCGCACCACGTCCACTTTTTCCGAGCTGCGGCTCAAGCGCTTCAGCGGATTGCGGCGGGTGTGCCACATGGTGGTGGCCATCGCCATCGGCGTGGGGGTGAAGGTTTGCACCTGATCCAGGCGGAAGTTGTTCTTCTTCAGCCACAGCGCCAGGTTCATCATGTCTTCGTCGCTGGTGCCGGGGTGGGCGGCGATGAAGTAGGGGATCAAATACTGTTCCTTGCCGGCCTGGCGGCTGAAGCGTTCGAACAGTTCCTTGAACTTGTCGTACGCGCCCATGCCTGGTTTCATCATCATGGACAGCGGACCGTCCTCGGTGTGTTCCGGGGCGATCTTCAGATAGCCGCCTACATGGTGCTGCACCAATTCCTTGATGTACTCGGGCGAACGCACGGCCAGGTCGTAGCGCAGGCCGGACTGGATGTTGATCTTCTTCACGCCCGGCAGCGCGCGCGCCTTGCGGTAAAGCTGGATCAGGTGGCTGTGGTCGGTGTTCAGGTTTTCACAGATGTCCGGGAACACGCAGGACAGCTTCCTACAGGAGCGCTCGATCTTCGGGTCCTTGCAGGAGAGGCGGTACATATTGGCCGTGGGGCCGCCCAGGTCCGAGATGTGGCCGGTGAAGCCCGGGGTTTTGTCGCGGATTTCCTCGATTTCCTTGAGGATGGACTCCTCGGAACGGCTCTGGATGATGCGGCCTTCGTGCTCGGTGATGGAGCAGAAGGTACAGCCGCCGAAACAGCCGCGCATGATGTTGACCGAGTATTTGATCATTTCCCAGGCCGGGATATTGGCGTCGCCGTAGCTGGGGTGCGGGTTGCGGGCGTAGGGCAGGCCGTAAACGTGGTCCATTTCCTCGGTGGAGAGCGGAATGGGCGGCGGGGTCAGCCACACGTCGCGCTCGCCGTGCATCTGCACCAGCGCACGGGCGTTGCCGGGGTTGGATTCCAGATGCAGGGTGCGGCTGGCGTGGGCGTACAGCACCGGGTCGTGGGCCACGGCCTCGTAGGCCGGAATGCGGATCACGGTCTTGGCGCGTTCGGCGCGGCGCTTGGCCAGGCGCTCTTCGCGCGATTCGATGCGGATGACTTGCGGTTTGGACGGGTCCTGGTCCTTGGTGGCTTCGGCCGCCTGTTCCGGGATTTCCTGGTAAGGGTTGAGGTGGGCGTCCACCTTGCCCGGCAGATCCACCACGCTGGAATCCATCTCCTGCCATTCTTCGTCCGGATGCCAGCCGTGCGGCACGATGAAGGCGGTGCCGCGCACATCGCGGATCTCGCTGAGCTTTTCGCCCCTGGCGGCGCGGTGCGCCACTTCCACCAACGCGCGCTCGGCGTTGCCGTACAGCAGCAGGTCGGCCTTGGAGTTGATCAGCACCGACGGGCGCACTTTCTCGCTCCAGTAGTCGTAGTGGGCGATGCGGCGCAGGCTGGCCTCAATGCTGCCCACCATCACGCCCACGCCGGGGTAGGCCTCGCGGCAGCGTTGAGCGTAGACGGTGACGGCGCGGTCCGGCCGTTTGTTGGCCGCGGCGTGCGGGGTGTAGGCGTCGTCCGAGCGCGGACGGCGGTCCGCGGTGTAGCGGTTGATCATCGAGTCCATATTGCCGGCGGTGACGCCGAAGAACAGATTGGGCTTGCCCAGTTCGCGGAAGGCGTCCGCGGAGTGCCAGTCCGGCTGGGAGATGATGCCCACGCGGAAGCCCTGGTCTTCCAGCAGCCGGCCCACCAGCGCCATGCCGAAGCTGGGGTGGTCGATATAACCGTCGCCGGTGATCAGGATGATGTCGCAGGAATCCCAGCCCAGCTGGTCCATTTCGGCGCGGGTCATCGGCAGGAACGGGGCGGGGCCGAAGCGGCTGGCCCAGTACTTGCGGTAGGAGGTGATCGGTTTGGCGGCGTGTGCGGTCGTCATGCTGGCAATGGACTGAAGTTCGAGCAACCCGACATTATGCCATAGTTGCGCCTTGCTTGTGGAATAAGCGCTTGTTTTTTATTGGGAATTGCCTTGGTTGCAGTAGGGTTTTGCCGGAGGGGAGGTTTTGCTTATCAAAATCAAGGCGCTGCGCGTCCTGGCCGCAGGAACGGGACGCCGGGGTTCCCGCATGACATTCCCCTGCCGCAGGCGTATCCTAGCGGCCCATTCGCCAGGCCGGAAACGGCTTGCCGAGCGGCCGCCATGGCGGGGCCGGAGGAGAGAGGCAGGTAAAGTCGGGCCGGCCTGGGCGCCAGTCCCTTATATCCGCCGCTCCTTCCGCGAGGGAAATCATTGTATTAGGTGGGAGCTCAATATGACGAGCCAGATCGTATTGGTGGATGAGGCGGCGCAAGGCCGCTATGTGGATGAATTGGAGCAGGGCAAGGTTTTGTATCTGCCCCGTTTCGATTTCAAGTTGCAGGCCGAGGAGGAGCGCTTGCTGGACCCGGCCATCGCCGATCCCAAGCGCAAGAACATCAGCCTGGAGCCGGACAACGGCGCCTTGCATGGTGTGGCGGGCGGCGCGGCACGAGAGGCTGAGGTGCGCGGCTTGATCTCGCGTTACCAGCGGGCCGCCGCGGACCTGGCCGCGCGATTGTTGCCGGAATATCAGGGCAAGCTGCGCGCTGCGCCCACCAGCCTGCGGTTGATGCGGGTGGAGAACCGCCGGACGTCCTGGCGCAAGGACGACAGCCGGCTGCATGTGGACGCGTTTCCGTCCCGCCCCAATTACGGCGAACGCATTCTGCGGGTGTTCTGCAACATCAACCCGCATGGCGAGCCCAGGGTGTGGCGGGTGGGCGAGCCCTTTGCCGATATGGCGCGGCGCATGCTGCCGCGGGTGCCGCGGCAATGGCCGGGTTCGGCGGCCTTGCTGGCGGCTTTGAAGATCACCAAGCGCAAGCGCAGTGCTTACGATCACATCATGTTGCATCTGCACGACGCGATGAAGGCGGATCTGGATTACCAGCGCCAATGTCCGCAGGAAACCATGCCGTTTCCGCCCGGCTGCGCCTGGGTCTGTTTCTCCGATCATGCGTCTCACGCGGTGATGTCCGGTCAGTTCATGCTGGAGCAGACTTTCTGGTTGCCGGTGGCGGAGATGGCGCAGCCGCAACAGTCGCCGCTGGCGCTGTTGGAGCAGTTGACGGGCAAGGTCTTGGTGTAAGGTGATCAAACGGGAGGCGGGCGAGGCCGGTCCGCTCCCAGTCGGGGCGAAATCGGTTACAATCTTCGATTAGTCATAATCGCACTGCACAAAACAATGAGCACGGAAAACAACGCGCCGGTTGTCAGCAATTTCATCCGCAACATCATTGACGAGGACCTGGCTTCCGGCAAGCACAGCGGCATCGTCACTCGCTTCCCGCCGGAGCCCAACGGCTACCTGCACATCGGTCACGCCAAATCCATTTGCCTGAACTTCGGCCTGGCCGATGATTACAAGGGCGAGTGCAATCTGCGCATGGACGACACCAATCCGGAGAAAGAGTCCGACGAGTTCGTGCAGTCGATCAAGGACAGCGTGGAGTGGCTGGGCTTCCACTGGGCCGGCAACGTCCGTTTCGCCTCCGATTATTTCGAGCAGCTTTACGGCTACGCGGTGGAGTTGATCCAGAGCGGCAAAGCCTTCGTCTGCGATCTGAACGCCGAAGAAATGCGCCAGTACCGCGGCAGCCTGACCGAGCCGGGCAAGAACAGCCCGTTCCGCGAGCGCGGCGTGGAAGAGAACCTGGACCTGTTCGCCCGCATGCGGGCCGGCGAGTTCCCGGACGGCAGCAAGACGCTGCGCCTGAAAATAGACATGTCTTCCGGCAACGTGAACCTGCGCGATCCGGTGATCTACCGCATCCGCCGCGCGCATCATCACCGTACCGGCGACGCGTGGTGCATCTATCCGATGTACGACTATACCCACTGCATTTCCGACGCCATCGAGGGCATTACCCACTCCTTGTGCACGTTGGAGTTTGAAGACCACCGCCCCTTGTACGACTGGGTGCTGGACAACATCAGCATCGGCTGCCATCCGCGTCAGTACGAGTTCTCGCGGCTGGAACTGTTGTACGCGCTGACTTCCAAGCGCAAGCTGCAGGCGCTGGTTCACGACGGCCTGGTGAGCGGCTGGGACGACCCGCGCATGCCCACGGTGGAAGGCATGCGCCGCCGCGGCTTCAGCCCGGCCGGCATCCGTCTGTTCGCTCAACGCATCGGCGTGTCCAAGGGCGAGAACATCATTGACATGAGCGTGCTGGAAGGCGCGGTGCGGGAGACGCTGGAAAACGACTCTCCGCGCGTGATGGCGGTGGTGAAACCCTTGAAAGTGACGTTGACCAACTACGACGCCGCCGTGACCGCCAGCCGCAGCGCGCCCTTTCATCCGCATCATCCGGAGTTCGGCGAGCGAGAAGTGCCGATTGCCCGCGAAATCTGGATTGAACAGGATGATTTCGCCGAGGTGCCGCCGCCCAAGTGGCAGCGCCTGACCGCCGGCGGCGAAGTGCGCTTGCGCTACTCCTACGTGATCAAGTGCGAGGAAGTGGTCAAGGACGCCGCTGGCGAGGTCATTGAGCTGAAGTGTTCGATCGACCACGACACCCTGGGCAAGAACCCGGAAGGCCGCAAGGTCAAGGGCGTGATTCACTGGGTGTCCGCCGAACACGCGATCCAGGCCGAAGTGCGCTGGTACGAGCGTCTGTTCACCGAGCCGCGTCCGGACGCGGTGCGCGGCGAAGACGGCGAGTATGTCGATTTCCGCCAGTTCCTGAACGGCGAATCGCTGAGCGTCGTCACCGCCTACGTCGAAGACGCGGTGTTGAAGGCCGAACCGGAGTCCCGCTTCCAGTTCGAACGCCTGGGCTACTTCGTCACCGACCGCCACGACCACCAGGCCGGCAACAAGGCGGTGTTCAACCGCACCGTGGGCTTGAAGGACAGCTGGAGCAAATAAGCGCCGGCGCCTGGCTGGGCGCTTTGCGTATCCGGCCAGCGTATGACTTCCAGCAATGGCGGGCTCGCGGGTCCGCCATTTTTGCGGCTTGCGCAAGCCGCCGCATGCATAAGAACGAGGATTAACGATGAAACTGTCCGTGAAACCGCTTGCCCTGTCCCTGCTGGCCGCCGGCCTGCTCTCCGCCTGCGCCGCCACGCCGGGCAAGGGCAATTACGTAGAAGACAAGACTTACAAAATCACCATCCTGCACACCAACGACCACCACGGTCGTTTCTGGCCCAATAGCGACGGCGAATACGGGCTGGCCGCGCAAAAGACGCTGGTGGATCAAGTGCGCGCCGAGGTCAAGGCCGACGGCGGCTATATGCTGCTGCTGTCCGGCGGCGACATCAACACCGGGGTGCCGGAATCCGATCTGCAGGACGCGGAGCCGGACTTCCGCGGCATGAGCCGCATAGGCTACGACGCGATGGCGGTGGGCAACCACGAGTTCGACAAGCCGGTGCCGGTGCTGATGAAGCAGCGCCAGTGGATCAACTTCCCCATGCTGTCCGCCAATATCTACCAGGACGGCAAGCGCCTATTCGATCCCTACGCGATGTTCAATCTGGGCGGGGTGAGAGTGGCGGTGCTGGGCCTGACCACCGACGACACTGCCAAGATGGTGAACCCGGAGCAGGTCAAGGGCATCGAGTTCCGCAGCCCGATCGCCGAGGCCGGCATGCTGGTGCCGGAGTTGCGCCAAAAGGCCGACATCGTCATCGCCGCCACCCATATGGGCCATTACACCGACGGCCAGCACGGCGTGAACGCGCCGGGCGATGTGGAAATGGCGCGCGCGGTGAAGGGGCTGGACCTGATTGTGGGCGGCCACAGCCAGAACCCGGTGTGCATGAAGGCGGAGAATCAGCGCGACGACGCCTACGTGCCGGGCGCTCCCTGCGCGCCGGATCGTCAGAACGGCGCCTGGATCGTGCAGGCGCACGAGTGGGGCAAATACGTGGGCCGCGCCGATTTCGAGTTCCGCAACGGCAAGCTCAAGCTCTCCAAATACCAGTTGATGCCGGTGAATCTGAAAAAAACCGTCAAGGGCGGGGACGGCAAGGAACGGAAAGTGCCGTATACCCAGCTGATCGAAGAAGACGGCAAGCTGCGCAACTTCCTGCAAAGCTATCAGAACAAGGGCCAGGCGGCGCTGGATGTGCCGGTGGGCCGGACCAGCGCCAAGCTGGACGGCGACCGCGGCGTGGTGCGCAGCCAGCCCACCAATCTGGGCGTGTTCGTCGGCCGGGTGATGATGGACAAGGTCAAGGCGGACTTCGCCGTATCCAACTCCGGCGGCATCCGCGATTCGTTGCCGGCAGGCGCGATCAACTACCGCGACGTGTTGAAGGTGTTCCCCTTCGGCAGCACCCTGGCCTACGTGGACCTGAACGGCCGGGAGGCGCTGGACTACTTGAAGACCGCCGCGAGCATGACGCCCGGCGCGGGCGCCTTCGGTCAGTTTGCCGGCGTCAAGCTGCGCATCGTCGGCGGCCAGTTGCAGCAAGCGTTGATCGGCGGTCAAGCTATCGATCCGGCCAAGACTTACCGGATGGCGATCAACAGCTTCATCGCCGCCGGCGGCGACGGCTACCCGCTGATGAACAAGCATCCGGGCTACGTCAACACCGGTTTCGTCGACGCCGAGATGCTGCGCGAATACATCGCCGCGCATTCGCCCATAGACGCCGCGGCTTACGCGCCCGGCGACGCGGTGACGCGCAACTAAGCGCGATTTTCCGTTAAGAACCTGTTTACGATCTGCTGCGCGTCGTGAAACGTGGCTCGGTGAGTGCAACTTCGAAATGCTCATGTACCGTGTGTACACTCCGCTTTCTCAGCTGTTTTCGCCTTGTCTCACCTTAGCTCGCGAGATCGTAAACACGTTCTAATACGCGTCAAACCGCAGCCCAGGCTGCGGTTTTTTCTTGCTGGCCTTTGGGTCCGGTGAATATGCGGGCGCGCTTGCCTACGGTAATGGAGGCAGCGGCCGCTGATGACGGCGGTCGCGAGTTGGACGTTTGAATCCTTAGGAGAACGATCATGGCACAACAAGGCGTATTCACCCTTCCCCCGCGCATCAACTTCGGCGTGACCGCGTTGACCAATGCGGCTTATCAGCAAAACATCACCGTGTACGTGGACAACGAACCGCGCGCTACCTTCAGCGGCAGCGGCGTGGACGACCGCAACCTGGGTACCCGGGTGATCAATTCCGGTTCCGGCGCGGTGCGGATCGCGGTGACGGTGAACGGCAAGCAATCGGACCTGGTGTCCAGCCAGGTGGTGCTGGCCAACCGCCTGAACCTGGCCTTGGTGGGCGCGGAAGACGGCGCGGATCAGGATTACAACGATTCGATCGTGGTATTGAACTGGCCGCTGGGTTAAGGCTCGCCTGGCGGATGAACAAAGCCCCCTGGCGGGTAATGCCAGTCAGTTAACGCTGACTGGCATTTTTCGTTGGATATTTGTGTGCCCTGTTCTTCACGACTCGCGGGCAATGTCGGCCTGGTCTGCGTGGTGGCAGCACAAACAGCCTCGACTGCTCCAGTAAGCGCGCCAATTGGGCGGGTAACGTACCTGCTGATGCCAGACTGGCAAAGCACAACACATTCAAT
>NZ_MUKU01000079.1 GCF_002081825.1 Chromobacterium haemolyticum | reverse complement strand
ATTGAATGTGTTGTGCTTTGCCAGTCTGGCATCAGCAGGTACGTTACCCGCCCAATTGGCGCGCTTACTGGAGCAGTCGAGGCTGTTTGTGCTGCCACCACGCAGACCAGGCCGACATTGCCCGCGAGTCGTGAAGAACAGGGCACACAAATATCCAACGAAAAATGCCAGTCAGCGTTAACTGACTGGCATTAGGCCGCCAGGCCGGGTTTTTTATTGGCTAACGGCGGGCAGAATCAGGCCGGGAGGGCGGGCCACGACACATGGTCAAGGTCCGGCACGGACTCGGGCATGTCTCGCAGTTGCTTGCGATAGACCTGCCAGGCCGAGCGTTGCTCGGCGCTGTACGGTGCGTCCGGCAACTGGGTTTTATCGGACGCGGCGAGCAGGCGGTCGCGCTCAATACGCAGCAGCTCCAGCTTGGCTTCGCGAATCAGTTGGCTCGCAGTGGCCGCGTCGACACCCAGTTCGGCCAGTTGGTCGGCGGGCACATTGATCATGCCGTTAGGCAGTTTGGCAATCATCAGCATCGGAATCTCCTGGAGTTAAGCGGTCGGCGCATCGACAAAGGCGTTCAGGGTCTGCGGCGGCGCAAGGCGGCTGGCCAATGCGATCGGCTCTACCTCCCAACGCACATTCACATGTGGTCCGTTCGAAATTTCGCGCGCCCCGCCCTTGCCATCGTGAAAACCGAAGTCCAGCGGCAAATTGGAAATTACGCGATAACTCAAACCACCCCCACGCAGATAAGCTCCGCTGAGCACCATATTGCAAGCAGCCAGAACTCCGTCTGGGATGCCGTTGTATGTCGGCTTATTCACATCTATTCGATACTGCTTGCAATACATAGCATGAGAAACATGCGACACCGTCGGGTTATAAGTTTCGCAGAAACGCTTGATTTCGAGGAACTTGGCATCTCCACCCCAAGCCACGTCGCTTCCTTCCATTTCCAGCAACAATCCAGCCTGATGCACGCTGCTCGCGTTCAGTGGCCGCTCGTTCTCCGCACCGTTCCACGCATAATTTCGCACGATGGACACCTGATGCGCGCTATCCTCTCCCGCGGCACGGAAACGCCACCACACCGGATAGAAGAAATCCTTGCTGCCGCCAATGGTGAAATCGATGACGATGCGGCGTTCCGGAGTATTCTCCTTGCGCCAATCCTCCATTTGCTGAATTTTGACGCCGACGCGTCGGTCGATATCGGCAATCTTGCCGTTGACCGTGCCGGTCAGCGCGTTCGACGCCTGCACCAATTCCGCGATATTACTTTCCAAACTCATGACTCTCTCCTTAAAAACCTACGATGACTTAATAACCGCCAAGACAAATCTCCGGCATGCGCAAGGAAGATGCGGCACGCTACAAAATGGGAAATGTCGGTAACCGCGCAAGAAGAAAAACGGACAACAACTAAGAGCCTGTTCACGATCTTTTGAGCAACAGCACGAGGAAGGCTAAATGGATGAACTGCAAGCTGGTATTGAGTTTCCGCTCGCAGTTCTTCCATAACCGTCGGCATTTCTCAAGCCAAGCAAATGAGCGCTCCACCACCCAACGTTGAGGCATCACCG
>NZ_MUKU01000078.1 GCF_002081825.1 Chromobacterium haemolyticum | reverse complement strand
TCAGCGGGTCTCCTAGCTTGGACAGTTTGCTTTCACGTTCTTCGGCGGCGAACAGGCTCTTCATGGGTGTGTCTCGGTCAGGGGGCAGGTCAGATCATGCCAGAACGGGAGGTTTCTGGAAGTCCCCAATTCCGTTTAGCATATCATGCCCCAATAATTTGAAGTGTCTGGCTAATTTTATACAGCTGAGTGGTAAACCCAAGAAGCGCCGGCTTTAGGCCGTGATCATGCTGCAGCTGTTCCAGATTAATCAGCGCTTTCAGTTCATAGCCATTTTCGCCGTTTCCAAGAGTTAATTGTCCGGTTTCAACTCCTTCGACCGGATCAATCAAAATTGCCAAAACTTCCGCTGCATGGGAGAGCAACTGATTTTCATCGTGGATGGGTAGTAAGCTCCATATCCATAATCTATCATCGCTCACAGAAAGCAATACGTCCGGCAGATTGTGCACCTGAAGCGCAATGGAATTTTCCTGTTCGATAGACTGAATCTGATTTGCCGGCAAGCCAAGCTGCGCAGCCACTTCAACAATGACTTGATCAAGTCTTAGGGATATCTGATGCGAAAAGGAGAGCGGGTTCATTTTGATCTCAGCTCTGGGTGGTTGATGGTGAAGGCGTTTATCCGGCAGGTACGCCAAGTAACATGCTATAGGCCTAGTAAGGCGAGGACTTTTAGAAATCGCTCATTGCAAAAACAAGGCTACCGGTAGCCAATCCGCATTGACAGCGTCAGCGCAGATCAGCATTGCGGCCTCGATGCTGAGCCACAAGTACTTGGCCATGTCCGCGCTTGTGAACGTCCTGCGCGGCATGCTCTCAGCCCTGCACTCAACTCGCTCCGCGAGTGCCGGGCACTGGCTCGACGCCGCTTTCTTGCCACAGACCAAGATCAAGAGGCCACGACTACAGCCAGGACACGCGACATTTCAACTTATAGAGACTAGCAATAGAAGCTTCGCGAACCGAAGCGCGCGAAGCCCTTGTTTCAGATTAAGAGTTTGACAATTACAAATTGCTGCATTGTCCCGTCACACCGCTTCGCCAAGATTTGCCACCGGCATTCTTGCAGTTGTGCACATGCTGGTGATTTCCAATTACCTTCCCTGTGCAGTTCTTTGCGGAGAAGCACTGACCTGGTTTTCTTGGTTGAATTTGATCCATTAGCGCATTTAATGTTGCAGATGGATTGCTAGCATTCTGGATAGCTTGCTGTGTGGCGGAAGTCGCTTCGTTAACTTGAGTGGGTCCGGTGGATGACGCGCTAACGATGGAGGAAGCCACCAAAAGGACGGCGGCAAAAGGAATGGTTAGAGAGTTGATGGTCTTCATGACTCAAATCCTTTAATGTGCAAGAAAAATGCAGCAAAACCGCAAATTTCTATAGTGACAATAAAATTCAGGCAATAGGAGTAACTAAAGGCTCTCGCCTCGATGCTCATAAAAGCCTTGATTAAAACAGTCAAAATGATCTTCCCCCTCCAGCCATACCAGCGATAAGGAGAGAAGTCCTAGGTTTGCATGGTAGTGGTACTGCTTGATAGTTCGGTGGTCCGCTGCTGGCGATAGCGTGCCGCAAACACTGCTGGTGGTAT
>NZ_MUKU01000077.1 GCF_002081825.1 Chromobacterium haemolyticum | reverse complement strand
CGTTGGCAGCAGAGTCCGATGCGCTGCTCCGGTAGCACGCCGAGCTGGAGCAATTGCCGGGCCAATTGATTGGCGCGGGCGTCCAGCTCGCGGTAGCGTAGCGCGGCGGTGTCGCCCTGGACGGCGACGCGCTCGGGGAAGGCCTGGGCGGCGTGTTCAAACCAGCTGCAAAGGTCGGGATGGGGCGGGGCGATGGAAACGGGCGCGGGGCCCAGGGCCTGGGCGGTTTGCTCGGCGTTCAGCAGCGGCGCGGCCAGCCAATCGGCGTAGGTATCTTTGGCCAGCGACGCCAGCGCCTGTTGCAGATAGCCGGCCATATCCTCCATCTGCGGCGCGTCGAATTCCGCCTCGTCCCAGGCCAGCGTCAGCTCCAGGCCTTGGTCGCGCGGGTCCCGGCTGAACTGCACCAGGCAGGGGAAGTCGGTTTCCTCGAACACTTCCACGCCTTCCACCGTCACGTCGGGCAAGCGCAGCGCCTGTCCGTAGACATGAAAGTGGATGTAGTTGAAGCCGACTTCGAAACCGCGCCTGCCGTGGTTCAGTTGCATGATGGCGGCCAGCGGCAGGCGGCGCAGCGCTTGCAAGGCCGTTTCCTCGGCAAAGACGCGGCGCGCCAGTTGCGCCCAACTGCCGGTTCGCAGTGCCACGCTCAGCGGAACGGTGTTCAGGAACAGGCCCAGCGCGGCGGCGCTGTCTTCGCGCTCGGGGCGGCTGTGGGTGACGTAGCCGGTGCTGGCGGCGGCGGAACCGGTCAGCAGCGCCAGCACGCGCAGGTGAGCGGTGAGCAATACGGTTTTGAGCGGCAGCGCCAGCCGCGCGGCGGCGGCGTCCAGCGCCATGGACAGTTCGGCCGGCAGCATGCGGCTGAGACGGCGGACGCTGCGCGCGCCGCCCGCGGCCGGCTGAGGCCTCAACCGGGGCAAGACAGAGGCTTCCAAGCCGGCCAGCCGTTGCCGCCAAGCCGCTTTCAGCTCAGGGGCGTTCTCGGCTTGTTTTTCCTGTTCGATGAACAGCGCGCTCAGCGCGCCGGACGCGTCGGCCGGGCCGGCGCTTTGCGCGTGCCGCGCCAGCCGCAGCAGGTCGGTGACCAAGGTGGCCACGCTCCAGCCGTCCAGAATCGCGTGATGGAAGCTCAGCGTCAGCCGCGCGCGGCCGGTGTCCAGCCGGAACAGGGAGAGGCGCAGCAGCGGCGGGGATTGCGGCTGGAAGGGCCGGGCTTTTTCTGCGGCGACGAAGTCGGCCAGCGCCCGGCTTTGCGCTTCGGGCGCCAGCGCGCGCAAGTCGGCGACGCTTAGCGGGATGTCGCCGTCGCGATGAATCAGCTGCAGCGGTTCCGAGTAGGCGTTCCAGTGGAAGGTGGTGCGCAGCGCGGCGTGGCGTTCCGCCAAGCGGCGAACAGCGGCGCGCCAGGCGGCTTCGTCCCAGGGCAGGCGCAGATCGAAGCTGAAAATGTCGTGGAAGATGGCGCCGTTTTGCGACAGCTCGCTGTGGAACAGCATGCCGGCCTGCAGCCGCGACATGGGCAGCGCTTCGATCACGTCGTCCGGCAAGCGCAGCCGGTCGGCGTCGGAAATCAGCGAGAAGGCTTGCCGCGCGGCGGCGCTTGCGCCGTCGTCGGCGGGCTCCGGCGCTTCGCACAGCTGGCGAATGGTGGGCCGGCTGAACAGCTGTTGCACGTTGAGGGCCAAGCCCTGGTCGCGGGCGCGAGCGACCACTTGCAGGGAGAGGATGGAATCGCCGCCCAGGGCGAAGAAGTTGTCGTCGATGCCGGGCAGGGGCACGGCGAGGACGTCGGCCCAGATGTGGGCGAGCGCGCGTTCCGCGTCGGAGCGCGGCTCGACGCGCGGCGCGTCGCTGGCGGCTTGCGCGGCCGGCAGGGCGGCGCGGTCCACCTTGCCGTGATGGGTCAGCGGGAAGCGCTCCAGCGCCACGATAACGGCGGGCAGCATGTGTTCGGGCAACTCGGCGGCCAGCGCGGCGCGCAGCGCGGCCGGTTCGGCGTCGCCGACGGCGTAGGCCACCAGCCGCGGTTCGCCGGCGGCGGGACGGTCCAGCAGGACCAGCGCCTCGCGCACGTCGGGCAGACGGCACAGCGCGGCTTCGATCTCGCCTAGTTCGA
>NZ_MUKU01000076.1 GCF_002081825.1 Chromobacterium haemolyticum | reverse complement strand
TTCGGCCTGCTTGAGAAAGCCAATGATCTGTTCTTCGGTGAATCTGCTCTTCTTCATGTCCGTCATTCTCCTTCAGTGACGGACTTCTCTCTACTTTTGATTGGTAAGGCCTAAGGGGAGCAGATCACAAGATCGACACCCAAAACCTGAGCATCAGCCGCGATCTGTCGGAAAAGTGGCAGCAGGTGCTGGATCTGCTGGCCAAAATCGTCGACATCCCCGCCGCGTTGATCATGCAAAAGCAGGCTCCGCGCATCAAGGTCTTCCTCTCCAGCCATAGCCAAGGCAACCCCTACGAAGAAGACGAACTGGCCGACCTCGACACCAGCCTGTATTGCGAAACCGTGATGAGCAGCCGCAAGGAGCTGCTGGTGCCCAACGCTTTGAAAGACCCTGACTGGGATCACAATCCCGACATCAAGCTGGGCATGATCTCTTATCTGGGCATGCCGCTGATCTGGCCCAACCAGGACATCTTCGGCACCATCTGCGTGCTGGACCGCGCGGAGAATCCCTATAGCCCGACCCACAAGCAATTGCTCAGCCAGTTCCGCTCCATGGTGGAGCGCGATCTGCATCAGGTCTACCACGATATGGCCAGGGAACAAGAGGACGCCATTTTGCGCGCGGACGAGGCCGAACGCGTTAGGCGGGAGTTCGAATCGCTGCGAGCCGGGGAGCAGAAAGCGCTACAGGCTTTGCGCGAAAGCGAGGAACGCTGGCACTTCGCGCTGGAAGGCGCTGGTGACGGCGTCTGGGATTGGGACGTCGCCGGCAACGCCGTCTTTCTCTCCACCCGCTGCCGGCAACTGCTGGGGCTGAACGATCGGGATACCGGCGCGTTCAAGCTCTGGCACACCGGCATCCACCCCGACGACCTGCCCGAAGTCCAGGCCGCGATCAACCGCTACCAGCGCCAGCCGGGAGGGTCTTTCACCTCGGAACACCGTTTCCGCTCGCAAAACGGCTGGATCTGGTTGCTGAGCCGCGGCATGGTGGTGGGCCGCGACGAGTTGGGGCGGCCATCACGCATGATAGGCACCTACTCCGACATCAGCCAGCGCAAGCAGGCGGAATCCGAGCTGCAACAGCTCAATAGCCACTTGGAAGACCGCGTAGCCAAGCGAACCACCGAACTCAAACAGGCGATGCAGCAAATCAGCATTGCGGAAAAACAGGCGGCGCTCGCCCGCATGGTCGCCGGCATGGCGCACGAATTGAACACGCCGATAGGAAATATTCTGCTCAGCGCCTCGGTATTGCACGCGGACCTCAAGTCCATCATCCACGTCGACGAGGCCAAGCAACTCTCGCGCGGCAATCTGCAAGCCTTTCTGCGTAAGGCGGTCGAAACCAGCGAGCTACTACAAAGAAACAGCGAGCTGGCCGGCGATCTGATCGGCCGCTTCAAACTGATCGCCTCCGACCAACTCAAGCAACCCAAGCGCGCGTTCAAGCCCGCTCAAACCCTTGCCCAATTAACTCGCTCGCTGCTGCCGCCCAAGCACTATCCCAACGTCCAGCTAACACTGGAAGCACCTCATGATCTGCAGATCGAGAACTATCCGGGCGCTTTGGAACAGCTTCTGTCCCACCTCATCGCCAACAGTCTTGCCCATGGCTTCGACGGGCACAATCGCGGCCGCATAGACATCCAATTGCAAGCGCAACAAGCAACGCTGCTGCTGCGCTATTCAGACGACGGCAAGGGCATTGCGCCGGAGCTGCAACACAAGGTTTTCGACCCCTTCTTCACCACGCAAATGGGACAGAGCGGCGTAGGGCTGGGGCTGGCCATGGTGCACAACATCGTACACACCATACTGAAAGGCGAGATTCGGCTAGACAGCGCACCCGGCCAAGGCGCGAGCTTCACCATCAGCTTTCCTCCCAACCAACTCTGAACCGCAAAGCAGATCCCCCCCAAACGCGCCAAAGCCCCGCAGAGCGGTAATGCCAGTCAGTTAAGACTTGCGGATGTAAATCCAGTAAAAAGGGGACATGTTCATCATGTTCCCTTTTTCGCTGCATGAGCCTACTACAACGCGCCTTACATGACACGCTGCCACACGCCCCTTCTCGGCTAGAGACATTGGCCGCATTGATTGACCCTGCCTGGATCGAGCAAGCACTCGCCGTTACCTGATCTGCTCCCCTTAGGCCTTACCAATCAAAAGTAGAGAGAAGTCCGTCACTGAAGGAGAATGACGGACATGAAGAAGAGCAGATTCACCGAAGAACAGATCATTGGCTTTCTCAAGCAGGCCGAA
>NZ_MUKU01000075.1 GCF_002081825.1 Chromobacterium haemolyticum | reverse complement strand
GGGCCGGCCGCCCCCGCCGCCATCGACCGCGCCGCCCGCCTGCTGTCCAGCGCGGAACGGCCGCTGCTGCTGATAGGCGGCGGCGCGCGCCAGGCCGCGCCGCAACTGACCCGGCTGGCGGAAATGCTGGACGCGCCGGCGCTGATGACCATCAACGCGCGCGGCGCGCTGCCGGACGGCCACCCGCTGGCGCTGTCCTGCAGCCCCTCGCTGCCGGCCGCGCGTCGCCTGATCGCCGCCAGCGACGTGGTGCTGGCCGTGGGCTGCGAACTGGGGCCCACCGATTTCGACATGTACGTGGACGGCGGCTTCCGCCTTCCCGGCGCGCTGATCCGCGTCGACATCGACCCGGAACAACTCTGCCGCGGCCGCGGCGCCGACCTGCCGCTATTGGGCGACGCCAAAGAAACCCTGCAACTGCTGACGCTGCAACTGACCGACGCCGCCCGCCAGGGCGAAGAGCGCGCCGACGCCGCCCGCCGCCTGGCCGCCGCCGAAATGGAGCCGGAACACGCCGCCGACCTGGCCTGGCTGCACCGCGTGCGCGACATCCTGCCGCAAGCGCGCTGGGTGGGAGACTCCACCCGCCTGGTCTACGCCGGCAACCTGGGCTTTTGCGCGCCGCGCGGCAACAGCTGGTTCAACGCCTCCGTGGGCTTCGGCGCGCTGGGCTACGGCCTGCCCGCCGCAATCGGCGCCGCGCTGGCCGAACCGGACCGGCCGGTGCTGTGCCTGGCCGGCGACGGCGGCTTCCAGTTCACCCTGGCGGAAATGGGCACTGCGATGGAAACCCGCGCCCGCCTGATCGTGCTGCTGCTCAACAACCGCGGCTACGGCGAAATCAAAAGCGCGATGCGCGCCGCCGATATGGAACCGCTGGGCGTGGACCTCTACACCCCGGACTTCCCGGCGCTGGCCCGCGCCTACGGCTGGCGCGCCGAAACCCTGGCGCTGGGCACCCCGGAACCGCTGCTGCGCCAGGCACTGGAACAGGCCGCCGCCGCCGCCAATCCCACCCTGATAGAAATCGAAGCTTAAAGCGCGCGCCGGCCCGGCCCCGGGCCGCGCGCCGCAAACTCAATTTGCATAGACCCCGGCCGCGGCGATAACATGGCTTATCCACGGCGGCACCCGCCCCGCAAGCAATGCGAGACCGGCTCCGGGCATCCCTATGAGAGAACTCGAAATCGTCGAACAACTGGTCCTGGGCCTAGACCCGGCCGGCCGGCGCGACCCGTTGGGCACCCCCAAGGACCCGGCGCTGGACAAGGCGCGCGCGCAGTATTACGAGCAGCTCAAGCGCGTCGCCAAACAACACGCCGCGGACCCGCCCACCGCGCCCGAGCCGCAGCCGGCCCCCGGCGGCGCGCGCCAGGGCCAGCGCTGGACCATCGCCGAAGACAACCGCTTAGCCCTGCTGTGGGAAGCCTCCCCCGCGCCGGTACGCCAACTATCGGAAAAACTGGGCCGCAGCCCGCTGGCCATCGTCTCCCGCTTGGTCCACCTGGGGCTGTACGAGCACCAGCAAGCGGCGATGCAGGCCGACAACGCCCGCATGCAAACGCTAGACCTGCCGCCGCTCTGGGACGTACCCGCCGCCGCGGAAAAGCCGCCCACCAAACCCGCCGCGCCGCCCACAGCCGGCAAGCAAGGCGCGGTCTGGACCGTGGCCGACGACCAGCAGCTGAAAACCCTGTGGCACAGCCCGGCCCAGCCGGACAGCCAGGCCATCGCCAAACAACTGGGCCGCAGCCGCGGCGCCATCCTCGCCCGCCTGGTGCGCCTGGGCCTGTTCAGCGACCGCGACGCGGCTTATCAGGCGGATAAAGCGAGGCAAGCGGGATGAGAACCTGTGCAAAGTCTGCTGCGCGCCGGTAGAGAGATTATGCGATGAGTCCCGACTTCGAAATGCTCATGATTGGAAAAAATAGTGTTTTCCCCAGGCTGCTGACCTTAGTTGAAAGAATTGATATGCCTTTTCTCAACACTTCAGTATTTCCCTAGTGGAACGGAGCCCTAGCGAGCGTATAAGTCCAAATTGCCCTCTACTATTTTTTATAATTTTTCTCGGAATCTTTATGTCTCAAGCACTGTACTATCCAAGCATTGAATTCAACGACCTAGATGCTCTGAAACGCTCATTGTTAGTGTGGGACCGAGTACATCGAATCGTCCCTACAGGTTATCTGATCTGCTCCCCTTAGGCCTTACCAATCAAAAGTAGAGAGAAGTCCGTCACTGAAGGAGAATGACGGACATGAAGAAGAGCAGATTCACCGAAGAACAGATCATTGGCTTTCTCAAGCAGGCCGAA
>NZ_MUKU01000074.1 GCF_002081825.1 Chromobacterium haemolyticum | reverse complement strand
ACAAACTGCTCGGAGCCCACAATGCCCAGCTTGGTCACCCCCAAACGCTGCGACTCCGCCAGCACCATCGCCACCGGCTCGTACCCCGCTTCCTTGTTCGGCTTGATGTGAAACTCCGGCTGCGGCACCCTCCCCGCCGCTTCCGTCAGCTTCTTCTCCAAGGCCTCCCGGTTCGCCAAACGCTCCCCGTTCCACAAGATCCCGTTGTCCGGCGCTATGTCTATCTGCACCACCACCGGCTTCTCCAAGGGCTTGGATGGGCTGCTCACCGGCATGTCCAGCTTCACCGCGTGCGTCTGGATCGGAATCGTGATGATCAGCATGATCAGCAGCACCAGCATCACGTCGATCAGCGGCGTGGTGTTCATTTCCACCATCAGGTCGTCGTCGGACGAGCCTACATTCATTCCCATCTTCGTTCTCCTTCGGTAACCTCGACAAACCTGCTGCGCGGCTCGATAGCTGCGTTGCTCCGTGCTCGCTCCCTCGCTGTATACTTGTACTATCTCGGTCGCTGCGCGCGGTGCGCCTTGCTCTCGTGCCGCTCGCTACGGTTTTTCGAGGTCCCCGTTCAATTGCGCGGCGGCGGTTCGGTAATAAAGGCGATCTTCACGATCCCCGCCTGCTGCACCGCCAGCACGATCCGGCCTATCGGGCTGTACTTCGCCCCCAGGTCGCCCCGGATGTGCACTTCCGGCTGCGGATCCTTCTTCGCCTCCTTCACCAGCCGCGCCAGCAGCTCTTCCTGCGTCTTCACCGGCGTGGTGTTCCAGTAGATGGTGTTCCCGGTGTCCACCCCCAGCACGATGTTTTCCGGCTTGGTCTGCGTCGGGATATTGCTTTCCTTCGGCAAAGCCATCTTCACCGTCTGCGTCACCACCGGCACCGTGATCAGGAAGATGATCAGCAGCACCAGCATCACGTCCACCAGCGGCGTGGTGTTGATCGCGGACATCACCGCGTCTTCGTCGCCTTTGCCGTGGCCTTGGCCGAATCTTGCGTTGCGCCCTTTCATCGTCGACGCCTCAGCGCGCGTTCAGCAGGCTGGCGTGCAGGCGGCCGGCCACCACGCGCACCATGTCCAGCACCAGCTTGTTGCGACGCACCAGCCAGTTGTATCCCAGCACTGCCGGCACCGCCACGCCCAGGCCGATCGCCGTCATGATCAGCGCCTCGCCCACCGGGCCCGCCACTTTGTCGATCGACGCCTGACCGGACATGCCGATCGCCGTCAGCGCGTGGTAGATGCCCCACACCGTGCCGAACAGGCCGACAAACGGCGCGGTGGAACCCACCGTGGCCACAACCGATAGGCCGTTTTGCATATGGTGACTGGCGGAGTCCACCGCGTCGGAGATGGCCATCGACACCCAGGTGTTGAGGTCCACGCGGCCGGCCAGTTCGCCCTTGTGTTCGCCCGCCGCGTCGATGCCGGCCGCCGCCACCGCGCTGAACATGCCTTCGTCGGCCAGTTCGCTGGCGCGTTTTTGCAGTTCCGCGCCGTGCGACGCCAGCAGTTCGCGGCCTTGCTTCAGCAGGCGGCGTTGTTCCAGCAGTTTGACGATGCCGACATACCAGGTGGCCGCCGACATGATCAGCAGGATGATCAGGGTGCCGCGCGCGACGATGTCGCCTTGCGCCCACAGGGCGTCGATGCCGTACGGGTTGCTGGTCACGTGCGCGGTTTCGGCGGCCAGCGCGCTCAGGCTGCTCAAGAGGGCCACGGCGGTGAAGGCGATGCGGGTGATTTTGCTCATGTTCTGGTTCTCCTAGAGATTGCTTGCTCCGGTCGAGGCGCGCTCGCGCTCATTCGCCGGAATCGAGTTTGAAGCCGAATTCCTGGCTCAACAGGCTGTTGGGTTTGCAGCTGTAGCCTTGCAGCGCGGCGCTGATCGCCGACTGGAAGCCGCTGCGGTAGCGCGGCGGGATGCCGCCGTCGAACGAAATATTGGCGATGTGGCTGAAGCGGCCGTTGTCGCCCACCTGGAAGGCCACGCGCACCACGCCCTGGATTTCGTCCTGCTGCGCCTTGCTCGGATACTCCGGGGCTTGCAGCTGGCTGCAGTTGGCCTTGGCCGACACCGGTCCCTTGGGCGCTTCCACCGCCGGGGCGGGGGTGGGCGCCGGCTGCGGCGCCGGGTCCGAGGTGGTGGCCTGGATGGCGTTGGCCGTGGAGGTGACCGGCGGCGGATTGACCACCGGCGGCACATAGGCCTGCGGCTTGGGCGCGGCGGTGGGCTGCACCACTTTCTCTATCTTGGGCGGAGGGGGCGGTGGAGGGGGCGGCGGTTCGCTGATGACCGCCACTTCCACTTTTTGCTGGATCACTTTGACCACGCCCTGGGCCAGGCCCGACACCAGCGCGTAGATCAACAGTGCATGGAAGACGATCACGCCGACCAAGCCCGCGATGCGGCGCTTGGGCGGGGGACCGCCGATTCCTCTGGCTGTGATGCTCGTCATGTTT
>NZ_MUKU01000073.1 GCF_002081825.1 Chromobacterium haemolyticum | reverse complement strand
CCATCCGCCAGGCCGATCTCGACGCTCGCAAAGGACAGGTCATCGGCCCGCCGATTCCCGATCTGGCCTTCCATCTGCTGGACCGCTTCCTGCAGCCGGTGCCCATCGGCGTGCCCGGCGAGATCTATGTCGGCGGTCCCGGCGTCGCTCGCGGCTACTGGAACCGTCCGGCGCTGACCGCCTCCCGTTTCCTGCCCAATCCCTTCGCCGCCGACGGCTCTCGCCTGTATCGCTCCGGCGATCTGGCCCGCCGCCGCGCCGACGGCGAAATCGAATACCTGGGCCGCGCCGATCATCAGGTCAAGCTGCGCGGCTTCCGCATCGAACTGGGTGAGATCGAAGCCGCGCTGTGCCGTCTGCCCGCCGTGCGCGAGGCGCTGGTCCTGCTGGACCGCCCCGCCGCCGGCGAACCCCGGCTGGTGGCCTACGCCGTCGGCGACGCCGAACCCGCAGTCCTGCGCGCCGCGCTGGCCGCCGAGTTGCCCGAACACATGCTGCCCGCCGTTATCGTGGTGCTGGAGCGTTTCCCGCTGACCCATCACGGCAAGGTGGACCGCGCCGCGCTGCCCGCGCCAGAGCCGCTGGCCCGGCGCGCCTTCGAAGCGCCGCGCACGCCCAGCGAATACCTGGTGGCCGAAGTGTTCGCCGAGCTCTTGCAGCTGCCGCAAGTCAGCCGCGACGAGAGCTTCTTCGAGCTGGGCGGCGACTCCATCCTGGCGGTGCGCGCCGCCAACCGGCTGCGCGAGCGCCTGGGCGTGCCGCTGCCGCTGCGCCTCTTGTTTGAACATCCGCGCGCGGCGGAACTGGCGCAAGCCGCCGACGCGCTGCGCGGCCAGGCCTCGGCCGCCGCGCCGGTGCGGCCGGCGCGCCGCCAACTGGCGCGCGTCACCCCCGGCGCCGACGGCGACACCTCATTCCAGCAGTCCAAGCAAGGCCAACCATGAACGCAATCGACGCCCACGCCTCTTTCGACGCCTATGTTTTCCCGCAATCCGGCGCCCAGCGCCGCTTATGGACGCTGACGGACCTTGAGCCGGACTCCACCGCCTACCACATCCCGCTGGCCCTGCGCCTGCGCGGCGCGCTGGACGCCGCCGCGCTGCAAGCCGCGCTGGGCGCCCTGGTGGCGCGCCACGAGATCCTGCGCACCCAATACGATCTGATCGACGGCGAACCCTGCCAACTGATCCGCCCGGAAGCCGGCTGCGAGCTGCCGCTCACCGCCTGCGACGAAGCCGACCTGGCGGCGCTGCTGCGCGCGGAAGCCGCCCTGCGCTTCGATTTGCGGCGCGATCCGGTGATCCGGGCGCGCCTGTTCGTCCTCGGCCCGCAACACCATGTGCTGTCCATCGTGATCCATCACATCGCCTGCGACGGCTGGTCCCTGGGCGTGCTGGTGCGCGAGCTGGGCGCGCTCTATCCGGCGCTGGCCGCCGGCCTGCCCGCGCCGGCCCTGCCCGAGGCGCTGCAATACGCCGATTTCTCGGAATGGGAACGCGAAACCCGCGTCCAAGACGACGAGGCCTTGAACTACTGGCGCGAACGGCTCGCCGGCCTGGACGGCGAGATGGAGCTACCCGGCGATTACGCCGCCGACCCAAGCCGGAGCGAGGCCGCCGGCCACGTCAGCCTGACGCTGCCGGCCCCGCTGATCGACCCGCTGCGCAAGCTGGCCCTCGCCGCCGACGCCACCTTGTTCATGGCCTTGCTCTCAGGCTTCCAGGCGCTACTGCAAAGGCTGAGCGGACGCGACGACGTCTGCGTCGGCAGCCCGGTGGCCAACCGCGACCGCGCCGAGTTCGAACAAACCCTGGGCTTCTTCGTCAACACCCTGATCCTGCGCCAGGACTTGAGCGGCGCACCCAGCTTCGCCCAATTGCTGGCGCGCAACCGCGCCGGCTGCCTGGACGCCTTCGCCCATCAGCACGCGCCCTTCGATCAAGTGGTAAAGCTGGCCGGCCCGCGCGCCCAGGCCCAGGACGCGCCGTTCCGCGCCTTGTTCGCGCTGCAGAACGCGCCGCTGGGCCGCCTGGACTGGCAGGGCGTGGAAGCGGAAGCGCTGCCGCTATTCCCCGCCGACGCCAAATTCGATCTGAGCCTGATGCTGGAGCCGGCCGGCGACGGCCTGCGCGCCACGCTGGAATACCGCGCCGGCCTGATCGGCGCCGACACCGCGGCCCGCTGGCTGGAACACTACCGCGAACTGCTGCAAGCCGCGGTCGCCCAACCGGATTGTCCGGTGGCGCGGCTGCCGCTGCTGAACGCCGAGCAAGCCGCCCAGGCCCTGGGCCCGACGCCTCTCGTCATCGCGCCGCCGCATCCCGATCTCTGCGCCTGGTTCGAGCACGCCGCCCAGGCCTTTCCCGAGCGTATCGCCGTCCAGGGCGACACCGCCGCGCTACGCTACCGCGAGCTGGACGCCCGCGCCAATCAATTGGCCCGGCAATTGCTCCAGCTCGGCGTGCTACCGGAGCAGCGCATCGGACTCTGCTGCCAACG
>NZ_MUKU01000072.1 GCF_002081825.1 Chromobacterium haemolyticum | reverse complement strand
AGACTTTGGAGGAAACCGATGGTCTGCCGCAAAGGTAGTCCAAACAGGTTCTTGATAGTCAAACAGAATTGAATAGCCACATCGCTATAGGTCTGCGTCCGTCCGCGCTTGCCCCGTGGTGTCGCCTACCATGACATGCTCGTGTTCAGCCAGACGGACAGAGAGCCGCGTTGGATCAGGGCTTGGTTGCGGGACGGGCGGATTTGTGCAACAGCGCCAATCTATAATCAGATTTTCTGAATATGGAGGTTATTTTTTTTCGCAAAATAGAGAAAATTGGCCGAGACGATACATGGCAATATTTTTGTCTATATGTGTGATCTTTACTCTATAAATCGACTCGGATCTTAGTAGGTTGTAGTCATAGCCAATGGAGCCCGTTTCATCCGGAGAAATGCTTAACGAGTCTACGCGAACTGCATAAATGGAGCCAAGCCAGTTTCTGATCGGGGTTATTCGTGCGCTACGAGATATATGTTCATCAGTGCTCGAGTCAAAGTAAAGAGAAATATTTTTGGCGGCCATGTCTAGATTTATTCTTCCTGTTAAAGTAACTTCGTTGCTTTTTCTTTTTTTTAGTTTTAAGTGGTCTATTTCGGATTGGCATTCTAGGTCGCTTGTACTTAAAAAATTGAACAAGTAAAATCCTGGGTATGCAAATGTAAAGCATAGAAATGCTGTTAATAAAGCTGAATTTGATTTGTGCAGTGTGGTTCTACTGTTTCTTTTTTTGTTTTTTTGCAAATATAGTAGCTTTCGATATTTTTGGACTGATAAGCGTAAATAAGCGATGGTTCTTCGTGGTAGGGTGTATCTTTGTTTTTTGAGCTTATCCATATGATTTTTCCTCCTTTTTCATTTTTCTCATGGTAGATGGTCTTGTGAGTGTGATCATAAGCCCACGAAATGGCACCTCCGATGAGAAAGCTTACAGTGGGGAGTATTAATTGTCTTTTTTTGATAGATAAAATCGCGATTTTTGGTGTGTTTTTTTCTTGGCTCTTAATGTTCTGTAGCTTGTCAGGTAAAGTGTTTTGACTCGGTTTTTTTTCTGTGTTATCACTTTTGTTGATTATAGACCAGTCGAAGTCTTCAATATTGTCAAACCGGAGATCTTCCAGTGTTTGAATTTCCCCTGTAAGAGTGCAGCCTCTTCTTGGTATGGTTTTTATTTGGTTTTGACTAATTCCTACTTCGGTTAATTGTTTTCTGAGTTCAAATATTAATTTATGGTAACTGCCTTCTGTGACAATTGTATTTGGCCAAACGTGGTCAATGATTTCACGCTTTTCATTAATTCCGTTCAATAAGCAGTTGAACAGAAGGCTTTCCGCGTGCCGTAGTATCACTTGGTGCCTATTGTTGTTCTGGATCGTGTTTAAATTAGGAAAATATACAGCCTTGCCTTCTTCTAAAATGTATATCATGCGCAGGAGCCTTGTTGTTTAGCGTATTTTCGACATAAGGGTGAGGTTGTCGTGGTGGCCGGTCAATGATAACAGGGGTGCGCTGTTATTTTTATTAAATTTTATTTATTCATATTAATATTTATTCCATGTGCGGCCGCATGTTTTTGGTTTTCTTGTGCTCGATATTATTTTTTATAAATTTTTATATTTGATATTGCTGTGTGGCTTGGTCAAGGGTAGTTTGGGCGGGGTTAAGTCATTGCGGGTAGTTACTGTGCCAACTAGCCTTGGTTATGGGTATTGCTATTCTCGGAAGGATATCGCATGCATATTGTACGCCGTGTCGTTGTCCAACGATGGAGAGAGGGATGAAAGATGTGTGCTTGCGAAAAGAGCATGTGAAGTCGCTCTTTGTACAAGCGGTCAATCCCTGAGGGTTTATTTGACGAGAGGAGAGAGGGAGGTTATACGGTGGGCGATAGTAAAGTATAAGGTAAATGTCTTTGATATCTATAACGAGTAAGCGGGGTGTTGAGAGCAATAGCTGACATTTAATCTGTTTGGGTTATTTTGCTGTTTATTAATTTTCAAATAGGCTTTGTGAACTATGTTAAAATATATTCTGAGTGTGCGATTTGGCTGGCTGGCCGGTGTTATGACGTTATTGATGCTTGGTGGGTGTGCCACATCTAACGATGTGGTGAAGGCAAAAATTAAAGGGGCAGGAACGACTGCGATTTATTCTGTGCCGGTTGATCAAGCGTGGCTCATTGCAAAAACCGTTTTCCGTTGGGAGGGGAGCGATGCGATTGAGGAATTTAAAGAGCAAGGGTATATGCTTACATCTTCAGGCGCTGACTTGCTCAGCCAGGGAACGGTAATGGGGGCATGGGTGACAGAGTTGGGTCCTGAGAGCGTGGAGATTACAACTATTACAAAACGAAGAGTGCAGATTGATCCATTTACCACTTTGACAGAGTCGACATTTCATAAGCGATTTGCTCAAGCGGTAGAAATCATAAAAGGTGGTGCGTCTCTCCCTGAGGTGGCACCAAAATGAAAGCGATACTCTAAGAGCCTGTTCAAAATCTTTTTAACACTATCGCTAAGAAAGCCAGATGGATGAACTGCAAGCTGGTATTGAGCTTCCGCTCGCAGTTCTTCCACAACCTCCGGTTCTTTGATCTGCTCCCCTTAGGCCTTACCAATCAAAAGTAGAGAGAAGTCCGTCACTGAAGGAGAATGACGGACATGAAGAAGAGCAGATTCACCGAAGAACAGATCATTGGCTTTCTCAAGCAGGCCGAA
>NZ_MUKU01000071.1 GCF_002081825.1 Chromobacterium haemolyticum | reverse complement strand
GATCTTTAACAAACTGAAGAAGCCGAATATATAAAGACGGCGAGAAGGACGATGGAGTTAAGTCTTCATTGGCTGGATCGTCATCTTGGGTATTTGATTGTATCTAGGCTACGTCGCCATATCAAAAGGGGCGGTGTAGTCGTCGCACAAACACAACTTGTTGTTTTGGTGACTTAGGTTACTGAAATGATAGGGTCAAGCGACTAAGTGCATCTGGTGGATGCCTTGGCGATCATAGGCGAAGAAGGACGTGTAAGCCTGCGAAAAGCGCGGGGGAGCTGGCAATAGAGCTTTGATCCCGCGATGTCCGAATGGGGAAACCCCTCCGCAAGGAGATCCCAGACTGAATACATAGGTCTGAGGAGGCGAACGCAGCGAACTGAAACATCTAAGTAGCTGCAGGAAAAGAAATCAACCGAGATTCCGTTAGTAGTGGCGAGCGAACGCGGAAGAGCCTGTACGTGTTATGGATTGTGTTAGTGGAAGGTTCATGGAAAGGACCGCCATAGTGGGTGATAGCCCCGTACACGAAAACACATTCCAAGGACTAGGCGTACGACAAGTAGGGCGGGACACGAGAAATCCTGTCTGAAGATGGGGGGACCATCCTCCAAGGCTAAATACTCATGATCGACCGATAGTGAACCAGTACCGTGAGGGAAAGGCGAAAAGAACCCCGGGAGGGGAGTGAAATAGAACCTGAAACCGGATGCATACAAACAGTGGGAGCGGACTTGTTCCGTGACTGCGTACCTTTTGTATAATGGGTCAGCGACTTACGTTCAGTAGCGAGCTTAACCGAATAGGGGAGGCGTAGGGAAACCGAGTCCGAATAGGGCGATTTAGTTGCTGGGCGTAGACCCGAAACCGAGTGATCTATCCATGGCCAGGATGAAGGTGCGGTAACACGCACTGGAGGTCCGAACCCACTAGTGTTGCAAAACTAGGGGATGAGCTGTGGATAGGGGTGAAAGGCTAAACAAACTCGGAGATAGCTGGTTCTCCCCGAAAACTATTTAGGTAGTGCCTCATGTATCACTTCCGGGGGTAAAGCACTGTTATGGCTAGGGGGTCATTGCGATTTACCAAACCATGGCAAACTCTGAATACCGGAAAGTGCGAGCATGGGAGACAGACGGTGGGTGCTAACGTCCATCGTCAAGAGGGAAACAACCCAGACCGCCAGCTAAGGTCCCAAATGATCAGTTAAGTGGTAAACGAGGTGGGAAGGCATAGACAGCCAGGATGTTGGCTTAGAAGCAGCCATCATTTAAAGAAAGCGTAATAGCTCACTGGTCGAGTCGTCCTGCGCGGAAGATGTAACGGGGCTCAAACTGATAACCGAAGCTGCGGATTTGCACGTAAGTGCAGATGGTAGGGGAGCGTTCTGTAGGTCTGAGAAGGTGTCTCGTAAGGGATGCTGGAGATATCAGAAGTGCGAATGCTGACATGAGTAGCGATAAAGCGGGTGAAAAGCCCGCTCGCCGAAAGCCCAAGGTTTCCTACGCAACGTTCATCGGCGTAGGGTGAGTCGGCCCCTAAGGCGAGGCTGAAAAGCGTAGTCGATGGGAAACGGGTTAAAATTCCCGTACTTTTATGCAGTGCGATGTGGGGACGGAGAAGGTTAGGTCATCAGACTGTTGGAATAGTCTGTTTAAGCCGGTAGGCTGGGGAGGTAGGCAAATCCGCCTTCCCTTAAGGCCGAGACGTGATGACGAGGGTCTACGGACCTGAAGTGACTGATACCACGCTTCCAGGAAAAGCCACTAAGCTTCAGCTGCATAAGAACCGTACCGCAAACCGACACAGGTGGGCAGGATGAGAATTCTAAGGCGCTTGAGAGAACTCAGGAGAAGGAACTCGGCAAATTGATACCGTAACTTCGGGAGAAGGTATGCCTCTTAGAGTGAATCCCCTGCGGGAGGAGCTTTGAGAGGTCGCAGAGAATCGGTGGCTGCGACTGTTTAACAAAAACACAGCACTGTGCCAACACGAAAGTGGACGTATACGGTGTGACGCCTGCCCGGTGCTGGAAGGTTAAGTGATGGGGTGCAAGCTCTTGATCGAAGCCCCAGTAAACGGCGGCCGTAACTATAACGGTCCTAAGGTAGCGAAATTCCTTGTCGGGTAAGTTCCGACCCGCACGAATGGCGTAACGATGGCCACACTGTCTCCTCCTGAGACTCAGCGAAGTTGAAGTGTTTGTGAAGATGCAATCTCCCCGCTGCTAGACGGAAAGACCCCGTGAACCTTTACTGTAGCTTTGCATTGGACTTTGAACAGACTTGTGTAGGATAGGTGGGAGGCTATGAAGTGGGAACGCTAGTTCTCATGGAGCCGTCCTTGAAATACCACCCTGGTGTGTTTGAGGTTCTAACCTTGGTCCGTGATCCGGATTGGGGACAGTGCATGGTAGGCAGTTTGACTGGGGCGGTCTCCTCCCAAAGTGTAACGGAGGAGTTCGAAGGTTACCTAGGTACGGTCGGAAATCGTGCTGATAGTGCAATGGCAAAAGGTAGCTTAACTGCGAGACCGACAAGTCGAGCAGGTGCGAAAGCAGGACATAGTGATCCGGTGGTTCTGAATGGAAGGGCCATCGCTCAACGGATAAAAGGTACTCCGGGGATAACAGGCTGATACCGCCCAAGAGTTCACATCGACGGCGGTGTTTGGCACCTCGATGTCGGCTCATCACATCCTGGGGCTGTAGCCGGTCCCAAGGGTATGGCTGTTCGCCATTTAAAGTGGTACGTGAGCTGGGTTCAAAACGTCGTGAGACAGTTTGGTCCCTATCTGCAGTGGGCGTTGGAAGTTTGACGGGGGCTGCTCCTAGTACGAGAGGACCGGAGTGGACGCACCTCTGGTGTACCGGTTGTGACGCCAGTCGCATTGCCGGGTAGCTAAGTGCGGAAGAGATAACCGCTGAAAGCATCTAAGCGGGAAACTCGCCTGAAGATGAGACTTCCCTGAGGGCTTGACCCTCCTGAAGAGTCGTTCGAGACCAGGACGTTGATAGGTCGGGTGTGGAAGCGCTGTGAGGCGTTAAGCTAACCGATACTAATTGCTCGTGAGGCTTGATCCTATCATTTGAGTGGCTTGGGAAAC
>NZ_MUKU01000070.1 GCF_002081825.1 Chromobacterium haemolyticum | reverse complement strand
AAATACGGGCTCCGGGCGCAAAAACAGCAGCTTCAGCGACGCTGGCTGCGTCAAGTTGCTGAAAATTTTATCTGTGTGAGGGCATGCTTGGTTTTTGATTGCCTGAAGCAGGTTTCTGGAAGTCCCCATAAGGGCGAGGCGCCGCCGGCGGTGCGTTCCTGGGCCGAGGCCAAGGGCTGGGACGGCCAGCAGGCGGCGGACAGCATCCTGGCCAAGGCGGCCGCCTGCGAACAGGCGCTGTACGCAATCCGCGACGCGCGACTGAAGGGCAAGGAAGCGGTGCGTCAAGCCGCGGACGAGACGGCGGCGCGCACGGCGGCCGACGAGGCGGTGTCCCAACTGCGGCAACTGGCTGCGGGCGACTTCACCGCCGATGCGCCGGAGGCCGAAGCCGGCCGCGCCGGCGGTCTGTTCAAGTTCTTTTCCAAACGGCTTTAAAAGCCGGCTGGCGGCATGATGGCGGATCATGTCGTCATCCGCTTCCTCTTCTGCGCCCCGCGACGGCCGCGCCAGGCCGCCGAGCTCCATTCAAGGACGTTCTCCCATGACCCCAGACTTGCCCAAGTTCATCGATGACGACCCGCATCTCGTCACCGCCGAGCTGATTGACGCCTACCAGAAAATGAGCGGCAAGACGCTCTATCCCGGCCAGGTGGAGCGTTTGCTGATCGACCTGATCGCCTATCGCGAAAGCGTGGTTCGAGCCGCCTTCAACGACGCCGGCCGCCAAAACCTGGTGGCCTTCGCCCGCGCGCCGATGCTGGACTACCTAGGCGAGCTGGTCGGCGTCAGCCGGCTGCCGGCCCAGCACGCGCGCTGTACGGTGCGCATTGCTTTCGCCCAGCCGCTGGCGCTGGCGCAGGTGATTCCGGCGCAGACCCTGGTGGCCGGCGGCGGCGTGCAGTTCCAGACCCTGGCCAGCCAGATCGCGCCGGCTGGCAGCAGCAGTATCGACCTGCCTGTCAGCGCGACGGAGGCGGGGGCCGCCGGCAACGGCTTCGTGCCGGGCCAGATCAATACCTTGGTGGATGAGCTGGAGGTGGACGCCAGCGTGGTCAATATCGATACCAGCGCCGGCGGCGCCGACGCCGAGGACGACGAACGCTTGCGCGCGCGGATCCGACTGGCGCCGGAATCCTTCAGCGTGGCCGGCAGCGCCGCCTCCTATCGCCACCACGCCTTGCGCGCGCATCAGGACATCGCCGATGTGGCGGTGATCAGCGCCAGTCTGCAACAGCAGAACGGCGAATTGAAAAGCGCCAACCAGGTGCCGCCCGGCGTGGTGCGCTTGTACCCGCTGACCAAGACCGGCATGCCGCCGGACAGCCTGCTTAGCGTGGTGGCCACTGCTTGCAGCGCAGACCGGGTGCGGCCGCTGACGGATCTGGTGGAGGTGCTGGCGCCGGAGGATTACGGCTACCGGGTACGCGCGCGGCTGACGCCGTATCGCGATGTCGATCCCAAAACCGTGCAGCAGCAGGCGCAGGCCGCTGTCGGCGCCTTCGTCCAGGCGCAGGCGGAGCGCTTGGGCCGCGACATCGTGCCGTCGCAGCTGATCGCCACCTTGTCGGTGCCCGGCGTCTATCAAGTCACTTTGTTGGAGCCGGCCGCCACCCGGGTGGTGCCGCCGCAGGGCTGGTCGCACTGCACTGACATCCAGCTGGAAATGACGGGAGGCCAGGATGGCTGACGTGACCCCCAATCTGCTAGCGCGCGACGCGCGTTTTGGTCTGTTGGCCCGGCTGAGCGAACGGCTGGGCGACATCGATCCCGGAGGCCTGCTGGTCTATCTAGTGGACGCGGCCAAGTCGGAGCTGTTGCCCCTGTTGGCTGAGCAATTCCATATCGACGGCGACGAAGGTTGGCTGCTGACCCAGAGCGAACAGCAACGCCGAGATCTGATCAAGCAGAGCATAGAGCTGCACCGCCACAAAGGCACGCCCTGGGCGCTGCGCGAAGTGTTCCGCATCCTCGGCGTGACGGTGGAACTGGAGGAGTGGTGGCAGCGTCAGCCGCCGGCCGCGCCCTATACCTTCGAATTGACCGCCTGGGCCAACGACAATCTGTTGCCCGGCCAGGCCTTGTTGAATCCCGAGCTTTACCGCCGGCTGCGGCGCATGGTGGAGCTCGCCAAGCCGGCGCGCAGCACTTATCGCTTCAAGCTGGGCGCACGCTTCAACGGCCGCTTGGGCCTGGCTTCGGCCGCTCAGGCGCGCGCGTTGATCCGCCGCAGCGCCGAGACGGCGCCGATGCGGCTGGCGCCACAGCAGCCGCTGGCCCTTTCATCCGCCGCGCAGATCTATGGCGTGGTCCACGTCACCATGGAGGCATCGTTGTGAGCACCCCCTTAGCACCTCTTATCACCGCCGCCGGCCTGGCCGCGATCTGGCGCGCCAGCAATGACGGCGTGTCCGCGCAGATCACTCACATCGCCTTGGGCGACGGCGCTTACGCGCCTGCGCAGGGCCAGACCAAATTGCGCGGCGAACAGGCGCGCTACCCTATCGCCGGTGGCGAACGGCTGGGAAATACCCAGATCCATCTGACCGCCATCGCCGACGACGACAAGGCGTTTTGGGTGCGCGAGATCGGTTTCATCCTGGCGGACGGCACTTTGTTGGCGATCTGGTCGGACCCGAAGGCGGCGCTGGCCTATAAGGCCGCCGACGTCCAACTGCTGCTGGCCTATGACCTGGCCTTGAACGCGTTGCCGCCGGACAGCGTCACCATCCAGTCCAGCGGCGCCGGTCTCAATCTGAGCCTGGCCAGCGAACTGGCGGAGCTGGCGGCGGCCCAGATAGGCGAAGCCAACCGCGGCTTGGGGCGGGATGAGCGCATTCGCGCGCAGGAAGGGCGTTTGCAGGCGCTGGAGCCGCAAGTGGCCACCTTGCAAAACCGCAGCCAAGCGCTGGAACTGGAGCATGCCGCCGATAAACGCTCCGGCCTGGAGCTGGCCACCGCTAATGCCGCGGCCATCGTCAGCATGCAGCATTTGTTCGTCAAACAAAGTCTGGGCGCTTGAGCGCCGGGGCTGCGCAGCCATCGTTTCCATTGACCTGATGGCTGTTCTTAGAGCCTGTTCACGATCTTTTCGTCCTGAGATAATTGCCGAATGCGAAGAAGCCATTATCCAAGCGACGTAAGTCGTGAACAGTTCGAACAGATCAGACCGCTATTGGAAAGCCTGCGCAA
>NZ_MUKU01000007.1 GCF_002081825.1 Chromobacterium haemolyticum | reverse complement strand
GAGGCTCAGAGCCAATTGCTGCACGACCTGCCATAGCGGCAAGTTGCGAAAGAGGGCCAAGCCAATGACCAACCAGACGGCATGCTCAGCAGGAAGTTTGCGGCGCCGAATGGAGGCTTTGCCGGTAACGGCGAGTGCTTGCTCGATCCAGGCAGGGTCAATCAATGCGGCCAATGTCTCTAGCCGAGAAGGGGCGTGTGGCAGCATGTCATGTAAGGCGCGTTGTTGCAGGCTCATGCAGCGAAAAAGGGAACATGATGAACATGTCCCCTTTTTACTGGATTTGCACCCGCAAGTCTTAACTGACTAGCATTAGGGGTGATGGTGGGGTTTTGCGGCGGGGGCGGCACGCCCTTGTTCAGCGCCAATGAGCTGGAGCAGGAGGCGGCGTGGTTTGCGCCGCAAAGCGAGTACCGGCCCACGGAATATCTGCAGTACTGGGTGCGCTTCTGGTTTGACGACGCGCAGCGGCTGGCCGCCGCCAAGGATGTGCAACTGGCGCGGCTGGGTTGCTTGCAGCGGCATTGGCTGGGCAGCCGCGCCTTGCGCGAGTCCGGTTTCGAGGTGGAGGCGGCCGGCGTGGAAGCCGCCTTGCAAGCCTCGCGCCAGGCGATTGCCCAGGCGCCGGACCACGCGCATTTGCTGACAGAGGAGGCGCGGCTGACCAAGCTGCTGTTCCGCTTGGCCGCGCAGGCCACCCGTTATGGCGATTTCAGCCGCGCCAAGCGCGGCGCCGGCACGGACCCGGCCAACGCCTTTCTGGATCACGGCAATTACCTGGCTTACGGCCTGGGCGCCACCGCGGCCTGGGTGCTGGGCTTGCCGCACGGCCTGGCGGTGCTGCACGGCAAGACCCGGCGCGGCGGGCTGGTGTTCGACGCGGCGGACCTGGTCAAGGACGCGCTGATCCTGCCGCAGGCCTTTATCTCCGCGATGCGCGGCGACGACGAGCAGACCTTCCGCCAGGCTTGTATCGAGGCGCTGACCCGCGGCGAGGCGCTGGACTTCATCATCGACACCTTGAAGGATATCGCCGAGCGGCGGGGGCGGGCGGCATGAATATCCTGCTGATTTCGCAATGCGACAAGAAAGCGCTGACGCGCAGCCGGCAGATTCTGGACCAGTTCGCCGAGCGCCGCGGCGACCGGGTCTGGCAAACGCCCATCACCCAGGCCGGGCTGGACACGCTGCGGCGCTTGCTGCGCCAGAGCGCGCGCAAGAACACCGCGGTGGCCTGCCACTGGATACGAGGCCAGGACCATAGCGAGCTGCTGTGGATAGTCGGCGACGCCAGCCGCTTCAACGCCGACGGCGCCACGCCCACGCACAGTACCCGCCGCAATGTGCTGCGCAGCGCGGACGAAAACGACTGGCACAGCGGGGAGGACATTCAACTGCTGGCCGGCCTGGCGGCTTTGCTGCATGACCTGGGCAAGGCCAGCCAGGCGTTTCAGGAGAGACTGCGCGGCAAGCGGAGCGAGCGTAATCTCTACCGCCACGAGTGGGTGTCCTTGCGCTTGTTCCAGGCTTTTGTCGGCGACGACGACGACGCCGGCTGGCTGGCGCGCTTGCGGCAGCCGACGGAGCGGGATCACGCCAGCTGGCTGGATCGTTTGCAGGCGGACGGCATGGGCGCGGCGTGCGAACCGCCGTTTTCCCGTTTGCCGCCGCTGGCCGCCGCGGTGGGTTGGCTGGTGCTGACGCATCACCGGCTGCCGCTGATGCCGGATTTCGCGCAGGGCAAGCAACGCCGCCTGGGCGGCAAGCTACAGGGCTTTCAAAGCCGCATGCTGTTGAATATTCCGGCACATATCGACGCGCGCTGGAATGAATGGCGGGAGGCGGAGGCCGAGCCGGCGCAGCTGGCGCCGTACTGGCGCTTCCCGCAGGGGCTGCCGGTGAACACGCCGGCCTGGAGCCGCCGCGCCGCGCGGCTGGCGGACAAGCTGGCGGCGCGTTTGGCCGTGCGCGGCGAGACGCGTTGGCTGGACAATCTTTACGCGATGCATGTGGCGCGGTTGAGTCTGATGCTGGCGGATCATCATTTTTCCAGCCTGGATTACGCCCAACTGCGGCACAAGCGCGGCCAGGCCGGCTATCCGCTATGGGCCAACACTCATGGCCGGTCCGGCGATTTCAACCAGCCGCTGGACGAGCATTTGCTGGGCGTGGCGGAGCATAGCGCCTTGGTATGCCGCGCCTTGCCCGGTTTTGAGCGGGAGTTGCCGCGGCTGTTGCGGCGCAAGCGCTTGCAGCAACGCAGCGCCGACGGGCGCTTCCGCTGGCAGGACCGCGCCGCGGACCTGGCCGCGGGGATGCGGGCGCGGGCGGCGGAGCAGGGCGCTTTCATCGTCAATATGGCGTCCACCGGCTGCGGCAAGACGCTGGGCAATGCGCGGATCATGTATGCCTTGGCGGACCCGGCCTTGGGTTTGCGTTGCGCGTATGCGCTGGGCTTGCGTGCGCTGACGCTGCAAACCGGCCAGGCTTTCCGCCAGCGGCTGGGCCTGAACGAGGATGATCTGGCCATCTGCGTGGGCGGCAGCGCCAACACCCAGTTGTTCGAGCACTATCAAGAGCAGGCGGAGGCCAGCGGCTCGGCGTCGCGCCAGGCCTTGTGGGACGAGGGCGGCGAGGTGCGTTACGAGGCCGGCGGCGAGCATCCTTTGTTGTCGCGCGCACTGCGCGATCCGCAAACGGCGAAGTTGCTGCAGGCGCCGCTGCTGGTGTGCACCATAGATCATCTGACGCCGGCGACGGAAAGCCAGCGCGGCGGGCGGCAGATCGCGCCCATGCTGAGGCTGATGAGCGGGGATTTGGTGCTGGATGAACCGGACGATTTCGACTTGGCGGACTTGCCGGCGCTGACCCGGCTGGCGCATTGGGCCGGCCTGCTGGGCAGCCGGCTGCTGTTGTCGTCCGCCACCTTGCCGCCGGCGCTGATAGAAGGTTTGTTCGAGGCGTATCTGGCCGGCCGTCGTCAGTTTCAGGCCAATCGCGGCCAGCCGGGGCGGCCGCTGGCGGTGTGCTGCGCCTGGGTGGATGAACAGGATCGAGCCCAGGAGGATTGCGCCGATGTCGACGCTTTCCGCCGGCGGCAACGGCAGTTCGCCGGCCGGCGCGCCGATTGGCTGGCCACGCAGCCGGCGCGGCGCAACGCCGAGCTGCTGTCGTTGAGCTTTGGCCAGGGGCAGGCGCCGGCGTTGCGTCGGGCGTTCGCCGCTCAGCTACAGCCGGCCATCGAGCGTTTGCACCGGCTCAATCAGCAGCGGGATCCGCTCAGCGGTCAGGCGGTCAGTTTCGGCCTGGTGCGCATGGCCAATATCCAGCCCTTGTTCGAGGTGGCGCTGGCCTTGTACGCGTTGCCGTGGCCGGCGCATTGGCAGCTGCATTTATGCGTTTACCACTCGCAATACCCCTTGTTGCTGCGTTCCGCCATTGAGCGCCAGCTGGACCAGGCGCTGAATCGTTCCGATCCGCAAGCGGTGTTCACGCTGCCGGCCATTCGCCGCGAGCTGGACGCAGAGCCGGGGCGGGAGCATGTGTTCATCGTGCTGGGTTCGCCGGTGACCGAGGTGGGACGGGATCATGATTACGATTGGGCGATTGTCGAGCCCTCGTCGATGCGTTCGCTGATCCAACTGGCCGGTCGGCTGCGCCGCCACCGCCCGGATCCTTGGGACAAGGTGAATGTGCTGATTGGCGAGCGCAATCTGCGCAGCGTGGAACAGCCCAGCCAGCCGGCCTTCCGCTGGCCGGGCTTTGAGGATGAGGCGTTCCCCTTGGGCAGCCATCTGCTGAGCGAGCTGCTGGAGGAAGACGAGTACCGGCACCTGGACGCGCGGCCGCGCATCGTGCAACCGGAGTCGTTGCAGGTGCAGCGGCGCTTGTCGCACCTGGAGCATGCGCGGCTGGCCCAGCTGATGTCGCCGGCGGGGCAGTCTAAAGCCGCCAGCAGCCGGCCGGGGCGCGAGGGGCCGGCCATCGCGCCGCTGGGCGCGTATAGCTGTTGGCAGCAGCCGCAGGTACTGCTCAGCGGGGTGCTGGCGCAGCAGCAGCCTTTCCGCGCCGGCGGGGAGCCGGAGGTGGATTTGCTGTTATTGCCCACCGAGGACGGGGACGATTACGCGCTGCACCGGGTGGAAAGCCGGCCCTGGCCGGAGCCGCCGCATTTCACGCCGGTGGAGGCCAGCCTGAACCAGCGGGTGCCGGAGGCGGTGTTGACGCAGCCGAATATCCGGCCCTGGGGCGTCAGCGATTATCCGGCGACCTTGGCCGAGCTGGCGGCGGAGCTGGGCATGGAGCTGGACGCCTGCGCGCAACGCTTTGGCGGGCTGAGCTTGCCGCAGTCGGACAATGGCTGGCGCTTTCATCCGGCGCTGGGGTTTTGCAAGGCTTGAGGCCAGATATGGCAAACATTCGAGATAGCGGTGTGGGTATTGCCGGCAATCTTGGCCGAGTGGGGCGTCTCTTGGAGCCTGTGATGATCTTTAATGAGTAAGGTGAAGCGTTGTGTAGATACGTAGGAAACCGCGTATTCGATGTGTCCTGGGTCCCTTCAAGCCTGCCGTCGGGTGGCAGGCCCGAGGTCTTAAGCGGCTGCTTTGTTTGAGCGATTTGACGTTAGCAAATCGCGAGTTCAGCCGCGCCTCGGGCCTGACGGGCCCCGGCGGGACGCCGCAGGCCAGGTTTGCAGGGTGGCCTTTAGGAGTGGAGAGGATATTTGGCCAAGCAAATATCCTCTCCCTGCCTGCCGGGCAGCCCCGGCAATGAAAATCATCATCCGCTTAGCGGATTCAATGCTTTCCCTTGAGCAATACCCGTGGTTGGAAAAGAACGTCAACCAGTCCTCAGCGCAAACCGCTGTGCAGCCCGTCCACCAGCACATGCGCCACGCCCTGGGAGCAGCGCTCCACCCGGCCGCTGACGCCGTAGACGCGGCGCAGGCTTTGGCTGTCTATCACCTCGTCCGGCGCGCCGTTGGCTTGCAGCGCGCCATCCTTCAGCATCAGCACCCGGTCGCAGTGGCGCAGCGCCACATTGAGGTCGTGCAGCACGATGACGGTGACCATGCCGCGGCGGCGGGTTTCGCGGCGCAGCAGGTCCATCACGTGGAACTGGTAGTTGAGGTCCAGCGCCGACAGCGGCTCGTCCAGCAGCAGCACCGCCGGTTCGCGGATCAGCGCCTGGGCGATGCCCACCAGCTGGCGTTGGCCGCCGGACAGCTGGTCCAGGTAGCGCAGCGCCAGTTGCTCGATGCCCAGCGATTGCAGCAGCGCGAACACCTGTTGGTCGTCATGGCGGCGCGACAGGCCGGCGGCGGTGGCCTGGCCGGCCACCATCAGCGATTCGAACACCGACAGATGCACGCTGGGCGGCAGGGTTTGCGGAAGATAGGCCACTTCGCCGCGCTGGCGGCTGAGCGCGCGCTGGTCCAGGCGGACGTCGCCACTGCTGTGTTGCAGGCCGGCCAAGGCGCGCAGCAAGGTGGACTTGCCGCTGCCGTTGGGGCCCAGCAAGGCCGTGATGTCGCCCGCCCGCAGACAGGGCACGTCCAGCGCGCGTATCACCTGGCGCTTGCCGTAGCTGACCGAGAGTTGATGGATGGACAGGGCGGAGCTCATTGGCGGCCTCCGTTGCGCAGCACGATGGCGATGAAGAAGGGAATGCCCACCAGCGAGGTGACGATGCCGACCGGCACGATGACGCCGGGCACCAGATTCTTGGTCACCACCGAGGCCATGGACAGGATGGCGGCGCCGGTCAGCGCGCTCACCGGCAGGTAGAAGCGGTGATCCTCGCCCACCAGCCGGCGCGCGATATGCGGCGCGATCAGGCCGATGAAGCCTATGGTGCCGACGAAGGCCACCGCCAGCGCGGTGAGCAGGCTGGCGCGCAGCAGCGAGCTGAGCCGCAGCCGGCGCACATTGATGCCGAAGCTGGCGGCGCGGTCTTCGCCCAGCCGCAACGCGGTCAGCCGCCAGGACTGGCTGAGCGACCAGGGCAGGATCAGCGCGAAAGCGCCAAACAGCAGGGCGATCTTGGGCCAGTCCGCGCGCGACAGGCTGCCCATCAGCCAGAACACCAGGTCTTGCAGCGAGTCCGCGGTGGAGACGAATTGCAGCAGGGACACCAGGGCGTTGAAGCTGAAGAACAGCGCGATGCCGAACAGCACCACGCCGCTGGTGGGCATATGGCTCCATCGCGCCACCACGTCCAGCAGCAGAGCGGAGCCGAGCGCGAACACGAAGGCGTTGACCGGCAGCATCCACGGGCCGGGGATGCCGGGGAGGCTAACGTCCATCAGGATGGCCAGCGCCGCGCCGAAGGCGGCCGCGGGCTGCAAGCCCAGGGTGAACGGGTCCGCCAGCGGGTTGTGCAGCACGGTCTGCATCTCGGCGCCGGCCAGGCCCAGCGCCAGGCCGGCGGCGATGGCGATCAGCGCGTAGGGCAGGCGGATCTGCCAGACGATCACTTCAGTGGCGGGGTCGGCGGCGGCCGGGTGCCACAGCGTCTGCCAGAACTCGGCCAGCGGCATGCCGCTGGCGCCGGTGGTGACGTCCAGCGTCAGCGAGACGGCGAGCAGGCTCAGCAGCACGGCCACCAGCAGCAGCCGGCGCAGCAGGGTGCGGCGGTAGTCCGCCGCCACCATGGCGGCGGAAAGCGTTAGGGTTTCGCCGCTCATTTAACGCCCTTGACCCAGTAAGTGCCTTGCGGCTCTATCGCCAGGAAGTCGCGGTGCAGCTGCTTCCAGCTGGCGTCCGGGTTCAGCTTGGCGAAGCGCGTCGGCTGCAATTCCTTGGCGAAGGCTTCCAGCAGCACGATGTGGTAAGGCGTGTTGTAAAAGTGGTGCCAGGCGCCGAAGGTGCGGCCTTCGCGCACCGCACGCAAGGCGCCCACCGGGCTGCGCGCGGCGGTGCGTTTGAGCGAGGCCTGCGCCTGCGTCGCGCTGATGTTGGCGCCGAACTGAATGCCGGTCTTGTCGGCGGAATCCGCGGTGCCGGTGCCGATGTAAAGATCCGGGTTGCTGGCCAGCACATGCTCCATATTCACTTCGCCCACCGCGCCGGGAATCAGCTTGTCGGCGATATTGACGCCGCCGGCGGCGTCCACCAGCTCGCCCAGGCTACCGCGACCGGCGCTGGTGACGTTGCTGAAGGCGCCGGCGCGCAGGTCCAGGAAGGCCTTGGGCTTTTGCTGTGCGGGGATGGTGGCGACGACTTTGCGGATGGCGTCCATCTTGCCCTGGTAGAAGCGGATGAAGCGCTCGGCCTCGGCCTCGCGCTGCAGCGCCTTGCCCATGATGCGCAGGCTGGGCACGGTGTGTTCCAGCGGCGCGTTGCGGAAATCGACGAAGACCACCGGCACCTTGGCCGCCTGCAATTGCTGCACGATGGGGTTGTTCAGGCCTGGGCCGTGGCCGGAGATGCTGAACACGGCGATGTCGGGGCGCAGCGTCAAGACTTTTTCCGCGCTGACCGAGTTTTCGCTGGTCTTGCCGATCAGCGGAATCTGGTCGATGGCCGGGAAGCGCTGCTTGTACTGGGTATAGGTTTGCGGGTCCAGTTGACGGAAGTCGCCCTGCCAGCCGGCGATGCGGGCGATGGGCTGCTTGCCTTCCAGCAGGGCCAGCGCGTAGAACAGCCGGCCTTCGCCTAGCAGGATGCGGTTGACCTTGGCGGGCACTTCCACTTTACGGCCGGCGATATCTGTGACGGTGGCGGCTTGGGCCGCCAGCGTGGCCGCAGCCAGCGCGCCGGCCAGCAGCAGACGGGAGAACAGTATTTTCATTGTGATTCCTTGAGCGATACGGCTCCGCTGTCAAAGCCCGCCGTAGGGGCGGGTGGACGGGCTTTGGCAGTGGAGCGGGTGGGCAAGCATCATACCGAAACGAGAGCGGCCGGGCAGGCCCGGCGTACTCGGAAAACGCCGCAGGGCTGGGATTCTTACTCGGTCTTGGCCCAGTCCAGCTTCAAGTCCGGCGTCTTGGCCATCAGGCCCAAATGCTCGTCCATGATGAATTCGATCTTGGCCAGCTTGTCGGCGGCGTCGGCGGCACAGATCATGTCCAGGGTGTCGTCCTGGCGCTGGATCCGGCATTCGCCTATGGGAAAGTGCACGTGGGCCTGGTGGCTGTCGAACTCCACCGGCACTTTCAGCGCGTAGTGCTTGCACAGCTTGTACAGCACCTTGTCGGCATTGGGCGTGGTCAATTGGGCGCGGCTGCTCAACATCATCAATTCTCCAATCGTAAAAACGGGAACAGGCAGTTGGCGAATCCGGCGGATTCGGCAACTGCCGTGCGGTGTTTCCGGCCCGTCCGGGGACGGGCCGTCAGGGTGCGGCTTAGAACTTGCCGGTCAAGGTCAGCCAATAGCGGCGGCCCTCGTCGACCATCCAGTTGCCATCCAGGCCATCGTAGCGGCCGCGATTGTCGATCGCGACGGTGCGGTCGGCCAGGTTGTACACGGCGAAGTTGACGTCGAAGTTCTTGCTCAGCTTGTAGCTGCCGCCAAAGTCCCAAGTGCTGGAACCGCCGCGGGTACGGGCCACGTTGGCGCCATTGCGGAAGCCGGTGTAGTACTGCTTACCCTCGAAGTTCAGGCGGGTGTACAGGTCCAGCTTTTCCATCGGCGCCCAGGCCAGCTTCACATTGCCGGCGTGTTCCGGAGTCTTGTCCAGCGGCATGCCGTTCAGCGACTGACCAAGGAAACTGGTTTCCTTGCCGCCTTCGCGCTTGGACTTGGTGTAGGTGTAGTTGCCGGATAGTGTCCATTTCGGCATGAAGGTCCAACTGCTGGACAATTCCAGCCCGCGAATATTGACCGAATCTACATTGTCGTAAATGTAGATGCGGACTGGGTCTGTGCCAGGCGCATACTGGTTGGAGAACTTGTCGGTGCCGTAGCTGACCACCTTGTTCTTGAAGTCGTTGTTGAACAGGGTGGCATTGGCGCTCAGGCCCTGTTCATTGTCAAAGTGCAGACTCACTTCGTAAGAAGTGCTTTCCTCCGGCTTCAGCTGGGAGTTGCCGCACAGAATACCGGCCTCGTTCCCGGCGCCGGTGCGCATGCAATAGCCGTCGGTGCTCTGGCGGATAGTCGGTGCCTTGAAGCCTTTGCCGATACCGCCTTTCAGCGTCCATTGCGGACTCAGGTGCTCAACCAAGTAAACGCGCGGAGTGAAGTGGGTACCGAACACGCTGTGGTGGTCGACGCGGCCGCCGGCGGTAATGGTCAGGCTGTCGGTGGCTTCAAAGCTATCCTCGGCGAACAGCGCCCAAGTGTTGACGGTGATTTTGTCCGGGTTGGCTGGGCCGATGAAGCCCACAATCGCTTCTTGAGCGCGCATGCCGGAACCCACTTGTTGACCAACTTGGGTGCCAATTTTCACAGTGTGGCGATCCAGCAGGAAGGTTAGTTGGCCATCCAACGTGGTATTGCTCAGTTTCAGGCCTGTGCCGTCGTCCACGTTATTAAGCGAGTGGCTGGGTTTGTCGATTTCCTGATACAGGGAGACATTGGAGCGCACATTGCCGTACTTGCCGTTGTGGCTCAGGCTCCAGTGGTCGCGGACATCAAAATAGTCATTCTTCTTGTTCGGCTTGCCGCGCGAAATTACTGAGTCGCTTTTACCTGGCGTCGTGGTTTTGCGCAGCTCATTATGGCCAGCCTCGAAGGTGATCTCGTGGTCCTGATTCGGGGTGAAGCTGAGCTTGGCGTTGATGTCGGCCACGTGGCTGGCGACTTTGCCGCCATCGCCGCTCTTGGTGTAGTAGATATTGTCTTCGGCCTGGTTGTTCATTGCGCCGTAGACTTGCAACGACAGCAGGTCCTTCATCAACGGGCCGCCCAGCCAGAAGCTGCTCTGGCCGGTATTGCCTTCGTTCGAATGCTCGGTGATGGTGCCGCCCAGAGTCATCGAGCCATGCCATTCCTTGGGCGCTTTGCGGGTGATGATGTTGACCACGCCGCCCATGGCGTCGGAACCGTACAGCGAGGACATCGGGCCGCGCACCACTTCGATGCGCTCAATCGCTTCCATCGGCGGGATCTGGTATTGCTGGAAACCGCCGGTGCCGCGGCTGCGGGTTTCGCGGGTGTTTTGACGGCGACCGTCCACCAGGATCAGCGAGTATTCGCCGGGCATGCCGCGGATGGCGATGTCCTTGTCGCCGGGGCCGGAACCATTGATGCTGACGCCTTCCAGATCGGTCAGCGCATCGGCCAGATTGGTGAATGGTTTTTTCGCCAGATCTTCGCGGGTAATCACCGAGATGCTGGCCGGAGCCTGTTTGATTTTTTGCTCGTAGCCGGAGGCGGTGACCACGACCGAGGGCAGCGTGGCTTCGGCTTCCGCCGCATGGGCGGCGGGCAGGTAGAGGGCGGAAACCGCCGCGGACAACAGGGCGAGGCGCACACCGTGACGGGCGGCGGAGTCAAAGGTTTTCATTATCGTGGATACCTGGAATTCATCACATGAACGAAGCCCATTTGATCCGCGTCTCGGCATGGCCGGCGCTGCGTGCATGCCGTTGGCGTTTAGTTTGCGCAAGGAATGTCAAATGGGACCATAAGTATCCCACCGAATTAATGCGAACGCAAATGCGAATCGTTATTGATTAAGGGTGTGATTGTACTGGTTCGCCACAAATCTGACGCGGATATGACCTGGCTCAAACTTTGCGCGGGGTGGGAGAAATGGTGAAATGGCTTGGGAACCAAGGCGCTATCCGTCAGTCTCAAGCCTGTTCCGGACTAAGCACTCTACCTGAATCGATGCCTACTCGTCTGTCCTTGCTACTGTTGCTAACGTGTCTGCTGCTCTTGCCGCAGGCGGGTTGGAGCATGGGCGGACGCGTGGCGGCCAGCGCGCCCTGCGTCTGGATGGCCGACGACGGCGCGGCCTGCCATACTCAGCCGGCCAGCGCCGCTCAAGCGGCAGCCTGCTGCCAGTTGCTGGCCGTTCCATGGCCGGCGGCGCCCAGCCTGCCCTTGCAAGCGATCCGCCCGGTGTTGCAGGCCAAGACTGAAATAGTGTGGTCCGGCTTCATCCCCGCGCCGCCGGAGCGGCCTCCCCAATCTGTTGAATGAGCCGTTTTTTGCGCCAACCGCGTGTTTGCGGGTTGGTGTGCTTTTTCATTCAAACAGCATTGGAATTATTGTCATGACTAAACCTCTGTACTGGGCCGCCGCCGCGCTGGCCGTTTCTCTGATTTCTCCGCTTGCCGCCGCCGCTGACGGCGTGATGCACAAGGATCCGTATTGCGGTTGCTGCACCGCCTGGGCCGAGCATATGCAGAAGAACGGCGTGGCGATGCAAAGCCGCAACGAGGCCGATATGTCCGCCGTTAAGAGCCGGCTGAAAGTGCCGGCCGATCTGCGGTCCTGCCATACCGCCGAGATCGGCGGTTATGTGTTCGAGGGCCATGTGCCGGCGGATTTGGTGAAGAAGGTGCTGAAGGACAAACCCAAGATCGTGGGACTGGCGGTGCCGGGCATGCCCATGGGCAGCCCTGGGATGGAAGGGCCGAGCAAGCAGCCTTATCAGGTGTTGAGTTTTGATGAGCAGGGGAGGCGCAGCGTCTACGCCACGCGTTAAGTAGTCTTGACCTAGTTTGAGCAGCCTGGGGACGGGCGTTCCGGCAGGTTGGAGCGCCCGTCTTGCGTCAGCGCATTGAGAACGCCTCGTTGTGGAAAGCCGGCGCCTGCACGCCACGCTGGCTCAGGCCGCGCTGCAGCGCTTTGCCCAGGCCCTGCGGGCCGCAGAACCAGACCTCGTCCACTTCCGGTAGCATGTCGGCGTTCAATAGCGCGCCGGCTTCGCTTTCGATCAGATGCAGCCGCACGCCGTGTTGACGACAGGCTTGTTGCACTTCTTCCAGCCGCGCCGCTTCATCGCGATTGCGCGCGCAGTAGTAGAAATCCACGTCCAGTTTCTTCTCCGCCAGTTCCCGGCTTTGCAGCCAGGCCAGGAATGGCGTGACGCCGATGCCGCCGGCCACCCAGGCCTGACGCGCGCCGCCGCGCGGCTGGAAACAGCCATAAGGGCCTTCCACGGTGACGGCCTGGCCGATTTCGAGTTCGTCCGGCAGGCGGCGGGTGTAATCGCCCAGCGCCTTGATGATGAAGCGTAGCCGGCCGTCGCCGTGGTCGGCGCTGGCGATGGTGAAGGGGTGGGCGCCTTCGGCGGCGGCGAAGTTGACCAGGGCGAATTGTCCGGCGCGGTGGCCGGGCCAGCAGTCCATTTGGCAGATCACTTCCAGCTGTCCGGCCGGCAACGCTTCGATGCGGTCCACCCGGCCGGCGTATTGCCCTTGCTTGCCGATGCGGCCGGCCAGCGAATAGAGCGCGCAACCGGAGCCGATCAACATCAGCGCGGCCAGCAGCCAGCCCACCGGTTGTGTCCACATCTCGGCCGGCATCAGGATCAGGCCGTGGAAGGCGCCCATCAGGTAGAGCGGGGCGAACAACTTGTGCACCTTGCGCCAGAAGCGGTAGGGCACAGCGCGCAGCAGCGCCAGGATCACCATGGCCAGCACCGCCCAGGCGGCCCATTCGCCCACGTCCTTGGCTAGCGAGACCAGCGGGTCTTTGCCGCCGCCTCCGCTCTTGATGCGAGGAGCGACCCAGGCCAGCGCCAGCATCAGCTTGGGTGACAGCTTGATCAGCCAGTGAGCGGCCAGCAGCAGGCCGGCGGCGATGCCCAACTGCTTGTGCAGCGCGTACAGGCGGTCCAGGCCGCCCAGCAGCGGCTCCAGCCAACGCGGGCGCGTGGCCAGCAGCATGGCGGCGCTCATCACCGCCATCAATTGCACGCCGCTGAGCATGACCAGTTCGCGCCGCCATTGCCAGTAGCTGGCGGGCAGGCCGTTTTGCCACAGGCTGGCGGCGGTGTACAAGGCGCCGCTAACGAGCAGCAGCAGGCTGAGCAGGGGAAGTCTACGGTTCATCGCCATGTCCTTTCTTGCGATAGGGGATTGAGACGATTGGAACACCGTAAACTTAAGCGCAGCTTAAATGTGGCGCGGGAGCCGGCTTAAGGTGGCGGCGCGCTGGATGGCGGAGTGCTGAGCGGCATGTCGCCACCCAGCGCTTTGTAGAGCGCGATCAGGTCGGCGGACAGCGCTTGCCGCGCTGCCAGCCGCTGTTCGCGCAGCGTGGAGAGTTGCAATTGTGCTTCCAGCACGTGGCTTTGCGCGGCCTCGCCGACGGCGACGCGCTGTCGGGCGAAGCCGAGCTGGCGTTGCAACGCGGTTTCGCCCTCGGCCAGCCGGGCGTCTTGGACGCGGCCGGCCTGGCTGCGCAGGAGCGCGGTTTCCACATCGGCCAGCGCTTGGAGCACCGCTTTGCGGTATTGCGCCAGCGCGGCGTCGTAGCCGGCTTCGCGCGCCCGGACTTGGGCTTGCAGCCGGCCGCCGGCGAATAGAGGCAAGCTCAGTTGCGGGCCCAGGCTCCAGTAGCGGCTGGCCTGGGCGGCGAAGTCGCCGGGACGGACGCTGTCCCAGCCGCCGCTGGCCAGCAGACTGAAACGCGGGTATTGCTCGGCCGCGGCCACGCCGATGTCGGCGCTGGCGGCGGCCAGTTGCCGTTCCGCGGCGCGCAGGTCCGGCCGGCGCAGCAGCAGTTCCGAAGGCAGGGCGGCGGCGGGCGCGGCGGGCAGCCGTGGATTCGGCACGGCGGCGTCCAGGAGCGCGCGTAGTTGTTCCGTCGGCAGCGAGGTCAGCGGGCCCAGCGCGGCGAGCGTGGCCTGGCGGGCGGCGAGCAGCGGTTGCAGCTGGGCGTCGGCGCGCAGCCGTTCGGCCTCGGCCTGGTCCACTTCGCCGGCGCCGGCCAGGCCGGCCTGAAATTGCAGCTGGTTCAGCCGCGCCAGTTCCGCGCGCCAGCGGGCCTGGGCGGCGGCGTTGTCGGCGCGCAAGCCCCAGTAGCGGTAGTCCAGCGCCAGCCGCGCGGTTTCGGCGGCCACGCGCAAGGCGGCGTCGGCGGCTTGCTCGCGGCTGGCGTCCAGCCGGGCGCGGCCGGCTTCCACGCCGCGGGCGGTGTGGCCGAACAGATCGATTTCCCAACTGGCGTCGAAGCCGGCGCGGTAGTCGGTGAATAGAGTCTGTGGATTGGCGAAGGGGATGTTGGCCAGCGCTTCGCCGCGGCGGCTTAGTTGGTCGCGGCTGACGCGGCCGCCGGCGTTGAGTTGCGGCCATTGCGCGCCGGTGTTGATCTCCAGCGCGGCGCGCGCCTGGCGGATGTTGGCGTCGGCGCTGGCCAGGTCCGGGCTGCGGCGCAGCGCGGCGCCAACCAGCCGATTCAGCGCCGGGTCCTGGAAGGCCTGCCACCAGCCGGCGGCTTCCGGCTCGGTTTCCGCGCTGGCGGCGGGCAGCAGTTGCGCCGGCGTCGGCGGCCGGTAGTCGGGGCCGACGGCGCAGCCGGCGAGCAGGGCTAGCAAGACGCAGATGGCGAGGCGAGATGGATTCATTGTCCGCTCCGGTGACGGAAGATCAGGTAGGCCAGGCCAAGGGTGGCGGCGGCGATCAGCAGCAGCGGCCACAAGTGCGGCCAGGCCTCGGCCGCGCCGTAGCCTTTGAGAAACAGGCCCTTGATCACGATGATGAAATGGCTGAGCGGGTCCGCGGCGCTGAGCGCGCGCAGCGGCCAGGGCATGTTTTCCACCGGGGCCATATAGCCGGAGAGGATGACCGCCGGGGCCATGAAGCCGAACACGCCGAGAAAGGCCTGCTGCTGGTTGGCGCACACCGAGGAAATCAGCAAGCCGCAGCCGGACAGAGCCAGACCGTAACACAGCATGGAGAGGTAGAGCAGGGTGATGCCGCCGCCGAAGGGCACGTGGTAGAGCCACACCGCGGCGGCGGAGATGACGCTGCCTTGCAGCGCGGCCACCAGCATGCCGGGCACGGCCTTGCCGGCCATGATGTAGCCGGGGGTTAACGGGGTGACCAGCAATTGGTCGAACGTGCCTTCCTCGCGTTCGCGCGCCAATGACAGCGCGGTGACCATCAGACAGCCGATAGTGGTGATGATGGCCACCAGGCTGGGCAGCACGAACCAGCGGTATTCCAGGTTGGGGTTGTATAGATGGCGGACCAGCAACTGGGCCGGCGGCGGCGCGGGGCTGAGTTCGCGCGCGTATTGGGCGACGATTTGCTGGGCGTAGCCGAAGGCGATCTGCGCGCTGTTGGAGCGGCGGCCGTCGATGACGGCCTGCAGCCGCGGCGTTTCGCCCTGGGCCAGCCGGCGCGAGAAATCCGGCGGAATGCGGATGGCCAGCAGCGCTTGCTGACGGTCGATGACCTCGCGCAGCCGGGCTTCGCTATGGATGTTGAGCAGATGCGGAAAGGCCTGGGCCGCGGCCAGGCGCTGGGACAGTTCGACGGACGCCGCGCCGCCGTCCTGGTTGTAGATGGCCAGCGTGCTGTTCTTGACTTCCAGCGTGGCGGCGAAGGGAAACAGCAGCAGTTGCAGCAGCACCGGCATGATGAGCAGCCGGCGGCTTTGCGGGCTGGACAGCAGGGCCCGCAGTTCTTTATGGATCAGGGTCAGCAGCGCGCGCCACATGAGAGCCCTTTCTAACCGTCCAGCCGACGGCGGAATTTAAGCGCGGTCAGCCCCAGCCAGAAGCCCGCGGACAGCAGCAGCCAGCCGGTGTTGAGCAGCAGCACCGGCCAGATGTCGCCGGCCTGGAACAGGGTTTGCAGCGCGCTGACGAAGTAGCGCGCCGGCACCAGATAGGTGGCGGCTTGCACCGGCGGCGGCATGCTGTTGATCTCGAACACGAAGCCGGACAGCATGGTGGCCGGCAGGAAGGCGGCGGTGAGTGCGCCCTGGGCGGCGACGAACTGGTTGCGGGTGACGGTGGAGAGCAGCAGGCCCAGGCCGAGCGCGCTGCCGAGGAAGAGGCTGCTGACGACGAACAGCAGCCACCAGGAGCCGCGCAGCGGCACCCCCATCAGCAAGGTGGCCGCCAACACGCAGACCAGCATCGCGGCCATGCCCAGCAGGTAGTAGGGCAGAATTTTGGACAAGAGCAGTTCGGCGCGGGTCACCGGGGTGGACAGCAGCGCCTCCATGGTGCCGCGCTCCCATTCTCGCGCCACCACCAGCGAGGTCAGCAGCGCACCGATGATGGTCATGATCACCGAGATCGAGCCGGGCACCAGGTAGTTGCGGCTGACGGTGTCGGGGTTGAACCAGTAGCGCGGCTCCAGTTGCAGCTGGGCCGGCGGCGGCTGGCCGCGGTCCTGCGCGCGCTGGGTCAGCCAGACTTGCCAGGCCCCTTGCAGATAGCTGGCCAGGAAGTTGGCGGTATTGGGCTCGGCGCCGTCGGTCAGCAGCTGCGCCGCGGCCGCGCCGCGCCCCTGCGCGGTCTTGGCGGAAAAATCGGCGGGAATCACCACCATGCCGCGCACTTCGCCGGCGGCCAGCCGCGCGCGCATGTCGGCGCGGTCATGGCCGGGGCGGACCTCCAGATAGGGCGAGCCGGCCAGCGCGGCGGCGAAGCGGTGGGCCTCGGCGCCGCTGTCCTCCAGCACCACGCCGATGCGCACCTTGTTGGCGTCCAGATTGATGCCGTAGCCGAAGATGAACAGCAGCAGCACCGGCAGCACGAAGGCGATCAAAATGCTGCTGGGGTCGCGCACGATCTGCATGGCCTCCTTGCGGCACAGCGCCAGCAGGCGGGCGGGCTTGACGGCGGCGCTCATATTCCTGCTCCGGCGCGGTCGTTGGCCGCCACCAGGCGGATGAAGGCTTCCTCCATCGCGATCTCCTCTTCCGGGCCGGCGGCCTGGCGCTTGAGTTGGTCCGGTGTGCCTCTGGCGATCAGCCGGCCGCGGTAGACCAGGCCGATGCGGTCGCAGTATTCGGCTTCGTCCATGAAGTGGGTGGTGACCATCACGGTGACGCCCTTGTCCACCAGGCCGTTGATGTGGGTCCAGAATTCGCGGCGGGTGATGGGGTCGACGCCGGAGGTGGGCTCGTCGAGAAACAGCAGCGGCGGGCGGTGCATCAGCGCGCAGGCCAGCGCCAGCCGCTGTTTGAAGCCCAGGGGCAGCGAGCCGGCGAGCATGTCCAGATAGGGCGCGAGCGCGAACACGCGAACCATTTCGTCGATGGTGTCGCGCCGCGCCTGGCCGCTCAAGCCGTAGATGCCGGAGAAGAAGTCCAGATTGTGGGCGACGCTGAGGTTGCCGTAGAGCGCGAATTTCTGCGCCATATAGCCCAGCTGCCGGCGCGCGCGGCTGGCGCTGCGCTTCAGGTCTATGCCCATCACGCTGGCCTCGCCGGCGCTGGGGCGCAGCAGGCCGCACAGCATTTTGAAGGTGGTGGATTTGCCGGCGCCGTTGGGGCCGAGCAGGCCGTAGATCTCGCCGCGCCGCACCTGGAAGTCGATATTGTCGGCGGCGACGAAGTCGCCGAAGCGGCGGGTGAGCTGTTTGGCGCGGATCACCGCGTCAGGGTCCACGCCGGCCGGCAGCTGCGCCGGCGGCATCCGTTCCGCCAGCGCCGAATCACCGCCGGGGCCGCCGCCCAGCAGTTCGATGAAGGCGTCCTCCAGCCGCGGCGGAACAACGGCGAAATGGGCGTCCGGTCCGGCTTGCAGCGCCGCCAGCTCAGGCGGCTGGCCGGCCTGGCGCAGCACCAGCCGCAGCGCCTGGCCCTGGATCACGCCGTCCAGCACTTGCGGCTGGCGCAAGGCGCGCCGCAGCGTCTGGCGGCGGTTGCCGGCGATGCCGCGCAATTGCACGCTGCGGCCTTCCATGCGGCGGACCAGCTCGCCGGGCGCGCCAGCGTAAGCCAGCTGTCCGGCGTTCATCAGCAGCACTTGGTCGCAGCGCTCGGCTTCGTCCAGATAGGAGGTGCTCCACAGCACGGTCATGCCGTCCGCGGCCAGCTCGCCCACCATCTTCCACAATTCGCGGCGGGAAATCGGATCGACGCCGACGCTGGGCTCGTCCAGCAGCAAGACCCGCGGCTCGCCCAGCAACGCGCAGGCCAGGCCCAGCTTCTGCTTCATGCCGCCGGACAGCTTGCCGGCCGGCCGCGCGGTGAAGCGGGCGAGGTCGGTGAAGGCCAGCAGGCGCTCGAAGCTGTGTCGGCGGCGTTCGCCGACGACGCCGCGCAGATCGGCGTACAGCTCCAGGTTCTCCTGCACCGTCAGGTCTTCGTACAGACCGAATTGTTGCGGCATATAGCCGATCAGCGCGCGCAGCGCGTCGCCGTCGGCGATCGGGTCCAGGCCCTCGATGCGGATGACGCCGGCGCTGGCTTGCAGCAGGCCGGCCAGCAGCCGCAGCAGCGTGGTCTTGCCGGCGCCGTCCGGCCCGGCCAGGCCGGTGATCGCGCCGCGGCGTATCGTGGCGTCGACGCCGGCCAGCGCCTCGTGCGCGCCGAAGCGCTGGCAGAGGCCGCGGAGGATGATGGCGTCCGGCGCGTCCATCTCAGCCGCCGTCCGCCAGCGTTACCGTCACCGGCATGCCCTGGCGCAAGGCGGCGTCCGGGTTTTGCACCACCACGCGCAGCCGGTAGACCAGCGCGGTGCGCAGATCCTGGGTTTCCACGTTCTTGGGGGTGAATTCGGCGCTGGGGGAGACGAAGCCGACCACGCCGTCGTAAGGCTGGGCGCGGCCGTCGCTGCGGACCTTGACCTTGGTTCCGGGCGCCATCTTGCCCAGATCGGGCTCGGCGACGTAGGCGCGCACCCATACCGGCCGGGTCAGCGACAAGGTGAACACCGCGCCGCCGGCGGGCAGCATGCCGCCGGGTTCGACCGCGCGGGTGAGGATGACGCCGTCGGCCGGGGCCAGCAAGCGGGTGTCGGCCAGTTGCAGCTTGGCCTGGGCCAGTTGCGCCGCCGCGCGTTCGGCATTGGCTTCGGCCTCGGCGATTTCCTCCTTGCGGTAGCCGCGCTTGAGCGCCTGCCACTGCTGGCGCGCCGCCTCGGCCTGCGCGGCGGCCTGGTCGCGCTGCGCGCGGGCGTCGTCCAGCGCGCGTTGGGCGGAGGCGCCGGTGTCGGCCAGCTGGCGCTGGCGCTGGTAAGTCTGCTCGGCGTTGAGCTGCGCGGCGCGGCGCGCGTCCAGATTGGCCTGCGCCTGCTCGATATCCTCGCGGCGCGGGCCGGCGCGGTACAGCGCCTGCCGCGCCTGGGCGGCGGCCAGGCCGGCGTCGGCGTCGCGCAAGGCGTTGCGGTAGGGGGCCGCGTCCAGCTCGCCCAGCACGTCGCCGGCGCGCACGGCGGCGCCTTCGTCCACGTTCAGGCTCCGCAAACGGCCGGCCACCCGGAAAGACAGGCTGACTTCGCGAATGTCGACGTTGCCGGACAGGCTAAGGCGTTCTTGGGCGAGCTGACGTTGCCGCCAGGCGTAGCCGCCGCCGGCGAGCAGGGCGACGACGACGAGGCCGATGAGCAGGGGCTGGTGCTTCATGCTTGTGGCTCCATGGGGCGCAAACCGCGCAAGGCCCATTGCAGCCGTTGCTCGGTGTGGCGCGGATCGATGGCGTAGGTATCGAAAGCCTGTTGAATCAGGCCGGGCAGCAGTGGTTTGCCCGCGATGATGTGTTGCGCCAGCGCCGGCAGACCCAGCGCCGACATCAGGAATAGCGCCTGGTGCAGCGGATCGCCGCGCTCCAGCTCGCCAGCCTGTTGCGCGTCGGCAATGCTTTGTAGCAGCAGCTTGGGATGGCGCGGCGCCAGCGTGGACAGGAAGCCCTGCGCGGCGGTTTCGCCGGAGGCGGCGTCCAGCAGCATGTGGGCGATCAGCCCGCCGTGTTCGGCGACGAAGGCCAGCAACTGGCGCAGCATGGTCTGCAGCCGCGGCAAGGCCGCCGGTTGTTGCTGCCACTGCGATTGCATTTGCCGGAACAGCGGCGCGTACCAGCTTTCCAGCAGCTCGGTCAGGTAGCGATCGCGGCTGCCGAAGTGATAGACGAAGCTGCCAGGGTTAACTCCGGCGCGCTGGCACAGACCGCGTACGGTGAGCGCGCGCAGGCCGGCTTCTTTGGCCATTGTCAGTCCGCAGTCCAGCAGTTGCTGTCGAGTGGCGTTGGTCGATTTCATGTTTTTATTTTTATACGAATGTATAAGCATATGCAAGCCGAATTTGTACGGTTGTATAAATTTTGAAAAATCCGGAGGGAAACGCCAAGTGCTTGTTTTTCAAAGCGGTGGTTGCCGGCGCTGTCGCCGCGGGCAAATTCACCGCACGGCGGCATGTGCCGGCGGAAAATAATCGGCCATAATTGGAGCGTCGGCGCTCCGCCGCAAGCAAGAATCCCGCAGCCGCGCCGGGCGCATTCAGCTCAGGCCGCGGCGAAAACAGCGATCCGTCGCACCATTACAAAGGGGACACATCATGTTGGCCATCATCGGCGGCAGCGGCCTGGCCCAGCTGCCCGTACTGGAAGTCACCCATCGTCAAGTCGTGCGCACCCCGTACGGCGACGCCTCCTGCGCCCTGACCTTCGGCCTGCTGAACGGGCAGAACGTGGTATTCATCGCCCGCCACGGCTACGGCCATTCACTGGCGCCGCATGAAATCAATTACCGCGCCAATATCTGGGCGCTGCACGATCAGGGCGTGAAGGGCGTGATCGCCATCGGCACAGTGGGCGGCATCCGTCCCGACATGCCGCCGGGCCGCCTGGTGGTGCCGGACAACATTATCGACTACACCTGGGGCCGCAAGCATACCTTTTTTGAAGGCTTGGACCGTCCAGTGGTGCACGCCGAATTCTCCTCGCCTTATGACGAGGCGTTGCGAGAGCGCCTGATTCGCGCGATGGCGGACAGCGGCCACAGCGGGGTGGTGGGCGGCGTTTACGCCTGCACCCAGGGGCCGCGTTTGGAAAGCGCCGCGGAAATATTGAAGTTGGAACGGGATGGCGCCGATATAGTCGGCATGACCGGTATGCCGGAAGCGGCATTGGCGCGGGAGATGAATCTGCCTTACGCGCATCTGTGCCTGGTCAGCAACTGGGCAGCCGGCAAGGGCGGCGCGGCGACGGTGGAGTTTAATCCGGAAACCGGAGCGCGTGGCGCCGAGGGCGTGATGGCGGCGCTGTCCGCGTTTTGTTGTTTGAAGTAAGCCAAGCTGCAGAGGCTGTCGAGAAATATTTGTGCTTGGAGCAGGATTGGAGGTCTTGTTGCTGGGGAGCGCCGCATTGCAAAGCGCGGGTTCCATTTTGCGAAAATAATAAATAGGAGCAAATGTGAAAGCGGTGATACTTGCAGGCGGGCTTGGCACTCGAATATCCGAAGAATCCTATTTGAAGCCTAAGCCGATGATTGAAATCGGCGGCAAGCCTATTTTATGGCACATCATGAAAACTTATTCACATTATGACGTGAATGAGTTTGTGATTTGCTGTGGCTACAAGGGCTACATCATCAAGGAGTATTTTGCCAATTACTTCTTGCACATGTCTGATGTGACCATTGATATGTCCAATAATGAAATTGAGGTGCATCAGCGTTACGTTGAGCCGTGGAGAGTGACTTTGGTCAATACCGGCGAGGATACTTTGACGGGCGGTCGTCTTAAACGAGTTAGAGAGCATTTGAACAATCAGCCATTTTGTTTTACGTATGGCGACGGGGTTGCCGATATCGATATTAGGGCTTTGATTGATTTTCACCGTTCGCACGGCAAGGCGGCCACGGTTACCGCCATTCAGCCGCCTGGCCGTTATGGCGCGCTGAAAATCAAGGGTGAAACGGTGAGCGGGTTTCAAGAAAAGCCGGCCGGCGATGGGGCTTGGATTAACGGCGGTTTTTTCGTGTTGGAATCTCAGATCTTCGATTACATCGAGGATGATCAGACCAGTTGGGAGGCTGAGCCTCTGGTGCGCTTGGCCAAGGAGGGGCAGTTGATGTCCTATCGGCATAAAGGCTTCTGGCAGGCAATGGATACGCTGCGCGACAAGAATCAGCTGGAAAAACTGTGGGCGGACGGCAACCCCCCGTGGAAGGTGTGGTCGTGAGACTGTTTGGCGATCGCTATCGCGGCCGCAGGGTGCTATTGACCGGCCACACCGGTTTCAAGGGCAGCTGGCTGGCTGCCTGGCTGACGCGTTTGGGGGCCGATGTCACCTGTCTGGCTTTGGACCCGGACGGCTCGCCCAATCACTGGGATCTGCTGGCGTGCCCGGTTTGGGATCTGCGAGCGGATATTCGCGACCCCGCAGCCGTGCGCGCCGCATTTGATCAGGCGCAGCCGGAGATGGTTTTTCATCTGGCGGCTCAGGCCTTGGTCAGGCGCTCCTATCGCGACCCGTTGCAGAATTGGTCAAGCAATGTGATGGGAACGGCCCATGTTCTAGAGGCGTGTCGTCAAACTCCTGGCGTGCGTGCCGTAGTGGTGGCGACCACCGATAAGGTCTACGCCAATAACGAGTGGTCTTGGGGATATCGAGAAGTGGATGCGCTTGGGGGCCATGACCCCTATAGCGCGTCCAAGGCCGCTTGCGAGCTGCTGGTGGACAGTTATCGGAAGTCTTTCTGGCAGAACGACGACGTGCCGCTGCTGGCAACGGCTCGCGCCGGCAACGTCATTGGCGGAGGTGATTGGTCTGAGGATCGCTTGATTCCTGATCTGGTGCGCGCCGTGGCGCAAGGAAGGGCTCTGCACATCCGTTCGCCCGGCGCTACCCGCCCATGGCAGCATGTCCTAGAGTGTTTGTCTGGTTACCTGCTGCTTGGTCAGCGTTTGCTTGAGGGCGAGAGAGCCTTGGCCGAGGCCTGGAATTTTGGTCCGCAGGCGGAGGCCAACCGCAGCGTGGCGGATGTATTGGCGAAGCTGCAGCGGTTTTGGCCGCAATTGGCTTGGCAAGCGGCGGCTGGTGAGCAGCCGCATGAGGCTGGCTTGTTGTACCTGGATTGTGCGAAATCCCGTAGTCGCTTGGGCTGGTTTCCAGTATTGAGCCTGGAGCAAGGCCTGGAGATGACGGCAGAGTGGTATCGCCACCACCACGCCTCCGGGCAGATCATCACCTTCGATCAACTTGCGAGCTATATCGAGTCCGCTCGCGCGGCAAACGCGGTTTGGGTGTCCTGATGCGTATTCGACAAACCAGCATAGACGGCGCCGCGCTTGCGGAGACTGCGCCTTATGCCGATCACCGTGGCGCGTTTTCCCGTTTGTTTTGCGAGCAGGAGCTGGCCGGCTTGCTGGGCGGCCGACGCATCGTTCAGATCAATCACTCGCGGACCCAGGCGCTTGGCGCGGTGCGCGGCATGCATTTTCAGCACTCGCCGCATGCTGAGATGAAAATGGTGCGCTGCATTCGCGGCCGGGTGTGGGATGTGTTGGTGGATCTGCGAGCGGGTTCTCCCTCTTTCCTGCATTGGCATGCGGAAGAGCTGAGCCCCGACACGGGACGCATGCTGATCATTCCCGAGGGCTGCGCGCATGGTTTCCAGGTGCTGGAGCCGGACAGCGAGCTGTTGTATCTGCATACGGCGTTCTATCAGCCCGCCGCCGAAGGAGGCTTGCGTTACGATGAGCCGCGGGTGGGCGTCCGCTGGCCGCTGCCGGTCCGCGATCTTTCCACGCGGGACCAAAACCATCCCTTGTTGTCCTCTGATTTCACCGGGTTTGAACCATGAATTGCCGACATTGCGCAGAGCCGTTGCAGCACACCTTTCTCGATCTAGGCTTCGCGCCGCCGTCCAACGCTTATCTGAGCGAGGCGGAGCTGAGCGCGCCGGAAACTTATTTCCCGCTCAAGCTGAAAGTTTGCGGCAATTGCTGGCTGGTTCAGACCGAGGATTACGCGAAGGCGGATCTGCTCTTTTCCAAGGACTACGCGTATTTCTCCTCGACATCCAGCAGCTGGCTGGCTCACGCGGCGCGCTATGTCGACGAGATGCTTGGGCGCTTGGGACTGGGCGCGGACAGCTTTGTCGTCGAGGTTGCCGCCAACGACGGTTATCTGTTGAAGAATGTGCTGGCCGCCGGCATTCCTTGCCTGGGCATTGAGCCGACCGCCAGCACCGCCGCGGTTGCGGAGCGCTTGGGCATTCCGGTGTTGCGCGAGTTCTTTGGAGAGGACTTGGGGCGGCGTCTGGCGCGGGAAGGACGACAAGCGGATTTGATCGTCGGCAATAATGTGTTTGCCCATATCCCGGACATCAACGATTTCAGCCGTGGTCTGAAAGCGGCGCTCAAGCCCGGGGGAACCATCACGCTGGAGTTTCCGCATCTGATGCGTCTGATCGAGCATGTCCAATTCGATACGGTCTACCACGAGCATTTCTCCTATTTGTCGTTGTATACCGTTTCCCGCATTTTGGCCGCCGCCGGCCTGCGCGTGTTCGATGTGGAAGAACTACCGACCCATGGCGGCAGCCTGCGCGTGTTCGCCTGCCACATTGACGACGAGAGAGCCGATGGTACCGCCATCGCCGCCGTGTTGGCCGCGGAGGCCGCGGCCGGGCTGCGTCAGCTGGCGGTCTATGCGGCCTTCCAGCAGCGGGTGGACGAGGTGAAGGATGGCTTGCTGACTTTCCTGCTGGAACAAAAGCGGACCGGTAAGAAAGTGGCCGCCTACGGCGCTGCGGCCAAGGGCAATACTTTGCTCAACTACGCCGGGGTGAAGCCAGATCTGCTGCCTTTCGTCTGCGACGCCGCGCCATCGAAACAGGGCAAATACCTGCCGGGCAGCCATGTGCCTATTTTCGCGCCGGCAAGGATGGAGCAGGAAAAACCCGACATCGTGCTGATCCTGCCCTGGAATATCGCTGCCGAAGTCATGCAACAGCTTCACTATATCCGGGAGTGGGGCGGCCGCTTCGCCACCGCGGCTCCCGCGCTGGAGATTAGATGAAACCGCGTATCCATTACACCAAGCCGTCCATCACCGATCTGGAGGTCGAATACGCGACCGATGCCGCCCGCAACGGCTGGGGCGAGCACTGCTACGACTACATCGTCAAGTTCGAGGCCGCGTTCAAAAACCATCTGGGAGTGGGCTATGCGATTGCGACCTCCAGCTGCACCGGGGCCTTGCATATGGGGATGGCCGCGCTTGGCATCGGTCCCGGCGATGAAGTGATCCTGGCCGACACCAATTGGATTGCAACGGCTTCTCCCATCGTCCATCTCGGCGCCGAGCCGGTGTTCGTCGATATCCTGCCCGACTCCTGGTGCCTCGACCCGGCCCAAGTGGAGGCGGCCATCACGCCGCGGACCAAGGCCATCGTGGCCGTGCATCTGTACGGCAATGTCTGCGATATGGACGCTTTGCTGGCGATAGGGCAACGTCACGGGATTCCCGTCATCGAGGACGCCGCCGAGGCGATCGGCTCCGAGTATCGCGGCAAGCGGGCCGGTTCTATGGGGCGATTCGGCGCATTTTCCTTTCACGGCACCAAAACCTTGACCACCGGCGAAGGCGGGATGTTCGTCACCAATGACGCCGAGCTCTATCAGCGCGTGCTGACCTTCAGCAATCATGGCCGCGCCAGCGGTCAGAGCAAGCAGTTCTGGCCGGACTTGGTGGGCTTCAAATACAAGATGTCGAATATCCAAGCCGCGCTGGGCTGCGCTCAGATGGAGCGCATCGAGGAACTGATCCAGCGCAAGCGTGAGATATTCGACGCTTATCGCCAACGGTTGCAGCCGTTCTCCGGCGTGAGGATGAATCCGGAACCCGAGGGCGTCGTCAATGGCGCCTGGATGCCTACCGCGGTGTTTTCGCCTGAGACCGGGGTTACGCGCGAGGTGCTGCAGGCTGCGTTCGCTGAGGAAAACGCCGATGCGCGGGTGTTCTTTTGGCCTTTGTCGGGCTTGCCGATGTTTGACGCCAAGCCAGAAAACCGCAATGCCTGGGCCTTGCCGGCCTGCGCCATCAATCTGCCCAGCTTTCACGATATGACGCCGGATGACATCGAGCGCATCGCGGGCGTGGTGCGCGATGTGCTGCAAGGCCGCTGAGCGGATGAAGCATTCTGCGATGAGGGCGCTTAGCCTGATGGAAGCCATGACCGGCGCGTTCGCGGAGCATGGCGCGCGTCCGCTGTTCGAGTCGGAGCAAGGCGAGGTCGTCTCATATGGCGAGGTGCTGGCGCTGGCGCCGCCGTCGCTGGGAAGCGAGTTGGCGCGGCGGCTGGTGTTCTGTCTTTGCGACAACGATATAGGCGGTTTGGCCGGTTATTTCCATCTGCTAAGCGTCAACGCGGTGCCTTTGATGCTGGCCGCCAATCTGCCCAGTCAGCAATTGCAGCCCTTGCTGGACGCGTATCGGCCCGCGTTCATCTGGCTGCCTGCCGCGAGGCGCGCGGAGTTTCCAGAGGCGACGGCTCTGTTTGCCTACCGCGATTACTGCTTGATTGCGCAAGAGGAGGCCGACTATCGCGTTCATGACGAGCTGGCCTTGCTGCTGAGCACCTCGGGCAGCACCGGCAGTCCCAAGTTTGTGCGCCTGTCGCAGCGCAATGTGTTGAGCAACGCCATGGCCATCGCCCAGTATTTGGAGCTGGATGCCGACGAAGTGCCGATTACCACTTTGGCGCCCAGTTATACCTACGGACTGTCGATCCTGCACAGCCATGCCTTGGCGGGAAGCAAGATCGCGGTGAGCCGGAAAACGTTTCTCGAGCGTGGTTTTTGGGGCTTCCTGCAAGCCGTTCGCGCGAGCAGTTTCGGCGGCGTTCCCTACCATTACGAGATGCTGAGGAAGTTGCGCTTCACCGGCATGGAGCTGCCCAGCTTGCGCACGCTGACCCAGGCCGGAGGGCGAATGGCGCCGGAGCTCAGCCGCGAGTTCGCATTGCATTGCCAGAGCCGCGGCATGCGGTTTTTCACCATGTATGGTCAGACCGAAGCCACGGCCAGGATGTCTTATTTGTCGGCGGACAAGGCGGCGCTCAAGGCGGGCAGCATAGGCGCGGCGGTGCCGGGCGGCGAGTTCTGGCTGGAGGATGAGCGCGGCGAGCGGCTCGACGGCGCGGAGGCGGAAGGGGAACTGGTGTATCAAGGCCCCAATGTCTCTATGGGCTATGCTTGCGGATTCGGCGATCTTGCCTCGGGCGACGAGCGCCAGGGCGTGCTGAGAACCGGGGACGTCGCGCATCGGGACAGCGACGGCGATTACTACATTGTTGGGCGGTTGAAACGTTTTTTGAAGCTGTTCGGCCATCGAATCAATTTGCAGGAAGTGGAGCAGTATCTGCTTGACGCCGGCCATGTCGCCGCTTGCGCCGGCGTCGACGACAGGCTCGAGGTCTATGTGCCGCAGGGCGACGCGGCCCTGGCCAAGGAGATCAAGATCATGCTGGCGCGCTATCTGACGGTGACGCCGCAGTCGGTCAAGGTGATGACGGGAGGCGATTTGCCGCGCAATGCTTCGGGAAAGATCCTGTATTCGGAATTGACGCCGCAAGCTTGGGGAGCTCAGGCATGAGCGCGCCGGATTTCACGCCATGGCTGGAGTGGGGAGCGTATTCGTTGGATGCGGCGGCCAAATCCGCCGCGCTCTCCGCCGCTTTGCGGGAACTGACGCAATGGCATGCCGGCCAGTGCCCGGAGTATGCGCGAATCCTGGCATTGCAGGGCGCGGAAGACGCGTCGGCCGTTGGGCTGGCGGGGGTTCCATACCTGCCTGTCCGCTTGTTCAAGGAGTTTGATCTGCTCAGCGTGGAGCGCAGCCAGGTGTTCAAGACCATGACTTCGTCGGGCACCTCTGGTCAGCAAGTGTCGCGCATTTATCTGGATAAGGAGACGGCGGCCTGGCAAACCAAGATCCTGACTCGGCTGATGGGAACGGTGCTGGGCAAGAAGAGATTGCCGATGCTGGTGATCGATTCGCCAAGCGTGCTGCGGGACCGGGCGGCGTTTTCCGCGCGGGGAGCCGGCATACTGGGCTTCTCCCTGTTCGGACAGGATGTGACGTACGCGCTGAATGAGAGAATGGAACTGGATCTGGGCCTGGTGCAGGCCTTTCTGGAGCGGCATGCGGGGAAGCCTATCTTCATCTTCGGTTTTACCTTCATGATCTGGCAGCATTTGGTGCTGCCGCTGCGGAAAATGAATCAACGCCTGGCTATCGCCGGCGGCATTGTGCTGCATGGCGGAGGCTGGAAAAAGTTGCAGGATCTGGCCGTGGGCAATGAGGATTTCCGCCGCGCGCTTCAGGAGTGCGCCGGCGTTGAGCAGGTGGTGAATTATTACGGCATGGTCGAGCAGACCGGCTCCATCTTTCTGGAGTGCGAGCAAGGCCATTTGCATGCTTCCATCTATTCCGATGTCTTGGTTCGCCGGCCCGGCGATTTCAGCCTTGCGGACGTGGGAGAGGAGGGCTTGATCGAGGTCTTGTCGCTGGCGCCGCGCAGCTACCCCGGCCATGCGCTGTTGACCGAGGACCTGGGCGCCGTGCTGGGCGAGGACGATTGTCCTTGCGGTCGGCTGGGCAAGTATTTCAAAGTGTCCGGCCGCGTGGCGCGGGCCGAAGCGCGTGGTTGCAGCGATACCTATGCTTATGAAGCGCATGTCTGATATCCCCGTAGAGATTCTGGCCGGCGCTAGCCCGGAGCGGATCGCCTGCCGGCCGTTGCCGCCTTACTCGCCTAGCTCCATCGCGTTTTTGGCGGATCTTTCCAAGGCCTTGTTGTCGCGTCCGGAACTGCGGCGCTATCCCGATATCGCCGCGTTTGCCTTCTGGTGCCGCAAAGCCAACCTGAGGCGGCTGGCCGGCGCCTTTGGCTCGGCTGGGCATAGGCTTGGCCGCGGCCTGGCCTTGCATATCGCGCCATCCAATGTGCCAGTCAATTTTGCTTTCTCGTTCGCCTTCGGATTGCTGGCGGGCAACGCCAATATCGTGCGCGTTCCCGGCGCGGCTCATCCGCAAGTGGCGGTGATCTGCGAGGAGATCGAGCGCCTGTTTGCCCTGCCGGAACACGCGGACATCGCGGCGATGAACGCCTTGATCCGTTACCCGCGCAACGACGAGGTCACGGCGGCGCTGTCCCGCGCCTGCCATGCGCGCGTGCTGTGGGGCGGAGACGGCACCATTGCCCATTTACGGGCGATGCCGACGCAGGCGCGTTGCGTGGATGTCGCTTTTGCCGACCGTTACTCGCTGTGCGTGATGGCGGCGGAGGCGGTGCTAACGGCTTCCGAGCCGCAACTGAGGGGGCTGACCGAAGGGTTTTACAACGATGTGTTTTTCCTGGATCAGAACGCTTGCTCGTCGCCGCATCTGATTTTATGGCTGGGCGGCCAAGAGCAAGCGGAAGCGGCGATGCTTCGTTTCTGGCCGGCGATGCAGCGCTTGCTGGCGAGCAAGGGCGCGACGCCGGCGCTGCACGCTATCGAGAAGTTCACGCATTTGTGCCGCACGGCCATTCATTTGGATGCGGCCGTTTCTTCGAGCCGGCACGCCAACGATATTTATCGCGTGCGTTTGGCGGAACTGCCTGAGGATATCGATATTCATCGCGGGAGCCATGGTTTCTTTTTTGAATATGCCTGCGCCGATCTGAATTGCCTGAAGCGGATAGTGGGCGAGCGTTATCAAACCCTGAGTTGTTTCGGCGTGGACAGGCAGCAATTGATCCAGTTTGTTGTGGCCGAAGGCCTGATTGGCATAGACCGGGTGGTTCCGGTGGGCAAAGCATTGGATATCGGCGTGATTTGGGACGGTTACGACTTGGTCGGCACGCTATCTAGAGTGATCAGCGACCGGTAAACTAAGGTTTTCAACTTTCGACGGATTAAGCGATGAGTCATCTTGAAAAATACGACCAGGCTTTCATGGAAACCTTCATGGTGGAGCAAAAGGATTTGGCTACGCTGAAATATCAAGACATCGCGGCTTGGGACAGTGTGGGGCATATGGCCTTGATGGCGGCGTTGGAAGAGGCGTTCGACATCGAGATGGATATCGACGACATCATCGAGTTTTCCAGCTATGTGGCGGGCCAGGCTATTTTGGCCAAGTACAAGGTCGTCATCGAGCCGGCGGCATGAGCATGGTGAACGGACCGGCGGCCCTCGACATCAAGGACATCATCCAGTGTCAGCGCAACCGCTATCCGGTGCTGTTGATCGACAAGATTGTTGAGTTGCAGCCCGGAGAACGGGCGACCGGCATCAAACGGTTTACTTACAACGAATGGTTCTTCCCCGGCCATTTCGATGATGAGCCCAATGTGCCCGGTTTCGTTCAGATCGAAACCCTGGTTCAGACCTTCATCCTCACCTTCTTGTGCAAGGAGGAATACAAGGGAATGAAGACCAACTTCGTCTCAATCAACAATATCCGGTTCAAACGCAAGATCGTGCCGGGCGACACCCTGCGCATCGAAGCCAGCCTGAAGTCCTTCAAGCGCGGCATCGCCATCGGCTCGGCCGAAAGCTTTGTGGATGACGAGCCGGCGTGCAGCGCCGAATTCGTGGTGGCGGTGCCGGACATCCTTGATCAGTTCAAGCCCAAGGCGCCGAGGGAAGCATGATGATGCGGGTTGCGGACTACATCATGCAGCGACTGGCACAAGCCGGTGTGGAACATGTGTTCCAGGTGACCGGGCGCGGCTCCTTGTTTCTGAACGACGCCTTGGCCAAGCATGCGGCTTTGCGGCCGGTGTCCTTGCATCATGAGCAGTCCTGCGCGTTCGCCGCCTTGGCCTATGCAGAGCAAAGAGGGGGCTTGGGCGCTTGCCTGGTGTCTACCGGCTGCGCATCCACCAATACCTTGACCGGTGTGCTCTGCGCCTGGCAGGACGCGGTGCCGTGCATTTTCATCTCGGGCCAGAATACCCTGCGCGAAACCAGCCGCCATACCGGCGTTCCCTTGCGCACTTACGGGCAGCAAGAAGCCGACATCGTTGCCCTGGTGAGCCCGATAAGCAAGTTCGCGCGCATGATCTCCACTCCAGAGGAAATCGTCCCGGCGATGGAAGAGGCGTTGCGGCAAGCCATGTCCGGCCGTAAAGGCCCGGTCTGGCTGGACATCCCGCTGGATCTGCAAAGCGCGTTGATCGATCCGGAACCGATCGAACGTCCCGCTGCGTATCCGGTGGAAGCGCCGCAGCCGGCGCCGCAAGACGTGGCTGAGGTGCGCGCTCGCCTGCGCGATGCGAAACGACCGGTATTGCTGATTGGCAGCGGCGTGCGCGCCGCGGGCGCGGAGGATTTGCTCAAGACCCTGGTCGAGCGCTGCAATATTCCGCTGACCTATACCAGCGCCGCGCCGGACAGCTATGGCGCGGCCCATGATTTGTCCATAGGCTCGGTTGGGTCCATGGGCTGCTCGCGCGCCGGCAATTTCGCGGTGCAGAACGCTGACTTCGTGCTGGTGTTGGGCTCGCGGCTGTCTTCGCTCACCACCGGTCCTGACTTCTGCAAATTCGCGCGCGGCGCGCATACCGTCGTCGTGGACATTGATCCAGTTGAACACAGCAAGGACGGCGTCCGCATCGACCAATTGGTGCAAGCCGACGTCCATGCCTTCCTCAGCGCGCTGTTGAGCGAGAATACGCCGACGGCTCCGGCGCCATGGGCCGACAAGTGTCGGTATTGGAAAGCGCTGTTCGGCGCGGTAGAACCTGCGTTCGCCTCCGACGCCGCCGTCGATCTTTATCAGTTGGCCGAGTCCCTGGGACGGCTGCTGCCCGCGCCGGCCACGTTGGTGACGGACTCGGGTCTGGCCGAAGTGATTCTGCCGACCAATATGCGCTTTTCCTCCGGAATCAACTGTGTCCATCCGGTTTCCCAAGGCTCGATGGGTTTTGCCTTGCCCGCGGCCATAGGAGCATGGCATGGCCGCGCGCAGTCGGTGGTCGCCGTTATCGGCGACGGTTCCATCATGATGAATCTGCAGGAGCTGGAGAGCATCCGCTACCAGCGCTTGCCGATCAAGGTGGTGGTCATCAACAACAATGTCTACTCCATCATCCGGCGGCGGCAGCGGGATCTGTTCCGCAAGCGGACCATCGGCACGGATCCGGACAACGGCGTCAGTTGTCCCGACTTCGCCCAATTGGCCCAGTGTTTCGGTTTCCACTACCAGAGGATTGAGCGTACATCCGAACTGGATGCCGGTTTGACCGCCATGCTGGCTCAAGACGGGCCAGTGCTGTGCGAAATCATGGGGCGAGTCGACCAGGGCTATATCGAGTTGGGCCATGCCCGCAGCGAGGCGGACCGCCGCTTTGTGCGTCGTCCATTGGAAGACCAACAGCCTTTTCTTGATCGCGAGTTGTTCTTGCGAGAAATGATAGTCGAGCCCATCGACCAGTAAGCCGGAGACCTTGCATGTCAGTGATTACCCTAGGCAATGGACGCCAAGTCGGGGATTACCTAAAGCCCTATGTGGTGGCCGAACTCAATACCAGTCATTTCGGGGATCTGGGCATTGCGCGCGCGATGATAGACGAGGCCAAGGCCGCCGGCTGCGATTGCGTGAAGTTTCAGTCCTGGAGCGCGGAGACGCTTTATTGCGACAGCTATTACCAGGCCAACGCCATCGCCAAGCGCATCGTCAAGAAATTCGCTCTGGACGGCGCCCAGCTCAAGGAGCTGGCCGAGTACGCCGCCGCGCAGGGCATCGATTTCGCTTCTACGCCTTACTCTATCCAGGAGGCTGAATTTCTGCTGTCGGAGTGCAAGGCGCCCTTCATCAAGATCGCCTCGATGGAGCTAAACAATCTGCCCTATCTGGAGCAACTGGGGCGCCTGGGCGCACCGCTGGTGCTATCCACGGGCATGGGCTCGTTCGAGGAAATCCGCGAGGCCGTGCGCGCGATCGAGGCGAGCGGGAACCGCCAGCTGATCATCTTGCACTGCACTTCTATTTACCCGTCTCCTCCGCAGCTGATCCGTCTGCAGAACATCGCCGGCTTGCGCAGCGAGTTTCCCGCCTTCCCCATCGGCTATTCCGATCACAGCCAGGGCATTGAGATACCCGCCGCCGCGGTGGCGCTGGGGGCCTGCCTGATCGAGAAACACTTCACTTTGGATAGCTCGCGCATCGGCATGGACAATCAGATGGCGACGGAGCCCGAAGAGATGCGGGCGATGATACGCGCCTGTCACCGGGTGCAGGAGGCCATGGGCGGCGCGGGGCGCGTGCTGAGCGAAGAAGAGCGGGCGCAAGCATTGAAAATGCGCCGCAGCATCGTCACCCGACGCGCTTTGCCCGCCGGCCATGTATTGACCGAGGCCGATTTAGACGCCAAGCGCCCCGGCGACGGCATTGCGCCATCGCAGTTGGCCGTGGTGCTTGGGCGAACGCTCAAACAGGATTTGGGCGCTGAGACGGTGCTGACGTGGGCGTTGCTGGCGGACCATGAGCCGGCCTCCACTTAAGGTGAAAATGGGACATTGAACGTGACGACGCTTAATGCCATCCAGCCCCGGCTGGACGATGTGATCGCAGGCCGGCAGACGCTGGAGCTCGACATCCTGGACGATGAGGGCCAGGCTTGCGGCGTGTTGCGGCCGCTGACGCGGGCCGACCTCGACGACGACGACATCATCCGCAAGCTCACCGAATGGCGGAATCAGAATATGGCGAATTTTCTCAGCCATTTTGTCACGACGCCTGAGCGAACCCGGCGCTGGATGAGTGAGGTGCTGTTCAAAACGCCAGGGCAGCTGCTGTTCCTGGTATGTGCGGATGGCCAGGTGGTTGGGCATTTCGGCTTCAAGGACCTGAGCCGGGACGAGGTTCTGCTCGACAATGCGATGCGAGGCGAGCGCCTGGGGCATCCTAAACTATTCGTCTACGCCGGAAGGCGGTTGGTCGCCTGGTTATTGCAAGAGGCCGCGGTGCGGCGCGTCCATGCCTATGTAATGACGGAGAACGTGGCCTCGGTGATGATGAACAAGCAGATAGGTTTCACCGGCTGGCTGCGTCATCCCCTGATCAAACGCGTCAAGAACGGAGAAACGCGCTGGGAGATGGGCGCGTCAGACGAATCCAGCCCGGATGAGCGCTATTGTTTCCGGCTTGTGATCGAACAGCCCGAGTGATGATTTCCTCCGACGCCGGGGCTGCTTCGCAGGCCCGCCGCCGGATTCCATGCTAAGGAAGCACCCAATGGACGAGATTCAAAAGTTTGCCCAGGAAGTCGAGCAGAATATTCAAGGCCTGGCGGGAGACCAAGCACTCCAGCAACTGTCGCGCAGCTGGACCCGCGACGTGGCCCGGCATAAGTGGTCCTATAATTTCGCCTGGATGGGACGGCCGGCGATCCAGTTTCCCAACGACGCCTGGGCGATGCAGGAATTGATTTGGCAGGTGAAGCCGGATCTCATCATCGAGGCTGGCATCGCTCATGGCGGTTCGCTGGTGTATTACGCGTCCTTGCTGGCTATGCTGGACATGAGCGAGGCGGTGGAAAACGGGGTGGCGTGCGATCCCAAAAGCACCCGGCGCAAGGTCCTGGGTCTGGACATCGACATCCGCTCGCACAACCGCGCGGCGATTGAGAGCCATCCGATGGCCAACTGGATTCAGATGATAGAGGGTTCCAGCGTGGCGCCAGAGACGGTAGCCAAGGTCAAGGACATTGCCAAAGGGCATCGGCGCATCTTGGTGAGCCTGGATTCCAACCATACTCATGAGCATGTGCTGGCCGAGCTGAAGGCGTATGCGCCCCTGGTGACGGCGGGCAGCTACTGCGTGGTTTTCGACACCATTGTTGATGATATGCCGGCGGAACTATCGACGGATCGACCGTGGGGGCCGGGCAACAATCCCAAAACCGCGGTGCGCGAATACCTGGCCGACCATCCCGAATTCGAGATCGACGCCGATATTCACCATAAATTGCTGATCACCGTTGCGCCGGACGGTTATCTGAAGCGTATCGCCTGAGCCATCAGGACAGCTCGGGCTGCCAGACCCTCCACGGCGCCCGGCCGCTTTCCCACAGCTCGTCCAGCTGGATTTTTTCGCGCAGCGTATCCATCGGCTGCCAGAAGCCAGCATGTTGGAAGGCCGTCAGCTGACCCATGGCGGCCAGCTTCGCCATCGGCTCGCCCTCCCAGCTGGAGTGGTCGCCTTCGATCAAGGCGATCACTTCGGGCTGCAGCACGAAAAAGCCGCCATTGATCCAGCCGCCGTCGCCCGGCGGTTTTTCCTTGAAGCCTGTGACGCGGCTGCCTTTGCACACCAAGGCGCCAAACCGGCCTGGAGCTTGCACCGCCGCCACCGTGGCCAGTTTGCCGTGCTCACGGTGAAAGGCGATCTCCGCGGTCAGATCGATGTCGGCCAGCCCGTCGCCATAAGTGAAGCAGAACGCTTCGCCGGCCGGCAGGTAAGGGGCCACGCGTTTGAGCCGGCCTCCGGTCATCGTGTGCTCTCCGGTATTGACCAGAGTCACATGCCAGGGCTCCGCATGCCGGCGATGCACCTTCATTTGATTCTGGGTGAAATCAAATGTCACATCGGACATGTGCAGGAAATAATTGGCGAAATATTCCTTGATTACATAGCCCTTGTAGCCCAAGCAAATGATGAAGTCATTGATGCCGTGCGCGGAAAAGATCTTCATGATGTGCCACAGAATGGGCCGGCCTCCCACGCTGATCATCGGCTTGGGTTTGAGGTGGCTTTCTTCTGATATCCGGGTGCCGAGTCCGCCGGCCAGGATCACGGCTTTCATCTGCAAGTTTCCATGGCGTTAATCAACGAATGCTGCCGTAACGCTCGTGCAGCAACACATCCATGAAATTGGCGGCCGAGGCCTGGGCCTTGATGTATTCGGTCAGGATGGGGGAGGTTTCTTCGCTGATCTGGGGGAAGGACAAGCCATAGCAGGCCAGGGTGTTGCGGTACTTGAGCAGGCAGCAGTTGCTTATGCTGTTGATCATCATGTCCCGTTCCTGCCCGGCGGGCAGATTGCGCCGGATGACGTCTATATAGGCGTTGATCTGGTTTTCATAGCTGGCGAAGCCATCCAGACCATCCAGCATCAGCTTGCGCTTATAGGCTTCCTGATCGCCGTAGTCGTGAGCCTGGCGCATGAAGAACAGGATTTCAGGGTCGTAAGCGAATGCGCCTTGGGCGGCCATCTCGAACAACAGCACATGGTCGATGCCGACGATGGGCATCGCCACATTGCGGTATTGGACTTTGCGGAAGGCCGACATGCGGTTCATGCCGTAGGCCTGGTAGGCGTAGACCAGGCCCCAGGCCACGACATGCATGCGCGAGAAGGTGTCCATGCCGCGGGTGTCGAAAATGCCACCGATCTGGCTGCCCACGCCGCTTTCATTGAAAAAAGCGGATGCCGTCACCGCCAGGACCACATCGGGCTGGTTGTCGAGTTGGGCGACGCAGCGCTCAATGTATTGTTTGTGATACAGATCGTGGCCGGCGGCGAACATCATGTATTCGCCGCGGCAGCGGTCGAAAATCCGGTAGAAGTTCTGCGGCGCGGCAACCGTTTCTTCCGTGCGCAGCAAAGTGATGCGGGAATCTACCGCGGCATAACTTTGCAGTAGTTCATAAGTGCCGTCGTCGGAATGGTTGTCGGAGATGATCAGTTCAAAATCGCCGTAAGTCTGCCCCAGCAACGATTGCAAAGTCATGTCCAGATATCTTGCCTCCCGGTAGACGGGCATGCCGATGCTTACTTTTGGAATAGTCATTGTTCTACCTTGTAAAGATTGGAAGTCGTTGCTGCTGCCTGCATTCTAGCCAAGGCCGATGAAGATCGGCGACTGTAAACAGCGGCCCGGGAAGTCTTGCGCATTGCGGTCGCAAGCGGCGCGATTGGCTGCGCGCTTATTCTACCCAGGCGGGGTAGGGGCCGGTAGTCCCTTGCCAAGGCGGCGGCATGGGGATTCAAAGGCCGGGCTTGGCGGCGGCGCCCTCTTTGGGCGGCGATAAACGCGATTCCGTTAAGCTGGGCATGATGTGATGCGAGCCGCCATGTTTGGGTGTCCGCGTTCAACTTAAGGCGCGCATTGCGCAAATCAAGCCTTTGGGCCATGTCCAGGCCTTATCGTGTCAGCGTCCGGGGCTGCTGCATTATAGTCCCATCCCAATCAGAGACGCTGGCGGCAGGTCTGGCTTGTATGCGGTAATCGTACCAATGATGACATTTTCATGAATGCGGGCCGAATCTCCTTTGGGAGGGACGGGTTTCATGGTTTGAGCCGGTGTGGTGGGGGACTACCTCGCTTCGGGCTTGCTGCCTAGCTCCTGTACGAAGATGACATGGGCTTGTATCTGAGCGTCCTGTATCTTGTCCGCGTTCGCCGGCTATTCTTCGGAAAGGCCGGTCTTTCGCGTCGCGGGCGGCCATTCATGCGGACATCGTGTCGCTGAGGCGCTGCGGCCCCCTTTGATTCCGAGGATTTCGGCATGATTTGGGCTGTTGCCCATGACGTTTCTCAGTAATATATGGCAACCCGAATTTTAACCTGCCGTCTTAGCCTGGCGGGCTGTGCTGTCGCCATTCAGGAAACCAAGAAGATGAACTCACTTTTTCTCACTGTCGAAACTCAAGCGGAGTTGGAGCAAGTCCAGGCCTATCTTGCCGTTCATGATCCCAAGCAGTTTGAGTTGGTACCGGTGATTAACGCCCAGTTGATGTCGCCGGCATTATCGGCGCTACAAGCCCGTTCCAAGGTGTGTTTGGTTCCATTCGTGAATGGCCTACCCATGTTGGATGCGCATAATCTGGCTGCAGCCGGCGGAGAGTGGGTGGGTTTTGCCAGCGGCTTGGGCTTGCCGGTCGATACCGCTCCGGTCGCCGACGACGGGGCTCATTGGCGCGTGAGCGATAGTTGGGCTTGTTTGCCGGGCGGAGTGCCTTTGCGTCGAGAGCGAGCGCGGCAGAGCGAAGGCGATTATGGCCGCTTCCAATTGAGCGGCGTGGAGGACTTCGCCGCTCATCTGCAGCAATGCGGGGAACCGAGTTGGCTATTGGCGCAGCAAGCCAACGGCTGGCTACGTAAAAGCTGGCTCTTGCAATTGGCCGCAGGCGCTCGTCGTTTATCGCCGCATCAATGGCTACATCGTCGTTTACGGCAGGCGTTCGCGGGGGGCGAAACCGTTGTCTTGACTCATGCGCCCCAGGCCGCGGCCACGCATATCGATGCGTTGGCTAAAGGAGAGGAAGAGCGAATCCTGTGGTTGCAGCGTGAACTCGTGGGCTGGCTTGAATTGTTGTGCGACGTCTATGCGGATGAATTGCTGGTGCGCTTGGCCTTGCAAGCTTTGCTGCCGCTGAACCGACCATGGCTGCTGACCGACCGAGGCGCGGCCGACAACTTGGTTGGCCAATTGTCCAGCGTGTTTCGCCAGCAATATCCTCAGGCGCCGCTGCTGAGAAGCCCGCTATTGGAGGGCGTAGGCTGGCGAGTCATGGCGGAAGCGCAGATAGACCGAATTCAGGTGGCCAGTTTCGCCTATGCGGAATCGTTCGCAGCGCAAGCCGGAGCGATGACGCTGGCGACCATCCGTCATGAATGGGTCCGTCTGGACCGTTTGCTGGGTGTGGAGTGTTTTGATGCGACCTTGCAAGACCCGGATGGGCAGTTCATGCAGTTGATGGCGCTCTATCGGGACGGAGATGGCCGCTGGGTGCTGCCGTCTTTGCTCGCCTCGTGGCCGGAGGATGCCTTGAATCGCCTGTCTGAGCTATTGCAGGATGGCGCGAAAGGGATTCAGCCCAACCATGCCCAGGTCCGCGATGCGGCCCTGGCGCGCGAGATTGAGAAGAGCGGCGCCGGGCGTTTTCTGCCCGGGCTGGAAGGGTATGCGACCTTGGTCCAGCACGCTTTGCGTTACCGGGCGGCTGCCGATCTTGGGCCTCTGGGCCGGGTGCTGGACTGTGCGTCGGGGGCCGGCTACGGCTGGCATATTCTGGCGGACGCGGGCAGCATGGCCGATTACACCGGCATTGACCTCAACGCCGACGCAATCCGTTTTTCCCAGCGTTTCATCCCCGGCGACGCCGAGAATTGCCGATTTGAGGCGCGTTTGCTGAATACGCTGCCGCTTGCCGCCTACGATACGGTGATCTCGTTTGAAACCATAGAGCACACGGATGATCCGGAGCTGTTCCTGTGGGAGCTCTCCGAACGCATCGCCGCGGGCGGCCGCTTGCTGCTGAGTTTGCCCACCGAGCGCTGGGCCGGCTCTCACCTGAACCCGACGCATTGGACCAACTGGACGGAGTCCAGAGTGCGCCGTTTGTGCTCGCGCGTATTCGAAAAGGTGGACTTGCATCGTTTGCGGTTGTCGCTGGTCTCCCCTGAGACCTTCCAGTCCGGGCTGCTGCACCAGAACTGTGCCGAGTCTGGCGAAGATGAAGGCTTCCTGCTGGTACTGGAACAGCCAAGACCGCGGTCGTTGGCCAAGCGGGTGGTCGTTCAAAGACGTTTTGCCATGGGTGATGCGCTCTTGGCCAGCTCGGTATTGCCCGCTCTGCGCCGGAAGTATCCTGATCGGCAATTGCTGGTCAGAACCCAGGTGGTTGAGGCTTTTCAGGCCATTGAGGAGGCCGATATCGTCGGCTGCATGTCGCTGCTGCAGCGGCCGGACGATATTTTTATTGATCTGGACGGGGCTTACGAGAATGCAAGGGACTTGCATATCATTGAGGCTTATGCGCGACGCAGCGGGGTTGCGCCGGGTGCCCCTTCGTTGCCACGGCTGATGCAGGATTATCGGCCATTGGCCAACAAGATCGTGGCCTCGGGCTGGCTGGCGGCTAAAAAGCCGGAGCACTTGGTGGCCATCCATATGGCGGCAAGTTCGCCGGACCGCATCTGGCCGGCGGCGCGTTGGGGAGAATTGTTGCCGGTGCTGGCCGCCCGCGATATCGGGCTTGTGTTGTTGGGAAGCGGCAAGGATTTTACGCTGGAAAACCTGCCCGAGGCGGCCAGAGCGGGCGTGGTGTCCCTGGTCAATGAGCTGCGTCTGGCCGAAACTGCGGCGGCGATTTCGGTTGCCGACATGCTGATCGCTCCGGACTCCGGCCTGATCCACATCGCCCATGCGGTCGGCACGCCGGTGCTTGGCTTGTTCGGTATGGCTGAGCCTGCCCAGCGCCTGCCGTTGCGCGGCGCATCGCGGGGCCTGATTGCCGATATCGAGTGCAAGGGGTGTCTCGCAGAGCTGCCGGCGGAAGCCGCGCCGCTGTGTCGTAGAGGACACGCGTATTGCATGGATATGCTGACGGTGGAGTCGGTGCTGACCGCCGCCACCGGCATGCTGCAAGAGGTGCCGAATCAACAGTGGCGCAGCCGCCTGCTGCAAAACATTCCATTGCCGTTCTCCTGGGGCAAGGCCAACCGTTTGCAGAACGAGAGCAGACAGGATATTTCAGGGCCGGCGAATCCTGTGCTTGCCTCTCCCGAGGCGCCGCGCCGCAAGCCGAGAATCGGCGTCTTGACCCGAGATGCCCTGGACGAGGCTTGTTATCGTCTGCGTTTGGGAGATGCCTTGCAGTTGGTGGAAAAAGAGTTCGACCACTATTACTACAAGCATTCGGCCGCCTACCTATATGACGGGGTGTATCCATTCGGCAGCGATGACGATTTCGTCAGGGAAATGGATATCTTCCTGGTGCAGCGCCTGTTCCCAAGGCCGGAGAGTAAGGCCCTGCTTGAAAAGCTGGTCGAATCCGGCAAGCCCATCGTTTACGAAGTGGACGACTGGTTGCCGGAAATGCCTGAGTCGCACCTGATGTACAAAGAGTGCGAATCCTCTTTTGAGCAGATCAAATGGCTGCTGCCCAAATGCGCATTGGTCACAGTGACCACCGAGCCGTTGGCGGAGAAAGTGCGCCCCTTCAACGATAAGGTTTTTGTTTTCACCAACACCCTGGCCCGGGACCGCTTCGTAACGCCTAGGCCGCGCAATGACAAAGTCACCATCGGCTTTGCCGGCACCACGTCCCGCGGCAAGGAAATGGCGGCGATAGAGCCGGCGCTGATGCGTATTTATCGAGAATACGCTGGTTTGGTGAAGTTCGTATTCTGGGGAGAAGTCCCCAAATCCATGGTGGGGATGAAGGATGTCCGGCAAGTCACCACGTTTGTGAATTACAGCAAGTTTCTGACCGATCTTGCGGACCTGCGGCTGGATATCGGCATCGCTCCTTTGGCTCACGGCGCATTCAACGACAGCAAGTCCGATTTGAAATGGCTGGAGTACTCCGTGGTCGGCGCGGCGACGGTTTTGTCCGATACGCCGGCCTACGCCTGGCTCAAGGATAGCGGCATGGCCAGCGTGGTGGAGAACACGGAGCAGGCATGGTTCGAGGCCTTGGCGGCCTTGGTTGAGGACGCGGATCTCAGAGAGCGGCGTATTGCGCTGTCCCAGCATTACATCAAGGAGCGTAGGGTACTGGAAGACGCCGTGCCTTTATTGTTTGATCAATGGCGCCAGCTGCTGCCCAAGAACTTGCGGCCAAACGGCATCAGCGAAATGGGAAAGGTCACCACTTACGCCTTTTCCGAGCCCGAACAGTTTGCGTTGCGGGACTACCGGCGCTGGCTGGGAAACCATAATCTACGAGAGATCCACGCGGAGCAATTGGCGGAGTCGATGTGCACTGCCTGGCAAAGCCGGCCTTGGTTCAATCTGATCGTATTGGCGCCGCAAACCCGGCTGACTCGTCTGGCGGAGAGTCTGGCGGCCTTGGAAAACCAGCTTTACCCTAATTGGCGATTGATCGTGCTGTCCGACAGCGCGGTGCCGGATCCGGTGTTCAACAGCAGCGATCAACTGGGTTGGGTCCAGTTGGATGATCTGAGCGACTTTGAGGCGGTGGCCGCGACCATCAACGGCGTGATCTCCGAAGTGGCATCCGATTGGACGTGGTTGTTGCCCGCAGGCTTCCGTCTACAACCGCAGGCCTTGCTGCGTTTTGGCGAGGCCATCCATCAGCATCCGGACTGGAAAGCCGTGTATTGCGACAGCGACGTCGTGTCGCCGATGGGGGAGCGTTTCCTGCCGGCCTTCCGGCCAGACTTCTCGCCCGAATATCTGCGCTCGATGGACTACATCGGCGACGCGGTCGCCTTCTCCACAACCGCGCTGTCGATGCTGGGCGGTTTCCAGCCCTATCCCGGCGCCTACAACTTCGACGCCTTGCTGCGCTTGTTCGAGCTGCAAGGCTCACATGTCATCGGCCATGTCGACGACATGTTGCTTTCCTTGCCGTGGCGGCATCCGGATCAACAGCCGTTATGCCTGGCGTCCTGCCAAGTCGCGTTGGAAGAGCATGCCAAGCGCTGCGACCAGTCTGCCAGCGTGGGGCCGGGGCTGGTGGACGGGTCCTTCCATTTTGAGTATCAGGTCCAGGGCAGCCCTCTGGTTTCCATCATTATTCCGACGCGGGATAAGCTTGAATATCTGGAGCCGTGCATAGACAGCGTGCTGCAGCGCACCGCCTACCAACACTTTGAGTTAATCATCGTGGACAACCGTTCGGAGCAGCCGGAAACCCAGGAGTATTACCAAGCGTTGCAGGCGAGCTATCCCGGGCGGGTCCAGATCGTGGCCTATGACCAGCCGTTCAATTTCTCCGCCCAGTGCAACCTTGGCGCAGCGCATGCGCGCGGCGACTACTTGCTGCTTTTGAACAACGATACCGAACTGGCACTGGAAAGCTGGTTGGAACGCATGCTGGCGACTGCCCAGCAACCGGGAGTGGGTGTGGTAGGAGCCCGCCTGCTGTACCCGGAAGTCGGACAAATTCAGCATGCTGGCATTGTGTTGGGTTTGCCGGGAGGCATGCACTCGGTGGCGGATCATGTGTTCGAGCCGCAGGATATGAATCTGCCCGGTTATATGAACCGTGCCGTGACCATGCAGAACTATTCCGCCGTTACCGGCGCTTGCCTGATGGTAGCCAAGTCCACTTACCTGGATGTGGGAGGCATGGATGAAGAAAAATTCCAGGTGTGCTTTAACGACGTCGATCTGTGCTTGAAGGTTCAGGCGGCGGGTTGGCGCAATGTTTACAATCCGTTTGCCGTGATGTACCACCATCACGCCAAGAGCATAGGGCGCACCACTTCCGATCCGCGTATAGCGTTGCAGGCCGCGGTTCGCGAGCGCGGGGAAATGGAGAACTTCCTCCATGCCTGGATGCCGGTGTTGAAACGAGACCCTGGCTTCAACCGGCACCTATCCCTGCGCAAGCGCAGAATGGAACTGGAAACTGAACGGCACGTATCTTGGGACCCGAGCCTGGGCGGACGGCAGCGGGTATTGGGCGTGCCGGTGCCTGGCGGCAGCGGCGAGTACCGGCTGAGTCAGCCCTTATCGGTATTGCAAGAGCACGGCCTGCTGGACGGGGAGATTCTGCAGCCGGTGCATGGCTTGCCCTCTCTGGTGGAAATGGCGCGCATGGCGCCGGATGTCTTATTGCTGCATACCGCGGTGAACGATGGCGTTTTGGACGCTTTGGGGCAATACCGGTCCTACTTCCCTGGCATTCGAACCATCTTGGGCATTGACGACCTGGTGGGCGGCACGCCGTTGAAGAGCGACTTGTACGACCATTGGCGACGCCACTATCCCGATGCCAAGCAGCGTCTGCGTCGGGCGTTGAACATGTCCGATGCCCTGGTCGTGTCGACGGAACCGTTGCGTGAGTTCACGCAGGGCATGGTTGGCGAGGTTGCGGTGATCCCCAACCGTTTGCGTCGCAGCATCTGGGGCGAGTTGCAAGCCAAGCGGCGAGTCGGAGCCAAGCCCAGAGTGGGTTGGGTGGGCGCGTCGCAACACCGTGGCGACCTTGAACTGCTGTTCGAGGTGATCAAACAGACTCACCAGGAGGTCGATTGGGTGTTCATGGGCATGTGCCTGCCCCAGTTCCGGCCATATGTGGCCGAGGCGTATCAAGGCGTGCCCTTCAGCGAATACCCGGAAAAGGTCGCAACCCTGAATCTGGACCTGGCGGTGGCGCCCTTGGAGATGAACGCGTTCAATGAGGCGAAGAGCAATCTGCGCTTGCTGGAGTACGGCGCGATGGGATGGCCGGTGGTGTGTACCGACATCTATCCGTATCAGACCAACGGCGCGCCCGTTTGCCGCGTGCCGAATGATGTCTCCGTCTGGGTCGACGCCATTCGCAGCCGCGCGCATGACCTGGATCAGGCGGAGCGGGAGGGAGACCTTCTGCGTGCCTGGGTAGAGCGCGACTATTGGTTGGAAGACCATCACGAGGACTGGGCCAAAGTCTTGCGTGGTTGAGTCTAGGGGGTGGTAGGGGAGCCGCTTTGCGATCATTGAGATCCAAAGCGGCTTTTTAATGATCGGCTTGAAGCGCGTTAATTGGTAAAAATACCATTTTGGTCAAGTTTATTAACCTTTGGACGATCTAATGGCTGTGCTGCGGAATACGGGCGCTCCGGTTGACGCAGTCTTGATCTCAAGGGGAATCACATGGCTATTACAGTAAACACCAATATTGCGTCGCTGAACGCTCAGCGCAATCTCAACCAATCCAGCAACTCGCTGCAGGTTTCGCTGCAACGCCTGTCTTCCGGCATGCGCGTCAACAGCGCCAAAGACGATGCCGCGGGCCTCGCTATTTCCCAGACCCTGACCTCCGCCATCCGCGGTAACAATCAGGCGATCAAGAACGCCAACGACGGTATCTCCGTCGGTCAGACCGCTGAAGGCGCGCTGGGGCAGATCGCCAACAATATGCAACGTATCCGCGAAATCGCGGTACAGGCGTCCAACGGCTCGGTCAGCAACACCAACCGCTCGCAACTGCAAAGCGAAGTGGACCAGCTGACTCAGGAAATCTCGCGTATTGTGCAAACCACCCAGTTCAACGGCACCAGCCTGTTGTCCGGCGGCTCGGTCCTGACCTTCCAGGTGGGTTCGTCCGGCGCGGCGACCAACCAAGTGTCGATTTCCTCCACCGACCTGACCTCGGCGGGCACGTTGAACGCCTATAACTCCAGCCTGACCAATACCGGCACGATCAGCGTGACCACGCAGGCTGGCGCATCCGGCGCCTTGTCTTCTCTGGACGCCGACATCGCCCAGATCTCGAACATCCGTTCGACTTTCGGCGCGGTGCAGAACCGTTTTGACGCAGTGGTCTCCAACCTGCAGAACTATACTGAGAACCTGACGGCGGCCAACAGCCGCATCGTGGATGTGGACTTCGCCGCGGAAACAGCGACCCTGACTAAGAACCAGATTCTGCAACAGGCCGGCACTTCTATCCTGAAGAACGCCAACTCGTTGCCGCAATCCGCGTTGACGCTGCTGCAGTAATGAGGGAAGGAGCGTTGTCCTATCGGGCAAAGCTCCGCTCTTTTCTGGTGCTTGGATGGGAAATGGCATGGTTTGAGTGAGGTTTTTGGCAAAATTCACGTTTTGGCCGTAAAGTTTATAGAAGCCCTGACGATATGGTGAGTAAGCAAGTCGCTTTGCCCAACTGAACATCAGGAGAATCACCATGGCTATTACCGTCAACACCAACATTGCTTCGCTGAACGCGCAGCGCAACCTCAGCAACTCCAATAACTCGTTGCAAGTTTCGCTGCAACGTCTGTCTTCCGGCTTGCGAGTCAACAGCGCCAAGGACGACGCCGCCGGTCTGGCGATTTCGCAGACCTTGAGCGCCGCCATTCGCGGTAACAACCAAGCGATCAAGAACGCCAACGACGGTATTTCCGTGGGCCAGACGGCGGAAGGCGCCTTGGGCCAGATCGCCAACAACCTGCAGCGTATCCGTGAAATCGCGGTGCAAGCGTCCAACGGTTCGGTCAGCAATACCAACCGTTCGCAGTTGCAAAGCGAAGTGGACCAGCTGACCCAGGAAATTTCTCGTATCGTTCAAACCACCCAGTTCAACGGCACCAGCCTGTTGTCCGGCGGTTCGGTACTGACCTTCCAGGTGGGCTCGTCCGGCGCGGCGACCAACCAGGTTTCGATCTCGTCGACCGACCTGACCTCCGCGGGGATTTTGAACAGCTACAACTCGAGCCTGACCAACACCGGCACCGTGAGCGTTACGACTCAAGGTGGCGCGTCGGGTGCGCTGTCTTCGCTGGATGCCGACATCGCCCAGATTTCGAACATCCGTTCGACCTTCGGTGCGGTGCAAAACCGGTTCGACGCGGTGGTGGCCAACCTGCAGAACTACGTGGAAAACCTGACCGCAGCCAACAGCCGTATCGTGGATGTGGACTTCGCCGCGGAAACTGCTACCCTGACCAAGAACCAGATTCTGCAACAGGCCGGCACTTCGATTCTGAAGAACGCCAACTCGCTGCCGCAGTCGGCACTGACCCTGCTGCAATAAGTCTAGAATGATGGTATGAGCCAGCGGCGGCTCCGGTTGGTTGGGCAACCGGAGCTGCGCGCGTCAGGAGAGTTGTCATGCAAATACCTTCTTTACAATCGCTGCCGATTGCCAATGCGGGCGCATCCGCGCCGCGGCAGCAAACGGTGGAGCTGGCGCAAAGCGGGCAGGGGGCTGATAAGGCCGCTTCCGCTTTGCCGGACAATGCCCAGGCCGTTGCCGCGGCTGGACAGGCGCAGCAGCAGCAGGCGCAAAATACCGCGGCCAAGGAAAAACCATCGGTTACCGAGCAGTTGCAGTCTTCGCTCAAGCAACTGAACAGCGTGGCCTCGCTGTACAATAACCAGCTGGAGTTCTCAGTGGACAAGGACACCGATCTGCAGGTGGTGAAAGTCGTGGACAAGGAAACTCAGAAGGTAATCCGGCAGATACCTTCCGAGGATGCAATCCGGATCGCCAAGGCGATCGGCGACTTCAAGGGCATGCTGCTGAAGGACAAGGCTTGAGTCCCGGGAGCGGCTCAACAAATACACATTAAGGGGTGATGAACATGGCAGGGATAACCACATCAGTCGGCGCGATCGACGTCCAAACCATCGTAAGCCAGTTGATGGCGATCGATTCCCGGCCATTGGTCGCCAGTCAGAAGAAACTGGACGGCTACAACACCCAGTTGAGCGATCTTGGCAAGATCGGTTCCGCGCTGTCCGCGCTGCAAAGCGCGATCACCAGCTTGTCGTCGGGATCGTTCTTGCAAGCGTTCAAGGTGTCCTCCAGCGACACTTCCGTAGCAGGGGTCAGCACCACTTCCGGCGGCGTCAACGGCACTTATGTCGTCAACGTCGCCAAGCTGGCGACCTCTCGGCAACTGGTGTTCGACCAGTTCAACGGCACCGACATCAAAAGCGCTCAAACGGAAATCACCGGCGCGCCCAATGAACTGAAGTTCACCATCAATGGCAAGGAACAGACGGTCAAGCTGAGGGATAATCCTGGCGACAAAGTCACCTTGCAGTCCATTTCCGACAAGATCAACGCCGAAGGCATGGGCATCAACGCCTCTGTCGTTAAAAACGGCGACAACTACAAGCTGGTGGTGGCGTCGACCGCCTCCGGCACCGACAATAAGTTCTCCATCAGCGCAGGCGGCACCGACTCCGGCGGAATCAGCGGTTCGACGCTGGCTGGCTTGACGCAAAGTCCAACCGCCAACGGCGAGTCCAAGGACGCGGTCAACGCCGAGTTGACTGTGAACGGCGTGCAGGTGACCTCCGGCAGCAATAAAGTCAGCGGCGCGATTCCTGGCGTTGAGTTGGACTTGTACAAGGGCGGAACCGGCGTTTCCACCACGGTGACGCTGAATCAGGACTCCGCCGGCATCGGCAAGAATCTGCAAGGTTTTGTCGACGCGTATAATCAAGTCCTAAGCGCGATCAAGGATGCTCGCGGCGGCAGCATGAAAGGCAATGCCTCGGTTTTGTCGATTCAGCAAAAGCTGCAGGATGTGTTGACCAAATCCATTCCCGGCGTCGACCCGGTCAACTCCTTTGCCTACCTGTCTCAGATTGGGATCGCGATTCAAAAGGACGGCACTCTCAAGCTGGATCAGACCAAGTTCAACGATGCCTTGAAAAAAGACCCGACCGCGGTGAAAAACCTGTTCGGGAATACCAGTAGCAATGGGATTGCCCAGTTGTTGAACAAAGAGATCAATAGCCTGTTGGGACCCAGTGGCGTTGTGGAAAGCAGTAAGAGTTCGATCAACTCGCGTATCAGCACCGAGAAAGCTTCGCAGGATGCGTTGACCGCTCGACTGACCGCGCGGCAGAAACAATACATCCAGCAATACACCGCGTTGAACTCGACGCTGGCTAAAATGCAGGCTTCGACCAATAATTTGAGCGGCCTGATGTCTCAGGTATGAGTTTGGTTTTTCGTCATGATTTTACGCTGTGGCCGGATAGGGCTGTACTGCCCGCCGACCCGGCATTGCCGGTGGTAACACTATGCTGAACTCCAGAATGTTGAAGCAATTCAACAAGGCTTATGAAAACGACGCCTTGAAGGCCGCGGTATACGGCGCTAGCCCGATTGGGATCGTGGTCATGTTGTACGAAGGCGCGATCAAGGCGATCATGACCGCTGGCATCGCGATCGAGGCCCAGCGCTTTGACGAAAAAGCGCGCATGATTTCGAAGGCGATGGACATCATCGAAGGTCTGCGCATTGCTTTGGATGTCGAGGCCGGCAGCGAGGCCGCCGTCAATCTGAACGAGTTATACCTCTATATGAAGACGCGTTTGGGGCGGGCCAGCCTCAAGAACGATCTGGAAATCCTGGCTGAGGTACGCGGGTTGTTGGAAACCATTCTTCCCGCCTGGCAGCAGGTTGACCGCAGCCAGCCCGCAGCCAGCGCGGCGGCGGGCGCATGACGGCGGCGACGCGCGCGACGGCCTTGGTCGAGTTGGTGGCGGAACTGGAGGCCTTGACGCCTCAGGTGTCCGCCGCGGTGTCCGCCAAGGACTACGAGCGTTTCAGCGCTTTGCAGGTGCAGCAGGAAAAGCTGATGTCGCGGCTGTTGGCTTCGCTGACCCAGGAGGCGCTGTCGGGCCTGGAAGACACTCAGCGCGACAGGCTGCGTGAACTGGTGCGGCGACGGGAGGAAATCCAGGCCGATCTGGTACAGTGGTCAGAAACGCTCCGCTCGGAACTGGTGCTGATCAATCAGAATTCCCGGGTGCTGAAGCACTATCGTTGACCGCAAGCCGCCGTGATTGCCCGGCCAGGACGGCGGGGTTGATTTGATGGCGGGTTGGCCTTGGGTTGTTGGAGGTTTCGCCATAAAATTAAGTCACGGCGGAAACTCTTCCATGGGGAACCAAGATGTCCGGCACCTTCTTCCCATACCTGATGGTCGTGCTCTGGCTGATGCTGGCCATGGCGGTAGCGTATGTCTACTGGCGCGTGCTGCGCCTGGAAACCAAACGCGACAGCTTGACCACCATGTATCTTGACCAGCAGCAGCAGCAGATCAGTGCTATGCAGCGGGATATGTCGCGCTTATTGTCCCGCGTGGAGCAGCAGGCGCACGGGGATGTCGGACTCAGCCCTTACAACCAGGCTATCGAGATGATACGCCAGGGCTTGACGGCTTCCGAAGTGGCTTCCCGATGCGGTATTTCCCGCAGCGAGGCCGAGTTGATCGTTTCCCTGTACCGAAATAGTCCCACCTCATGATTCCGTCGATCAATACCGGCGTCTTGCCGGCGCAGCAGATCAATCCCTCGCAGTTGTTGGGCGAGGGGGCCAAGCTGTTGCTGGAAACCGCGACGCTGCCCAGTCGCTTGCCGACGCTGTTGCTGGGCGAGCAGGTGACCGCGCGCGTGGCGGATCGGCTGGACAATAACCAGCTGGCGGTATTAATCAAGAATGCGCTGTTTACTCTGAACCTGCCTCAGGGCGCGACGGTAAGCGGGGATACCTTGCAATTGAAGGTGGCGTCCTTGCAGCCGGCGCTGACTTTTCTGTTGCAGGACGGCAGCAAGGAAAGCGCGGAGCAGAACAAGGCCAGCTCGGTGCAGGTGGCTTTGAGTCCGGCTTCCAAGTATCTGACGCACCTGTTGTCCACCCAGACCAGCGACACGGGTAAGCCGGTGCTGGTCAACGCGGCGCAGCAGCTGCCGCCCAAGGTGGCGGAGGATTTGCAGCAGGGGGTGGCCAAGAGCGGGCTGTTTTATGAGTCTCATCTGAAGGACTTCGCCGATGGCCGCACCAGCCTGGCCGAGATCAAGCAGGAGCCGCAGGCCAAGATGAGCCAGGCGCTGGCCAATACCGAGCACGCGGCGGCCAGCGCGCGGCCGCAGGCGCAGGCTCAAGCCCAGGAGTTGGGCAATCTGGTGCAAAGGCAGCTCAACGGCCTGGAAAACCAGCAACTGCAGTTTCAAGGCATGGCCTGGCCCGGCCAGCCCATGCAGATGGTGATCGAGCAGGAAAAGACCGAGGCCGACCGCGAGGGCAATGGCCAGCAGGAGATGCAGGCCTGGTCCACCAACCTATCCTTGAACCTGCCGGCCTTGGGCGGCATGGCGGCGCGCATCCGCTTGGTGGGCCAGATGGTGCAGGTGTCTTTTGCCGCCGAAGACGAGCAAGCGGGACAGCTGATCACCCAAAACGCCAGCCGGCTGGAGGCGGGCTTGGCCTCGGCCGGCCTGGCTCTGGCCAGCTTGGTGGTGAAGGACGATGGCTCGGCCGCCGAGTGAGGACAAGCGCCGCTCGGCGGTGGCTTTGTCTTACCAGGAGGGACACCGTTCCCCCAAGGTCGTCGCCAAGGGCTACGGCGAGTTGGCCGAGCGTATCATCGACCGCGCGCGGGAAGCCGGCGTGTTCGTCCATGATTCCCCGGAGCTGGTGTCCTTGCTGATGCAGGTGGACCTGGACAAGAACATCCCGCCGGAACTCTACCGCGCGGTGGCCGAGGTGCTGGCCTTCGTCTATTTTCTGGAGCATCACGCCTCGGGCAAGGATTATGAGTTCGAGGCCTGGCTGGGCGGACGCAAGCCGGCGCCCTTGCCCGAGCCCTGATTTCCCTCCGTCGCGTGCTGGCGTTGCGGTGCGCTTCCCCTTATCCTCGATGAATGTCGTCGTTTTCATCGTGGAGTCGCAAATGAAAGTCGGTTATATCGGTCTGGGCATCATGGGCCGTCCCTGCGTATTGAATCTGTTGAAGGCGGGCCACCAGGTGGCGGTGTGGGCGCGCAGCCGCGAACGGGCGGAGGATTTGTTGCAAGCCGGCGCCAGCTGGGCGGAGAGCCCGGCTGCGCTGGCAGGCCAGGTTGAGCTGCTGATCACCAATGTGTCGGACACCGCGGACGTTGAGCAGGTGTTGCTGGGCGAGGAAGGCGCGGTTCACGGCGCAGGCGTGGGCCTGGTATGCGCCGATATGAGCACCATCGCGCCCAATGGCGCGCGCCGCATTGCGGAGAAGTTGGGGTCTTTCGGCGTGGACTTCCTGGACTGTCCGGTTTCCGGGGGCGAGGTGGGCGCCGTCAACGGCACGCTGACCATCATGGTCGGCGGCAAGGCGGAAGCCCTGGAGCGGGCGCGCCCGGCCTTGCAGGCCATGGGGCAGACCATTACCCATATCGGCGCCAGCGGCGCCGGCCAGGTGGCCAAGGCCTGCAATCAGATCGCGGTCGGCGTCGGGGTCGCCGCGGTGGCGGAGATCATGAAACTGGCCCAGGCCTGCAATGTCGATCCTGCGCCGGTGCGGGCGGCTTTGCTGGGAGGGTTTGCGCAGAGCAAGGTGCTGGATATCCACGGTCAACGGATGATAGATGACAACTACGCGCCGGGCTTCAAGGCCAAGCTGCACGCCAAGGACATGCGCATCGTGCTGGAGACGGCGCGCGAGCAGGGCATACGTTTGCCGGAGGCCGAACGGGTGTCGGGCCTGATCGATCAGTTAGTGGCAGAGGGCGAGGGCGAGTTGGATTCGTCGGCGATCGCCCGGCTGATCTGGCGGCAGAACTGAGCCGGCCGGTAAGAAAACGGCGAGGCTGAGCCTCGCCGTTTTAGTAGAAGAGCCGGAGGGGGCTCAGGCGACTTTGTCCTTCAACTGCTTGCTGGGCAGAAACACCACTTTACGCTTGGCGGCGATCTCGATGGTTTCGCCGGTCTTGGGGTTGCGGCCGGTTCGTGCGGCGCTTTCCTTGACTTTGTATTTACCCACCACGGTGGTGATTTCATCGCCGTTGGCCAGCGCGTTTTGCAGCACTTCGTCAAATGCGCCCAATACGCGGAGCACGTCGGCCTTGCTCAGGCCGGATGTTTCCGCCAATGCCGCGATCAGTTCTGCTTTGGTCATGTCTTGGTCTTTCCCTAAGGTCTAGGAACGCTTGCCGCGGCGGCTTTGGCCGCCGGCGTCGTGCTTACTCGATATTCTGGATCTGCTCGCGCATCTGTTCAATCAGGACTTTCAGCTCCACCGAGGCTTGGGTGGTTTCGGTGGACACCGATTTGGACCCCAGCGTGTTGGCTTCGCGGTTCAGTTCCTGCATCAGGAAGTCTAGGCGTTTGCCGGATTGGCCGCCGGCCTTCAGGATGCGGCGCACTTCGCTGAGATGGGTGCTGAGGCGGGCCAGTTCTTCATCGACGTCTATTTTCTGAGCGAACAGCGCGAATTCCTGCTTCAGCCGGTCTTCGTCGACATTGCCCAGCGCTTCTTGCAGGCGGCTGGACAGTTTGGACATATGGGCGTCCAGAATGGCCGGCAGCTTGGGTTTGATGGCGACGACGATGGCTTCCATGCCGGTGATGCGTTCTTCCAGCACCACCTTGAGTTTTTCGCCTTCGCGGCCGCGCGAGGCGTTGAAGTCCTTCAGCGCCACCGCCAGGCTTTCCGTGCACAGTTGCTGCAGCACTTCCGGCGCCAGTTCGTTGGTTTTCATCACGCCGGGCCAGCGCATCAGTTCGCCCACGGACAGGCCGCGGCTTTCGCCGGTCTGCTCGCGCACTTGCTGCGACACTTCGATCAGCCGCTGCAGCATGGGCTGGTTCAGTTCCAGGGTAGGAGCGGCGCTGTCCACCTGATTGATGCCGACGCGGCATTCCAGCTTGCCGCGGCTGACTTTGGCGGAAATCAGTTCGCGCAATTGCGGCTCGATCACGCGCAATTCTTCCGGCAAGCGCATTTGCAGATCAAGGTAACGGTGGTTGACCGAGCGAATTTCTAGGCTAAGCAAGCCGCCGGGAAATTCCCTGCTGCTTGCGGCAAAGCCTGTCATACTTAAAATCATCAGACACCCCCTTAGATGAGCGGATTGTTTACATTCTCAAGGCTGGGCCCGAATTGCTTTGCTAAGCTCAATCCAAGGCCTGCGGACACTATAACAACTGACACCTCATGACTCAATCGAACCAGCAGACAGCTCTGCCGGCCGGCTCCCGGCTGGGGGAGTACACGATTGTCCGCCAACTCTCAGTGGGCGGATTCAGCGTTGTCTATCTGGCCTTGGACGATCAGGACAATAAGTTTGCGATCAAGGAGTACTTGCCGCGCAATCTGGCGCTGCGGGACGAGGATGGCCATGTGACGGTGCCGCACGAGCTGGATCGGGAGGCTTTCAATCTGGGCTTGAAGTGTTTCTTCGAGGAAGGACGGATTCTTTCCGGCATTTCCCACCCCACCGTGGTGCGCGTCATCAATTTCTTCCGTGCGAATCAGACGGTTTATATGGTGATGGAGTACGCCGACGGTCGTTCGCTGGTGCGCGAGCTGGAGCTGGCCGGCGGCCGGTTGGACGAGCGGCGTTTGCGCAAATGGTTCGCCGCGCTCTTGTCCGGGCTGCGCGAAGTTCATCTGCAGCGCCTGCTGCACCTGGACATCAAGCCGGCCAATATCTATTTGCGCCGCAACGGCGCGCCGCTATTGCTGGATTTTGGCGCGGCCAGGCAGACTTTGTCTCGCCGCGACAAACATTTCGCCTCGATGTACACCCCCGGTTTCGCCGCGCCCGAGCAGTATGAGAAAGACGCGCCGCTCGGGCCCTGGACCGACATCTACGCCTTGGGCGCCTGTCTTTACGCCTGCATGGGCGGCGGTACGCCGCAGATTTCCAAGGAGCGCAAGGAAAGCGACAGGCTGACGCCGGCGAGCAAGGCGTTTCGTCATTTGTATTCCCGCGAGTTGCTGGAGTTGACCGACCAGTGCCTGGCGCTGTCTCCGGAAGAGAGGCCAGCCACCGTGCCGGGGCTGCAAAAGCGTCTGATGGCGGAAGAGTACAGTCCGCCGGAAGAACTGGCGGGCAGCAAGTGGGTGGGATGGATAAAAAACCTGACTGGCGGACGCTCATGATGAGGGGATCGGCATGAAACTATCCATCTATCAGGAAAGCCGAATCGGCGGGCGAGCGTACAACCAGGACAGGCTGGTGATCGCGCACTCTCGCGACGCCGTGATGCTGGCGGTGGCGGACGGCATGGGCGGGCATTTGCGCGGCGAAGTGGCGGCGCAGATCACGGTGGACCTGCTCAGCGAGCTGTTCTACCAGCAAGCCACGCCGACGCTGACGCATCCCAATCGCTTTCTCGTCAACGCGGTCAGCACCGCGCATCAAGTCATTCTCGATTACGCCGCCGACCACCGGCTGCCGGAGGTGCCGAGCACCACGGTGGTGGCCGCCATCATCCAGCAAGGCCAGTTGTACTGGTGTCATGTCGGCGATTCCCGGCTCTATCTGTTGGATGATAAGGGCCTGCGGCTGCGTTCGCGAGACCACTCCCAGGTGCAGCGCCTGATCGATCAGGGCCAGTTGAGCGAGGACGCCGCCAAGGTGCATCCGGAGCGCCACAAGATCTACAACTGTCTGGGCGCGGCTAGTGATCCGGACATCGACGTCGGCGAGAAACAGAGCGTGGGCGCGGGTTGCTCCATCCTGCTGTGTTCAGACGGCCTGTGGTCGCAAGTCATGGACCCGGAGCTAGAAAAAGTGTTTGTCCGCCGCAATGTCAGCCAGGTGTTGCCGGCGCTGATGAATGTGGCGGAGCGCCGCGCCGGCGCCGGCGGGGACAATCTGTCCGCGGCGGCGGTCACCCTGCTGGACGAGACGCAGGATTACGGCGAGCGCGAGGACGTGCTGGACACGGAAACGGCGACGCCGCGCCAGATGGGGCGGATGATTCTGGATTCCAATCTGGAGACCATGCATCAGGAGATTCTGGCCAGCCGGGTGGCGGGTAAGCGCGACTAAGCGCCGTCGTCGGTGACGACTGATATAATCGTCGGCATTTACCGTTCTGGACGATGACATGATGCGACCTTCCCAACGCCCCGCCGATGCTCTGCGCACGGTGCGGATCAGCCGCCATTACCTCAAGCACGCCGAAGGCTCGGTGTTGATCGAGTTCGGCGATACCAAGGTGATTTGCACTGCCAGCGTGGACGACGGCGTGCCGGGCTTCCTGAAGGGCAAGGGCCGCGGCTGGGTAACGGCCGAGTACGGCATGCTGCCGCGTTCCACCGGCTCCCGCATGCGGCGCGAGTCTTCCGCCGGCAAGCAGTCCGGTCGCACTCAGGAGATCCAGCGCCTGATCGGCCGTTCGCTGCGCGCGGTGGTGGATCTGGAGAAGCTGGGGGAGCGCCAGATCCAGATTGATTGCGATGTGATCCAGGCCGACGGCGGCACCCGCACCGCCAGCATCACCGGCGCTTATGTGGCCTTGGCCGACGCGATCGGCCTGCTGCTGCGCGAGGGCAAGCTGAGCGAGAACCCGCTGCGCGACCAGGTAGCCGCCATTTCGGTAGGGCTGTACCAGGGCGTGCCGGTCTTGGATCTGGATTACGCGGAAGACTCCAACTGCGACACCGATATGAATGTGGTGATGACCGGCGATGGCCGTTTCGTCGAAGTGCAGGGCACGGCTGAAGGCGAACCGTTTGGCGATCAAGAGTTGCAGGCGATGTTGGGCCTGGCGCGAGCCGGAATCGGCGAACTGGTGGCTTTGCAGCGCCAGGTGCTGGCGGAGTGAAGACTTAAGCTCTGTTCAATAAAAAAGCCCCGGAAATGGGGCTTTTTTCATGGCTTGGCGCTCTTGCGTATGAACTGCTGCAGCGCATCGTAGAACATCGGCGCGCTGACGCTCATATTGTCTTCTTGTTTGCGTCGCGCGGCGGCGGGGGCGGAGCTTTGCACCGCGACGATGACCGGCTGTCCCGGTCCCATCACGAAGACCGGTGAGCCGCTATTGCCCTCCAGGGTGTCGCAGCGGTGGGTCAGGCGGCCGTCCGGGCGCAGCTTGGTCGCCTTGCAGGCGTTGTGCACCAGCAGGTGTTTCTGATCATCGATGGGGTAGCCGCCCTGGGTCAGCGTCCAGCTCCGCTGGTTCAGCAATTCGCGCAACTGCTTGGCGTTGCCGCTGAAGACGGGCAGCACGCCCTGGGTGTCGCCCAAGGGGGTGGCCAGGCGGACGAAGGCGAAGTCGCGCGGCGCGATGCGCGGCGGGATGTAGAGGCCGTCGGCGCGGCGGTCCAGGCCTTTGAGGAAGCTCTTGTCCACTTGAACTTCCAGGATTTTGCTGCGGGCGGTGTATTCGTCGCCCCACAGGCCGACGGTGAAGCTGACCGCCGGATCGAAACGGCCTTTCTCGTCAACAAAGCAATGGCCTGCGGTCAGCACCACGTCGCGGGCCACCAGCGCGCCGGTGCAAATGGTGCGGGAGCGAGTTTGCAATTGCCCTACCGCAAGCCAGGGTTGATGGTCGGGGCGGGTGCGGACGCGATCGTCCTGGCCGAAGAACAGGATTTTGTGTTCCGCGGAGATCTTGGGGGCGGCGGAAGCCAGCGGCGCCAGCAGCAGGCTGAGGACAAGCAGGGGGAGTTTCATCGAGTGTGGCCTTGCAAATGAAAACGGGGCGCCGAAGCGCCCCGAATTATGTGCGATTGCCGGAGGTGCCGGCAATGCTCGCTACCTGATTACTTGGCAGCGGAAGCAGCTTTTTTGGAAGCTTTCTTCTCGGCTTTCTTGGCCGGAGCGGAAGCTTCTTTCTTAGCGGCTTGGGCTTTCTGAGCAGCGGAAGCCTCTTTCTTGGCTACGTGCTTTTTGTGCTTTTTAGCGGCTTTTTTGGCCGGGGCGGAAGCGTCGGCTTTAGCGGCCTGGGCTTTCTGAGCAGCGGAAGCTTCTTTCTTAGCAGCGTGCTTTTTGTGCTTTTTAGCGGCTTTTTTGGCCGGAGCGGAAGCGTCGGCTTTAGCGGCTTGAGCTTTCTGAGCAGCGGAAGCTTCTTTTTTAGCTACGTGCTTTTTGGCTTTTTTGGCTTTTTTCGGAGCGGAAGCGTCGGCCTTGGCGGCTTGGGCTTTCTGAGCGGCGGAAGCTTCTTTCTTAGCTACGTGCTTCTTGGCTTTTTTAGCTTTCGGAGCGGAAGCGTCGGCCTTGGCGGCTTGGGCTTTCTGAGCCGCGGAAGCTTCTTTCTTGGCGTGCTTCTTGGCTTTTTTAGCTTTCGGAGCGGAAGCGTCGGCCTTGGCGGCTTGAGCTTTCTGAGCGGCGGAAGCTTCTTTCTTGGCTACGTGCTTCTTGGCTTTTTTAGCTTTCGGAGCGGAAGCTTCGGCTTTGGCGGCTTGAGCTTTCTGAGCGGCGGAAGCTTCTTTCTTAGCTACGTGCTTCTTGGCTTTTTTAGCCTTCGGAGCGGACGCTTCGGCTTTGGCGGCCTGAGCTTTTTGAGCAGCGGAAGCTTCTTTCTTCGCTACTTTTTTCTCGGCTTTTTTAGCCTTGTGGATCGCAACCGGTGCGGAAGCGGCAGCTTTTTCAGCGGCGAAGCCGTTAACGGACACCAGGCTGAAAGCAGCGGTCAGAGCAAGCAGAGCCAGCTTTTTCATTTATGAAACTCCTAAGTTTCTTGGATTGGTATGAAAGTGGACACATAGTCCTTTTCAGGCCGAAATGCTAACCATGACAAGGGGCTGAGTCTATGCTCTCTGTGTATCCCAATGTTACGGAATGTACATACAGGGCGGCGGCGAGGTTCAGATCGGCCAGCGGAACAGGAAGCGCGCGCCGCCCAGCGGCGAGCTTTCCACTTTGACTTCGCCTCGGTGGGCGCGGGCGATGCCGGCGACGATGGCCAGGCCCAGGCCGTGGCCGCCGGTTTTGCGGCCGCGGCTTTCGTCCAGCCGCACAAAGGCGTCGAATACCCGGCTGCGGTCCTGTTCGGGGATGCCGGGGCCGTCGTCGTCCACCATGATGATGCAGTGGCGCTGCTCGACGATGATGCTGGTTTGCACCAGGCGGTTGGCGTGGCGGCGGGCGTTGGACAGGAAGTTGTCCAGCACCCGGGTCAGCAGGTGTTCGTCGGCGGTGATGGCCAGGCTGGCGCCGGCCGGCTCCAGCCATTGAATGTCCTGCGTCAACGCGGCTTGGCCCGCGATGCGGTCCTTGGCCCAGGGAATGGCGTCGAAGCTGCTGAGCTTCAGAGGCGCTTCCGGCCGGTCCAGCCGCGCGTGCAGCAGCAGCTCCTCCACCAGCTTGTCGATAGCGGACAGGTCGCGCTCTATCGCCTGCCGCTCCGGGCTGCTTTCGTCGCCTTCCAGCAACGCCATCCGGTAGCGCAGCCGCGCCAGCGGCGTGCGCAGCTCATGGGCCACGGCGTTGGTCAGCGTTTTCTTGCTGTTGATCAGCGCGGCGATATTGTCGGCCATGTGGTTGAAGGCGACGCCCAGCTGGCTGACGCCGGAGCGAGGCGGCAGGTCGACGCGGGCGGACAGGTTGCCGCTGGCCAGCTTGCCGGCGGTCTGTTCCAGCGCCACCAGGTCGCGCCAGTGCGGCCGCATCCATAGAAACACCGGTATCGCCAGCGACAGGCCGATGAAGCCCAGCAGCGCGTAGTCGAACCATTTGAGCTGGTGCAGGAAGAATAGATAGCGCAGCGGACCGGCCACCAAGAGGTAGTTGCTGTCCTCCAGCTTTTGCAGGAACACGTATTTGTCTTCCAGCATCACGATTTCGCCGCGGTCCAGCGCCTGCTTGGATTCGTCGTCCAGCAGATAGCTGCTCATCTTTTCCACTTTGACGCGGAAGGTGAAGCCGTGGTCGGAGTTGGCCAGCGTTTCGCTCCAGCGGTCTTCCGGCACGCCGCGCAGATCGGCCTCGATCAGCGACAGCGTGGTACGCAGCAGGTCGGACAGATAGCGCTCGCCCACATCGTCCACCGCCTGTTTGTAGACCGCGCCCACCAAGACCACTGCCACCAGGAAACAGGTCATCAGCAGCAGGTAGAACTGGATGAACAATCGGCGCATGCGCGCTTACTCCCAGCCGGACAAGGAGAACAGATAGCCTCGGTTGCGCACCGTCTTGATGCGGAACGGCTCGCTGGGGTTGTCGCCCAGTTTTTTGCGCAGCCGCGAGATGGCCACGTCTATGCTGCGGTCCAGTCCGTCGTAGCTGACGCCGCGCATTTCCTTGAGCAGGATGTCGCGGTTCAGGGTTTCGCCGGCGTGGCTGGCCAGCAACCACAGCAGATCGAAGTCCGAGGTGGACAGCGGAATCTTCTCGTTGGCCAGCGTCACGTCGCGGCTGATCGGGTCTATCGCCAACTGACCGAACACCACTTTGCGGGTGCCCGGCTTGGGCGCGGCGGCGTCGGCGTTGGCCTGAGCGGGCCGCAGGTTGCGCAATTGGGCGCGCAGCCGCGCCACCAGCACCGAGGGCGGCGTGGTTTTCAGAATGTAGTCGTTGGCGCCCAGTTCCAGGCCCAGGATCTGGTTCATATCGCTGTCCAGCGAGGTCAGCATGATGATGGGGCCGTCGAATTTGGGACGCAGCTCGCGGCAGATGGAGAGGCCGTCCTTGCCGGGCAGCATGATGTCCAGTAGCACCAGATCCGGCGCTTCGCGGGCGATGGTGTCCAGCGCGGCGTCGCCGCGTGGTTCCACCACCACGTCCATTTCATGGCGGGACAGAAAGTCGCTGATCAGCTCGGCCAGGTCGGCGTCGTCTTCTACAAACACGATGCGGTGGGTCATGCCTTGCATCCATCTATTCAGTGGTCAATCCGCGAAGTATCGCCCGAGCCGCCGCGCGCTTCAACTGCAAGCACGGTCAGGACCGGCTTGTTTCCGCCCGGCGAGCAGGCGATTTCCGTTTCGAAGCGGAAAATCCACCGGTCCACAGTTGGCGGCGGCTTGATTACAGTTTCTCGACATCGCCAACCGTTTTGCAAAGGAAACCCCATGAACGATCAAGTCCATCCCATCGCCGTCGACCAGGCCGCTATCCGCCGTCTGGCGGACCAGGTCTTGGGGCAGGTTCCCGCCTTGCTGGACGCGGCCGGCAAATATTTGACCGAGGTTCAGCAGCAGAAGCTGGATTCGCATGTGCAGGCGATGGCGCGCCGTTCCTTGACCGGAGAGGGCCTGCCGGATTTCGACAAGAGCCTGTTCGACGAGATCTCGGACACTACGCGGCGTTTGTCCGCCGCGGTGGTGGCCCTGTTCGGCAACCTGCCGGAAGAAGAAGCGCTGCTGCTGTCCATTCATTTCGAGATGGCCAAGAACAAGGCCTGAAGTCCGCCGTGCAAAGCTAGAGAGATAGAGGAGAAGACCATGACGCAGATAACCGTAGTGATTGGCGACCGCCTGGGCAAGGGACAGAAAGTGGGCGCGGGGGCGGAAGCCGCCGGCGCGCGCGCGGTGGTGGTTCCGGGCATGGCCGCGGACATGAAATTGGGCGACGTGATGCAGGCGGAGGGCGCGCAGCTGGGGATTTCCTTCTGCGGTAGCGGCGGCGCCGGCGCTATCACCGCGCAGACCAAGTACGGCTACAAGGCCAAATACGGCATGCGTTCGGTGGAGGAGGGCGTGACCGCGATCGAGGAGGGCTACACCGTGCTCGGGTTCGGTTTCATGGACAAGGAAGAGCTGGGGCAGCGGCTGGTGGCCGCCTATTTGAAGAAATACGGCGGCTGAGCGATGCAAAGGCGTTTCGAATCCAGCGTGACGGTCAGTGGCCGCGGCGACAGCAAGGCGCAGGCTTGCGCCGATGCCTTGTCCGGCGTGCAACGCGCGGTGACGGCGGCCGGCCATCAGGTGCTGCTGCGCATTGAGCCCCTGCGGGTGACGGTGGTCGCGGCGGAGGAGGTCCGCCGTCGCGAGCGCTTTTTGTTCTTCTTTCTGCCGCGGGACCGGCTCAGCTATGCCGTCACCTTGGAGGTGGAGGTCAGCGTGACCGTGCTGGATATCGAGGCCGTGCCGTTCACTGTGCGCCAAGCTTAGGCGCCGGCTGTCGTTTCATACCAGAGGAGGAAGCCATGCTTCTGATCATTCTTCTCAAGTCGCTGTTGATAGGCGGTCTGGTCGGCGTTGCGGTGGGCGCTGGCGCGGCCCGCATGTTCCACGCGCCGACTTCCCAGGGCATGGGCGCCTTCCGCACCCTGGGCGAGCTCAATTCCTGCGAGGGCGATCCGGCCTCGCATTTTTCCTTCGGCCTGGGCTTCTTCTTCAACGCCTGGGCCTCGTCGGTGGCTGCCGGGGCTTTCACCCAGGACATCGATCACCGGGTGATCCCGCATTGGGGGGCGGCGGCGCTGTTGGCGCGCAACCGCAACCTGGCGGAGACCCTGCACAACCCGCGCAAGATGGCCTTGGTGTGCGGGGTGATAGGCATGCTACTGGTGGCCTTCCTGAACACCACCGCTTCGGCGGTGCCGGCTTCGCTGCAAATCACCGCGGTCAAGGTCTTGGTGCCCGCGGCCAATCTGCTGGTCAATACCGTGATGCCGGTGATTTTCTGGCTGGCGGCGATTGAGGCCGGCCGTCGCTCCGGTTTGTGGGGCACGGTGTTTGGCGGTCTGGCCCAGTTGATCATGGGCAATGCCGTGCCGGGCCTGGTGTTGGGCATTCTGATCGGCAAGGGAGTGGACGAGGGCGGCTGGAACAAGATCACCAAGTTGATGATGGCGGCTATCGTGGCCTTGTTCGCGCTCAGCGCCTTCTTCCGCGGCTTTGATCTGAAGTTGCTCAGCAGCTTCCACTTGAACGCCCCGTCCTGGCTGGAACTGCTGCACGCCGCCGTGCGCGGCGCTTGAGGCTGAAGGAGAGAATGATGACTGAACAAGCACAAACCGGGGGTTTCTGGCTGGCGGATTGGTCTTTCCCGCTCTTGGTGGGGCTGCTGTCCGCCGGCGTGTTCGCCGGCACTCATATGTATTACGTCTACGGCATCGGTGCTTTCAACGAGGTGGCTTTCGTCTCGATGCTGAGAGCGGGCATGGATACCGGCGTTTACGGCGCGGTGGCGGCCTTCGGCGCCAGCTTCCTCTTTGCCCGGGTGATAGAAGGCTCGCTGGTGGGCATTCTGGATATAGGCGGGGCCATTATGACCGGCGTCGGCCTGGGTATTCCGGCGATGTTCCTCGGCGCGGGGATTTTGTTTCCGGTGGAAAACTTCGGCGCGGCGCTGGCCACCGGGATGGTGATTGGCTTGCTGATCGGCGCGGTTATTATTTTCGCGCGCAAATTCACCATCAATCAGGGCAATTCCACTTACGGCGCCGACGTGATGATGGGCGCGGGCAACTCCTCCGGCCGTTTCCTCGGCCCGCTGATCATCCTGTCGGCGATGGCGGCGTCGATCCCCATCGGCGTCGGCTCGCTGCTGGGCGCGCTGGTCTTCTATCTGTGGGGCAAGCCCATCACCGGCGGCGCCATCCTGGGCGCGATGCTGCTGGGCACGCTGTTCCCGGTGGCGATTGCCTGAGGAGGCGCTGATGGATGACTTGCTGATCAAGGATGCCTTGCTGGCCGATGGCTCGGTGCTGGACATCTCGATCCGTCACGGCAAGATCGCCGGGCTAGGGCGCCAGGAAGGACCGGCCCGGCGCACGGTGCGGCTGGATGGCCGTTGGCGGCTCAGCGCCGGCTGGATAGACGGCCATGTGCATTGCAACCCGGCTTCGCCGATTTATCACGATGAGCCGGACCAGGTGGGCGTGGCCGGCGGCGTCACCACGGTAGTGGACGCGGGGAGCGTCGGAGCCGACGATGTCGCCGCTTTCCGCGAGTTGGCCGGCGGCTGCCGCACCGATGTGCGCGCGCTGTTGAATATTTCGCGCATCGGTCTCGCCACTCAGCATGAGTTGGCCAATCTGGACGATGTCGATGTGGCGTTGGCGGGCGCGGCGATCCGCGCTCATCGCGATTTCATCGTCGGCATCAAGGCTCGGCTGAGCGGCAGCGTGGTCGGCGCCAACGGGATCGCGCCGCTGGCGCGGGCCAAGGAGATCCAGCGCCGCTTTGGGCCGCTGCCGCTGATGGTGCACATCGGCAATACTCCGCCGTCGCTGGACGAGATCGCAGAATGGCTGGAGCCGGGCGATATCGTCACCCACTGCTTCAACGGCAAGCCCAACCGCATCCTGGACGCCGCCGGCGCGCTGCGCGCCTCGGTGCGGGCCGCGATCGAGCGCGGCGTGTTGTTGGATGTCGGCCACGGCAGCGCCAGCTTCAGTTTCCGCGTAGCGCGCGAGGCCATGGCGCTGGGCGTGTACCCGGACACTATCAGCTCGGACATCTATTGCCGCAACCGCGTCAGCGGGCCGGTGTTCGGCCTGGCGGTGGTGATGTCCAAATTCCTGAGCCTGGGCATGCCGCTGGATCGGGTGCTGGACTGCGTGACCCGGCGGCCGGCAGAGGCGCTGCGGCTCAGCGGCAAAGGGCGGCTGGAAGTCGGCGCTGACGCCGATCTCACCATTTTCGACATCGAAACCGCGCCGCGGCCGCTGAGCGACAGCGACGGCGACACGCTGACTTGCGTGCGTAACCTGGCGCCGCTGGCGGCGGTGGCGGGCGGCGTCTTGTTGCCCACCGAACAAGGAAAGGCTTGTCATGTCTTCGATCTATGAGCGGTACCAGCTGCGGCCGGTGATCAACGCCTCCGGCCGCATGACCATGCTGGGCGTGTCCACGCCGGCGCCGGAAGTGACGGCGGCGGTGGCGCAGGGCCTGGGCCAGTATTTCGAGATGAAGGATTTGGTCGACAAAACCGGCGACTACATTGCCCGCTTGCTGGAGGTGGAGGCCGCCACCGTGGTGTCCTGCGCCTCCGCCGGCATCGCTCAGTCCGTGGCCGCGGTCATCGTCCGCGACGATCCGCGCCTGCTGGTGAACCTGCACGCGCAGCCAGTCAACGGACCGCGTGAAATCGTGCTGCCCAAGGGGCACAACGTCAATTTCGGCGCGCCGGTCGGCACCATGGTGGCGCTGGGCGGCGGCCAGGTGGTGGAGGCCGGCTGGGGCAATGAGTGCTCGGCCGCGCAATTGGAGGCGGCGGTCGGCCCCGGCACAGCGGCTATTTTGTATATCAAGTCCCACCACGCCTTGCAGAAAAGCGTGCTCGGCGTGGCCGAGGCCGCCGAGGTGGCGCGCCGCCGGAAGGTGCCGCTGATCGTCGACGCGGCGGCGGAGGAGGACTTGCGCGAGTATTACCGGCTGGGCGCGGACCTGGTGATCTACAGCGGGGCCAAGGCGATAGAGGGGCCGACCAGCGGCCTGGTCTTGGGCCGCCGGCAGTATGTGGAATGGGTCAAACTGCAAAGCCAGGGCATAGGCCGGGCGATGAAGGTGGGCAAGGAGGGCATTCTGGGCCTGGCCTGCGCGATTGAACGCTATCTCAAACAGGACAAGGAAAGCGGGGCGGCGATGGCGGAGCGGCTGCGGCCCTTCATCGCGGGTTTGAACCAACTGGCCGGCCTCAGCGCGCGCCTGGTCTGGGACGCCGCCGGCCGCGACATCGCCCGCGCCGAGATCTCTTTTGACGCCGCCGTGTCCGGCGTCAGCGCGGAGGCCGCCGCCGCCGCGCTGAAACAGGGCGACATCGCCATTTATTTCCGGGAATACCGGGCTAACGAGGGCAAGCTGGAAGTGGACGCGCGCAGCGTGGACGCCGCCCAGCTGGAACAGATCGGCGCGCGCATCCGCCGCTTGCTGACGGGAGAACAAGCATGAAACTGGAACCCCATTTTTATCAAGACCGCGTTTGCTTGAATGTACTGGCTGGAAGCAAGCACAATGCCCGTCAGATTCATCAGGCGGCGGAAGGCCATGTGCTGGTGGGCGTGCTGTCGAAGAACTACGCCGACGTGGACAGCGCGGTGGCGGACATGCGCGAGTACGCGGCCTTGATAGACAACGCCTTGTCGGTGGGGCTGGGCGCCGGCGATCCGCGCCAGTCCGACATGGTCAGCGCCATTGCCGGCCAAGTGCAGCCGCAGCACGTCAATCAGGTGTTCACCGGCGTGGGCGCCAGCCGCGCGCTGCTGGGCCAGGCGCGTACCGTGGTCAACGGCCTGGTTTCGCCCAGCGGCATTCCGGGCCTGGTCAAGGTGTCCACCGGCCCGCTCAGCGCCGGCGCGCCGGTCTGCGCCGCGCCGGTGGACACCGCCATCGCCATGCTCAAGGATATGGGCGGCAGTTCGATCAAGTACTTCCCCATGGGCGGGCTGGATTGCCGTGACGAATACCTGGCGGTGGCGGAGGCCTGCGCGCGGCATGATTTCTGGCTGGAGCCCACCGGCGGCATCACGCTGGAGAATTTCAGCGAGATCGTCCGCCTGGCGCTGGAGGCCGGCGTGCCCAAGGTGATACCGCATGTGTACAGTTCCATCATCGACGCCAGCGGAGAAACCCGGCCGGGCGATGTGGAGCGGCTGTTGTCGATGGTGAAAGCCTTGTTGTAGACGTGCCCGGGGAGGCCGGGCGCGGATGGGTTTAAAGAAAGAGGCTCATGGTCAAATTCCCCTATCAACGGCTGGCCCAGGCCTTTGCCGCCCTGCAGGCGGAAGCGCTGCCGCAGGAAGAGCTGGCGCGTCGGCTGGCGGTGTCCACCCGCACCGTGCGCAACGACATCGACGCGCTCAACGCCATTCTGGCCGAGCACGGCGCGCGCTTCGTGCTCAAGCGCGGCGAGGGCTACCGGCTGCAGGCCGACGACCCGGAACGCTTCCAGCGGGTGCGGCCGCAGGCCGGCTCCGGCCGCGCCATCCCGCGGCAGGCCGTCGAGCGGGTGCACTACCTGCTGGCTCAATTTCTAGGCTCCGCCTACGCCTTGAAGCTGCAAGATCTGGCCGATGCCTGGTGCGTCAGCCGCGCCACCTTGCAAACGGATATGGCCGAGGTGCGAGAGCGTCTGGCGGCTTATGGGCTGAGCATAGAAGCCAAGCCGCATTACGGCATGAAGCTGCTGGGCGCGGAGTCCTCCATCCGCGTCTGCCTCAGCGATCTCTTGGCGCAACTGGCGGCGGAGCGGCCGGAGCATCCGCTGTTGAGCGCGGACCCGGTTCTGGCCGACGCGCTGGCTACGGTGCGCGCCGGCCTGCCGGGCTGTTTGAGCCGCGCCGGCGTCCGTCTCAGCGACGACGGCGCTCAGTTTCTGACCTTTTATTGCGCGGTGGCGGCCAAGCGCATCGTTGATGGTTTTCCTCTGCAGGACTTTTGCGGCGAGGAGACGCTGCCGGCGGTGGATCAGGCCGCCACGCATATCGTCGGCTTGCTGAGGCGCATGAGCGGAGTGGAAATCGCCGTCGCCGAGCGGGCCTTTCTCTGCGTCAACATCGCCGCGCGCAGCCTGACCGGCATGTTGCCCAGCGCGATCAACGCCGACGACGCCGACGCCTTGGTCTGCTACATCCTCGACTACATCAACCGCCATTACCGTTACGATCTGCGCGCCGACCGGCAATTGCGAGAGGACCTGATCACCCACGTCAAAACCATGATCACCCGGGTGCGCTACCAGATCAATCTGCCCAATCCGGTGCTGGCCGACATCAAGCAGCATTACGCGCTGGCCTACGATTTCACGCTGGCGGCGGTGTCTAGCTGGGCCAAGCACTCGCCGTACCGGATCTCGGAGAATGAGATCGGCTATCTGGTGCTGCATATCGGCGTGGGCTTGGAGCGCCATTACCAGATCGGCTATCTGCGCCGGCCGCAGGCCCTGCTGGTGTGCGACGGCGGCAACGCCACGCTGCGCACCTTGGAAGCGGTGCTGCGGCGCCGTTTCCCGCAGTTGGAGGTATGCGCCTCCTTGTCCTGTCAGGAATACGAGGCGCTGGAGCATGTGAGCGCGGATTTCGTGGTCTCCACGGTGCGCTTGGAGGACAAGCGCAAGCCGGTGGCGCTGCTGTCGCCGTTTCCGTCGGATTACCAGTTGGAGCAATTGGCGCGGTTGGTGGCGGTGGACCGCACCCGGCCTTATATGTTGGAGCGCTATTTTTCCGCCCAGCATTTCTGGGTGGCGGAAGCGGGGCTGAGCCAGCAGGCGCTGTTCGAGCGTGTTTGCGGGCAGTTGCGCGAGGAGGGCTATGTCGACGCCGATTTCCTGCTTTCGGTGCGCGAGCGCGAGGACATTCTCAGCACCATGTTGGGCGACGGCATCGCCTTGCCGCACTCGCTGGGCTTGCTGGCGCGCAAGACCACGGTGTGCACCATCATCGCGCCGCATGGCATCGCCTGGGGGGAGGGCGGCGTGGCGAGGGTGATTTTCCTGCTGGCGATCAGCAAGACCGAGTACGAGGAAGCGATGGCGATCTACGAATTGTTCGTTTCCTTCATGCGCCAGCGCGCCGGCGCCCGGCTGGTGGAAAGCCGCAGCTTCGAAGCGTTTCTGCGCAATGCCTTGCTATGCCTGCCTGAGTCCTGAGCCACGCGGGAAGCGCTTTTCCCGCGGCTGTCAATCCATATGGTTTGGTTTATGTTTTTGTTGCGATTTGTGTTGAATCACGTTGTTTTTGTGCACCGCAAAGGGGGGAGTTCCGGCTTTTTTGTAACAGTTTGAAACTGTGTATATGTTCGAGTATTTACTTCATGCTTTCGTTCTAGATCACGCCATGTCTGAGCATGGGCGATATTTTCGTCATTGATCTGTAACAAGCCCTCTGGATTTACCCCGCGAGCGGCCGTTAACCTGGATCAAATTTGCCCTTGAAAGTTGGGGGCGAACTGTTTTTAATAGCGCCGCCTGGCTTCACAACCGGGATGCTCCCGCCGCTTTCTGCGCCGTCCAGGGCTGATTGCCTACTGGAAGACGCGTCTCTGCCCGAGGGTTCGCCGGCTGTCAGCGTTGTGATGTCCCAGCAGGAGAAGGCCGGCTGTCGCCGCTCTCCTGTCGCGTCATCCACTCGGAGCGATTCGCGTCGCCCCTGTCGATTGATCATGCCGACCTTTCGATTTTGATCAGCTCGCGCTGCGAGTTCCGCATTGCTTTTTATTATGACTTTGGCATTTGCATGGCCGTCGGCCGCGCAAGGGCTTGCTGTTGCCGTCCGGCCATGAGCCGGGCCTGGATTACCGCCGCCGGGGCCGATGGCGCGCAGCCGTTCGCGCCCGGGCGAGATAACAAGAATGTTCAACCCGTAAAGTCGTAAATGATGAGAAACCAAAGACCCTCACGCCTGTGGCGGGGACTTGCTGTTGCTTCGACGTTGCTGCTCGCCGGGTGTCAAGGCGGAATCCTTGACCCCAAGGGCCCAGTGGCGGCGGAGCAGAAGTCCCTGATCATCACGGCAACCGCGCTGATGCTGCTGGTGGTCATCCCGGTGATCCTGATGACCCTGTTCTTCGCCTGGAAGTACCGCGCCAGCAACAAGGACGCCGTCTACGAGCCGAAATGGTCGCACTCGACCAAGATCGAGCTGGTGGTCTGGCTGATTCCCTGCATCATCATCGCCTTCCTCGCCGTGCTGACCTGGGAAACCACCCACAAGCTGGATCCGTACCGCCCGCTGGATTCGGATCAGAAGCCGATCGAGGTGCAGGTGGTGGCGTTGAATTGGAAATGGTTGTTCATCTATCCGGAGCAGCAGATCGCCACGATCAACGAGCTGGCCTTCCCCAGCAATGTGCCGGTGAACTTCAAGATCACTTCCGACGCGGCGATGAACTCCTTCTTCATCCCGCAACTGGGCGGCCAGATTTACGCGATGGCCGGCATGCAGACCCAGTTGCATCTGCTGGCGCATGAGCCGGGCGTGTACAAGGGCTTCTCCGCCAACTACAGCGGCGCCGGTTTCTCCGGCATGAAGTTCAACGCCGTCGCCACCAAGACGCCGGCGGAGTTCGAAGCCTGGGTCGCCAAGGTCAAGGCCTCCGGCAAGACGCTGGACGTGAACGGCTATCGCGGCCTGGTGCTGCCCAGCGAAAAGAACCCGGTGGCCTATTACGGCGCTGTCACCCCCTATCTGTTCCAGGGCGTGCTGCACAAATACATGACCGGCCGCACCTCGCTGGCCGCCACCGAGGCCGACGTGAAGCTGGCCGCGCTGGCCAAGAGCCTGTGCGAACCGCTGACGGTGAAGGAGTAATCAAGACATGCTGTTAGGCAAACTTACGCTGGACGCCATCCCCTTCCACGAGCCCATTGTGATGGGCGCGCTGGGCGGCGTCGGCCTGATCGGGCTGATGCTGGTGGCCCTGATCTCCAAAATGGGCAAATGGGGCTATCTGTGGCATGAGTGGCTGACTTCGGTCGACCACAAGAAGATCGGCGTGATGTACATCATTGTCGCCATGATCATGCTGCTGCGCGGCTTCGCCGACGCGCTGATGATGCGCGCGCAACTGGCCATCGCCACCGGCGGCAGCCACGGCGTGTTGCCCCCGGATCACTACGATCAGATCTTCACCGCCCACGGCGTGATCATGATCATCTTCATGGCGATGCCGTTCATGACGGGCCTGATGAACATCGTGGTGCCGTTGCAGATCGGCGCGCGCGACGTGGCCTTTCCCTTCCTGAACTCGCTGAGCTTCTGGCTGCTGGTGGCGGCGGTGATCCTGGTCAACCTGTCGCTGGGCGTGGGCAACTTCGCCCGCACCGGCTGGGTGGCCTATCCGCCCTTGGCCGGCATCGCCTTCAGTCCGGACGTGGGGGTGGATTACTACACCTGGGCCTTGCAGATATCAGGGATAGGGACGACGCTGACGGCGATCAACTTCCTGGTCACCGTGATCAAGATGCGCGCTCCCGGCATGAAGCTGATGGACATGCCCATCTTCACCTGGACCTGCACCTGGGCCAATGTGCTGATCGCCAGCTCCTTCCCCATCCTGACCGGCGCGCTGGCCATGTTGAGCCTGGACCGCTACCTGGACTTCCATTTCTTCACCGCGGAAGCCGGCGGCAACGCGATGATGTATCTGAACCTGTTCTGGGCCTGGGGCCATCCGGAGGTGTACATCCTGGTGCTGCCCGCCTTCGGCATTTTCTCCGAGGTGGTGTCCACCTTCACCGGCAAGCGCCTGTTCGGCCACAAGTCCATGATCTACGCCAGCGGCGCGATCTCCATCCTGGGCTTCATGGTGTGGCTGCATCACTTCTTCACCATGGGTTCCGGCGCCAGCGTCAATGCTTTCTTCGGCATCGCTACCATGATCATTTCGATCCCGACCGGGGTGAAGCTGTTCAACTGGCTGTTCACCATTTACCGCGGCCGCCTGCGTTTTGAAACCCCCATCCTGTGGACGCTGGGCTTCATGGTCACCTTCTCCATCGGCGGCATGACCGGCGTGTTGATGGCGGTGCCGGGCGCGGACTTCGTGCTGCATAACAGCCTGTTCCTGATCGCCCACTTCCACAACACCATCATCGGCGGCGCTGTGTTCGGCTATCTGGCCGGCGTGACCTTCTGGTTCCCGAAAGTGTTTGGTTTCAAGCTGAACCCGAAACTGGGCAAGGCCTCGTTCTGGTTCTGGCAGATCGGCTTCATGTTCGCCTTCATGCCGCTGTACGTGCTGGGCTTCCTCGGCATGACCCGCCGCCTGAACTACACCACCAATCCGGAATGGGAACCGTGGCTGTATCTGGCGCTGTTCGGCGCGGTGCTGATCGCCTGCGGCATCGCCTGCCAGTTGCTGCAGATCGTGGTCAGCATCCGCGACCGCAAGAAGCTGGCCGACGTCAGCGGCGACCCGTGGAACGGCCATACCCTGGAGTGGTCCACCTCGTCGCCGGCGCCGTTCTACAACTTCGCCAAGTTGCCGGTGGTGCATGACATCGACGCCTTCACCGACATGAAGGAAAAAGGCGTGGCCTACGCGGTGCCGAAGTCCTACGAGCCCATCCATATGCCTAAGAACACCGCGATGGGCGTCTATATCGGCGGCTTCACCACGGTGTTGGGCTTCGCCCTGATCTGGCATATCTGGTGGCTGGCCATCGTCGGCCTGGTGGGCATCGTCGGCTGCATGCTGGCGCGCGCCTACGACAACGATCTGGACTACTACGTGCAGCCGGAGGAAGTGGAGGCCATCGAGCGCGAGCGTTTCGAAAAACTGGGCATCGATGTGGACAACTACACCGAGCGCGACCCGGCCCAGCCGCACAAGGCGGCGCGTCCGACCACCACCGCGTAACAGGTTGAATCCGACATGACGACTTATGTAAAAGACGCGCACGAAGCGCACGACGACCACGAGCACCACGACAGCGGTTCGCAAACCGTGCTGGGCTTCTGGTTCTACCTGATGACCGACTGCATCCTGTTCGCCAGCGCGTTCGCGGCTTACGCCGTGCTGTTCCGCAATGTGGCGGAAGGCGTGTCCGGCAAGGATATCTTCGATCTGCAATACGTGCTGGTGGAAACCGCGGCGCTGCTGCTGTCCTCCATCACCTACGGCTTTGCGATGATCGCCGGTCAGAAGGGCAATAAATCCGCAGTGCTGGGCTGGCTGGGCATGACCTTCCTGTTTGGCGCCGCCTTCATCGGCCTGGAAATCAACGAGTTTCATCACCTGATCTCCGAGGGCCACGGACCGCAGGTCAGCGCCTTCCTGTCGGCCTTCTTCGGCCTGGTGGGTCTGCACGGCCTGCACGTGACCGCCGGCCTGATCTGGATGGCGGTGATGATGATGGAGGTGGCCAAGACCGGCCTGACCGGCCGCGCGATGACGCGCCTGAACTGCCTGTCGCTGTTCTGGCACTTCCTCGACATCGTGTGGATCTGCGTGTTCACCGTCGTCTACCTGAAAGGAGCCATGGGATGAGCCAGGCACATGAACACGCCGCGCACGGCAGCGTGAAAAGCTATCTGATCGGCTTCCTGCTGTCGGTGGTGCTCACCGCCATTCCGTTCTGGATGGTGATGGGCGGCGCCTTCACGCCGCAGGCGACGGCCATCGGCATCTTCGCGCTGGCGGTGGTGCAGATCGTGGTGCATCTGAAGTATTTCCTGCACCTGGACTTCAGCAAGGAGGGCAAGCTCAACACCTTCTCCTTCCTGTTCACCGGCATGGTGATCGTGCTGCTGGTCGGGCTGTCGATCTGGATCATCTACACCGCCGACGCGCTGATGATGCGTTGAGACGGCGTTGAGAGAGACCGCCTTGAAATTCAAGCGCTATTTGCAGGTGACCAAGCCGGGCATCATCTTCGGCAACCTGATCTCGGCCGTCGGCGGCTTTCTGCTGGCGGCCCAGGGCCGGGTTGACTGGAGCTTGCTGCTGGCCACGCTGGCCGGCCTCTCGCTGGTGGTGGCGTCCGGCTGTGCGATCAACAACTGCATAGACCAGGACATCGACGCCAAGATGGCCCGTACCCGCAAGCGGGTGCTGGTCACCGGCGCGATGAGCACCCGGGCGGCGCTGGCTCACGGCCTGGTGCTCGGCCTGGCCGGCTTCTACGCGCTGTGGCGCTGGACCAATCCGCTGGCCTTCGGCTGCGTGCTGTTCGGCTTCGTCATCTATGTGGGGGTGTACAGCCTCTATATGAAGCGCCATTCGGTGTACGGCACCCTGGTGGGCAGCTTGTCCGGCGCGGTGCCGCCGGTGGCCGGCTACTGCGCGGTGACCGGTCGTTTCGACGCCGGCGCGGCTATCCTGCTGCTGATGTTCTGTCTGTGGCAGATGCCGCATTCCTACGCCATCGCCATCTTCCGCCTGCAGGATTACCAGGCGGCGGGGATTCCGGTGTTGCCGGTGGTCAAGGGCATTTCCAGCGCCAAGCGCCAGATCGTGCTTTACATCCTGGCCTTCGGCGCCGCCACCGCGATGCTGGCTTTCGGCGGATACGCCGGCTACGGCTATCTGGCGGTGGCCGGAGCCACCAGCCTGTGGTGGCTGAAGATGGCCTTGTCCGGCTACAAGAGCAGCACCGACGACCGCGTCTGGGCGCGTCAGGTGTTCTTCTTCTCCATCGTCACCATCACCGCGCTGTCGGTGATGATGGCGGTGGATTTCCGGCAGCCGGAACGCCAACAGCTGGCCGGCCTGAGCGCGTCCGCGCAGTCCTGAACGTCAGCAAGCCAAGACAAAGCGCGGGCCGTGGCCCGCGCTTTTTTCATGGCTGAGCGGCTAGAGCGCGATCAAACGTCGTCGGCCGCGACGCTGACCAGCACCTGGTCGGCGGCGACAATGTCGCCCACCCGGCAGTGCAGCGCGCTGACGACGCCGGCGCGCGGCGCGTAGATCCGGTTTTCCATCTTCATCGCTTCGACGATGGCCAGCACCTGGTTGGCTTCCACCCGCTGCTCGACGGTCACCGGCAGCGCCACCACCGTGCCCGGCATCGGCGAGGCCACCCGTTGGCCGGCGTCGGCATCCGCCTCGGCGGCTTCCGGCTGGTCCGCCTGCAAGCGTAGCCGATGGCCGCCCACCGTCAGTTCCATGTCGTCGCCGCAGGGCAGGGCGCTCCAGCGCAGCCCGTCCACATTGCCGCGCCACAGCTCGCCGTCGCGGCTCAGTTCCACGCGAAGGCTATGCTCTCCCACCGCCACGCGGGCATGGGCGCCGGCGCGTTCCAGCAGGCGGGCCTGCCAGCGCGAAGCGCCGATGCGATAGTTCTGCCGGCCCAAGGGGGCGTCCGGGTCCAGCGCCGCGCGGTCGTGGGGGCCGATGCCGCCCTGCCAGGGCGAGGACGATTCGACGCAGGCCAGGGTCAGTTCGACGGCGGCGGCGCAGGCGACGGCTTCGGCCAGCGGCGCGGCTTCCGGCGCGGCGGCGAGCTGGTCGACCAGATGGGTGTCCAGCAGGCCGGCCCGCACCCGCGGTTCGCGCAGCAGCCGGTCGATGAAGCCCAGATTGGTGCTCAGGCCCGGCAGCGCGGTGTCGCGCGCGGCGGCCCGCAGCGCGTCCAGCGCCGCGCCGCGGTTGCCGCCGTGGGCGATCAGCTTGGCCAGCATCGGATCGTAGAAGGCCGGCACTTCGCCGCCGCCGTCGTCGAAGGCCGCGTCCACTCGGCAGCCTTGCGGCCAGCGCGCCAGCAGCGCCTTGCCCGGCATGGGCGCGAATTCGCGCAGCGGGTCTTCGGCGTAGATCCGGCATTCGATGGCGTGGCCGTCGGCGCGGATTTCCTCCTGGCGCAGCGGCAAGGCTTCGCCGGCGGCCACGCGCAGCTGCCATTCCACCAGGTCCAGGCCGGTGACGGCCTCGGTGACCGGGTGCTCCACCTGCAAGCGGGTGTTCACCTCCAGGAAATAGAACTGGCCGTCCGGCGCCAGGATGAATTCAAAAGTGCCGGCGTTTTGGTAGCCGATGGCCGCCGCGCCGCGTACCGCGGTGTCCAGCAGCGAGGCGCGGGTGGCGGCGGGCATCGCGCAGGCCGGGGCCTCCTCGATGATTTTCTGGTGGCGGCGCTGCAAGGAGCACTCGCGTTCGAACAGATGCGCCACATTGCCGTGACTATCGCCGAACACCTGGACTTCCAGATGGCGCGGCCGCGCGATGTAGCGCTCCACCAGCAGCCGGCCGTCGCCGAAGCTGGAGCGGCCGACGCGCACGGCGGCGTCCACCGCCTCGCGCAGCGCGGCTTCTTCCCACACCACTTGCATGCCCTTGCCGCCGCCGCCGGCCACCGGCTTGAGAATGACCGGATAGCCGATCTCGGCGCAGCTCTCCATAATCAGTCCGTAGGATTCGGTGGCCTCCACCGAGCCCGGCGTCACCGGCACGCCCGCCGCCGCCATCAATTGGCGCGCGCGCGCCTTGTCGCCCATCTGGGCGATGGTGTCGGCGTCGGGGCCGATGAAGACCAGGCCGGCGGCGGTCACCGCGCGGGCGAAGTTGGCGTTTTCCGAGAGGAAACCGTAGCCGGGATGAATGGCCTCGCAGCCGCTGGCCAGCGCCGCGGCGATGATGGCCTCGCCGTTCAGATAGCTGGCGTTGGCCGGGGCCTCGCCTATCCAGCGCCGCTCCGCGGCGCCTTCCAGATGCGCCGCGCCGGCGTCGGCCGTGGAGTAGACGGCGACATGCTCGATGCCGAGCCGCCGGCAGCTGCGGGCGATGCGGCGCGCGATCTCGCCGCGGTTGGCGATCAAAATTCGTTTGAACATGGTGTTTACATCCTGAATACGCCGAAGCGGGTGTCTTGGACCGGGGCGGCGGCGGCCAGCGCCAGGCTGAGCGCCAGCCATTCTCGGGTCTGGGCCGGGTCGACGATGGCGTCCACCCACATGCGGGCCGCCACGTACAGCGCCTGGCCCTGGCGTTCGTAGGCATCGCGGATTGGCCGCTTGAAGTTTTCCTCTTCTTCCGGCGTCCAGGCCTTGCCCTGCTTCTCCAATTGCTCCGCACGGATCAGCGCCAGCACCGTCGCCGCCTGTTCGCCGCCCACCACCGTGGTCTTGGCGTTGGGCCACATCGCCATTAACTGCGGGCCGATGGCGCGGCCGCACATGGCCAGATTGCCGGCGCCGTAGCTGCCGCCGATCAGGATGCTGAATTTGGGCACGCGGGCGCAGGAGGCGGCGTTGACCATCTTGGCGCCGTGCTTGGCGATGCCGCCGGCCTCGTATTCCGCGCCCACCATGAAGCCGTTGATATTGTGCAGGAACAGAAGCGGAATGCCGCGTTGGGCGCAGAGTTCGATGAAGTTGGCCGCTTTTTGCGCGCTTTCCGAGAACAATACGCCGTCGTTGATCAGCACGCCCACCGGATAGCCGCCGATGTGGCCGGTGCCGCACAGAATGGTGGCGCCGAAACGGGCGCGGTATTCGGCGAAGGCGGAGTCGTCCAGCAGCCGGGCCAGGATTTCCCGCGCCGGAATATGCTCGCGCGGGTTGGCGCTGACGATGCCGGCCAGCTCAGCCGGATCGTAACGCGGCGGTTGCGGCGCTTGCGGCGGCGCGTACTGCCGGCCGCGGCCGCGGCGCGCGACGATGTCCCGCATCAGTCGCAGCGCGTGTTCGTCGCTGAGCGCGTAGTGATCCGCCACCCCGCTGTCGCGGGTGTGGACATCGGCGCCGCCCAGGGTTTCCGCGTCCACGATCACCCCGGTGGCGGCGCGCACCAGTTGCGGGCCGCCCAGAAAGATGGAGCCGTTGCCGCGCACGATGATGGTTTCGTCGCTCATCGCCGGGATGTAGGCGCCGCCGGCGGTGCAAGAGCCGAGCACCGCCGAGATCTGCGGCAGGCCCAGCGCCGACATTTCGGCGATATTGCGGAAGATGCGGCCGAAGTGCTGCTCATCCGGGAAAATGTCTTCTTGCAAGGGCAGGTAGACTCCGCCGGAATCCACCAGATAGAGGCAGGGCAGGCCTTGTTCGCGGGCGATCTGCTGGGTGCGCAGATGTTTGCGCAGCGTCAGCGGGTAATAAGTGCCGCCCTTGACCGAGGCGTCGTTGGCGAACACCGCCACCGCGTGGCCGGCGACGATGCCGATGCCGGTGACGATGCCGGCGCAGGGCACCGCGTGGTCATAAACGTCGTGGGCGGCCAGTTGGCCGATCTCCAGAAAGGGCGTGCCGGGGTCTAGCAGCAGCGACAAGCGCTCGCGCGGGGACAGCTTGCCCTTGGCCGCTTGTTTGGAGCGCGCCTCCGGGCCGCCGCCTTGCAGGGCGGCGTCGCGGGCGGCGGCGATGCCTTCGCGCAGTTGGCGGTAGGCTTCGGCATTGCGTTCAAACGCCTCGCCCGAGGCGGGAACGCGGGATTCGATACGGGACATGAATAAGCTTTCTCGATTCAGGACGCGCGCGCGCGCACCTTGAACAGCACTTGGGACAGGGTCAACAGGCCCAGGGCGGCGACCGCCAGCGTCCAGGCGCCGTCGTGATGCAGCAGCACCGAGACGGTGGCGGCGACGCCGGCCAGCCCTTGCTGCAGGAAGCCGCACAGCGCCATCGCGTGAGCGCCGTGTTCCTTGGCGTCGCTGACGGCGGTGGCCATGCTGTTGGGGAACAGTACCGCCTGGCCGAAGATGGTTAGGCAGTAGAGGCCGATGAACAGCCACAGGCCGGGCTGACGCTCCAGCAGGCCCAGATGCCAGCCCAGCAGCATGGCCAGCGTGGCCGCGGCCAGCAGCGCCGAGCCGGCGCGCATCAGCCGCAACCCGCCCACGCGGGCCACCAGACGGTTCACCACCATGGCGCCGCTGAAGTAAGACAGGCCGATTAACAGTCCGACGTTGCCGAAACCGGCCACCGCCAGGCCGAAGTGCTCCTGAAACACGAAGGGGCTGACCTCTTGCAAGGTCACCGTGGTGGCGAAGCCCAGGCCGCCGGCGCAGGCAGGCCACAGAAAGCCGGGGCGGAGCAGAATGCCCCAGTACGGGCTGGGGCCGGAGGCCGCGGCGGCCGGACGGCCGGCTTGCAGCGGCAGGCCCATGGTCAGCAGCGCCGCCACGGCGCCGGTGACCGCCATCAAGGCGAAGCCGGCTTCCCAATGACTGTATTTGCCGATCAGGCCGCCGATGAACTGGCCGCCGCCCAGCGCGGTGATGAAGGCGATGGAGAGCACGGACAATTTGCGCGCCAGATCGTCGCCGCGCCAGTGATCGCGCACGATGATGCGGGCGATGATGGCCGCGCCGCCGCCGGCGATGCCCTGCGCCACGCGCAGCGTCAGCAGCTCCGCGGCGTTGGACACGAAGGCGAGCAGCAGGCTGCAGACCACGAACAGCGCCAGCGAAATCAGCAGCGGCCCGCGCCGGCCCCAGCGGTCGGCCGCCGAGCCCCAGAACAGCACCGGCAAGGCCGCGCCCACCACATAGCCGGAAATCGACATCTCCACCAGGCTCTGGCTCATCGCCAACTCCCGCATCACCGCCGGCAGCGAGGGCAGATACACGGTGGTGGCCATCTGCGCCATGAACACGATCAGGCAGGCCAGCGCCATCAGCCGGCCGGCCGGCTGCGCCAGCGCCGCGGGCGGCGCGGTCAGGGTTTTCTCATTCATGGGCGGCTCGCAGCTGATTGAGGCAGGCGGCGAAGCGTTCGATCTCCTGCGCGCTCATATTGGCGCGGATCATGATGCGCAGGCCGGCGCGGCCCTTGGCGATCACCGGGAAGAAGATGGGCGAGGTGTAGAAACCGTCTTCCAGCAAGCTTTTGGCGTAGAAGATGGTGTTTTCTTCCGAGCCGATGGAGACGAAGCGGATGGGCAGCGGCTCGCCGCTATTGTCCGAGGCCACGTGTTGGTCGAACAAGCGGATATTGTCCTGCAAGCGCTGTTGCAGGCGCGGCAGCTCCTCGGAGCGATGAATGGCCGCGGACTGGATGATGGCGCCCAGGCCGGCGGTGTTGATGCGTTGCGACCAGGTCACCGGCCCGCCGAAGCGGGTGGCCAGCTTGCGGCGTTCCGCATCGTGGCGCGGGCCCAGGAAGATGGCGCCGCCGGAGGCGCCGAAGCCCTTGTTCAGCGAGGTGACGATCAAGGTGCGCTCATTGATGCCGCCCATGGTTTCCAGCACCAGGCCGCGGCCGTGGCGGCCCAGCGTGGACAGGCCGTGAGCTTCGTCGAAGAACAGGAACAAACCGTATTTGTCCTGCAACGCCAGCAGCTCCGGCACTGGGGCCATGCCGCCGGTGCTATAGACCCCGTCGGCGACGTAGGCCACGCGCGCATGGGTTTTGCACAGGTCTTCCAGTGCGTTCAGATCGTTGTGGCGTATGGTCTGGATCTCGGCCTCGTCGGCGCAGATCGGCTTCATCATGTTCAGGCAGAAGTGAGCGTTCTTGTCGAACACCATCAAGGGCGGCACGTCTTCGGTCAGCGCGCCGGAGGCCAGCAGGGGCAGGGCGGCCGCGGCGGCGGCGGCGCAGGACGGCACGGTCAGCGTTTCCGCGTCCACCAGCTCCGCCAGTGCGTCCTCCGCCTGCTGCAGAATGTCGAACTGCACGCGGATGCGCGAAATCGAGGTGTTCAGCGAGCCGGTGTTCTGCACCGCGTCCGCCGCCGCTTGCAGGATGTCCGGGTGTGAGTCCAGGCCCAGATAGGAATAGGACGACATATTGACGAAGCGCTTGCCGTTGGCCACCGCCTCGTGACGGCCGTCGCCCAGGTTGCGGGTGACGATATTGGCCATGCCGGCCTGGGTGGTGATGTCCCAGAAGCTGTTGCTCAACTGAATGGCTTTTTTGATATTGGCGTGCTGATGCATGTTTCCCCCCTCGTTTGGTTTGGCGGCGGCCATAATGGCCGCCTCGTCCGGCCTAGACCCGCTCCAGAATCAGCGCCGCGCCTTGTCCGACGCCCACGCACATGGTGCACAGCGCGTAGCGCTTGCCGCTGGCCTGCAACTGCGCGGCGGCGGTCAAAACCAGCCGGCTGCCGCTCATGCCCAGCGGGTGGCCCAGCGCGATGGCGCCGCCCTTGGGGTTCACCCGTTCGCAATCGTCGGGCAGGCCCAGCGCGCGGGTGACCGCCAGCGCCTGGGCGGCGAAGGCTTCGTTCAGTTCGATGACGTCGATGTCCTCGATGCCGAGGCCGGCCTGGCGCAGCGCCTTGCGGCTGGCCTCTATCGGGCCCGCGCCCATGATGCGCGGCGCGATGCCGGAGCTGGCCGAGGTCAACACCCGCGCGCGCGGACGCAGGCCGTGGCGTTGCGCCGCCGCGGCGGAGGCGATGATCATCGCCGCCGCGCCGTCGTTGACGCCGGAGGCGTTGCCGGCGGTGATGCTGGACTCCGGGCCGAACAGCGCCTTGAGCTTGGCCAGCTCCTCCAGAGAGGTCTGGCGCGGATGCTCGTCGCGGCTGACGATGAGCGGGTCCTGCTTGCGGCGCGGGATCGTCACCGGGACGATTTCCTCGGCGAAGAAGCCGGTTTCCAGCGCGGCGAAGTAACGCTGCTGGCTGCGCAGAGCGAAGGCGTCCTGATCCTGGCGGCTAACGCCGAATTCGCGGGCCACGTTCTCCGCGGTGGCCGGCATGGTGTCCACGCCGTATTGCTTCTCCATCGCCGGATTGACGAAGCGCCAGCCTATGGTGGTGTCGTAGATCTGCATGTCGCGGCCGAAGGCTTTTTCCGACTTCGGCATCACGAAGGGCGCGCGCGACATGGATTCCACGCCGCCGGCGATCAGCAGCTCTGCCTCGCCGGACTTGATTGCGCGCGCCGCCAGCGCCACCGCGTCCAGGCCGGACGCGCACAGGCGGTTCACAGTCAGGCCCGGGACGCTCTCCGGATAGCCGGCCAGCAGCAGGCTCATGCGGGCCACGTTGCGGTTGTCCTCGCCGGCCTGGTTGGCGCAGCCCAAGATGACTTCGTCTATCGCCGCCGGGTCCAGGCCCGGATTGCGCTCAAGAAGGGCGCGCAACGGCGCCGCGGCCAGATCGTCGGCGCGCACGCCGGACAAGGCGCCGCCGAAGCGGCCGATGGGGGTGCGCACGGCGTCGCAGATGAAAGCGTCGGTCATCGCGGTCTCCTCTCAGCTCAAGCTGGTTTGAGGTTGCAACAGCGCGGACAGCAAATCGCGCGCGGCGTCGATCTCGTCGGCGCAAACGTGGTGGGGCATGTCCGGATAAACGCGGAAATCCACCTCGGCGCCGGCGCGGCGGAAGGCCTCCGCGCTGTGTTTGATGCGCTCCAGCGGCATCCAGCTGTCGCTGTCGCTGGTGCCGAAGAAGGCCGGGAAGTCCAGTGCCGCGGTCGGCGCGCTCCAGGCGGCCTCGTCGGGGCCGAACAGGCCGCCGGAGAAGGCGATCAGCCCGCCTATCGGGCGTGGGCGGCGATAGATGAACTCGGCGGCCAGGCAAGCGCCCTGGGAGAAGCCCATCAGCACGATCCGGCTGTCGGCGAAGCCGTAGCCGCGCAGTTCCTCGATGGTGGCCTCGACGCAGTCCAGCGCCAGGTCCAGCGAGGGCTGATTGCTGTCCAGCGGCGCCATGAAGCTGTGCGGATACCAGGTGCGGTCCTTGGCGATGGGCAGAATGTAGGCGACGTCGGCCAGGCCGATGGCCTCGCCGTTCTTGTAGGCGTCCTGGGCGCTCTGGCGGCGGCCGTGCAGCAGCACCACGGCGAGTTTGGCCTGGTTCAGCGGCGCGCCGTAGATTTCCAGACCGTGTTCTTTATGCGGATTGGGATCGATCGTGCTCATGTAGTGTGTCCTTTAGTGGATGCCCAGAATCTGCTTGGCTTCGGCGGGGGAGGCGATCTCGCGGCCGACTTCGCCGGCCAGGCGCGCCAGGCGCTCCACCAATTGGGCGTTGTCTCGGGCCAGTTCGCCGTAGCGGTAATAGACGTTGTCTTCCAGGCCGGTGCGCACATGGCCGCCCAGCAGCAGGGTGTGCAGATTGATCGCCAGCTGGTGTTTGCCTATGCCCAGTGCCGACCACACGCTGTCCTGCGGAATGCTTTCGACGAAATGCAGCAGGTTTTTGCAGGTGGCGGCCGCGCCGCCCTGTATGCCCATGGCGAAGCTGAAGCACAGCGGGCCGCTCAGATAGCCGTCTTCCTGCAGTTTCAGCGCCTCGCCGATGATGCCCTGGTGATAGACCTCGATCTCCGGCTTGGCGCGGTATTCGCGGATGTCCAGCGCCAGCGCGCGGGCCAGTTCAGGCGGATTGATGAAGGGCTTGCTGCCGTGGTTGACCGAGCCGCAGTTGAAGGAGGCGATGTCCGGACGGAAGGACAGATGGTTCCAGGCTTCCTTCTTCTCCAGCTGCGGCGGCAGATTGAGGCCGGAGGTGCTCAGATTGATCAGGATGTCGCAGCGCTCGCGGATGCGGCGGACGATATCGCCGTAGATGTCCGCGTCGTAGCTGGGCGTGCCGTCCGGGTTGCGGGCGTGGATGTGGACCACCGAGGCGCCGGCGTTCCAGCATTCATAGGCGGCCTGGGCGATTTCTTCCGGCGAAAACGGCACGCCGGGATGTTTCTGCCGGCTGGTGATGCCGCCGTTGACGGCGGCGGTGATGATGAGTTTTTGCATGGTGGGAACGCTCATGTGAATGAAAGAGGAAAAAGCTGCGGTGTTCAGATCTTGTCGCCGACGGGCGCGGTTTGCGGCTGCGCGGCGGCGTCCGGGCGTTTGGACACCAGATAAATGCCGACGCCGATCAGCACGCCGCCGATCAGCTCATGCAGCGACAGCGAATAGCCGAAGGCGGCGAAGGAAATCAGGGTGGCGAACAGCGGGGACAGAAACAGGAAACCGCTGGTGCGCACCGCGCCGCCCAGGTCCAGCGCCCTGAACCACAGCGCCATCGCGCCGGTGGTGGCCGGCAGCGCCAGCCACAGAAAGGCGGCCAGCACCCGCTCGCTGTGAGGCAGTGTCGGGACTTCGCCGCCGGCCCAGGCCAGCAGCGCCAGGCAGGCCGAACCCACCAGCATCTGCCAGAAGGTCAGCGCCCAGACGTTGATCACGATGCGGCTGCCCTTGATCACCAGCGTGGACGCCGCCCAGCAGGCCGCGCCGCACAGCACCAGCGCGTCGCCGGCGCCGAAGCCGTCCAGCTTGTTCAGGCCGATGCAGACGGCGACGCCGAAGAAGGACAGGACCAGGCCGACGGCGGCCAGAGGGTGGATTTTTTCCTTTAGCGCCAGCCGCGACATCAAGGCCACGATCAGTGGGGTGCAGGCCATCAGAATGGCTGCTTTGGCCGGGGTAGTACTGCGCAGCCCGATATTGAGAAAGCCCATCGAGCCGGCGGTTTGCAGCAGCCCGATCAAGGCCAGCACGCCCCAGGGGCGCGGGCGGACGAAAGCGCGCGGATAGCGGAAGCGCTGCCACAGCAAAATGGGCACGATGCCGGCGGCGGCGGCAGTGAAGCGCGCCACCGCGGCCCACAAGGGCGGCATTTCCGACAGCACGATCTTGGAGGTGGGAAAGGTGGAGCCGAACAAAAAGGTGGCGGCCAGAATCAGCAGCCAATAGCGTTTGGCGTCGTAGTTGGGATGGGACATGGTCACCTGGCCAGACAGCGGTTTCAATAGCCATTTATCATATTGAAACGGTTTGGTTCAGGCTTCTTGCAAGCGGACAATTACTGCTTCAAAACGGACAATCATGCTGCGCTGCGGCAAAACCGTGCCGGCGCGTGGGGCGGAGGAGAGGCTGTTCAAAGCCTCGCTCATGTGGGCGCGGCTTTGAACAGCTTATGAGATCAGGAGAAGTACTGGCTGGGGGCCGCGTTCATAATGCGGCGGAACATGGAGGAAAACGCGCCGGGGGTTTCATAGCCCAGGTCGGAGGCGATCAGGGTGACCGGCTCGCCAGCGCCCAGCCGCGGCAGGGCCGCCATTGCGCATACTTGTTGGCGCCAGTATAGATAGGACACGCCCAACTCCTGCTGGAACAAGCGCGCCAGCGTGCGGCTGGACGCGCCCACCAGTTCCGCCCATTCGCTCAGGCCGCGGCGGTCGCCTGGATTGGCCAGAATCGCCGAGCATACCCGTTGCAAGCGCGGATCGCCCAGCGGGGGCAGCGGCAAGGCCGTTTCGCTGGACCATTCGATTTCGTCGATCAGCAAGTCCAGCAAGCGGCCTTCCTTCTGGTCCGCGTGCGGAATGCCGCGAGTGCGCATCAGGCGGATGATGAGTTCCCGCATCAGCGGCGAAATGGCGATGGCCTTGGAGCAAAGCGGCAACTGCGCCAGGTAGTGGGGAGACTGGATGTACAGCGTGCGCAGCGACACCGTGCCGCGGGCGCGCATGCTGTGTTCCACCGCCGGGGGCATCCAGACGCCGCGCTGCGGCGGCACCAGCCACAGGCCGTCGGAGGTAGACAGCTCCATCACGCCGGAGACGGCGAAAATCAGTTGGCCTTCGCGGTGTTGGTGGCGGCCGATTTGATGACCGCTAGGAAAGTCCTTGGACATGCTCCACGCGGCGAAGTCCGGTAGGACGGCGTTGGATTCTATGGCCATGCGCTTGCTTTCTTATTTGAGGGTAGCCCGGTTCCGCGCAGCTTGCGGCCCTGTTGTGCGGGCGTCTTCAGCCGTCGGTTCAGGCTCATGATACTGCAGTGCACAAAACATTCATACAGTATAAATTGTGTCTATTTCAATGCGAATGCCTTGGATCAGCGGAGCCGCCCGCCGCAGGGACAAAAGAAAACACCGCGGCCGGAGGGCCGCGGTGCGTTAGGAGGAGGGTTAAGAAGAGCGATGCTTTGTCAGAAGCTCAGCCCAAAACCGCGCGCGTAGCGCAGCGCGCCCGGCTGGCCGTTTTCGTCCAGCGCGTGGATGGCCACCGGCAGCTTGCCGCCGGGCGGGTTCGCGCCCAGCATCACGTCCACCAGCGCCGGCATGGAGGGCCCGCGCAGGCCGTTCTCATAACCGTAGTAGGAGTAGGTGGCCAGCGTGGCGTCTGCCAGATCGTCGTAATTGATCACGTCGTAAGGCGCGCGCAGGGTCACGTGGATCAGCTTCTTGCCTTGCCGCTTGGCGTATTCCATCGCATTGCGCATTTGCTGCGCCTCGCTGAGCGGCGGCGCGGACAGGCTGCGGGCGAAGCGGGTCCGGAGCGCGGGCAGGTCTTCCGCCACATTGAAGACCAGGGAACCGTTGCCGGCGGCCGGCGCCGGCTCGGTCTGCAGGCTGCGCTTCATCCGCGGCGCGATGGCCGGCGCGTTGGGGTCACCGTTGCGCTCCACTGGGCTGACGCCGGTGGCCAAGGTGCCGATGACGACCACGTCGGCCTGATCGATCGCCTGTTTCTGCGCTTCCCACGGCGTGGCGCTCAGCTTGGCGCCGCTGACTTGGCGATAGCCTTTCTCATCAAAGCGGCGACGCATCGCCTCGGCCTGTTCGCCCCAGGGCGTCAGGATGAAGATGCGCTGGCTGGGCGAGCGCAACGGCAGCGCCGCGCCCTGATTGCGCAGCAGGGTGATGGAGTGCCGGGTGATCTTATCTTCCACCGCGCGGTGTTCCGCGCCGCCTATGGTGCTCAACTCCGGCAGCGGCTTGGCTTCGCCGGCAGGGGTGACCTCGTTGCGCAACTTCATCGCCACGATGCGCCGCACCGAGCGGTCTAGTTCGGCGCGGTCTATCCGTCCGTCCGCCACCGCGGCGGCCACCTGGTCGATTAATTGACGCAGCCGGCCGGCTTGCGCGGCGGTGCGGAACTCGGTGGGCATCAGCGCGATGTCGACATCGGCCTGGAACACCTTGATTACCGCGTCGGCCTGCTCGAAGAAATCGCTGATGCCCTTCATGTCCAGCGCGTCAGTGACGGTGACGCCCTGGTAGCCCATCTCGCCGCGCAGCAGATCGTGCTGGATTTTGCGCGACATGGTCGCCGGCGCGATCATGCGTTCGCCGTTGCGGGCGGTGATTTGGCTGTTGTCCAGCGCCGGGTACTGGATGTGGGCGGTCATGATCATCTCCGGGGGCTGGCCGGAGGCGATGGCTTGGCGGTAGGGCGCCAGGTCGATGGCGTAGGCGTCGGCGCGGGATTTGTTGACTACCGGCAGGCCGTAGTGGGAGTCGGTGGCGGTGTCGCCGTGGCCGGGGAAGTGCTTGAAGGAACCGATCACGCCTTGCTCGCGCATGCCTTGCGTCGTGGCCTGGCCCTGCAGGCTGATGGTGGCCGGGTCGTCGCCGTAGGCGCGGACATTGATCACCGGGTTGAGCGGATTGCTGTTGACGTCCACGTCCGGGGCAAAGTTGACGTTGAAGCCGACGGCGCGGATCTCGGCGGCCAGCACGCGGCCGGAGTCGCGGGCCAGGCCGCTATCCCGAGTCGCTTCATAGGCGGCGCCCAGCGCCATATTGCCGGGAAAGCTGGTGGCCAGCGGACGCGGCAGGCGGAAGACATTGCCGCCCTCCTGGTCAGAACCAATCAACAGGCCGACCGGGCTGTTTTGCGGCCGCGCCTTGCGGATCTGCTCGGACAGGCGGCGGGTTTGCTGCAGATCGGTCAGATTGTTGGCGAACAGAATCACGCCGCCGATGGCGTTGTCGCGCAAGGCGCGGCTGGCGGCTTCCGGCAGTTCGGTCATGCCGGCGGTGCAGGCGGGCTGATCGTCCGGGCACCAGTAGCGGAAGGCCATCATGATTTTCTGGCCGATTTTCTCGCGGGGGCTCATTTGTTCGACGATGCGCGCGGCTTGCTGTTCGACGCTGGGCTGTTCCAGGCAGCCGCTCAGCAGCGCCGGCAATAGCATCAGCGCGGGTAAGCGCAGGGAGTGTGGTTTAAACATGGGTCAACCTTGTGCTGAAGTGGAAACATCCGGAATAGCGGGCAGGCCCGCCCTACAGCCTGCAACGCTGGTCCGGCGGACAGGTGCGAGGGCTGGATTCTCTTTTCTTGAATATATTCATTTGTGAATGATTCTTGTTAGTAATGGATTGGCACGCCAGACACCCCTGCCAGGGCGCGTCCGGCGCGAAGAAGCCGCTGCCGAGGTTAAAGCTTATGAAATTCAATTCTTGAAAAAGTTGCCTGCGGGGGAGAATCGTTGGGCCATAATCGCCATATCCCTTTGATTGCTCGGTGTTTTTGTCTAAATGCTTGACCCTTGTTCGGGTGCGGGAGGATAATTCATGCCTTTTTTCAAACGCTTAGCGCGATGGCGGGCCGGTCTGCCGCCGGCGCTGAGCGGTGATCTGGTTTCGGGTGGATATGGATACGATGCAGGACAGCGGAGTGCAGCATTCTAGGGTTGGGAACAGCGACGGCTTGCCGCCGCGCCGTCTATCGGTGGCGCCGATGCTGGATTGGACCGACCGTCACTACCGCTATTTCGCGCGTCAGATCACTCGGCATGCCTGGCTGTACACCGAGATGGTGACCACCGGGGCGTTGTTGCATGGCGACGTTGAACGCCACCTGCGTTTCGACGAGGCGGAACATCCGCTGGCCTTGCAACTGGGCGGCAGCGAGCCGACGGAGCTGGCGCGTTGCGCCAAGCTGGCGGCGGAGTGGGGCTACGACGAGGTCAATCTGAACGTGGGCTGCCCGTCGGAACGGGTGCAGAAAGGCGCTTTCGGCGCCTGCCTGATGGCCGAGCCGCAGCTGGTGGCCGACTGCGTCAAAGCGATGCGCGACGCGGTGTCCATTGATGTGACGGTCAAGCACCGTATCGGCATCGACCGCATCGAGCATTACGATTACCTGAGCGATTTCGTCGGCCAGGTGGCGGACGCCGGCTGCCGCACTTTCATCGTGCATGCGCGAAACGCCATTCTCAAAGGCCTGAGCCCCAAGGAAAACCGCGAAATCCCGCCCTTGAAATACGATTACGTCTATCGGCTGAAGCAGGAGCGTCCGGATCTGGAAATCCTGATCAACGGCGGCGTCAAAAGCCAGGCCGACATTGACGAGCATCTGCGCCACGTCGACGGCGTGATGGTGGGGCGCGAGGCCTACCACAACCCCTGGCTGATGGCGGATTGGGACCAGCGCTACTACGGCGTCGCCGCCGCGCCGGAGCGAGAACAGGTGGTGGCCGCGATGATGCCCTATGTGGCGGCGCGTCTGGCCGAGGGTCACAAGACACGCAATATCGCCCGCCACATCCTGGGCCTGTTTCAGGGCATTCCCGGCGCGCGCAACTGGCGGCGCATGCTGTCCGACGCCAAATTGCTGGACGGCGCCGACGAGCGCCTGCTGCAACAGGCGCTGGAGGCGACGCTGGGCGCAGCCCGCCGCGCTGAATAAACCGCCTGGCCGTTGCGGCCAGGAACGGATTCGCGGCGCCGGGGTCTGCTGTAGCAAGGCGAGAGCGTTGCTCTTGCTGAGGCAGGGCCCGACGCCGCCGTATTTAAGAGCTTGTTCAAAGTCTCGCTGGCTAGCGCGAGACAAGACCGAAACCGTTGAAGAAGCGCTAATGCGCCTACCGCGCATGGGCATCAGAACGCGACGCTTGTCTATGCTAAGCGGACTTTGAACAGGTTCTACGTCGCGGGGCTTCCCAAGAGGGAAACCCGCCATGGCGGCTTGCCGCCTTTTCTGTTCGCCATGCTGGTCATGGCCGTCTGGAGGTGAATCTGAATTGAAACCGCTGAAGCTTGTCCTATTGTCCTCCATCCTGTCGTCCGCCGTCTGGGCCGGACCCAAGGACGTCTTGCACATCTATAACTGGAGCGGCTCGCTGTCGGACGCCATCCTCCGTCAGTTCGAGAAAAGCTGTGATTGCCGCGTGGTGCAGAATTACTACGGCGATAATGAGGAAATGCTGGCCAAGCTGGCGGCCGGGGCCAAGGGTTACGATATGGTGTTTCCATCCAGCTTCGTGATCCAGGCGATGAGCAAACAGAAGCTGCTGCGGCCGCTGGATCACGCCAAGCTGCCGAATCTGAAGAACGTTGACCCCGCCTACTTGTCCCAAAGCTATGATCCCGGCAACCGTTACACCGTGCCCACGGTGCTGTCGCTGACCTCGGTCGGCTACAACGCGGAGCGCTTGCAGAAACTGGGCATCGATCCGCACAGCTGGTCTGTGATCTTCGATCCCAAGGTCCTGCAGAAGATCAAGGGCAAGGTCACCGTGCTGGACAGCTCGCGCGAGGTGTTCGCCGCCGCGCTGTTCTACCTGGGCAAGAACCCGAACACCGCTAGCCAGGCCGACTATCGCGCGGCGCAGGCGGTGATCAAGCAGGCCAAGCCCTACTGGGCCACCTTCTCCAACGCCAGTTATCTGAAAGAGCTGGCAGTGGGCAATATCTGGGTGTCGCTGGGCTATTCCACTGAGTTCTTCCAGGCCGCAGAGGACGCGCGGCAGGCCAAGCGCCGCTTCCACATCGCCAATGTGGCGCAGAAGGAAGGCAATGAACTGGGCGTGGACACCATGGCGGTCCTGGCCAGCGCCAAACGCCCGGACCTGGCGCATCAGTTCATCAACTTCATGCTGGACGGCAAGAACGCCGCCCAACTGACCAACCTTAACGGCGCCACTAATCCGGTTAAAACCGCCGCCCCCTTTTTCCGCGCGGATTTGAAAGCCCATCCGGTGATCGATCCGACGCCGGACACCGTGAAGAAATGGACGGTGCTGCGTGAGCTGACGCCGGTGGAACGGCGCTCGCTGGCGCGGATGTGGACGGAAGTGAAGGTCAGCCGTTAAGCTTGTTTTGAACAAAGTCTGCTGCGCGTCGGCGATACGGCGTTGAAAACGGCTTCGAAATGCTCATGTACCACGCGTACATTCCGCGTTCTCAGCTGTTTTCGCCTTGTCTCGCGCTAGCTCGCGAGACTTTGAATAAGTTCTTATACTTATGTCCGCAGCCCCGGCGTCGTCGGGGCTGCGTTGCATTCGATGGAGTTCTCAATGTTCGACAAATTAGTGATGGCCAGCAACAACGCCGGCAAGCTGAAGGAATTCTCCTCGCTGCTGGCGCCGCTGGGCATACAAGTGATTCCGCAGGTGGAACTGCAGGTGCCGGAATGTCCGGAGCCCCACCACACTTTTCTGGAAAACGCGCTGGAAAAAGCGCGCCACGCCAGCCGCATGACCGGCTTGCCGGCGTTGGCCGACGACTCCGGCATCTGCGTCGAGGCGTTGTCCGGCGCGCCGGGCGTGTATTCGGCCCGCTACGCCGGCGAGCCCAAGTCCGATGCCGCCAACAACGCCAAGCTGGTGGCGGCGCTGCAAGGCGAAGCCAACCGCCGCGCCTGGTATTACTGCGTGCTGGTCTTGGTGCGCCACGCCGACGATCCGCAGCCGCTGGTGGCGGACGGCATGTGGTTTGGCGAGGTGAAAGACGAGGCGGCCGGCGCGGGCGGCTTCGGCTACGATCCGCATTTCTGGCTGCCGCAACACGGCTGTAGCGTGGCCGAACTGGATGCGGCGGAGAAGAACCGCGTCAGCCACCGCGGCCAGGCGATGCAGGCGCTGCTGGCCAAGCTGCGCGCGCTGGCATGAAGCCCTTTCTTCCTTTCTGCGCCCGGCTGAAGCGACAAGGAGCCGCAACGTGCAGGTGACCAAGATCTCGCTGTCCGCGCTTGGGGGCTTGGGCGGGCAGCCCGCTTTGACGGAGCTGCCGCCGCTGTCGCTGTACATCCATTTCCCGTGGTGCGTGCGCAAGTGCCCGTATTGCGACTTCAATTCGCACGAGCCCAAGAGCGGTTTCGACGAGATGGCCTATGTCGACGCCTTGCTGCGCGATCTGGAGTTCAGCCTGCCGGAAGTCTGGGGCCGTCCCTTGACCAGCATCTTCATGGGCGGCGGCACGCCCAGCCTGTTCTCGCCGCAGGCGATGGACGCGCTGCTGGCCGGCGTGCGCGCGCGCATGCGTCTGCAGCCGGATGCGGAAATCACCATGGAAGCCAATCCCGGCACGTTCGAGGCCGAGCGTTTCCGCGGCTACCGCGAGGCCGGCATCAATCGCTTGTCCATCGGCATCCAGAGCTTCAAGCCTGCGCATTTGCAGGCGCTGGGCCGCATCCATGACGGCGAGGAGGCGCGCCGCGCCATCGACATCGCGCTCAGCCACTTCGACAACGTCAATCTGGACCTGATGTACGCGTTGCCGGGGCAGACCCTGGACGAAGCGCTGGCCGATCTGGACACCGCGCTGTCCTATGGGATTACTCATCTGTCCGCCTATCACCTGACGATAGAGCCCAACACCCTGTTTGCCGCAGAGACGCCGCGCAATCTGCCGGACGACGAAGTGTCCGCCGATATGCAGGAGGCGATCGAAGCGCGGCTCGCCGCCGCCGGTTTCGAGCACTACGAAACCTCGGCCTTCGCGCGGCCGGGCCGCCGCGCGCGGCACAATCTCAACTACTGGCAGTTCGGCGACTATGTCGGCATCGGCGCCGGCGCCCACGGCAAGATCAGCAGCCACGCCGGCATTGTCCGCCAGATGCTTCACAAGCAGCCGGCCGCCTATCTGAAAGCGGTGGCCGAGGGCAAGCCCTTGCAAAGCAGCCGCAAGGTGACGCGCGACGAACTGCCGTTCGAATTCATGATGAACCTGCTGAGGCTGACCGAAGGCTTCGAATGGCGTCTGTTCCAAGAGCGCACCGGTCTGCCGCTGTCCGGCATACAATCCGCGTTGACGCAAGCCGAGGCGCAAGGCCTGATTGAGCGCGACGCCGTGATGTTGCGGCCCACGCTCAAGGGCCAACGCTTCCTCAATGACTTATTAACCCTGTTCCTGAAAGAAGGAGATGAATAATGGCTAAGGAAATCATTCACACCGACAAGGCCCCGGCCGCCATCGGCGCTTACTCGCAAGCTGTGAAAGCCGGCAACACCGTTTACTTGTCCGGCCAGATCCCGCTGGACCCGGCCACCATGAACGTGGTGGAAGGCGGTTTCGCCGCTGAAACCCACCAGGTGTTCAAGAACATGAAGGCTGTATGCGAAGCCGCCGGCGGCAGTCTAGACCAGATCGTCAAACTCAACGCCTATCTGACCGACCTGTCCAATTTCGCCACCTTCAACGAAATCATGGGCCAGTATTTCAGCCAACCCTTCCCGGCGCGTGCCGCCGTGGGCGTGGCCAGCCTGCCCAAGGGCGTGTTGGTGGAGGCGGAAGCGGTTCTGGTGCTCTAAGAACCTGTTCACGATCTGCTGCGCTTCGTGAAGCGTTGCACGGTGAGTACAAGCTCAAAATGCTCATGTACCACGCGTACATTACGCTTTTTCGCTCGTTTTCGCCTTGTCTCGCTCTTGCTCGCGAGATCGTAAACGGCTCTGAGCAGCCTAACTGCTCGAAATGTCAGACCATAAGGCGGCCCAGGCCGCCTTTTTTCATGTTAACTATCCGGATCGTTCATTCCTGCCGCGGAGGTCGCATGAGCATCTGGATCGCACTGTTGTTATTGCTGCCGGGCCTGGTCTGGGCCCAGGTTTACAAATGTCGGGACGCGGAAGGCGGATTGACCTACCGCGACCGGGCCTGCGCCGATGGCGGCGCGGCGGAAGCGTTCCAGCCGCCGCCGTTGAGCGTGGTGGAACAGGATGAGCGCCAGCGCCGGGGGGTGGCCGAGTCCCAGGCCCAAAGCCGGCGCTGGGCCGCCGAGGAGGCGCGCGAGGCCCGGCGGCGACAGGCGCAACGCAGCCGCGCGGAGAGTGCGCAAGCGCGGGAACTGGACAAAGCGCGTCGCCGCTGTCATGGTCTGGAGCTTCAACAGCGGCGCTTGCGGCAGTCCTTGGCGGCGGCGCCGGCCAGGAAGTCCCTGGCCGAGCGTCTGGCCGGCGTCGAGGAAAAACTGGCCGCGGCGGCGTGTCATCCATTCCGGGAGGGGGCATGAGCGGGTATTCGTTCGAATTGGTCAATGTGTTCGCCGAGGAGCGCTTCGGCGGCAATCCACTGGCGGTGTTCTCCGACGCCAGCGGGCTGGACGAGCGCGAGATGCAGCTCTTGGCCAGACAGATGAATCTGTCGGAAACCGTATTTTTGTTCCCGGACGGGGAGGCGGCTGCGCGGCTGCGCATCTTCACCCCCAGCCAGGAACTGCCGTTCGCCGGCCATCCCACGCTGGGCGCGGCGGCGGTGCTGCATTGGCGCGGGGAGCTGGACTCCCGCTTTCAGTTGCGCACCAACGCCGGCCTGATTCCCATCCTCCACAGCGACGGCGTTTACACCTTGCGGGCGAACCCGCCCAGCGCGCGCGCCGCCGGCCTCAGCCGCGCTCAGGCCGCGGCGATGCTGGGGCTGGACGAGGAGGACATCGCGCTGGAGCCGGTATGGGTGGACACCGGCAGCGAACAGCTGCTGATTCGCGCCGCCAGCGCCGGCGCGGTGTTGCGCGCCCGTCCGGTGCATGCCTTGCTGCTGCGCGACGCCACCTTGAGGCCGGGGCGCAGCGTCGCCTATCTGTGGCACGAGGACGGCGGCGTCGCCACCGTGCGGCTGTTTTTTGAACAGCAGGGCGCGGTGCTGGAAGATCCCGGCACCGGATCGGCCTGCGCCAATCTGGGTGGCTGGTGCGCGCTCAACGGCCTGGGGCCCTTGCAGTGGCGGGTGGAGCAGGGGGCGGCGCTGGCGCGGCCCAATGTGCTGCATCTGCAAGTGGACGCCGAGGGCGGCATCCTGGTGGGCGGGCGGGTGCAGAGGGTAGGGCGCGGCGAGATATCTTTGTGAGTTTCATCGCCGTCCGTTTCCATTCTTGACGGCGGCATTGGCTGTTGGCATCCTAGAGCCGCTGCTCCAAACCAACGTTTCTTTTCGGCGTGCCGGCTGTTCCGGGGCGGCGTTCTGATAATTAAAAGGCCGCTGCGGCCGCCCGTTCGCGGCGCGGCCTCTCGGTTCGACTCGCGAGGAAATCAAGATGAGCAAATTCGCCAAAGCCGCCTGCCTAGCGTCCGTGTTGGGCCTGTTCAGCCATATGGCGCTGGCCGACAGCGCCGCCGGCGTCTGGAAGACGATAGACGACGAAACCAAGCAGGCCAAGGCCCTGGTGCAGATCACGGAAAGCGCCGGCGGGGAACTGAACGGCAAGATCATCAAGCTGTTCGCCAACCCGGAGGCGGTGTGCGACAAATGCGAAGGCGACCGCAAGGGCAAGCCGGTCAACGGCATGCAAATCCTGTGGGGTCTGAAGAAAGACGGCGCCGAGTGGGGCAGCGGCAAAATCCTGGATCCCAAGTCCGGCAAGATCTACACCTCCGGCGCCAAACTGATCGAAGACGGCAAGAAGCTGCGCGTGCGCGGCTACATCGGCCCCTTCTTCCGTTCCCAGGTGTGGGAGCGTCAGTAAGCGCAAGCGCCGCGTCGCGGCGAGAATGAGCCAGGCGGGAGCGCGAACAGCTTCCGCCTTTTTCTTTATTGGGTACAATCGCTGCTGATGAGCTCCCTAATCGACCCCGCCAATCAGCCGCCGGCCGTGGCGCCGGCACTGGCCAAGAAGCTGGAAAAGCTGGGCATACGCCGCCGTTTCGATCTGGTCCTGCATCTGCCGCTGCGCTATGAGGACGAGACCCATCTGTACGCCATCGCCGACGCGCCGTACGGCCAGGCGGTGCTGGTGGAGGGCGAGGTGATCGCCCATGAAATCCAGTTCCGGCCGCGCCGCCAGCTAGTGGCGCGCATAGAGGACGCCAGCGGCAGCCTGGTGCTGCGCTTCATTCATTTCTACCCCAATCAGGTCAAGCAATTCACCACCGGCAATCGGGTGCGCGCGCTGGGCGAGATCCGCCGCGGCTTCGCCGGCGACGAGATGGTGCATCCCAAGATCCGCGAAGTGGGCAACGGCGCGCCGCTGGCGGACAGCCTGACTCCGATCTATCCCACGGTCAACGGCCTGACCCAACCGGCGCTGCGCAAGCTGATTCACGCCGAGCTGGACAGCCAGCCCTTGGGCGAGACGCTGCCGGAGGAACTGGCCGCGCCGTTGCGGCTGACGCCGTTCGCCGAGGCGATCCGCCTGCTGCACCTGCCTACGCCGGACTATAGCGCCGGCCAATTGGCCGATCCGGGCCTGCCGGCCTGGCAGCGGCTCAAGTTCGACGAATTGCTGGCGCAGCAGCTGTCGATGCGGCTGGCCTATCGCGCGCGACGGCTGGGCCGCGCGCCGCCACTGCGCGGCGACGGCACGTTGAGCCGAGCGCTGGTCGAGCGCTTGCCGTTCTCGTTGACCGGCGCGCAGCAACGCGCCTTGGCGGAAGTCCGCGCCGACCTGACTCAGCCGCACCCGATGCACCGGCTTTTGCAAGGCGACGTGGGCAGCGGCAAGACCATCGTCGCGGCCCTGGCGGCCTTGACCGCGATCGAATCCGGCTACCAGGTGGCGCTGATGGCGCCGACCGAGATTCTGGCCGAGCAGCACTTCCTCAAACTGTCCGTCTGGCTGGAGCCCTTGGGCATTCCCGTGCGCTGGCTGGCCGGCAGCCTGCGCAAGAAGCAAAAGCAAGAGGCGATGGCGGCCATCGCCAGCGGCGAAACGAGGCTGGCGGTGGGTACTCACGCGCTGTTCCAGGACGAGGTGGCCTTTGAGCGCCTGGGCCTGGTCATCGTCGATGAACAGCATCGCTTCGGCGTGGGCCAGCGGCTGGCGCTGAAAGAGAAGGGCGGCGAGCCGCATCAGCTGATGATGTCGGCGACGCCGATTCCGCGCACGCTGGCGATGAGCTTCTACGCCGACCTGGACGTGTCGGTGATAGACGAACTGCCGCCGGGGCGCACGCCCATCGTCACCAAGCTGATCAATAGCGCGCGCCGCGAGGAAATCGTCGCCCACGTGGCCAAGACCTGCGCCGACGGGCAACAGGCCTATTGGGTGTGCCCGCTGATCGAAGAGTCGGAAACCCTGCAATTGCAGACCGCGGTGGACACCCACCAGCAACTGACCGCCGATCTGCCGCATTTGGGCGTGGGCCTGGTGCACGGCCGGATGAAGGCGGACGAAAAGGCGGCGGTGATGGCGGCCTTCGCCCGCAACGAGCTGCAAGTGCTGGTGGCCACCACGGTGATCGAGGTGGGCGTGGACGTGCCCAATGCCAGCCTGATGGTGATAGAGCACGCCGAGCGCATGGGCCTGGCCCAGCTGCACCAGCTGCGCGGCCGGGTGGGGCGCGGCAGCGCGCGCAGCGTCTGCGTGTTGATGTTTGACAATCCGCTATCCGACTTGGCCAAGGCGCGCTTGAAAGTGATTTACGAGAATGTTGATGGTTTCGAGATCGCGCGGCAGGATTTGCTGATTCGCGGGCCCGGCGAACTGCTGGGCGCGCGCCAGAGCGGCCTGCCCATGCTGCGCTTCGCCAATCTGGAGGAAGATCTGGAGCTGCTGGAGGCGGCACGCGAGCTGGCGCCCTTGCTGCTGGAGCGCCACCCGCAGGCGGTGGATGCGCATTTGGACCGTTGGCTGGCGGGACGGGAGCAGTTTCTCAAGGCTTGAACGCTTCATGGAGAGGGCAAAAAAAAGCGCCTCGGCTGGGGGGCTGAGGCGCAAAGGGATTGCTGCAAACAACAAAGGAGAAACCATGATGAAGCGAGCAAATATTAGCAATTTATAAAATATTGGCACAAGCAGTCCCGGCTTAAAGCTTGACCCAGGTCAATCGAAAACTTTTCGGGAGGAAATGCCAAAAGAAAAAGCCACCGTGATGCGGTGGCTTTGTTTTTTTCCGGCAGCCTTAAACAGAGGCTGAAAGACCGTGACCGGACTTGATTACAACCAGAGCGAGGCCACGTAGTACAGCCCACCCGCCAGCAACATCGACACCGGCAGCGTGAACAACCAGGCCAGCGCGATCGAGCGGATCGTGGACATCTGCAAGCCGGCCTTGTCCGCCACCATGGTGCCGGCCACGGCGCTTGACAGCACCTGGGTAGTGGACACCGGGAAGCCGAACTGGCTGGCGAGGCCGATGGAGATGGCGGCGGTCATTTGCGCGGATACGCCCTGAGCGTAAGTCATGTCCTTCTTGCCTATGCCTTCGCCCACGGTTTTCACCACGCGGCGCCAGCCGACCATGGTGCCGACGCCGAGGGACAGCGCCACGGCGACGATCACCCAGGTGGGCGCGTATTCGGTGGTGGTGGTCAGGTCCTTGCGCAGGTTCTGCAGCATCTGCTTGTCGTCGGCGGACAGCTTGGGCAGCGCGGACGCTTTCTTGGCGGCGTCGTCCAGACACAGCAGTTCGGTGCGCACGTTCCAGCGCTGTTCGGAGCTCAGCGCATGGTAGTCGCCGCCGTCGCCCATGGTGCTCAGCAGGCGCTTGACGGTGTCGCTGGTTTCCAGCGGGTGGCATTCGTACTGGCTGGTGCCCTTGGACGGGACGATGATCTTGTTCAGCTCGATTTGATGACGCTCGTAGAACTTCTGCAAGTGAATGGCGGCGTCGCGGGTGCGGTCCAGCTGGTAAGGCGTGCTGTCCAGATCCAGAACGAACTTGGCCGGCACGATGCCGATCAGCACCAGCATGATCAGGCCCACGCCTTTCTGGCCGTCGTTGGAGCCGTGGGCGAAGCTGACGCCCATGGACGACACGATCAGCATGAAGCGGGTCCAGAACGGCGGATGTTTGCGGCCTTCCACCTGTTGGCGTTGGTAGGGGGTCTTGTGCACATTGCTGTGAGGCCGGTAGCGCCGCAGCAGGATGACAATCAGCGCGGCGAGCAGGGCGCCCACCACGGGCGAGGCCAGCAGAGAGGCGCCGACGTCGATGGCCTTGCTCCAGTTGATGCCGTGGGACAGCGAAGTACCGTGGATCAGACTGTTGGCCACGCCCACGCCCAGAATGGCGCCGATCAGCGTGTGGCTGCTGGAGGCGGGCAGACCGAAGTACCAAGTGCCCAGGTTCCAGGTGATGGCGGCGGTCAGCAGCGCGAACACCATGGCCATGCCGCGGGTGGTGTTGATCGAGATCAGCAGGTCCACAGGCAACAGGTGCACGATGGCGTAGGCGACAGCGAGGCCGCCGGTGATTACGCCGAGGAAGTTGAATATACCGGAGTAGAACACCGCGAGACGCGGTTTCATCGACTGGGTATAGATAACGGTAGCCACCGCGTTGGCAGTGTCATGGAAGCCGTTGATGAACTCAAAGGCGAGCACGAAGCCCAGGGAAAGCACCAGGGTGATGGCGACGTGGGTTTCAAGCCCGGAAAACAGGTCCAACATGGTGAAATGTGCACACAGTATCGTAAAGGCGGGATTGTTGTGTCCAAGGCCAATGCCGTCAAGTACTTATAAAAAAAAAATAAATGGTGTCGCATTTGCCGGCAAAGCGCGTGGAATCGCCTTGACAGACCGATCTGGGAGGCCGGCTGATTTAGGCGGTTTTTTGCCGCCGTCATGGCGGTTTACGTCCGAGCGAACGCCAAAAGCCGCCATGCCCGGAACGGTCATGACGGCGGTCTGCTAACCGAGGCGGAATCAGCCGAACTTGCCGGTGATGTAGTCTTCGGTGGCCTTCTTCTGCGGGGTGGTGAAGATGGAGTCGGTGTCGCCGAACTCGATCAACTCGCCCAGATACATATAGGCGGTGTAGTCCGACACCCGCGCCGCCTGCTGCATATTGTGGGTGACGATGGCGATGGTGTAGTCCTCTTTGAGCTCATGGATCAGCTCTTCGATGTGGGCGGTGGAAATCGGGTCCAGCGCCGAAGTGGGCTCGTCCAGCAGCAGCACTTCCGGCTTGGACGCCACCGCGCGCGCGATGCACAGCCGCTGCTGCTGGCCGCCGGACAGCGAGTTGCCGGACTGCTTGAGCTTGTCCTTGACCTCGTCCCACAGCGCGGCCTTGCGCAGCGCCCATTCCACCCGGTCCTCCATCTCGCCCTTGGACAGTTTTTCGTAGAGCTTCACGCCGAAGGTGATGTTGTCGTAGATGGACATCGGGAACGGGGTGGGCTTCTGGAACACCATGCCCACCTTGGCGCGCAGCAGGTTGACGTCCACGTCGCGGCCCAGGACGTTGTGGCCGTCCAGCAGGATGTCGCCCTCGGCGCGCAGGCCGGGGTAGAGCTCGTACATGCGGTTGAAGGTGCGCAGCAGCGTGGACTTCCCGCAGCCGGACGGGCCGATGAAGGCGGTGACCTTGCGCGAGGCGATTTCCAGCTGGATGTTCTTCAGCGCGTGGAAATTGCCGTAAAAGAAGTTCAGATTCTTGACCTGAAGCTTGGAGTGGATTTCAGCCATGGTCTGCAAGCCTTAATGCGATTGGTTTTTCTGGCTGCCCATCCAGCGGGCAACGATGTTCAGCGTCAGCACGCTGAAGGTGATCAAGAGGGAGCCGGCCCAGGCCAGCTTGTGCCAGTCCTCGTACGGGCTCATCGCGAACTGGAAGATCACGATGGGCAGGTTGGCCATCGGCTGGTTCATATTGCTGTTGAAGAATTGGTTGTTCAGCGCGGTGAACAGCAGCGGCGCGGTTTCGCCGGAAATGCGCGCCACCGCCAGCAGGATGCCGGTCAGCACGCCGGCCTTGGCCGAGCGCAGGGTGACGTGAAGCGTCACCTTCCACTGCGGCGCGCCCAGCGCCGACGCGGCTTCGCGCAGGCTGCCCGGCACCAGGCGCAGCATGTTCTCGGTGGTGCGCACCACCACCGGAATCACCAGGATGGCCAGCGCGAAGGAGCCGGCCCAGCCGGAGAAATGGCCGACCGACACCACGTAGACCTCGTAGATGAACAGGCCGATGACGATGGACGGCGCGGACAGCAGGATGTCGTTGATGAAGCGGGTGGCCGGCGCCAGCCAGCCGCGCTGGCCGAACTCGGCCAGGTAGATGCCGGCCAGGATGCCGATGGGCGTGCCGAACAAGGTGCCGAAGCCGGTCATCATCAGGCTGCCGTAAATGGCGTTGGCCAGGCCGCCGGTGCTGCCCGGCGGCGGGGTGCTGGACGTGAACACCTCCCAGTTGAGCCCGGACAGGCCATGCTGCAAGAGGGTGCTCAGAATCCAGAACAGCCAGAACAGACCGAAGGCCATGGTGAACATGGAGGCGCCCATATTGAAGCGGTTCACCAGCCGGCGGCGGCGATAGACGCTGCTGTCGGCTTTTGCGGCGATGGCGGACTGGGGCGGGCGCAGGGCGGAAGTCATAACGGTTTGGCTCATGCGGTTAGCGTCTCTCATACTCAGGAAGGGCGGCCTTCCTGTTTCTTCAGGCGCAGCAACAGCAGTTTAGAACACGCCAGTACCACGAAGGTGATGAAGAACAGAATCAGGCCCAGTTGAATCAGGGAGGAGAGATACAGCTCGCCGTTGGCTTCGGCGAATTCATTGGCCAGCGAGGAGGCGATGGAGTTGCCCGGTTCGAATAGGCCGGCGGCGAAGCGGGTGGAGTTGCCAATGACGAAGGTCACCGCCATGGTCTCGCCCAGCGCGCGGCCCAGGCCCAGCATGATGCCGCCGACCACGCCGGTCTTGGTGTAGGGCAGCACCACGTAGCGCACCACTTCCCAAGTGGTGGAGCCCAGGCCGTAGGCGGACTCCTTCAGCATCACCGGCACCACTTCGAACACATCGCGCATCACCGAGGCGATGAAGGGAATGATCATGATGGCCAGGATCAGGCCGGCGGTGAAAATGCCTATGCCCATCGGCGCGCCCTGGAACAAGGCGCCCAGCAGCGGGATGTTGCCCAGGGTATCGGTCAATAGCGGCTGCACATGGTCGGCGAAGATCGGCGCGAACACGAAGAGGCCCCACATGCCGTAGATGATGGACGGAATGCCGGCCAGCAGTTCCACCGCGATGCCCAACGGCCGCTTCAGCCAGGTGGGACACAGCTCGGTCAGGAACAGGGCGATGCCGAAGCTGACCGGCACGCCGATCAGCAGGGCGATGAAAGAGGTGGCCAGGGTGCCGAAAATGGGCACCAGCGCGCCAAACTGCTCATTGACCGGGTCCCAGTCGCTGGTGACCAGAAACTTGAAGCCGAAGGCGTGAATGCTCGGCAGCGCGCCGATCAGCAGCGAAATCAGAATGCCCACCAGCAAGGCCAGCACCAGAAAGGCGAAAAACCGGGTGACCCAGCGGAACAGATTGTCCAGCAGCAGCTGGGTTTTGATTTGCTGCGAGTGACTCAACTTTTGCATATGCATGCTCATTTATCAGACAAAAAGCCGGGGAAGCCTTCCCCGGCCTGCGTGCATTATATGCGGCTCAGTTCCACACCGATTTGCCGCCGTTGTCGGCAATTTGCTTCCAGCTGGCGCGAATCACGCCCTTGATCGCGTCCGGCATCGGGATGTAGTCCAGATCCAGCGCGGTCTTGTCGCCGTTCTTGTAAGCCCAGTCGAAGAACTTCAACACCTCGCCGCCTTGCGCCGGCTTGTCCTGTTTCTTGTGCATCAGGATGAAGGTGGCGCCGGCGATAGGCCAGCTGTCCTTGCCCGGCTGGTTGGTCAGCAGCAGGTAGAAGCCCGGCGCTTTTTTCCAGTCGGCGTTGGCGGCGGCGGCCTTGAAGCTGGACTCGTCCGGCTTGACGAAGCTGCCTGCCTGGTTTTGCATCAGGCCAAAGGCCAGCTTGTTCTGTTTGGCGTAGGCGTATTCCACGTAGCCGATCGCGCCCTTGATGCGGGTCACGTAGTTGGCCACGCCCTCATTGCCCTTGCCGCCCACCGGGTTGCCTTTCCAGCTGACCGCGGTGTTGGAGCCCACTTCCTTGGCCCAGTCCGGAGAGACCTTGGACAGGTAGTTGGTGAAGATGAAGGTGGTGCCGGAGCCGTCGGAGCGACGCACCACGGAGATGCGCAGGTCCGGCAGTTTGACGCCGGGGTTCAGTTTGGCGATGGCCGGGTCGTTCCACTTGGCGACTTTGCCCAAGTAGATGTCCGCCAGCAGCGGGCCGGTGAACTTCACCTGTCCCGGAGTGATGCCGGGCACGTTCAACACCGGCACCACGCCGCCGATCACGGTGGGAAATTGGGTCAGGCCGGATTTTTCCAACTCTTCCGGCTTCAGCGGCATGTCGGACGCGCCGAAATCCACGGTCTTGGACTGGATTTGCTTGATGCCGCCGCCGGAGCCGATGGACTGGTAGTTCAGATTGTTGTTGGTGCCGGCTTTGTAGGCGGCGGCCCATTTGGCGTACAGCGGGTACGGGAAGGTGGCGCCCGCGCCGGTGATGTCGGCGGCCACGGCCGCGCCGGACAGGCAGACGGAACCGAGAACAAACGATGCGGCCAGACGAACAGACTGTTTCATGCCTACTCCTGAGAATGGATGAGGTGCGTGGTAATGGGCGCATGCTAAGACGGAAATTTTTCAGGAATATTACAAGTCGTGGAAACGGCTTCGTTTGCGGACAATCAATGTCAGCCGGATGTCGGTTTGAGCCAACAAGGCGGCTGCGGATATAATCGGCGGATATTCAAGAATCGCGGGAGGCGGACATGGCCGGCAAGCTGGTGATTGGCAACTGGAAGATGAATACCCGCGCCGACAGCGCGCAGACGCTGCTGCAGGCGCTGTTGGCGGATGAGACGAGCAACCGCGATTGGGTGGGCGTGGCCGCGCCGGCGGTCTACCTGGCGGGCCTGGCCGAGCGGCTGCGCGGCCAGCCGCTTCGTCTGTGCGCGCAGGACGTCAGCGCCTTCGATCAAGACGGCGCCTTCACCGGCGAAACCAGCGCCGCTATGCTGGCCGACATCGGCTGCGGCTACACTCTGGTGGGCCATTCAGAGCGCCGCCAGTATTTCGGCGAGAGCAACGCCGCTTTGTTGCGAAAGATGCGGAACGCCATCGCCGCCGGCCTGGTGCCGGTGCTGTGCGTGGGCGAAACGCTGGAAGAGCGGGAGGCCGGCCGTCAGCTGGAGGTGATTAGAGATCAGCTTGCGCTTCTGTCCGAGATAGACCATGGTGAATACGTTGTGGCTTATGAACCGGTCTGGGCGATCGGCACCGGCAAGGTGGCGACGCTGGTGCAAATCGCCGAAATCCACGGCGCGATCAAAAATTGGTGCTTGCAAAACGTCAAGGCCTCCGATAATATTCGCGTCCTCTACGGCGGCAGTGTCAAGGCAGAGAATGCCGAAGCGATTCTGGCGACTGAAAATGTCGACGGAGCCCTTGTTGGAGGGGCATCTCTGGACGCCGGTTCATTCAGGGCAATTTGCCAAGCCGCAGGAAAATTGATATAGTATGGAACTTATTAAGACGCTTATTTGGATCGTAAATCTCCTGTCTGCAGGGACTATTATCGTGCTGGTTTTGATGCAGCACGGCAAAGGCGCGGACATGGGGGCGGCTTTCGGCGGAGGCTCTTCCGGTAGCTTGTTCGGCGCGTCTGGTTCTGCAAATTTCTTGAGTAGAACAACCGCTGTTGCAGCGGCCGTGTTCTTCTCGACTTCCCTTGCTCTGGTTTTTCTGTCTGGGGGCGGAAAAAGCGATTTGGGCGTAATGGGGGCCAAGGTTGAACAGGTTGCACCGCAAATCCCGGCCGGTGTGCCTAGCGATAAAGCTTCGGGTACGGCATCGAAAATACCGGAGTAACAATTAAAGCTTGCTGTGCCGACATGGTGAAATTGGTAGACACGCTATCTTGAGGGGGTAGTGGCGAAAGCTGTGTGAGTTCGAGTCTCACTGTCGGCACCACCATTCAAAAACAGGCCACCGGGACTCCGGTGGCCTGTTTTATTTGGAGCCAAAAGGGGGGTAACCCCCTTTATTTCGTGGGGGTGTACGGGAAATGCTGCAAAATTACTTTCCCATTCTGCTGTTTGTCATGGTCGGACTGTTGGTCGGCGTAGGCCCTATTTTATTGGGCAAACTGCTGGCTCCCAATCGTCCCGATCCTGAGAAACTGTCTCCGTATGAGTGCGGCTTCGAGGCTTTCGAAGACGCTCGCATGAAGTTTGACGTCCGCTATTATCTGATAGCCATCCTCTTCATCCTGTTCGACCTTGAGGTCGCCTTCCTGCTGCCGTGGGCGGTGGTGTTGAAGGAGTTGGGGACCTATGGTCTGGGCGTCATGGTGGAGTTCCTGGGCGTGTTGACCCTGGGCTTCGTCTACATGTGGAAAAAAGGAGCTCTGGAATGGGAGTAGAAGGTATTCTGGAGAAGGGGTTTGTCACCACAACGGCTGACAAGCTCATCAATTACACCCGAACCGGTTCGCTGTGGCCGATGACCTTTGGTCTGGCCTGTTGCGCGGTGGAGATGATGCACGCCGGTGCGGCGCGTTACGACCTCGACCGTTTCGGCATCGTGTTCCGTCCCAGTCCGCGCCAGTCCGATCTGATGATCGTGGCCGGCACGCTGTGCAACAAGATGGCTCCGGCCTTGCGCAAGGTTTACGACCAGATGGCCGAACCGCGCTGGGTGATCTCGATGGGGTCCTGTGCCAACGGCGGCGGCTATTATCATTATTCCTATTCAGTCGTGCGAGGCTGCGACCGCATTGTGCCGGTCGACGTCTACGTGCCCGGCTGTCCGCCAACTGCAGAGGCCTTGCTGTACGGCATTATTCAGCTGCAGAACAAGATCAAACGCACCAACACCATCGCCCGCTAAGGTAGAAACTTATGGCCTCCAAGAAAATGGAAGCGTTAGGGTCGGCTGTGCAGCAGGCGCTGGGCGACAAGCTCGTGCAAAGCACGCTGGCTCTGGAAGAGCTGACCATTGTATGCAAGGCGGCGGATCTGATCGCCGTGGCGACAACGCTGCGCGATCACGCCGACCTGTCTTTTGAGCAATGCATCGATTTGTGCGGCGTGGACTACAGCGCCTACCGCGACGAGGTATGGGACGGTCCGCGCTTCGCCGTTGTCTACCATCTTCTGTCGATCAAGCACAATCAGCGCATCCGCCTGCGCGTGTTCGCCGAAGACGACGCCTTCCCGGTGGTCGCCTCGGTCGTCGGCGTCTGGAGCGGCGTCAACTGGTTCGAGCGCGAGGCGTTCGACCTGTTCGGCATCGTTTTCGACGGCCACCCGGACCTGCGCCGCATCCTGACCGACTACGGTTTTGTCGGCCACCCGTTCCGCAAGGACTTCCCGCTGTCCGGTCACGTGGAAATGCGTTACGACCCGACACAACAGCGCGTGATCTATCAGCCGGTGACCATTGAGCCGCGCGAAATCACGCCGCGCATCATTCGCGAGGAGAACTACGGTGGCTGAAATCCGTAACTACACCCTCAACTTCGGCCCGCAACACCCGGCCGCTCACGGCGTGTTGCGTCTGGTGCTGGAGCTGGACGGCGAAGTGGTCCAGCGGGCGGACCCGCACATCGGCCTGCTGCATCGCGGCACCGAGAAGCTGGCCGAGAGCAAGACCTTCATTCAGTCGCTGCCTTACATGGATCGTCTCGACTACGTGTCCATGATGTGCAACGAGCACGCTTACTGCTTGTCCATCGAGAAGCTGCTGGGCATCGAAGTGCCTGAGCGCGCGCAATACATCCGCGTGATGTTCGCCGAGATCACCCGCCTGCTGAACCACTTGCTGTGGATTGGCGCGCACGGCCTCGACATCGGCGCGATGACCGTATTCCTGTACGCCTTCCGCGAACGCGAAGACCTGATGGATTGCTACGAAGCGGTGTCGGGCGCGCGTCTGCACGCGGCCTACTTCCGTCCCGGCGGCGTATATCGCGATCTGCCGGACAGCATGCCGCAGTACACCGTCTCCAAGATCAAGAACGCCCGCGAGCTGGCCCGCCTGAACGAAGGCCGCCAGGGTTCGCTGCTGGACTTCATCGACGATTTCACCAAGCGTTTCCCGACCTATGTCGACGAATACGAGACCCTGCTGACCGACAACCGCATCTGGAAACAGCGCACCGTCGGCATCGGCGTGGTGTCGCCCGAGCGCGCGCTGAACCTGGGCCTGACCGGTCCGATGCTGCGCGGCTCCGGCATTGCCTGGGATTTGCGCAAGAAGCAGCCCTACGATGTGTATGCCAAGCTGGACTTCGATATTCCGGTGGGCGTCAACGGCGATTGCTACGACCGCTACCTGGTGCGCATCGAAGAGATGCGCCAGTCCAACCGCATCATCCGCCAGTGCGTGGAATGGCTGCGCAAGAATCCGGGCCCGGTGATCACCGACAACCATAAAGTGGCGCCGCCTTCGCGCGAAGGCATGAAGGCCAATATGGAAGACCTGATCCACCACTTCAAACTGTTTACCGAAGGCATGCATGTGCCGGAGGGCGAGGCCTATGTGGGCACCGAGCACCCGAAAGGCGAGTTCGGCGTCTATCTGGTGTCCGACGGCGCCAACAAGCCGTACCGCATGAAGATTCGCGCGCCCGGCTACGCCCACCTGGCGGCGCTGGACGAGATGGCCAAGGGCCATATGATCGCCGACGTGGTGGCCATCATCGGTACGCAGGATATCGTGTTTGGGGAGATTGACCGCTGATGCTGTCCGCTGAATCGCTAGCCAAAATCGATCGCGAAGTCGCCAAATATCCCGCCGACCAGAAACGGTCCGCGGTGATGGGCGCCTTGCGCATCGCGCTGACTGAACGTCGCGAAGCGGGCTCCGCTCCGGAGGAGCGTTGCCTGAATACCGAGGTGATCGAATTCGTCGCCAACTACCTGCAGATTCCGCCGGTAGCCGCGTACGAAGTCGCTACCTTCTACAATATGTACGACATGAAGCCGGTTGGGCAGTACAAGATCACGGTCTGCACCAACCTGCCCTGTGCCTTGTCTGGCGGCGTCAACGCTGCTGAGTACATCTCCAAAAAGTTGGGCATCGCCATCGGCGAGACCAGCGCGGACGGCAAGTACACCTTGCTGGAGGGGGAGTGCATGGGGGCCTGTGGCGACGCGCCGGTCTTGCTGGTCAACAACCACAAGATGTGCAGCTTCATGACGCCCGAAGCAATCGATAAGAAACTGGCGGAGCTGAAATAATGGCAATCTTCGTCAATGGCGTGATTTTCGATGGCGTCGACACTTCCGATCCCCATTGCTGGCAACTGAGCGCCTACGAGGCGCGCGGTGGCTACCAGGCGCTGCGCCGCATCCTGGACAGCAAGATGGCCCAGGAAGACGTGATCGCCGAAGTGAAGAACTCCGGCCTGCGCGGCCGCGGCGGCGCGGGTTTCCCCACCGGCCTGAAATGGAGCTTCATGCCGCGTTCGTTCCCGGGCGACAAATACGTCGTCTGCAATACCGACGAGGGCGAGCCGGGCACTTTCAAGGACCGCGACATCCTGCGCTTCAATCCGCATTCGCTGATTGAAGGCATGATCATCGCCGGTTACGCGATGGGCACCAAGGCCGGCTACAACTACATCCACGGTGAAATCTTCGCTGAATACGAGCGCTTCGAAGAAGCGCTGGATGAAGCGCGCAAGGCGGGTTTGCTGGGGCAGAACATTCTGGGCTCCGGTTTCAACTTCGACCTGTTCGCCCATCATGGCTACGGCGCCTACATCTGCGGCGAGGAAACCGCGTTGCTGGAATCGTTGGAAGGCAAGAAGGGCCAACCGCGCTTCAAGCCGCCGTTCCCGGCCAGCTTCGGCCTGTACGGCAAGCCGACCACCATCAACAACACCGAATCGTTCGCCTCGGTGCCCTTCATCATCCGCGACGGGGCGCAGCCGTTCCTGGAGAAGGGCAAGCCGAACAACGGCGGCACCAAATTGTTCTCGGTTTCCGGCCACGTGAATCGTCCGGGCAACTACGAGATCCCGCTGGGCACGCCGTTCTCCGAACTGCTGGAAGTGGCCGGCGGCATGCGCGACGGCAAGAAGCTTAAAGCGGTGATCCCGGGCGGTTCGTCCGCGCCCATCTTGCCCGCCGACGTCATGATGCAATGCACGATGGACTACGACAGCATCGCCAAAGCCGGCTCGATGCTGGGTTCCGGCGCTGTCATCGTGATGAATGAAGAGGTGTGCATGATCAAGGCGCTGGAGCGTCTGGCCTACTTCTACCACGAAGAATCCTGCGGCCAGTGCACGCCGTGCCGAGAAGGCACCGGTTGGCTGTACCGCGTGATCCACCGCATCGCCAACGGTCAGGGCCGTCCGGGCGATCTGGAGCTTCTGGATTCCGTGGGCAATAACATGGCGGGCCGCACTATCTGTGCGCTGGCCGACGCCGCCGTGTTCCCGGTTCGCAGTTTCACCAAGCATTTCCGTCACGAGTTCGAGTACGCGATCGAACACGGAAAGACCTTGGTGGACCACAAATGGTGTTGAGCGATGCTTGAAATCGAAATCGACGGAAAAAAACTGACGGTCCCGCAAGGCAGCACCGTCATGGAAGCGGCCCACTCGGTGGGCACGTACATTCCGCACTTCTGCTACCACAAGAAGCTGTCCATCGCGGCCAACTGCCGCATGTGCCTGGTGGAAGTGGAAAAGGCGCCCAAGCCGCTGCCGGCTTGCGCTACCCCGGTGACCGACGGCATGAAGGTCCATACCCACTCCGACATGGCCAAGAAGGCTCAGGCCGGCGTGATGGAATTCCTGCTGATCAACCACCCGCTGGATTGCCCGATCTGCGACCAAGGCGGCGAATGCCAGCTGCAGGATCTGGCCGTGGGCTACGGCAACTCCTCCTCGCGCTACCAGGAAGAAAAGCGCGTGGTGGTGGGCAAGGACATGGGGCCGCTGGTCTCGGCGGAAGAAATGTCGCGTTGCATTCACTGCACACGCTGCGTGCGCTTTACCGAGGAAGTCGGCGGCTTCCAGGAAATCGGCATGGCCCATCGCGGCGAGTTTTCCGAGATTCTGCCCTTCCTCGGCAAGACCGTGGATTCGGAAATCTCCGGCAACGTCATTGATCTGTGCCCGGTGGGCGCGCTGACCTCCAAGCCGTTCCGCTACAGCACCCGCGCTTGGGAGTTGTCGCGCCGCAAATCGGTCAGCCCGCACGACGGCCTGGGCTCCAACCTGATCGTTCAGGTCAAGAGCAATGAAGTGATGCGCGTGCTGCCGCTGGAAAACGAAGCCATCAACGAGTGCTGGATCGCCGACCGCGACCGCTTCTCCTACGAGGGCTTGAACTCGGCCGAGCGCTTGAAGCAGCCGATGATCAAGTTCGACGGCAAGTGGCACGAAACCGATTGGGAAACCGCGCTCAACTACGTGGTCAAGGGCCTGAACGGCGTGTCCGCCGATCACGGCAAGGACGCCATCGGTTTCCTGACCAGCCCGCACTCCACCACTGAAGAATTGCATCTGGCGCAGAAGCTGGCGCGCGCCTTCGGCGTGGAAAGCATTGATTACCGCCTGCGCCGCAGCGACTTCGCTGCCGACGCGGCCAAGCAGGGCGCGGAATGGCTGGGCTCCAGCATTTCCGATCTGGCCGCGGCCAAATCGGTGTTGGTGGTGGGCTCCACGCTGCGCAAGGAACAGCCGCTGCTGACCTCGCGTCTGCGCTCCGCGGCCAAGAAAGGCAGCGAGCTTAACATTATCCACGTCGCCGACGACGACCTGCTGATCAAGATCAACGCCAAGCTGATCGTGTCGCCGCTGGCGTTGGTCAACGGCTTCGCCCAGGTGCTGAAGGCCGTGGCGGAGATCAAGGGCGGCGAAACCGCCATTGATCTGTCCTCGGTGGAAGTCTCCGCCGAGGCGCGCCGCATCGCCGAAAGCCTGAGCGGCGCGGAAACCGCCGCCGTGGCGCTGGGCAATGTGGCTCAGCATCATCCGGCGTTCAGCCAACTGCTGTCCGTGGCGCAGGAGATTGCGCGCCTGAGCGGCGCCAGCTTCGGCGTGCTGTCCGAGGCCGCCAACAGCGTGGGCGCGGAACTGGTGGGCGCGCTGCCGCAAGGCGCGGGCGCCAACGCCGCCGCGATGATCGCGCAGCCGAAGAAGGCTTACGTGCTGCTGAACACCGAAGTCGAGTTCGACAGCTACAACCCGCAGGCTGCCGTCGCCGCGATGAAGCAGGCCTCCACCGTGATCGCGTTGACCGCGTTCAAGGGCCAGGGCTTGCTGGATTACGCCGATGTGCTGCTGCCGATCGCGCCGTTCTCCGAAACCGCTGGCTCCTTCGTCAATATGGAAGGCAAGCTGCAGCCGTTCAACGGCGTGGTGCGTCCGCTGGGCGAAGCCCGCCCGGCCTGGAAAGTGCTGCGGGTACTGGGCAATATGCTGAATCTGCCCGGCTTCGACTTCAACAGTGCCGAGGAAGTGCGCGCCGAACTGCTGGCCAAGGGCGACATCGCCGCGCGTCTGAACAACGCGCTGAGCCATCTGAACGTCGCGGCCGCCGCGGCCGCCGGTCTGAGCCGCATCGGCGAAGTGCCGTTGTATCAGGCCGACGCGGTCTGCCGTCGCGCCGAGTCGCTGCAACAGACCCGCGACGCGGCGGAGCCGGTGGCTTCCGCCCACAGCGGCCTGCTGCAGAAGCTGGGCATCGCCGTCGACAGCACCGCATTGCTGAGCCAGGGTTCCGGCCAGGCGCGCGTGCGCATCGTCGCCGACGACAGCCTGCCGCAGGATACGGTCCGCATCGCCACCGCTCACGCGGCCACGCTGGCGCTGGGCGGCATGTTCGACGCTATCGAGATCACCCAGGGGTAAAGCATGGAGTTCTTGCAAGGTATTCTTGGCACTGACGCGGGGCTCGTGGTTTGGACCCTGTTGAAGATCATCGCCATCGTATTGCCGATGCTGCTGTGCGTCGCCTACCTGACCTATGCCGAGCGCAAGGTCATCGGCTTCATGCAGATCCGCATCGGCCCCAACCGGGTAGGCCCGCTGGGCCTGCTGCAGCCGATCGCCGACGCGGTCAAGCTGCTGATGAAGGAAATCATCCTGCCCACCAACTCCAGCAAGGGCCTGTTCCTGCTGGCGCCGGTGCTGTCCATCGCTCCGGCGCTGGCGGCCTGGGCGGTGATTCCGTTCACCGACAAGCTGGTGCTGGCCAACGTCAACGCCTCGCTGCTCTACATCCTGGCGCTGACCTCGATGGGCGTGTACGGCGTGATCATCGCCGGCTGGGCGGGCAACTCCAAGTACTCCTTCCTCGGCGCCATGCGTTCCGCCGCCCAGATCGTGTCCTACGAACTGGCGATGGGCTTCGCGCTGATCGGCGTGCTGATGGTGTCCAGCAGCCTGAACCTGGTGGAGATCGTCCAGCAGCAAGGGCAGGGCATGGCCGGCGGTTCCGTACTGTCGTGGAACTGGCTGCCGCTGTTCCCGCTGTTCGTGGTCTACCTGATTTCCGGCGTGGCCGAAACCAACCGCGCGCCGTTTGACGTGGCCGAGGGCGAATCCGAGATCGTGGCTGGTTTCCACGTTGAGTACTCGGGCATGGCCTTCGCCATCTTCTTCCTGGCCGAATACGCCAACATGATCCTGGTCGCCGCACTGACCGCGCTGCTGTTCCTAGGCGGCTGGCTGTCGCCGTTCCCGGCGTCCTGGGGCATTCTGGGCGCGGGCGGTTTCTTCTGGCTGGCGCTTAAAGTGGCCATGGTGCTGTTCTGCTTCCTGTGGTTCCGCGCCACCTTCCCGCGTTATCGCTATGACCAGATCATGCGTCTGGGCTGGAAGGTGTTCATCCCGGTGACCCTGGTGTGGATCCTGGTGGTGGGCGTCTGGATGATGACCCCGCTGTCCTTGTGGCACTGAGACGGGGATAGGTGAAAAAATGAATTCGATCCGAAACTTTTTCAAGACCTTCCTGCTGGTGGAGCTGGTCAAGGGCCTGATGGTCACTGGCCGCTATTTCTTCGCCCGCAAGATCACGGTTCAGTTCCCCGAAGAGAAGACGCCGATTTCGCCGCGCTTCCGCGGCCTGCACGCTCAGCGCCGCTACGCCAACGGCGAAGAACGCTGCATCGCCTGCAAGCTGTGCGAGGCGGTGTGCCCGGCGATGGCGATCAGCATTGAGTCCGAACAGCGCGACGACGGCACCCGCCGCACCTCGCGCTACGACATTGATCTGACCAAGTGCATCTTCTGCGGCTTCTGCGAGGAAGCCTGTCCGGTGGACGCCATCGTGGAAACCCACATCTTCGAATACCACGGCGAAAAACGTGGCGATCTGTACTACACCAAGCCGATGCTGCTGGCGATCGGCGACAAGTACGAAGCCGAGATCGCCGCCAGCAAGGCGGCCGATGCCAAGTATCGCTAAGGAGGGGTCATGAACTTCACAATGTTTGTCTTCTATGTTCTGTCCGCCATCCTGGTGTTCGCGGGCATCCGCGTGGTGACGGCCAAGAACCCGATTCACGCCGCTCTGTTCCTGGTGCTGGCCTTCTTCAACAGCGCCGGTCTCTGGCTGCTGATGGAGGCCGAGTTCCTGGCCATCACCCTGGTGGTGGTGTATGTGGGCGCGGTGATGGTGCTGTTCCTGTTTGTGGTGATGATGCTGGACATCAACATCGAGAAACTGCGCGAGGGCTTCTGGAAGAATCTTCCAGTCGCCGCCGCCGTCGGCATCATCATGGTGTTTGAAATGGCGATGATTCTGGCCAGCCCCAGCGCCAGGCTTGACGCCTACCAGGCCGCCGCGCCGCTGGCAGCGGACTTCAGCAACGTCAAAGTGCTGGGTCGCCAGCTGTACACCACGTATCTGCTGCCCTTCGAAGTGGCGGCGGTGGTGCTGCTGCTGGCCATGGTGGCCGCCATCGGCCTGACCATGCGCAGCCGCAAGGACACCAAGGCGATCGATCCGGCCCTGCAGGTCAAGGTCAAACGCAAGGACCGCGTGCGACTGGTGAAAATGCAGGCTGAACAGCCTGCTGAAGAATCCACGGTGGAGGAGGCCTCCGAGGCCGAATCCGGTAAGCAACAGGCCTGACGGCCAATCAACATAAGGGAGGAAATGTGCTGACACTGACTCACTTCCTGGTGCTGGCCGCAATCCTGTTTGCCATCGGCGTGCTAGGCGTTTTCCTGAACCGGAAAAATCTGATCGTGCTGCTGATGGCCATCGAGCTGATGCTGCTCGCGGTGAACTTCAATTTCATCGCGTTCTCGCATTACCTGTCGGATACGGCAGGCCAGATCTTCGTATTCTTCATCCTGACGGTGGCTGCGGCCGAAGCCGCGATCGGTCTCGCCATTCTGGTGGTGCTGTTCCGCAATCTGCGCACCATCAACGTTGAAGACTTGGGCAGCCTCAAAGGCTAAGGCAAACCGGAACCTACACAAAGCACACAAGCATGGATATGAAGAGCTTATACCTGCTGATTGCACTCGCCCCGTTGGCGGGTTCCATCATTGCAGGCCTATTTGGATGGGCCATCGGCCGGCGCGCTTCGCACGTCGTGACGATAGCCGGCGTGGCGTTGTCCGCCGCGCTGTCGCTCAAGGTGCTTCACGCCTTCCTGACCGGGCAGGCTGAAGTGTTCAACGGTCCGGTTTACACCTGGCTGACGGTGGGAGGCTACGAGTTCTCGGTGGGCTTCCTGGTGGACTCGCTGACCGCGATGATGCTGGTGGTGGTCACCAGCGTGTCGCTGATGGTGCACATTTACACCATCGGCTACATGCAGGAAGATCCGGGCTATCAGCGTTTCTTCAGCTATATCTCGCTGTTTACCTTCTCGATGCTGATGCTGGTGATGAGCAACAACTTCATCCAGCTGTTCTTCGGTTGGGAAGCGGTGGGCCTGGTGTCCTACCTGCTGATCGGCTTCTGGTTCAAGCGTCCGACCGCGATCTACGCCAACCTGAAAGCCTTTCTGGTCAACCGCGTCGGCGACTTCGGCTTTTTGCTGGGCATCGGCCTGGTGCTGGCCTACTTCGGCGGTTCGCTGAACTACAGCGATGTGTTCGCCGCCGCTCCGGCGCTGGCTAACAAGACCATCAGCCTGATTCCGGGCACCGAATGGTCGCTGCTGAGCGTGACCTGCATCCTGCTGTTCATCGGCGCGATGGGCAAATCGGCGCAGTTCCCGCTGCACGTCTGGCTGCCGGACTCGATGGAAGGTCCGACCCCGATTTCGGCGCTGATCCACGCGGCCACCATGGTGACCGCCGGCATCTTTATGGTGTCGCGCATGAGCCCGCTGTTCGAACTGTCCGACACCGCGTTGAACGTGATCATGGTCGCCGGTTCCATCACCGCGCTGTTCATGGGCTTCCTCGGCATCGTCCAGAACGACATCAAGCGCGTGGTGGCTTACTCCACGCTGTCGCAACTGGGTTACATGACCGTGGCGCTGGGCGCCTCGGCCTACTCGGTGGCGATGTTCCATGTGATGACCCACGCCTTCTTCAAGGCGCTGCTGTTCCTGGCGGCGGGCTCGGTGATCATCGGCATGCACCATGATCAGGACATGCGCAATATGGGCGGCCTGCGCAAGTACATGCCCATCACCTGGCTGACTTCGCTTTTGGGTTCGCTGGCCTTGATCGGCACGCCGTTCTTCTCCGGCTTCTACTCCAAGGACTCCATCATCGAGGCGGTGCACGCGTCCAATCTGTCCGCGTCCGGTTTCGCCTACTTTGCGGTGATCGCCGGCGTGTTCGTGACCGCTTTCTACTCCTTCCGCATGTATTTCCTGGTCTTCCACGGCAAGGAGCGCTGGATGCAGAACCATGGTTCGCATCACGAGCACCACGGCGACAGCGATGAGGAAGAAGTGTCCCACGACCATCATCACGGCCTGGGTCCGAACGACAAGCCGCACGAGTCCCCGTGGGTGGTGACTCTGCCGCTGGTGCTGCTGGCGATTCCATCTGTGCTGGTGGGTTACTTCGCGATCGAGCCGCTGCTGTACGGCGACTTCTTCAAGGGCGTGATCACGGTCAACCACGAACTGCATCCGGCGATGGAAGAGATCGCCCGCGAGTTCCACGGCGCCGCCGCCATGGGCGTGCACTCGCTGAGCACGCTGCCGTTCTGGCTGGCGCTGGCCGGCGTGGCCACCGCCTGGTTCTTCTACATGAAGGCGCCGCAGATTCCGGCCGCCATCAAGCAGAAGTTCAGCCTGGTGAACAAGGTCCTGGAAAACAAGTACTACCTGGACGAGATCTATTTCGCCGTGTTCGCCAAGGGCTCTCGCGCTCTGGGCACCCTCTTCTGGAAGGTGGGCGACATGTTGCTGATCGATGGTCTGTTAGTGAACGGCACCGCCAAGCTGGTGGCGACGTTCTCCGGCTTCATCCGCCGCGCGCAAACCGGCTTCATCTACAGCTACGCCACCGCGATGATCATCGGGGTGCTGGCGCTGATGACGGTGTGGTTCTGGCCGCTGATCTGGCGTTGAGCCCGGACTCCGGGATTGGAATAACAACTTGGGTTTGACTATGTTCACAAATCTATTGACTCTGGTGATCTGGGCCCCGATAGCGGCCGGGTTGCTGGTGCTGGCAACCGGGGGCGATCAGCGGGCCTCGCTGGCGCGCTGGCTGGCCGCGGCGGGAGCCCTGGCGGGCTTCCTGCTGTCGCTGCCGCTGTTCACTGAATTCAACAATCTCAGCGGCGGCATGCAGTTCGTCGAGATGAAGCCGTGGATTGAATCCCTCGGCATCAACTACCACCTGGGCGTGGACGGCATCTCGATGCTGTTCATCGTGCTCAACAGCTTCACCACCTTGCTGGTGGTGGTGGCCGGTTGGCAGGTGATCCAGAAGCGCGTGTCGCAGTACATGGCCGCCTTCCTGATCATGTCCGGTCTGATCAACGGCGCTTTCGCCGCGCTGGACGCCATCTTGTTCTATGTCTTCTTCGAAGGCATGCTGATTCCGATGTATCTGATCATCGGCGTTTGGGGCGGCCCGCGTCGCGTGTACGCGTCGATCAAGTTCTTCCTTTACACCCTGCTGGGCTCGCTGCTGATGCTGGTGGCCTTGATCTACCTGTACTTCCAGGCTGGCAAGTCCTTCGACATTCAGGCTTTCCAGGATATCGCCAAGATCCCACTGACGGTGCAGATCCTGCTGTTCGTCGCCTTCTTCCTGTCCTTCGCGGTGAAGGTGCCGATGTGGCCGGTGCATACCTGGTTGCCGGACGCCCACGTGGAAGCGCCGACCGGCGGCTCCATGGTACTGGCCGCAATCACGCTGAAGATCGGCGCCTACGGCTTCCTGCGGTTCGTGCTGCCCATCCTGCCCGACGCCGCGCGCGAGCTGTCCGGCGTGATGGTGGCGCTGTCGCTGGTGGCGGTGGTCTACATCGGCCTGGTGGCGCTGGTGCAGTCCGACATGAAGAAGCTGGTGGCGTATTCCTCCATTTCGCACATGGGTTTCGTCACCCTGGGTCTGTTTCTGTTCACCGGTTCCGAACTGAATCAGTGGGCGGTTGAGGGCGCGCTGGTGCAGATGGTATCCCACGGCTTCGTATCCGCCGCGATGTTCTTCTGCATCGGCGTGATGTACGACCGCGTGCACAGCCGCAACATCGCCGACTACGGCGGCGTGGCCAACAAGATGCCGATTTTCGCCGCCTTCATGATGCTGTTCGCGATGGCCAACTCCGGCCTGCCGGCCACTTCCGGCTTCGTCGGTGAGTTCATGGTGATCATGGGCGCGGTGCAGGTGAACTTCTGGTACGCGGCGCTGGCCGCCACCACGCTGATCTTCGGCGCGGCCTATACCTTGTGGATGTACAAGCGCGTGATCTTCGGCGATGTGGGCAACAGCCATGTGGCCGAGCTGTCCGACGTCAACAAGCGCGAATTCCTGGTACTGGCCATCCTGGCCATCGCGGTGCTGGGCATGGGCCTGTACCCGCAAGCCTTTGTCGAGAAAATGCACCTGTCGGTCAATGACCTGATTCTGCATGTCTCGCAGAGCAAGCTGTAAGCGCGGAAGGAATGGAAATAATGAATTGGGCTGATCTCAACCTGATACCCGCGATTCCCGAGATGTTCCTCGCCGGCGCGATCCTGTTCGTGCTGATGGCGGACCTGTTCGTTTCGGACGAAAAGCGCGGCATCACCCTGGGCCTGACCCTGCTGACCCTGTTGGGCGCGGCGGTGGCGCAGGTGATGACTTTCACCTCGCAGCCGGTAGTGACCTTCTCCGGCATGTTCGTCGCGGACCCGATGGGCGGCGTGGTCAAGCTGGCCATGTACGCGGTCACCGCCATCGTGCTGATCTACAGCCGGCAGTACACCGCTGATCGTCAGTTGTTCAAGGGCGAGTATTTCTCGCTGGCGCTGTTCGCCTTGCTGGGCATGAACCTGATGGTGTCGGCTTCGCACTTCCTGACCCTGTACATGGGCCTGGAACTGCTGTCGCTGGCGCTGTACTCGCTGATCGCGCTGCAGCGCGACTCCGTGCAGGCCACCGAAGCGGCGATGAAGTACTTCGTGCTGGGCGCGCTGGCCTCCGGCCTGCTGCTCTACGGCATTTCCATGATTTACGGCGCCACTGGTTCGCTGGAGCTGGCGACGGTCGCCAAATCCATCGCCGCGCATAAGGCTAACGATGTGCTATTGGTCTTCGGCCTGGTGTTCATCGTGGCCGGCCTGTCCTTCAAGCTGGGCGCGGTGCCGTTCCACATGTGGGTGCCGGACGTTTACCACGGCGCGCCGACTTCGGTGACGCTGATGGTGGGCGCGGCCCCCAAGCTGGCCGCCTTCGTCTTCACGCTGCGCATCCTGGCCCAGGGCCTGGACGCGTTGGTGGCGGACTGGCAACTGATGCTGGTGATCGTGTCCGCTCTCTCCATGGCGATCGGCAATATCACCGCCATCGTGCAGACCAACATCAAACGGATGCTGGCTTACTCGACGATCTCGCACATGGGCTTCCTGCTCTTGGGCGTGCTGGCGGGCACCAAGGTGGGCTACTCGGCCGCGCTGTTCTACGCGCTGAGCTATGTGCTGATGTCTCTGGTCAGCTTCGGCATGTTGCTGGCGCTGTCTCGCGCCGGTTTCGAGTGCGAGAAGGTTGACGATCTGAAGGGCCTGAACAGCCGCAACAGCTGGTATGCGCTGCTGATGCTGCTGACCATGTTCTCCATGGCCGGCATTCCGCCGCTGGTAGGCTTCTACGCCAAGTTCGCGGTGATCAAGGCCATCGTGGATATCGGCATGATCAAGCTGGCCATCTTCGCGGTGCTGATGTCGGTGATCGGCGCGTTCTACTATCTGCGCGTGGTGAAGACCATGTACTTCGACGACGCCGAAGACCGCAGCGATATCGTGGTGCGCGGCGATATGAAGCTGGTGCTGTCGCTGAACGCGCTGGCCTTGCTCTTCATCGGCCTGCTGCCGGAACGCGCATTGGAGTTGTGCCTGCAAGTCGTGCGTCAATCGCTCACCGTGATTTAAGGCCGCCATATCATGCAATCCAGCGTCATCGCTTTGCTGATCATCGCCCTGGCGGCGGCCAACCTGCCCTTCTTGACCCAGAAAGTGGGCGGGGTGTGGAAGGTGGCCAACAAGCATTTTGGCTGGCGCTTTCTGGAACTGATGGCGCTGTATCTGCTGGTGGGCGGCTTCGCCTACCTGCTGGAAAGCCGGTTGATGCCGGTGCAGCCACAAAACTGGCAGTTCTATGTGACGACCTTGTCGTTGTTCCTGGTCTTCGCGTTTCCGGGTTACGTCTATTGCTACTTCTGGCGGCGACGCGCTTAGCAGCGGGCAGGGATGAGCAGTACCGGCGCGGATGGGGGAAACCCCGTCCGCGCTGTTTTTTTTTGAGGAGCAGGGGCGGTGCGTGCCAGAGCGCGCAATGAGGAGAGGGGAGGAAGAGAATGTTGAAAGTGATCGCTCAGGACTTCATCCAGCCAGACCGAGTGGCTGAGGTGATGCCGCTGTATCACGAATTGGTGGAGAAAACGCGGCAAGAGTCGGACTGCATCAGCTACGATCTGTTCATCGACCAGAAAGACCCTGGCCATTTCGTCTTCATCGAAACCTGGCCGGACCGGACGGCCTTGGACCGGCATTGCCAAACCGAACATTTCCGGCGGCTGGTGCCGCAGATCGACAGCCGGCAGCGACAGGCGGGCACCTTCTTGTTGATGGATGCGTTCGTGGACGCCTGAGCGAGAAGGGCGCCGCGCAGCGGTGCCCATTGAACCGGCTCTTGGAGGGGGGAAGCTTAGTAGAAGCGCGCCTCGCCTTGCGGCCGGCTCTTGAAGCGCTTGTGTAGCCAGAAGTACTGGTCCGGGATTTCGCGGACGCGTTGTTCCAGGAAGGCGTTCATGCGCCGGGTGTCGGCTTCGACGTCCTCGCTGGGGTAGTTGTCCCAAGGAGGGTAGAACTCCAGCTCAAAGCGGTTGCCCACGCGGCGGGCGATGGCCGGAACGACTTTGGCGCGCGCCAGCTTGCTGATGCGGGACAGGCCGGTGATGGTGGCGGCCTTGACGCCGAAGAAGTCGACGAAGACCGAGTCGCGCACGCCGAAGTCTTGATCAGGCAAGTAGAGGAAGGGCGCGTGGTCCTTGCGCATTGCCTTGATGATGGGGCGCAGGCCTTCCTGACGAGACACGATGTAGGCGTTGTCGTAGCGCTGGCGGCCTTGATAGATCTGGCGGTCCAGCGCTTCGTTCTTCTGATGGGAATAGACGCTGACCAAGGGGATGTGCTGGTTTAGCGAATACACGCACATTTCGAAACCGATGAAGTGCGGGTAGAACAGAATCACGTCTTCGCCGCGTTCGCGTAGTTCGGTGACGTAGTGCAGGTTTTTGATCTCGACCAGCTTGTCGATGCGCGCGGCCGAACTCCACCAGACCACGCCGTACTCCAGCACCATGCGTATCATGTGCTGGAAATTGCGGCGGATCAGCCGGCGGCGTTCCGCCACCGGCATCTCGGGAAAGCACAGGCGCAGATTGATCATGCCGACGCGGCGGCGGCCGTGGGCCAGACAGTAGGCGATATTGCCCAGGCCGCGGGCCAGCAGGCCGATCGCCCACATCGGCAGCAGGCGAATCAACCAAAGCAGGGCAAAAGCGAATTTCATAGGTTTCCTTGCTGGGACACTCGAAAACCTCGCTGCGTTGGCGAGGGGTTTCCGAGCGTTCCTGTTATTGCGCGTCCGGCCGGCTGACGCCGGGCGGACATTTATAGCGGTTATAGCTCCACAGGTATTGGCTGGGGAAGCGGCGGATCAGCGCTTCCACCTGGGCGTTGAGCTGAGCGGCATCTTGCTCCTTATCACCGCTGAACGCTTGCGCCGGCGGTTCGATGTGAACGCGGAAGCCCTGGCCGCCAGGGAGGCGCTCGCCGACGAAGAACAAGGTTTCCACGCCGCTGATCTGCGCCAGTCGCGGCACCAGAGTCATGGTGTAGGCCGGGCGTTCGAAGAACGGCGCCCACACACCCTCGCCGTTGCCGGGCACCTGGTCCGGCAGGATGATGGTGGCTTCGCCGGATTTCAGCGCCTTCATCAGCACGCGTACGCCAGCGCCGGTGGCCGGCGCGGTCTTGCCCTTGCCGCGAGCGCGGCCGGCCTGCATCACCGGTTCCAGCCAGGCCATCTTGGGCGGGCGGTACATCGCGGTCAGCGGAAACGGCAACCGCGAGCTGATGTAGCGGCCTGCGATGTCGTAGCTGCCCAGGTGCGGGGTGACGAAGACAATGCCGTGGCCCTTGGCCAGCGCCGCCTCGACGTGCTCCCAGCCGGCGCACGACTTGACCATGGCGGCGATGTCGTCCGGCTCGCGGCACCAAGCAATGGCCAGTTCCAGCGCGCCCTTGCCGGTTTCCGCGGCGCTTTGTTTGACTAAACGCGGTAAAAGCTGATAATTTCCACAGATTTTACTAGAACTTAGGTTCTCCCGGAGCCGTGCTCTATAGCGGGGGGACGCATGATAAGTCAGTCGTCCAAGAACGGCACCTAGGCCTTGTAGCCAGGATAAAGGCAGGTGCGCCAGGAAAGACAGCAATAAATGGACTAGCTTAGACATATGAAGCTCAGTCTTGGTCTTAAAGCGACCTATTTTATCATCACAAGGTTTTGCATTTTTCGGGAACGAATAATAAATGAGCGAATATCTGTTTACATCTGAGTCGGTGTCGGAAGGGCACCCGGACAAAGTCGCCGATCAGATCTCCGACGCCATCCTCGACGCCATTCTGCGCGAGGACAAGCACGCGCGCGTCGCCGCCGAGACCCTGGTGAACACCGGCCTGGTCGTGTTGGCCGGCGAAATCACCACCAGCGCCAATATCGATTACATCAAGATCGCCCGCGAGACCATCAAGCGCATCGGTTACGACGATTCCGCGCTGGGCTTTGATTTCCGCGGCTGCGCGGTGATGGCTTGCTACGACAAGCAGTCGCAGGACATCGCCCAAGGCGTCAACGAAGGCGAAGGCCTGGACCTGAACCAGGGCGCCGGCGACCAGGGCCTGATGTTCGGCTACGCCTGCGATGAAACCCCGACGCTGATGCCGTTCCCGATTTACTATGCGCACCGCTTGGTGCAGCGTCAGGCCGAGTTGCGCAAGGACGGCCGCCTGCCGTGGCTGCGTCCGGACGCCAAGAGCCAGATCACTTGCGTATACGACGGCGCCACCGGCCTGCCCAAGCGCATCGACACCGTGGTGCTGTCCACCCAGCACACCCCGGAAATCGATCACAAGACGCTGACCGAGGCGGTGATCGAGGACATCATCAAGCCGGTGCTGCCGCCGGAGATGATTACGCCGGAAACCAAATTCCTGATCAACCCGACCGGCCGTTTCGTGATTGGCGGCCCGATGGGCGATTGCGGCCTGACCGGGCGCAAGATCATCGTCGACACCTACGGCGGCGCGGCGCCGCACGGCGGCGGCGCTTTCTCCGGCAAGGATCCGTCCAAAGTGGACCGCTCCGCCGCCTACGCCGGCCGCTACGTAGCGAAGAACATCGTCGCCGCCGGCCTGGCGCGCCAGTGCCAGATCCAGGTTTCCTACGCCATCGGCGTGGCCGAGCCGACCTCGATCGCGGTGGACACTTTCGGGACCAACTCGATTCCGAACGAGAAGATCGTCGAGCTGGTGAAAAAGCATTTCGACTTGCGCCCCAAAGGCATTATCCAGATGCTGGACCTGCTGCGTCCGATTTACAGCAAGACCGCCGCTTACGGCCACTTCGGCCGCGAAGAGCCGGAATTCAGCTGGGAGCGCACCGACAAGGTGGAGGCGCTGCGCGCCGACGCCGGTCTGTAAACCGCGCTCGGCTTCGCGCCAAGAAACGCCTGTCCACGGACAGGCGTTTTTTTGTGTCTTGTTTAGAGGGCCGCGCTCAGGCGGCAGGCGTTCTTGCCGCCGGCCTTGACCGCGTACAAGGCGCGGTCCGCGGCCTGGTACAGGGTGGCTGGGCTGTCGGCGTGCAGGGGGAAGGCGGCCAGTCCGCAGGAGAAGGTGGCGCAGAAACTGTCGTCGCCGGCGCCGTGCGGCAGTCGTTGGAAGGCGGCGCGCCAGGTTTCGGCGCGGCGCAGGGCCTGCTCGCCGTCGGCGCCGGGCATCAGCACCAGGAACTCCTCCCCGCCCAGGCGGCAGAGGATGTCGCCGCCGCGGCCGTCTTCGGCCAGCAGCGCGGACAGGCGGCGCAAGACCTCGTCGCCGAAGTAATGACCGAAGCTGTCGTTGATGCGCTTGAAATCGTCCAGATCGATCAGCGCGATGCTGAGCGGCGCGCCCTCGCTGCGCGCGCGGCTCAGTTCGTGGGCGAAGGTGTCGTCCAGATAGCGGCGGTTGTATAAACCGGTCAGCGGGTCGCGCAAGGCCTGTTCGCGCAGCGCCGCCAGCAGCGCTTCGATTTCGGCGATGCGCAAGGCCAGGGTCTGATTGGCGCCGCGCAGCGCCTCCTCGGCCCGGCGCCGCTCGGTGATGTCGCGGGCCACCAGCATGCGGCTGGAGTGAGGCTGAGGCTGCTGAGCGATCGGATACACGCGCAGGTCCAGAATGCGCGCGCCGTCTTGCAAGGATAGCTCCAGTGATGGTTCTCGGCCGCTCAGGATCTGTTCGCGCGGCCAGTCCGCAGGCAAGGCCTGGCCCAGCAGCAAGCGGCCGGGCCGGCTCAGCAGCCGGGCGGCGGCCGGGTTGAGGTCCAGGATGCGGAACTTGTCGTCTATCACCAGCACCCCGTCTCCCATGGCCTCGAAGGAACGCGCGCGCGCCACCGGCACCAGGTAGAGCAGACGCAGGTAGAGCAGGTCCAGCGCGAACACCAGGCCGGTGACGGTGAAGGCGAGGGGCGTAGGGTCCAGGCCCTGCAAGGGCATGGCGCCGCTCAGGTAGAGAATATTGCCCAGCCAGGGCGCGCAGGCGCTGGCCATCAGCACGATGGACTGGCCGCGGAAGTGGGCCGGGTAGTAATGCAGAGCGCGGATCAGCATCAGCGAGCCGATCAGCATCATCAGGTAGGAATAGCCGGCGATGCCGATCCAGAACGCCGGGCCGTGCCCGTAGATCAGCAGATTGTAGCCGGAGGGGCTGGGCCGGTAGCCGGTCCACACCAGATGGTGGCTTTCGTTGCTGAGCGCCAGCAGCAGGCAGAGCAAGGGCAGGGCGAACAGCGCCGCCAGCCAGCGCCGGCTCAGCTGGATGCGGTTGTAGTCCAGCGCCAGCAGCAGGAAGAGCACCGGGGTGCTCAGCGTGCCGAGGTATTCCAGCTTGGACCAGGCGATCTTCGCGGACAGGCTGGCGGCGGACAGCTCGCACATGGCGCCGGCTGCCCAGAAGGCCACCGAACTCATCAGCAGCGCCAGCCAGCGCACGCCGGGAAACTGGCGGCGATACCAGGCGATGGCGGCGATGGCGGTGGAAATCAGCGCGGCGATCCCGGACAGGGCGGCCAGCGGGGTGAAGTCGAAAGTCATGGGGCGAGGATGAATCGGCAAGCGGCTAGTGTATCTTCTTGGCATGCAGACTCCTACCTTTTCCGAGCGGCATAGGTATAATCGAAACGTCGCCGTCCGCGTGTCCACGCCGCCGGCGACCGGTCGGCCCGAGGGGCGCTGCGAGGATGATCCATCCCCAGGCTCGGGCCGCTCCCGTTTCAACGGCGCTCACCTGATCAAAACCGTGCCGGGCACGGGAGCGGGTGAGCCGCATCCTGGCCGGCTGCGTGAACTAAGGAATGCTCGCGATGGCTGATTTCACCGATTTTCATGTTGCCGATATCAATCTGTCCGCCTGGGGCCGCAAGGAACTGGCGATTGCCGAAACAGAAATGCCCGGCCTGATGGCCTTGCGCGACGAGCACCGGCACAGCCAGCCGCTGCGCGGCGCGCGCATCGCCGGCAGTCTGCACATGACGATCCAGACCGGGGTCTTGATCGAGACCCTGGTGGCGCTGGGCGCGGAAGTGCGCTGGGCGTCTTGCAATATCTTCTCCACCCAAGACCACGCCGCCGCCGCCATCGCCGCGGCCGGCATCCCTGTGTTCGCTTTCAAGGGCGAGAGCCTGGACGAGTACTGGGAGTTCAGCCACAAAATCTTCGAATGGCCGGAGCATGAGCCCGCCAATATGATTCTGGACGACGGCGGCGACGCCACCTTGCTGCTGATGTTGGGCAGCAAGGCGGAAACCGATCGCGGCGTGATCAGTCATCCGTCCAACGAGGAAGAGACCGCGTTGTTCGCCGCCATCGCACGCTATCTGCAGAAAGATCCGCAGTGGTACTCCAAGCGGCTCAAGCACATCAAGGGCGTGACCGAGGAAACCACCACCGGCGTGCACCGCCTGTACCAGCTGGAGAAGGAAGGCCGCTTGCCGTTCCCTGCCTTCAACGTCAATGATTCGGTAACCAAGTCCAAGTTCGACAACCTCTACGGCTGCCGCGAATCGCTGGTGGACGGCATCAAGCGGGCCACCGACGTGATGGTGGCCGGCAAGGTTGCGGTGGTGCTGGGCTACGGCGACGTGGGCAAGGGCTGCGCGCAGAGCTTGCGCGGCCTGGGCGCCACGGTGTGGGTGACCGAGGTGGACCCGATCTGCGCATTGCAGGCGGCGATGGAAGGCTATCGCGTGGTGCGCATGGACGAGGTGGCCGACCAGGCCGACATCTTCGTCACCGCCACCGGCAATGTCGGCGTGATCACCCACGAACATATGAAGAAGATGCGCAACAACGCCATCGTCTGCAATATCGGCCATTTCGACAGCGAGATCGAAGTCGCCAGCCTGCGCCAGTACCAGTGGGACAATATCAAGCCGCAGGTGGACCACATCATTTTCCCTGACGGCAAGCGAGTGATCCTGTTGGCCGAGGGCCGGCTGGTCAACCTGGGTTGCGCCACCGGCCACCCCAGCTTCGTGATGTCCAACTCCTTCACCAACCAGGTGCTGGCTCAGGTGGAAATCTTCGCCAACGGCCAGCAATACGGCAAACAGGTGTATGTGTTGCCCAAGCATCTGGACGAGAAGGTGGCGCGCTTGCACTTGGGCCGCATCGGCGCCCGGTTGACCGAGCTGTCCGACGAGCAGGCCGCCTACATCAGCGTGCCCAAGCAAGGCCCTTATAAGCCGGATCACTATCGTTATTGATTTTTATAACGATAGAAAAACGGACAGGGCTATTAGAATGGTGCTGTCCGTTTTTTCTTGTCCGCCGCCGCGGACCGCGGTCATCCTATATAAAAACAAAGGAGTCTCCCGCAGGGAGATACAGAGAGATCATGACAGCACAGAGCCGAACCTTCAGTTTCGAATTCTTTCCGCCCAAGACCCCGGAAGGCATTGCCAAGCTGCGCACCACGCGCCAGCAATTGGCCCAATTCAAGCCGCAGTTTTTCTCAGTCACCTTCGGCGCCGGCGGCACCACCCGCGACGGCACGCTGGCGACAGTGCTGGAAATCCGCAGTGAAGGCCACGCCGCCGCGCCGCACCTGTCCTGCATTGGTTCCACCCGCGAGAATATCGGCGCCATTCTCAACGAATACCGCAACAACGGCATCCGCCACATCGTCGCCTTGCGCGGCGACATCCCGTCCGGCATGGTGGCAGCCGGAGAGTTTCGTTACGCCAACGAGCTGGTGGAGTTCATCCGCGCCGAGCACGGCGATCATTTCCACATCGAAGTGGCCGCCTATCCGGAATTCCATCCGCAGGCGCGTTCGGCCGAGGACGACCTCAACAACTTTGTGCGCAAGGTCCATGCCGGCGCCAACTCGGCGATGACCCAGTATTTCTTCAATGCCGACGCCTATTTCCGCTTCGTCGACGAAGTTCAGGGCCGGGGCGTGAATATTCCCATCGTTCCGGGCATCATGCCGATCTCCAACTTTGGGCAACTGTGTCGTTTTTCCGACATGTGTGGCGCGGAAGTGCCGCGCTGGCTGCGCCAGCGCATGCAAGCCTATTACGACGACAGCGCGTCCATCCGCGCGCTGGGCCTGGACGTGGTGACCGAGTTGTGCGACCGCCTGCTGCAGCACGGCGCGCCGGGTCTGCACTTCTACACGCTGAATCAGGCCGGGCTGGTGTCCACTATCTGGCAGCGATTGGGCTTGTGAGTCTGGACGCTTTCTCATGCAAAACGGCCCGGTATACCGGGCCGTTTTGTTTCGAATCCGCATGCGGTGCAAGGCCGCCCCGCCTTAAAGACCACGCAACTGGCCGAGCGGCAGTGAAGTCGTCCGCTTGATCTCCTTGAGCACGAAGCTGGACTTCACATCGGCGACACCGGGGTGTTGCAACAGCTCGTCCATCACGAAGCGCGAAAAGTGCTCCATGTCCTCGAAATACACTTGCAGCAGATAGTCCATCTCGCCGGTCATCGCAAAGCAGTTGATGACCTCCTGCCAGCTTTGCACCGCCTCGATAAAGCTTTGCAAATGCGCGTTGCCGCGTTTTTCCAGCGTAACCCGCACCCAGGCTTGCAGACCCAAGCCGATGCGGGCGGGGTCCAGCAGCGCCACGTACTGGCGAATCACGCCGGATTCCTCCAGCTGTTTCAGGCGACGCAGGCAAGGGGATGGAGACAGGGCCACCCGTTCTGCTAATTCCACATTGGTTAAGCGGCCGTCATGCTGCAGTTCGGCCAGAATACGCAAGTCTGTCTTATCTAATGTAAGACTTGGCATGTTTTCTCCTAAAAGAGGCAAAATATTAGTGTTTTATACTTAGTTATTAATGGTTTCTTGGTATTTAGCAAGAAAATTGCCCCGTAGTTTCCATAGAATAAAAAGCCTAAAAACGCATTCTACACACGGCGCTAAAAAAGCACCGGGGTTTGTCGAGCGAATAAGACGGCGGAGATAAGATTCACATTTTGAGGAGAAGCTTGCCGCGCGTCACGGCAAGCCAAATCAGCGCGCGGCAAGCGCCTTTCTCCTCATTCAGTCTTTTCCCTTCCGACTTTTCCACGCGAAACCAAATGCGTTGCGCAGGGCTTTTTACAACATGTCATGACAAGACTATCACAAGACATGTCATCAAAAGCTACTGTTATTTGTTTATAAACAAGCTTGTTGCGCGGAATGCAAGATCAAGTCGCCGGTTCAGAGCGGCGTCATGCTCCGCTCGCCGCCAACCGGCCGCACACTCATCTACAACAGGAGAAACAGATGAAAATGGAAACCATGCTGCAGAACCCTCTAGCTACCGACGGTTTTGAATTTGTCGAATACACCTCTCCCACAGCGGAAGGCCTCGCCAAGCTGAAGGCCCTGTTCCTGTCCTTGGGCTTCAGCGAAGTGGCGCGCCACCGCAGCAAGAACGTCAGCCTTTTCCGTCAGGGCGATATCAATTTCATCTTGAACGGCGAATCGTCGCAGCCGGCCAACGCTTTTGGCCATGAACACGGTCCGTCGGCTTGTGCGATGGCGTGGCGTGTCAAGGACGCGGCCAAGGCCTATGAATACGCGCTGGCCCACGGCGCCAAAAAGTACGAGCGCCCAATCGGCTTCATGGAGTTGAATATTCCTGCCGTGGAGGGGATTGGCGGCTCGGCGCTGTATTTCGTCGACCGCTACGGCCCGGATCACAGCATCTACGACGTGGATTTCGTGCCGCTGGAGGGCGTGGATCAGCATCCGGAAGGCGTGGGCCTGTATGAGATCGATCACCTGACCCACAACGTGTTTCGCGGCAATATGGCCAAGTGGGCGGGCTTCTACACCGATATCGCCAACTTCCGCGAAATCCGCTACTTCGATATCGAGGGCAAGCTCACCGGCCTGGTGTCCCAGGCGATGACCAGCCCCTGCGGAAAAATCCGCATCCCGATCAACGAGTCTTCCGACGACAAGAGCCAGATCGAGGAATTCCTGCGCGAATACCACGGCGAAGGCATCCAGCACATCGCGTTGACCACTCGCGACATTTACAAGACCGTGGAAACGCTGAAAGCCGCCGGCACTCGTTTCCTCGATACTCCCGACACCTATTATGAAAAAGTGGACGAGCGCGTGCCGGGGCACGGCGAGGATCTGGCACGTCTGCACAAGAACCACATCCTGGTGGACGGCGCGCCGGTGGACGGCGCCGGCATCCTGCTGCAGATCTTCACCGAGACCGTGATCGGCCCGATCTTCTTCGAGATCATCCAGCGCAAGGGCAACGAGGGCTTTGGCGAGGGCAACTTCCGCGCCCTGTTCGAGTCGATCGAAGAGGACCAGATCCGCCGCGGCGTCATCTAAAGCCCGCAGTTCATCGATGCCATCCCGCCGCCCAGGCGGCGGGATTGAAGGACACACCATGCGTAAATGGATTCAGTACCCCCACCGCGAAGGCACCGTCTCGCGCCAGGCGCACGCCGACTTTCCGGACACGGCCATCTATGAGCGGGAAGTGGGCCGCAGCGGTTTTTTCGGCCCCGCCACTCATCTGCATCACAAGCACCCGCCCACCGGCTGGAGCGCCTGGGAAGGCCCGTTGCGCCCGCGCGCCTTTGATCTGAACGAACTGCCCAAGAACGTCGCCGCGCCCTGGGCTGCGCCGCTGGTGTTGCACAATGCGCAGTGCAAGCTGCGCATCTGGAGCGTGGATCAGGCGATGACCCAGCTGTTCCGCAACGGCGACGGCGACGACATGTTGTTCATCCACGCCGGCAGCGGCGAGCTGTTCTGCGATTACGGCCACCTGAGCTATCGCGACGGCGACTACATCCTGATGCCGCGTTCCACCAGTTGGCGCATCGAACCGGCCGCGCCCACCACCATGTTGCTGATCGAGGCTAGCAACGGCGCCTACCAATTGCCGGACAAAGGCCTGGTGGGCCCGCACGCCATTTTCGACGAGGCGATGCTGGATGTGCCGGCGATCGACGACGCTTTCCGCGCCCAGCAGACCGAGGACGAGTGGCAAGTAGTGATCAAGCGCCGCGGCGCGCTGTCCACCGTGACCTATCCGTTCAACCCGCTGGACGCGGTAGGCTGGCACGGCAACCATTCCGTCGCTCGCATCAACTGGCGCGATATCCGGCCGCTGATGAGCCATCGCTACCATTTGCCGCCGTCTGCGCACACCACTTTCGTCGCCGACGGCTTCGTGATCTGCACCTTTGTGCCGCGGCCGATCGAATCCGATCCCGGCGCTTTGAAGGTTCCGTTCTATCACAACAACGACGATTACGACGAAGTGATCTTCTATCACGCCGGCGATTTCTTCAGCCGCGACAACATCAAGCCGGGCATGCTGACTTTCCATCCGGCCGGCTTCACTCACGGGCCGCATCCCAAGGCCTTCGCCAAGGCGATGACGGACCCCAAGACCTTCACCGACGAAGTGGCGGTGATGATAGACACGCGCGACGCTTTGGAGCAGGGGCCGCAGATGCCGGAGGTGGAGTGGACCCAGTATGTGGATAGCTGGAAACCCAAGCCCTAGTCGCCTGGCGTTATCGCTGCTGCGCAAGCCGATCTCGGCGCTGCGATGCTCGCGGTACCATTTGTACCGCTGCGCTTCTCCTGCCGACCTCGGCTTGCTCGCGACGCGATAGCGTTCAGGCGATGTCGTGAATGTCATACTGTATCACTGGAATTTCAGCTGCCCAGCTGCAGAAAGAATAGAAGATGAAACTCGCCACATATCAGAATCAAACCCGCGACGGTCAGCTGTTGGTCGTCAGCCGCGACCTGTCCCGCGCGGTGGCGGTGCCGCAGATCGCCGCCAGCCTGCAACAGGCGCTGGACGGCTGGGACGCGCTGGCGCCGCGTTTGCAGGAGGTTTACGCCGCGCTTAACGAAGGCGAGGTGCCGGGCGCTTTCCCGTTTGAGCCACAGCGTTGTCACAGCCCGCTGCCGCGCGCCTATCAATGGGCGGACGGCAGCGCTTATCTGAACCATGTCGAGCTGGTGCGCAAGGCGCGCGGCGCCGAGGTGCCGGCCAGCTTCTACCACGATCCGCTGATGTACCAGGGCGGCTCCGACGCCTTCCTGCCGCCGCTGGCGCCCATCCCGCTGCGCGACGAAGCCTGGGGGCTGGACTTCGAGGGCGAGGTGGCGGTGATCACCGGCGACGTGCCGCTGGGCGCTGACGCCGACGCCTGCGCGGGCCAGATCCGCCTGCTGATGCTGGTCAACGATGTCAGTCTGCGCAATCTGATCCCGAATGAGCTGGCCAAGGGCTTCGGCTTCTTCCAGAGCAAGCCGGCCACCGCCTTCTCGCCGGTGGCGGTGACCCCGGACGAGCTGGGCGCGGCCTGGCGCGACGGCAAGGCGCATTTGCCGCTGCTGGTGGAATACAACGGCGCGCCTTACGGCCATCCCAATGCCGGCGTGGAGATGCAGTTCAGCTTCCCGCAATTGGTGGCTCACGTGGCCAAGACTCGCGAACTGGCGGCCGGCTCCATCATCGGTTCCGGCACCGTGTCCAATCACGACCGCAGCGTAGGCTCCTGCTGCCTGGCGGAACAGCGGATGATAGAAACCATAGAGAGCGGCGCGCCGACGACTCCGTTCATGAAAGTGGGCGACCGTGTTCGCATCGAGATGAAGGACGCCGCCGGCGCCAGCGTCTTCGGCGCTATTGAACAGATTGTGGTGAAGCATGACTGAGCGCGTGCTGTACGGTTATTTCCGCTCCAGCGCCGCCTACCGGGTGCGCATCGCGTTGAATCTCAAGGGGCTGGATTACCGTTATCAAGCGGTCAATCTGCTCAAGGACGAGCAGCGCAGCTCCGAGTATCTTGCGATCAACCCGCAGGGCTTGGTGCCGTTGCTGGACGACGGCGGAGTCAAGATCGCGCAGTCCCTGGCCATCTGCGAATACCTGGACGAAGCTTATCCGGATACGCCGCGGCTGCTGCCGGCCGGCGCGGTGGCGAGGGCGCGGGTGCGCGCGTTGGCGCTGGCCATCGCCGCCGACATCCACCCATTGCAAAACGTCCGGGTTGGCAAGTATCTGCAGACGGAGTACGGCAAGGACGAGGAAGGCAAGGCGGAATGGATACGGCACTGGATTCAGACCGGCTTCGACGCGCTGGAGCCGTTGCTGGCCGCAACGCCTGGCCGCTATGCGGCGGGCGAGCAGCCGACGCTGGCCGATGTTTGCCTGTTGCCGCAGGTATTCAGCGCCCGGCGTTTTGGCTTGGATCTGGCGGCTTATCCAAACATCGTTCGCATAGCCGACGCACTGGAGCGGTTGTCGGCTTTCGCCGACGCGCATCCATCCCGTCAGCCGGACGCGATCTAAGTCTTTGATCCGGCGGGCAGGTCTTCTCGGAGGACCGGCCCGTCTGTTTTTCCTGTCTGACGACAGCTCGTTTTTTTGCAATTATTCCTTGACGCGAATAGCGTCCTCTGATTAAATGCGTGGCTCTGACGGCGCGACAGCGCAGCAGTGATGGCCAGTTAGCTCAGTTGGTAGAGCAGCGGATTGAAAATCCGCGTGTCCGTGGTTCGATTCCGCGACTGGCCACCATCACCGCCTTAGCTTCAGCACCCGTCGGCCAGTTAGCTCAGTTGGTAGAGCAGCGGATTGAAAATCCGCGTGTCCGTGGTTCGATTCCGCGACTGGCCACCAGATATCAAAAAAGCCGAACTCACTGAGTTCGGCTTTTTGCATTGCCGCTTGCTTTTGCTTTTCAATATATAATTAAATATAATATATATTGTTATGTTGAGGAGACGGGCCATGAGTTACAGCTATCCCGAATTAAGCGCGGAGCTCGGCGCGGAGTTGAGCAAGCTGCGCAAGGAAATTCCGGAAACCATGAAAGGCTTCGGCCAGATGAGCCGCGCCGCTCACGCGGACGGTGCTCTGTCGAACAAGACCAAGGAGCTGATCGCGCTGGCCATAGGCATCGCCAACCGTTGTCAGGGCTGCCTGGCTTTCCACGCCAAGGCGCTGGTGGAACTGGGTTGCAGCCGCGCCGAATTCATGGAGATGCTGCAGGTGGCCGTCTATATGGGCGGCGGCCCGTCCTTGATGACGGCGGCGGAGGCGTTGCAGGCCTATGAGCAGTTTGGCGGCGAGGCCGCGCCCAACTGATACCAGTTCGGAGCAGAAAGCGTCCGCTCGCATTGATGGGCAGCATCGCCGGGCGGGCGTATAATGTGCGCTTCTGTTGTCGCGGGAGTTTGATGGTGTATCACTTCATCGCATCCGATCTGGATGGCACCTTGCTGGACCCCAATCACGCGGTGGACGACTTCACCGCCAGCACCTTGCAAGTTTTGCAGGCGCGAGGCGTGCGATTCGCCATCGCCACCGGCCGCCATTATCTGGACGTGCAGGGCATTCGTCAGGCGCTGGGCATCCGCGCCCACCTGATTACTTCCAACGGCGCGCGGGTGCATGATCCCGACGACAAGCTGGTGCATCGCCAGGATATCGATCCCGCCTTGGTACGCAGGCTGGCGCAAGCGGAATTCGCCGCCGGCACCGTGCTGAACTTCTATCTGGACGACGCTTGGCTGATCGATCAGCCTTGCCAGTATCTGCTCAACTTCCACGCCGATTCCGGCTTGCGTTATCAACTGGCCGATCTGGCCGGACACAGCGGCGCGGGCGTCGGCAAAGTGCTCTACATCGGAGAGCACGCGCATTTGCTGGAGGTGGAGCGCAAGCTGCACCAGGCCTTTGGCGACGAGCTGTATATTACTTTCTCGGCCGACGACTGCCTGGAAGTGATGGCGCCCGGCGTATCCAAAGGCCACGCGCTGGAGCTGGTGCTGGCGGATTTGGGCCTGGACAAGGCGCATTGCCTGGCTTTCGGCGACGGCCAGAACGATATCGAACTGCTGCGCACCGCCGGCCATCCGCGAATGATGGGCAATGCCCAGGCTCGTCTGGCAGAGCAACTGCCGGATGTGCCGCGCATAGGCAGCAACCGCGAGGCCGGCGTGGCGCGTCATCTGCGCGACTTGTTCGCTTTGTAGTCGGGAGCGGAGTTCCAATAAAAAACGCCAGCGCAAGCGCTGGCGTTTTGCATGTCGGAGAGGACTCGTTCAGTCTTGCAGCGCTTGCGCCAGGCCGGCGGCCCGGTCGCCGACGATCAAATGCCAGACGCCGGGGGCGACTTCCAGCATCGCCGCCACGCCGGCCGCGCGGGCGGCGTCTTGATTGAACTGAGACCCCTGTTTCAGCTCCACGCGCAAACGGGTATGGGCGATGGCTTCCACCTTGGCCAGGTTGGCCGCGCCGCCCAGCGCCTGGCGTAGCGCCGCGGCTTGGTTTTGATCCGCGGCGGGCGTCGGCGTTGCGGCATGAGCCACTGGAGCCGGCGCCTTGGCGGGAGCGTCGAGTTCGGCGTCCGCGCCGGCGCCGCGCAGATAGATTTCCATATCGGTTTTCAGGTTTTCCGACCGAGGGCCGAAGATGGCCTGGATGCCGTTGCCCACCACCACCACGCCGGACGCGCCCATGCTCTTGAGCTTGGCCTGATTCACCTTGGCCGGCTCGCGCACCGCGATGCGCAGCCGGGTGATGCAGGCGTCCAGGCTGCTGATGTTGGAACGGCCGCCAAAGGCCAGTACCAGTTCGCGCGCGCGCGCGTCTTCGCTCAGCTCCACGCCGGCTTCGGCGCTCTCATCCTCGCGGCCCGGGGTTTTCAGGTTGAACTTGGCGATGACGAAGCGGAACACGCTGTAGTAGATGACGGCGTAGATCGGGCCGAGGATGAACACGTACCAGGCGTGTTTGGCCTTGTCGCCGATCAGGTTGAACATCAGGAAGTCGATGCCGCCCTGGGAGAAGGTGAAACCCATGTGCATGTCCAGGGTGTTGGCGATGAATTGCGCCGACGCCGCCAGGCAAGCGTGGAGGAAATACAGCACCGGCGCCACGAACAGGAAGGAGAATTCGATGGGTTCGGTGATGCCGGTCAAAAAGGACGTCAGCGCGGCGGAAATCATGATGCCGCCCACCTTGACGCGGTTCTCCGGCTTGGCCGAATGCCAGATGGCGATGGCCGCCGCCGGCAGACCGAACATCTTGAACAGGAAGGCCCCGGACAGGATGCCCGCGGTGGGATCGCCGGCGAAGAAGCGGTTGATGTCGCCGTGTATCATCTTGCCGCTCACCGCGTCGGGGAAGGCGCCGATTTCAAAGAAGAAGGGCACGTTCCAGATATGGTGCAGGCCGAAGGGCAGCAGCAGGCGCTCGACAAAGCCGTAGACGGTGGCGGCGGTGCGCGGATCGCTGACCGCGGCCCACTGCGAGAAGCTCTTGATGGCGTTGCCTATCGGCGGCCAGATGAAGGACAGGGCCACGCCCAGCGCGATGGCGCTGATGGCGGTGATGATGGGCACAAAGCGCTTGCCGGCGAAGAAGCCCAGATATTCGGGCAGCTTGATCCGGTAATAGCGGTTGAACATATACGCCGCCAGGCCGCCGGCGAGAATGCCGCCGAACACCCCGGTCTGTATCGACGGCAGACCCATGATGGTGTCGGGTTTGACGCCCATCAGGCCGGCCATCACCCCTAGAGTGACGGTGGTGACCAGATGGCCGATCACCGCGGCGATCGCGGCCACGCCGTCGTTCTCGGTAAAGCCCAGCGCCACGCCGACGGCGAAGATCAGCGGCAGATTGCCGAAGATCACGTCGCCGGCGTTTTTCATCAGCGACAGGATGGCCAGCGCCACAGTGCTCTGGGTGTGGAAATCGGTGGCGCCTATGCCCAGCAGCAGGCCGGCCACCGGCAGCACGGCCACCGGCAGCATCAGCGCTTTGCCGATCTTTTGCAGAAATGCGAATGATTGACTAAACATGGTGGTTCATTCCTTGCTCAACAGCGTAGGAAATAGCGGGCGGCGTTCGCCGCCCCACATCGCTCCGGATGGCCGGAGCGCTTTGTTTATCGGGCTTGCGAGTTCAGATGCTCGCGGACTTCGCTCGCCGTGGACAGGGCCAGCGCCTGCTGCGCCAGGGTCAGGCACTCCGCCGCGCTCCAGCGCGACAGCGTGGCTTTGACCGCGGCCAGCGCCGGGGTGCTGACCGACAGCTCGGTGACGCCCATGCCCACCAGCAGCGGCGCGGCGCGTTCGTCGGAGGCCAGGCCGCCGCAGATACCCACCCATTTGCCGTGGGCGCGGGCGCCGTCGCAAGTCATCGCTATCATCGCCAGCACCGCCGGGTGCAGCGCGTCGGCTTGCTTGGCCAGCTGCGGGTGGCCGCGGTCCATCGCCAGCACGTACTGAGTCAGGTCGTTGGTGCCTATGGAGAAGAAGTCCACTTCCGGCGCAAAGCGCGCGGCCATGACGGCGGCGGACGGCACTTCCACCATGATGCCCACCTTGACGTCTTGCCTGCCGCTGGCGGCCTGCTCTTCGGCCAGGATGGCCTTGGCGGCGCGCAACTCGTCCAGCGAGGCCACCATGGGGAACATGATGTGCAAGCGGGTCAGCGGCGCGGCCTGCAAGATGGCGCGCAACTGGGTGCGCAACAGGTCCGGGCGTTCCAGGCTGACGCGGATGCCGCGCAGGCCAAGGAAGGGGTTGTCCTCCTTGGGCAGGGGCAGGTAAGACAAGGGCTTGTCGCCGCCCACGTCCAGCGTGCGCACCACCAACGGGCGTTCCGTGCCCAGCGCGCGGGCCACCGCGCAGTATTCATCCGCCTGTTCCTGCTCGCTGGGCGGGGTGTCGCGGTTGTCGAACAGGAACTCCGAACGCAGCAGACCCACGCCCTCGGCGCCCTTGGCCACCGCTTCGCGCGCGTCGGCGGCGTTGCGGATATTGGCCACCACTTCGATGCGGACGCTGTCGCTGGTGCGGGCCTCCCGCTGCGACATCGCCGCCTCGGCCGCGCGGCGTTCCGCGATCTGCGCGATCTCCGCCTCGGCAGTGGCCAACTGCTCGGCGTTCGGCGCGATGCGCAGCGTGCCGCGGCCGCCGTCGATGATGACCTGTTCGCTGTCGGGCAGGGCCAGCGCGGCTTGGGAGATGCCGCAGATCGCCGGTATGCCCAGCGAACGCGCCAGGATGGCCACGTGGCTGGTGGCGCCGCCGGTGCGGGTACAGAAGCCCAGCACCTTGTTGGGGTCCAGCGCGGCGGTGTCGGACGGAGTCAGGTCTTCCGCGATCAGAATGGAGCCGGCAGGCACATCCAGGCTGGCCTGTTTGACGCCGGCCAGCAGCGCCAGCACGCGGCGGCCCACGTCGCGGATGTCGTTGGCGCGTTCGCGCAGCAGCGCGTTGTCTTGCGCTTCCAGGCGCGCGGAGTAGGAGCTGAAGGCGGCGCGCCAGGACCAGGCGGCGGACTTGCCGTCCGCCAGGCCGGCGTAGGTTTGCGCCAGCAGGTCCGGGTCTTGCAGCAGTTCCTGGTGCATGGACAGGATGGCCTGTTTGGCTTTGTCGGTCAGCTGACTCTTGACCGCGTCTATCTGCTGGGCGGCTTCTTCAGTGGCGCGAGCGAAGTGTTGCTGCTCCAGGCTGGCGCCCTGGCCGAATTCCGGCACGTCGAATTCCTGCAGCCGGTGATGGTAGACGCGGCCGATGGCCAGGCCGGGCGAGGCGCCGACGCCGACCAGCAGCTCGGCGCTTTCCTGTTGTTGGGCTACGGCGGCGATGGGCGCGGGCGCTGCCGGCGCTTCGTCTTCGGCCTCGCCGCAGCGGTCCAGCAGTAGTTGGGTCAGTTCGGCCAGCGCCTGTTCAGCGTCCGCGCCGGCCGCTTCGATGCGTACCTTGTCGCCGTTGCGGGTGGACAGGCCCATTACGCCGACCACGGACTTGGCGTTGGCGGACTGCTCGTCCAACAGCAAGTGAATGTCGGACTGGAAGCTTTTCGCCTTGCTGGCGAACACGGCGGCCGGGCGAGCGTGCAGGCCGGCGGGATTGGTGATTTCGATTTCCGGCGACAGCAGTTTGGCGCCGCCGACCGCCGGCGCCGCGGCAGCGGCCGCGCCGGCCAGTTCAAGCTCCAGTACCGCGGTCTTGCCGGCCTCGACCAAGCCGCTGGCGCGGTGCATGGCGCTGACGGTTTCGTCCCCGTTGGTAATGATGATCTGGGTCAGCAGGCTTTGCGCGTTGCGCGCCACCAAATCCAGATTGAAGTCGATCAGCGCCTGACCGGCGCTGACGCGCTGCCCTTGCTCCACCAGCGGCTGGAAGCCCTGGCCTTTGAGCATGACGGTGTCGATGCCGATGTGCACCATGACTTCGACGCCTTCGGGCGAAGTGATGGTGAGCGCGTGGTGCGCGGAATGGAGGTTGCTGACGACGCCGGAGACCGGCGCGAGCAGACTGCAGGAGGTGGGGTCCAGCGAGATGCCGTCTCCCACCATCTTGCCGGCGAACACCGGATCCGGGACGGTGTCCAGGGCGACCAGCCACCCGGAGAGGGGGGCGAGGATCTTCAGTCTTGGCAAGGGTGTGCTCATATGTAACTCCTCAGATCGGGAATTTATCAGTTGTTTTATTACGAGCGTCGGCCTGCTTCTTCATGAGCGGTTCCGCATTGGCGTGCCGGATAGGGTACACCGTAGGGAAAGGCCTGTCTTGATTCGATGGAGCTGTGACATTCATGGCGCAGCAACAGTACAGACGCTTACTGTCCAACTGGCGATATGATGCCAATATTGTAGTTTAACTACATCGAAATAACGGTGCAGCTTGATGGCAATCAAGAAATTGCGCAAGTAGGAATTCACGTATTTGCACTAGTTCGCGCGGAGACGATGGCGGAGAGACGAGGCTGGCTGCGACGGGGATTGGTTTTGCGTGGAAATGCGAGTGTCTTGGCGGCGGGGCCCGAGGTCGGACGGCTGTTGCATTTTTGTTATGCGCGAAATGAAAAACGGCGGCCTTTTGGAGGGCCGCCGTCTTGGACACGCGTCAGGCGCCGTCGTTTCAGGCCTGGCGCTTGTTGTCGCCTAGAAAGAACAGGGCCAGCGAGCCGGCGATCAGGAAAGCCGGGTATTCCCAGCCGCCGCCTTCGTTGGCGAACATCCAGCCGTGGGCGCCGTGCACCAGCACGATGGTGCCGAGTAACAGCGGGGTCAGCGCCAGGGCCACCCAGCGGGCGAAGAAGCCGGACAGCAGCAGCAGGCCGCCGCCGACCTCGGCCAGGATGGCCAGGTAGCCGACGAAGCCGGGCAGGCCCAGGCTGGCGAAGTAACCGGCGGTGCCGGCCGGGGTGAACACCAACAGTTTGAGCAGGCCGTGGGACAGATACATCAGACCCAGCGACAGGCGCAGGATCAGGGTGCCGAGGGCGGGGTTTTGGAAGCGGTTCATGGTGGGTTCCAATCAAGTTTGCGATGGAGTGCATTTGACCATGTAGAGAAAACTCAATAAATCCGCTATTAATAAAAATATTGTTTACCAATAGGAAATGATCATGGACCGCTTTTCGGAAATCCGCGCCTTCGTTTGCGTGGCGGAGTTGGGCAGTTTCGTCGCCGCCGCCGAGCGGCTGGAGCTGTCGCGGGCGATGGTGACCAAGCTGGTGTCCAGTCTGGAAGGGCGTTTGGGCGTGCGGCTGATGCATCGCACCACGCGACGTTTGTCGCTGACCGAGGCGGGCGAGACCTATCTGGGGCAAGCCGGCGGCCTGTTGGCTGAGCTTGACGATCTGGACGCCCGTTTATCGCAGGGCGCCAGTAGTCCGGTGGGGCGCTTGCGGGTGTCGGCGCCGGTTTCCTTCGGCATGCGTTACCTGGGACGCGCGGTGGCCGGTTTTCACCAGCAGTATCCACAGATCGAAGTGGAGCTCAACTTGAACGACAGGCGGGTGGACTTGGTGGAAGAAGGCTTCGACCTGGGGTTGAGGGTGTCGAATCTGTCGGACTCCTCCTTGGTGGCGCGCCGGCTGGCGCGGATAAAAGATCTGGTCGTCGCCGCGCCCAGCTATCTGCAACGCTGCGGCACGCCGGCTACGCCAGCGGATCTGGCCGGGCATCAGTGTCTGTTGTACGCGCTGACCGCGCAGCCCAACCTATGGGACTTCACCGCGCCGGACGGCAGCAGCGGCCGGGTCAAGGTCAAGGGCATGCTGCGAGCCAACAACGGCGACATCCTGACGGACGCCGCCGTCCACGGCATGGGGGTGATCCTGCAGCCGCGCTTTCTGGTGGAGCAGGGCCTGTCGGACGGCACGCTGGTCCCGTTGCTCAGCGATTACGACTGGCATTGCCTGGACTTGTCGGCGGTGTACCCGGCGCGGCGGCACGTGCCGGGCAAGGTCCGGGCTTTCGTCGATTACTTACAGCAGTTTTTCCAGTAGCGGCGGCTTGTCGCTGATTGGGCGTGGGCTCAAAGCTGACTCATGTCGACCGCGTAAATTTCGGCGTCCTGTGAATGAACGCCGCAGTTGTGATTGATCTGCATGCTGTCGCCCAGAAACTCGATGCTCAGACGGTCTCCCGTTTTCTTGAGCAGCGCCAGCGCGTTGCCGACGCTGGCCAGCTCCTGCGGCGAGGTTTTGCTGTAGTCAAAATGGCCAAGGCGGCTATGTTCGCCTAGGTCCAGGTTTTCGCCTTTGCCGCTGTACACCATCATCGCGTGCTCGAAATGCTCGTGAAGAAAGGCGGCCAGTTCGCGGTTATTGCCGACCGGATGGTCTGGCGGAGCTTGGTCGCCGCAGAGCCGTCTATGGGCGTCGACAATGGAGCGTGCTCCATCGCTTGCCGTCTCCCATTGATCGTCGCCGTTTTTCACGGTTCCGGCGTGGTAGGCGTAGAGCATTCCCTCCTTCAGCGCGTAGACCATGGTGCAGCCGGAGAGCGCGCCGGCGCTGAACAAGCAGCAATCGCCGTCCTGCATCTTGCCGGTGTCGAACTTCATGCCCACCGTGCCCTGTAGGCCGTTGCCGATTTCAATCAGCCGCAGCGCGTCGCCAAACTGGAATTTATTGTAATGGTTGCCGATCGGGGTGCCGGGGATCAGTTCCTCCGCCTTGGTCTGGCCGCCGTGGTAGAACTTGATGAAGTCGGCGGAGATGGCGTCCTTGCCTTTTTGCTCTCCATCGCTGTCGTAGCGGATGCAGTCGACGACGCCGGCTGGGGCGGCTGTCTGGGAGCCTCCTTCGACGGAAAGCACTCCCTTGCCGATCAGTGGAGCCACGCTGCCGGACAGCACTTGCGATTTATCCCGCTCGAACAAGAGCTTTTCTTGCGGCGAGGAGGTGGTGACGATTTTGTTCTGCCTGGCGTCCTGCCTGAAGTTCGCCGTGGGATCGCCGTATTTGGCGTGGTCGTGCACCACGCGGCTTTGGCTGATCAAGGCCTTTTTGGCGTGGTAAAGATTGGCTTGCGCGTTTGGGTCCTGGCAGAGCTGCCGGACGAAGGCCTTGGCGCGTTTGGTCTGATCCGGGTGCAGCAGGCTGTGCAGCCGGCTGTTGTACACCACCAGGGCGCCGCTTTTGCTCAGGCCGAATCTCAGGTCCTGGGCTTTGCCCTGCTTGGCCGCCGGTTGTTGAAGCAATTGTTCGTAGATTGTTTTGATGGATATCGGGCTCGATATTTTCATCTGCTGTTCCAGGCGGAATAGGGGATGGAGAGGGGCTTTCCCTCGCTGTGGCGCTGGGCCGGCGCGCGGGCGCTACTTTGGTTTCGGGCCAGGGGTCTGGCCGCGCCGACCATTGCAGCGAAAAAGGCGGGGCCTGTCTTTCAAAAAACGACGATGGGGGAGGGGGTGAGCGGAGAGGAGGAAGGCGGCCGCTTAGAACCTGTTTACGATCCGCTACGCGTCGGCGATACGGCGTTGAAAGCGGCATTCAAAATGCTCATGTACCGTGTGTACACTCCGCTTTTTCAGCCGTTTTTGCCTTGTCTCGCTCTTGCTCGCGAGATCGTAAACAGGTTCTTAGGCCGCCGGCGGGAAAGCGCGCGCCGGGCGCGCGCTTTTTACTCGTGCATCGCCAGGAAGCCCTTGAGACGGCTTTCGATGATGCGCGGGTTTTCGCCGTTGGCGATGGAGACCAGGCCTTCCACCACCAGCTCTTTCAAGGCGACTTCCGAGGCGATCAGGTGCTTGAGCTTGTTGGCGATGGGCAGGAACAGCAAGTTGGCGGAGCCGACACCGTAGACGGTGGCAACGAAGGCAACGGCGATGCCTGCGCCCAGCTTGGACGGGTCGGACAGGTTTTCCATCACGTGGATCAGGCCCAGCACCGCGCCCAGAATGCCCATGGTCGGCGCGTAGCCGCCGGCGGATTCCCAGATCCGCGCCGCTTGTTTGCGCGCGTGTTCGAACATGGAGATCTCCACGTCCATCACCGAGCGCAAGGTGTCAGGCTCCGCGCCGTCCACCAGCATTTGCAGCGCTTTCTTGATGAAGGGGTCTTTTTGCAGATTGATGTAGCCTTCCAGCGCCAGCAGGCCGCCCTTGCGCGCGGTCTGGCTCCAGTTAATGACTTCGCGGATCATCTTGTCGTGATCCAGCACCGGCGGCTGGAAAATCCATTTGAGCATGCGCACGCCGGCGGCGAATTGCTTGGGCGTGCTTTGTAGCATCACCGCGCTGACGGTGCCGCCGATGACGATCATGAAGGCGGTCAGCTGCATCAGGGAGCCGATGTTGCCGCCCTCCAGCGCCTGCCCCGCGATAATGGCGGTCAGGCCCATCAGAATGGCTACAATGCTTATCTTATCCACGCGAAGTTCCGGTTTTTAATGTTATGCCGCGTCAGGGCGCGGAGGGTCAGAGCCAGTCCTTGATGCGCGCGCGCAGCCGGGCGATGGCCTGGCTGTGCAGTTGGCTGACTCGCGATTCGGAGACGCCGAGCACCGCGCCGATTTCCTTCAAGTTCAATTCCTGCTCGTAATACAGGGACATCACCAACTGGTCGCGCTCCGGCAGCAGCTTGATGCCGTCTATCAGCGCCTGGCGGAAGCCGCCGTCGGCCAGCGCGGCGAACGGGTCCGGCGAGTCGTCGTCGGCGACATTGGCCACCGCGTCGGGCAGCGCGTCGCCGTCGTCGTTGGAAAAGTCTTCGAAATGCAGCAAGGTCATGCCGCGGCAATCGCCCAGCATGTCCTGGTATTGTTCCAGCTCCAGCCCCATTTGCGCGGCGATTTCCGATTCCAGCGGCGAGCGGCCCAGTTGGTGTTCCAGCTGGCGGACAGCGTCCTCGATCTGGCGCGAGTGGCGGCGCGCCTGGCGCGGCATCCAGTCTTCGCGGCGCAATTCGTCCAGCATGGCGCCGCGCACTCGTTGGCTGGCGAAGGTTTCGAACATCACGCCCTGGGCCGGATCGAACTGGCGCGCGGCCTCGATCAGGCCGATGACGCCGACCTGGATCAAGTCGTCGATGTCGACCGAGGCCGGCAGCCGGGCGATCATCATGCCGGCCAGCTTCTTGACCAGCGGCGCGTAGGCCTCCACGTCGATCTCGGCGGGAGGCGAGGCGGCGGCGTAGCCGGTTCGGCGTAAGGACGGCAAGCTCATAGCGGTTTGACTCCATCCGCCTCGGCCCAGTCGCGCGAGGCGGCAATCAACAAATCCATGAATCCGGTGCCGCTGCGCGGCGTTTCCTGGGTGTCCCACTGCGGCAGCACCGCGGCCAGCTGAGAGAAGGCCATCGCGGCCTCGCTGTCCGGAAACGCCTCCATCAGCGGCCGGCGCAGCGTCTGGCTGCGGCGCACCGCGTTGTCCATCGGCACGAAGCCCACCCAGCGCAGCGACACCGACAAGAATTCGCCGGTGGCGGCGGACAGCCGGGTGAATAGTTCGCGTGCTTCCTCCAGATGGCGCGCGCGGTTGATCAGCACATTGAAGCGCTGGCGGCCGTAGCTGCCGGACAACCTCTTGATATTAGCGTAGGCCGTTGTCAGCGACTCCGCCGCCGGCGTGAGCACTAATACCAAATTGTCGGCTACGCTGGCCGGCACAGGATCGTGAGCGGGGCTGGGGGCGTCAACCAATAACACCGAGGCGTCGCGCTCCAGCGCGGCGAACTCGCTGCCCAAGCGCAGCCACAATTGGGCGGAGAACAGCGCGCGCTCTTCCGGGCGGGCGTAGAGATTGATCAACTGAATGCCTTGGCGCGAGCCCACCATCATCTCATCCAGCCCGCCCAGGGTCAGCACCTGGCTTTCCAGGGTGGCGGTGGTGGGCACGCCGAGCCGGCGCGCCTGCACCTGACCCAGCGTACAGTCCACCAGCAGCGGCCGCTGGCCGGCGTAGGCCAGACCCAGCGCCAGTTCGGTGGCCACAGTGCTGGCGCCGGCGCTGGCGGAACCGATGAAGGCGAAGCTGGGGGCGCGCGCGGATCGGGCGCTGAGCAGGCGGAGGCTGGCGGCTTGATCCTGCATCGCGCTTACAGCCATCCGGCTTGGGCCGCGTTCATGATGGGCAGTTCGTCGGCCTGAAGGGTGAAGGGGGAGTGCTGCTGCAGCGAGCGCATCGCGCGGTCCACCAAGAAGCCGGCGTGGGCGGCGTGGAGGTCTTCCGGCACGCGCTGTCCGTTGGTGATGTAGAACAGACGCAGCCGGTTGCGGATGATCACGTCCAGGCTGGGGCCCATCGCCACGGATTCGTCTATTTTGGACAAGACGCAGCCGGTGAGGCCGTCGCCGCGATAGCGGCGCACCACGTCTTCCAGCGTCTGGCCGTCTGCGTTGGAGGCCAGCAGCAGCAGCCGTTCTATCGGCCGGCCGGCGGTGCGGAACATTTCAATCTGCGCCAGCACGCGGGCGTCACGCTGGCCCATGCCCACAGTGTCGATGAAGACGATGTGGCGGTTGGAAAGATCGGCCAAGGTCAGTTGCAGATCGCCTTCGTTCTGGATGGAAAACACCGGGATGCCGAGAATCTTGCCGTAGATGCGCAATTGATCCTGAGCGCCGATCCGGTAGCTGTCGGTGGTGATCAAGGCCACATGCTGGGCGCCGAAGCGCATGGTGGCGCGGGCCGCCAGCTTGGCCACGGTGGTGGTCTTGCCGACGCCGGTGGGGCCGACCAGCGCGAAGATGCCGCCGCGGTCCATGATTTCCTTGTCGGAGTCGGCGCACTTCAGGTTGTGCATCAGCGCCGAGCGCGCCCACTTGACCGCGACCTCGGCCTCGTACTGAGCCGGCATCTTTTCGATCAGCTGGCGGATCAGGTGGGCGGAAAAACCCATGGCCAGCAGGTGTTTGAACAACTCGAGGCGATTGGGCGCTTTGCCTTCCATATCGGACCAGGCGAAGCTGGCCAGCTGGCTTTGCAGCAGGCTGCGCAGCAGCTTGATCTCGTCGCCGATCTGCTTGAGTTCCTGAGCCATCACCTCTGGCTCCTCGCCGTTGTTCGCGACGGGAGGCGCGGCGGGGCGCGGCGGCGGGGCGCTTGGAGCCGGCGCTTGCACGCGCGGCGCGGCGGCGGCTTGCGGCGAGGCTTGCGCGTACTGCGGCGGCGGATAGGATGGCCGGGGCGCGGCCTGGGGTTCCGGCGCGAAGGCCGGTTCGATGCGTTGGCGCGGTTGCTGCGCCTCGATGCGCGGCGGCGGCGGGCTGTCCAGCGGCTCCACCGGCATCGCGTAAGTGCGGGCGATGGCGCGGTTGACCGCCGCTCCTGCCGGGGTGGGCAGCGGCGAGGGCGCGCGGTTGACCACCGGCGGCGCGTTGCGCGGCGGGTGCTTGCTGGAGGAGGTGGCCAGGTTGGTGGCGAGGTTGGCGACGTCGGCGTCAGCCACCGCCATGATTTCCACCCCTCCGCCCATGGTGGGGCGGTTGGACAAAATCAGGGCGTCCGCGCCCAGTTCTTCTCGAACTTGTCTGAGCGCGTCACGCGTGGTTTTGCCGAAAAACTTTTTCACCACCATGTTCGATTAGCCCTTGCTTCCCCCAATTACAGCAATTATACGAATTGATTTATTGTCCGGTATCTCATTATGAGAAATAACACGCAGCTGCGGCAGCGCGCGGCGCAGGAAGCGCGCCAGCAAGGGCCGCAGCCCCGGCGCGGTCAAGAGTACCGGATTGTACCCTTGAATTTCCACTTGTTCGGTTTCCTGGGCGGCGCTGGCCAGCAGATTTTCCGCCAGGCCGGGTTCCAGGCCTCCTCCGGTCTTGGATTGCACCGCCTGCATCAGCACATTTTCCAATGTCGGCTCCAGGGTCATCAAGGGTAATTCTTGCTCGCCGGGGAATAATTGCTGAACGATGACGCGGGACAAGGCGGTGCGAACGATATTGGTCAGCTCGTCGATGTCCTGAGTGGTGGCCACGTGATCGGCCAGTGTTTCCAGTATGGTGCGGAAATCGCGGATATGGATGCCTTCGGTCAGCAGCTGTTGCAGCACTTTCTGCAGCGTGCCTACCGGCACCACCTTGGGCACCAAGTCTTCGATCAGCTTGGGCGACTCCTTGGCCTGGTGATCGATCAAGGCCTGCACTTCCTCGCGCCCCAGCAATTCCGCCGCGTGGGTCTGCAGCAAGTTGGAGATGTGGGTGGCCACCACGGTGCTGGCGTCCACCACGGTGTAGCCCAAGCTCTGCGCCTCTTCGCGCTTGCCGGCGTCTATCCAGATCGCGGGCAGGCCGAAGGCCGGATCGGTGGTGGGGGTGCCGGCCAGTTCGCCGTTGACCCGGCCCGGATTGATGGCCAGATATTGGCCGATGAAGGCTTCGCCTATGCCCAGTTCCACGCCCTTGAGCAGGATGCGGTAGGCGTTGGGCTTGATTTCCAGGTTGTCGCGGATATGGACGGGCGGCACCAGGAAGCCCAGCTCCTGAGCGATCTTCTTGCGGATGCCGCGGATGCGGCGCAGCAGTTCCCCGTCTTGGCTGCGGTCCACCAGCGGAATCAGTCGATAGCCCACTTCCATGCCCAGTTGGTCCACATGCTGCACATCGTTCCAGCTGACTTCCGTCGTGGTGTGCTCCGGCGGCGGCGCGGCCTGTTGTTGCTGCTCGGCCTGCAGCGCCTCGGCTTTCTGGCGCTTCTCCATCACTCGGCCCAGCAGGCCCAGGCTGCCGGCGATCAGCAGGAAGGAGAAGTGCGGCATATTGGGAATCAGGCCGACCATGCCTATCACCGCGGCGGTGATGTACAGCACTTGCGGCTTGGTGAACATCTGGCCGAGGAATTGCTCGGACATGTCCTTGTCGGTGCCCACGCGAGACACCACGATGCCGGCGGCGGTGGAGATGATCAGAGCGGGGATTTGCGCCACCAGACCGTCGCCGATGGTCAGCAGAGTGTAGGTCTTGGCGGCGACGCCGGCGTCCAGATCATGCTGGACCATGCCGACGATCAGGCCGCCTACGATATTGATGACGATGATCAGGATGCCGGCCATGGCGTCGCCGCGCACGAATTTGGAGGCACCGTCCATCGCGCCGAAGAAGTTGGCTTCCTCCGCGATGGTGGAGCGACGCGTGCGCGCCTCGTCCTCGCCGATCAAGCCGGCGTTGAGGTCGGCGTCGATGGCCATCTGTTTGCCGGGCATCGCGTCCAGCGTGAAGCGGGCGCTCACTTCGGCGATGCGACCGGCGCCCTTGGTGATCACCACGAAGTTGATGATGGTGATGATGACGAACACCACGATGCCGATGGCGACGTTGTCGCCGATCAGGAAGTGGGCGAAGGATTCGATCACCTTGCCGGCGGCGTCCGGCCCGGAGTGCCCCTCTAGCAGGATCACCCGGCTGGAGGCTACGTTCAGCGACAGCCTCAGCAGGGTGGTGACCAACAGCACGGTGGGGAAGGCGGAAAAGTCCAGCGGTTTGCGCACGTTGATCCCCACCAACAACACGATCACCGAGACGGCGATGTTGAAAGTGAAGAAAATGTCCAGCAGCACCGGCGGCAGCGGCAGCACCATCATCGCCAGAATCAGGATGATGAGTACGGGGCCGGCCAACTGGGTGACTTTGAAGCGCTTCAGTATGTCTAGTATGGAGTCCATGCTGGATTTATGGCTCAAGCCGGTCGAATCGGTTCGTCGACCTTATCATTATGGTGGCGTCGCATCTTGCTGGCGTTTGCTTTGCGGGTCAAGTTCGGCGGGCACGTCCAACTGGTCCGGGAACACCGGGGCCAGGCCGCCGTTGTCCTGGTAGCTCTTGAGCTGGAACACATAGGCTAGCACTTGGGCGGCGGCGGCGTAGAGCTTGGCGGGGATGTCGTCGCCCAGCTCTGCGTGGAAGTACAGCGCGCGGGCGAAGCTGGGTGAGCGCATGACAATGACGTGGTGCTCTTTGCCGGTGTCTATGATTTTTTCCGCTAGCTTGAGCGAGCCCTTGGCCACCACTTGCGGCGCGCGCATTCCGTCGTCGTACTTGATCGCCACCGCGTAGTGGGTAGGGTTGGTGACGATGACGTTGGCGCTGGGGATCTCCTGCATCATGCGTTTGCGGGCGGCTTCGCGCTGCATCTGGCGGATGCGGCCTTTGACCTCGGGCGAGCCTTCGGCTTCCTTGTATTCCTGCTTGATCTCTTCCTTGGTCATGCGCAGTTTCTTGTGATAGCTCCACAGCTGAAACGGCACGTCGATGGCCACCAGCAGAATCATCGCCGAAGTCACCACGAAGAAGGTGGTGATGATCATATCGGTCATCTTGGCGATGCCGGTGGGCAGGGGCATGGAAATCAGGCCGATGATCTCGGCGCGCTCGCGCCAGATGAACCAGGTGGCGATGCCGCCGATCAGCACGCTCTTGAGAATGGCCTTGAGCGCCTCGGTGGCGGCGTTGACGGAGAACATGCGCTTGATGCCGGGCAGCGGGTTGAGTTTGCTGAATTTGGGTTCGATCGCTTTGAAGGTGAGATTCCAGCCGCCTACCAGCATGGGCACGAACAGCGCCACCAGCGCCAGGCCGGTCAGCAACGGAGCCAGGCTCCACAGCGCGCTGAAAATGGTTTCCTTGAAGCGAGTCAGCGCCGGCTCCACATTGTGCACCGTGGTCTGGTCGAAGGTGAGCAGGGCGCGCATGGTCTGCGCCAGATTGGCGGCGATATGGCCGCCCTGAGCCATCAGCAGCGCCACGCCGGCCATGGTGATGGCGAAGGTGGTCAGTTCGCGGGAGCGGGGGATATTGCCGTCTTCGCGGGCGAGGCCCAGCCGTTTCGCGGTGGCGGGTTCGGTGCGTTCGAGGTCGGAATCTTCAGCCATGTCCGGTGTTTCATGCTTCTGTCTTGATTTTAAAGAGAATGGTAGCCGAAGCGGCGAGGCCGGGCCAGCTTTTCCGAGGCGGCTTCAAGTCGGGTACAATGGCCGGCATCAAAGATGGAATGAACACAATGCGACAGTATCTCGACCTGATGCGCCATGTGCTGGAACATGGCCACGACAAGTCCGACCGCACCGGCACCGGCACCCGTTCGGTATTCGGCCACCAGATGCGCTTCGATCTGCAACAGGGCTTTCCGCTGATTACCACCAAGAAATGCCATCTGCGTTCCATCATCCACGAACTGCTGTGGTTCCTGTCCGGCGACACGAATATCCGCTATCTGAAGGAAAACGGCGTATCGATCTGGGATGAGTGGGCCGACGAAAACGGCGATCTGGGGCCGGTCTACGGCTACCAGTGGCGCAGCTGGCCGGCGCCGGACGGCCGCCACATCGACCAGATCGCCAATGTGGTGGCGATGATCAAGAGCAATCCGGATTCGCGCCGCTTGATCGTGTCGGCCTGGAACCCGGCGCTGGTGGATGAGATGGCGCTGCCGCCCTGCCACAGCCTGTTTCAGTTCTACGTGGCCGACGGCAAGCTGTCCTGCCAGCTCTATCAGCGCTCCGCCGACATCTTTCTGGGCGTGCCCTTCAATATCGCCAGTTACGCCTTGCTGACCATGATGATGGCGCAAGTGTGCGGGCTGAAGGCGGGCGATTTCGTCCACACGCTGGGCGACGCGCATCTGTACAGCAACCATCTGGAGCAGGCCGCGCTGCAGCTGTCGCGCGAGCCGCGCGCCTTGCCGACGCTGAAACTCAATCCGCAGGTCAAGGACATCTTCGGCTTCCAGTTCGAGGATTTCGAACTGGAAGGCTATGACCCGCACCCGCACATCAAAGCGACGGTGGCGGTATGATGGCGGCGGGGAAGCCGCGCTTGACCCTGGTGGCGGCGATGGCTGCCCAGCGGGTGATAGGCATAGACAACCGCTTGCCTTGGCATCTGCCGGAGGATCTCAAGCACTTCAAGGCGGTGACGCTGGGCAAGCCGGTGATCATGGGCCGCAAGACCTGGGATTCGATCGGCCGGCCCTTGCCGGGCCGCCGCAACATCGTGGTGACGCGCCAAGCGGACTGGCGCGCCGACGGCGCGGAAGCCGCGCATTCGTTGGAGCAGGCGCTGGCTCTGGCCGGCGAGGTGGAGGAAGTGTGTTTGATCGGCGGCGCCGAGTTGTACCGCCAGGCGATCGCCAGCGCGGACTGCCTGCGGCTGACCGAGATCGCCGGAGAGTATTCGGGCGACGCCCATTTCCCCGAGGTGTCCGCCGAACTCTGGCGCGAGGACAGCCGCGAGGCGCATGTCAGCGCCGACGGCCTGGCTTACGCCTTCGTCGATTACCTGCGGCGTTGAGGCCGGGTCCCCAAATCAAAAAGCCCGCGGTGACGCAGGCTTTCTCATGGCCGTGGCCAATGGCTACATGCGCGCGATCATCGCGTCGCCAAAGGCGGAGCAGCTGACTTCTACGGCGCCGTCCATCAGGCGGGCGAAGTCATAGGTCACCTGCTTGTGGGCGATGGCGGCTTCCATCGCCTTGATCACCAGATCGGCGGCCTCCTTCCAGCCTAGGTGACGCAACATCATCTCCGCGGACAGGATCAGCGAGCCGGGATTGACTTTGTCCTGGCCCGCGTATTTGGGCGCTGTGCCGTGGGTGGCTTCAAACACCGCGTATTGATCCGAGATGTTGGCGCCGGGCGCAATGCCGATGCCGCCCACCTGCGCGGCCAGGGCGTCGGAGATGTAGTCGCCGTTCAGGTTCAGCGTGGCGACCACGTCGTATTCGGCCGGACGCAGCAGGATTTGCTGCAAGAAGGCGTCGGCGATGGTGTCCTTGACCACGATGTCGCGGCCGGTCTTCGGGTTTTTGAACGCGCACCACGGGCCGCCGTCGATCGGCGTCGCGCCGAACTCGTCCTTGGCCAGGGTATAGGCCCAGTCGCGGAAGCCGCCCTCGGTGTACTTCATGATGTTGCCCTTGTGCACGATGGTCACGCTCTTGCGGTCGTTGTCTATCGCGTAGCGGATGGCGGCGCGCACCAGGCGTTCGGTGCCGTCCTTGGACACCGGCTTGATGCCGATGCCGGAGGATTCTGGAAAGCGGATCTTTTTCACGCCCATTTCGTCCTGCAGGAAGGCGATTACTTTCTTGGCGGCGTCGCTGCCCGCTTGCCACTCTATGCCGGCGTAGATGTCTTCGGTGTTCTCTCGGAAGATCACCATATCGGTCAGCTCCGGCTGTTTCAGCGGCGAGGGCACGCCCTTGAAGTAACGCACCGGCCGCACGCACTGGTACAGGTCCAGCTCCTGGCGCAGCGCCACGTTCAGCGAACGGATGCCGCCGCCCACCGGGGTGGTCATCGGGCCTTTGATGGACACCGAATACGTTTTCAACGCGTCGAAGGTTTCTTTTGGCAGCCATTCATCCGGGCCGTAGAGCCGGGTGGATTTTTCGCCGGCGTACACTTCCATCCAATGAATCTTCTTCCGGCCGCCATAGGCTTTGGCCACCGCGGCGTCTATCACCTTGATCATCACAGGGGTGATGTCCACGCCTATGCCGTCGCCTTCGATGAAAGGAATGATCGGATGATCGGGCGCCGGCCGGCCGGGGGTAATCTTCTCACCGTCTGCCGGAACCTTGATATGGGTGACGCTCATGCTTTTTCTCCTGAGGGTGGTGTGCGCGACGGCACACCGCTGGGCAAGCCCGTATTTTGATTATCCATGAAAAAATCGTGAAAAGCTTGCCGTCGGCGCCGCTGGCACGGCGCAAAAAAAAGCGCTAAGACAGATGTCTTGGCGCTTTGTCGGGCGGGAAGTTCCCGCCGGGACAGGGAGGGGCTTAGCCGAGCACGGCGGCCAGCGCGGCGTTGAAGCTGGCGCTCGGGCGCATCACCGCGCCGCACTTGGCCGCGTCGGGATGGTAGTAGCCGCCGATGTCGGCCGCTTTGCCTTGCACTGCCTTCAGCTCGTCCAGAATCTTCTGCTCCTTGTCGGCCAGATTCTGGGCGAGCGGGGCGAAGCGGGCCTGCAGCTCTTTGTCGTCGGACTGTTCAGCCAGCGCCTGGGCCCAGTACAGGGTCAGGTAGAACTGGCTGCCGCGGTTGTCCAGCTCGCCGGTGCGGCGCGACGGGGACTTGTTCTCGTCCAGCAGCTTGCCGGTGGCGAGGTCCAGCGTTTTGGCCAAGACCTTGGCCTTGCCGTTGCCGGTCTTGATGCCCAGCTCTTCCAAGGACACCGCCAGCGCCAGGAACTCGCCCAGGCTGTCCCAACGCAGATGGTTTTCTTCCAGCAATTGCTGCACGTGCTTGGGCGCGGAGCCGCCCGCGCCAGTCTCGTACATGCCGCCGCCGGCCATCAGCGGCACGATGGACAGCATCTTGGCCGAGGTGCCCAGTTCCATGATGGGGAACAGGTCGGTCAGGTAGTCGCGCAGGATGTTGCCGGTCACCGAGATGGTGTCCAAGCCGCGCGCCACGCGCTCCAGGGTGTAACGCATCGCGCGCACCTGGGACATGATGTGGATTTCCAGGCCGCTGGTGTCGTAATCCTTCAGGTAGGCGTGCACCTTCTTGATCAGCTCGTTTTCGTGCGGGCGGTACGGGTCCAGCCAGAACACCGCCGGCATGCCGGAGTTGCGGGCGCGGGTGACGGCCAGCTTGACCCAGTCGCGGATAGGCGCGTCCTTCACCTGGCACATGCGCCAGATATCACCTTGCTCGACGTTCTGCGACAGCAGCACTTCGCCGGTGGCGAGGTCGACGATGTTGGCGACGCCGGCTTCCTGGATTTCGAAAGTCTTGTCGTGGGAGCCGTACTCCTCGGCCTTCTGCGCCATCAGGCCGACGTTGGGCACGGTGCCCATGGTCTTGGGATCAAAATTGCCGTGCCATTTGCAGAAGTTGATCATCTCCTGGTAAATGCGGGCGAAGGTGGATTCCGGCATGACGGCCTTGGCATCGTACGGTTTGCCGTCGGCGCCCCACATCTTGCCGCCGGTGCGTATCATCGCCGGCATCGAGGCGTCCACGATCACGTCGTTGGGCGAGTGGAAGTTGGTGATGCCCTTGGCCGAATCCACCATGGCCAGGCGCGGACGGTGCTCCTGGCAGGCGTGCAGATCGCGGATGATTTCTTCGCGCTTGGAAGCCGGCAGGGTTTCGATCTTCTCGTACAGGGTGGCCATGCCGTTGTTGACGTTGACGCCCAACTCCTCGAACAGCTTGCCGTGCTTTTCGAAGGCTTCCTTGTAGTAGATCTTGACGCAGTGGCCGAACACGATGGGGTGGGACACCTTCATCATGGTGGCTTTGACGTGCAGGGAGAACAGGATGCCGGATTCGCGGCAGTCTTCCATTTCACGCTCGTAGAAGTCGCACAGCGCCTTCTTGCTCATGAACATGGAATCGATGATCTCGCCGGCCTGCAGCGCGACTTTGGGTTTGAGCACGATGGTCTGGCCGTTCTTGGTGGTCAGTTCCATCTTCACGTCGCGCGCCTTGTCCAGCGTCATCGACTTTTCGCCGTGGTAGAAGTCGCCGTGGTGCATGTGGGAGACGTGGGTCTGCGACCATTGCTTCCATTCGCCCATTGAGTGCGGATGCTTCTTGGCGTAGTTCTTCACCGCCAGCGGCGCGCGGCGGTCGGAGTTGCCTTCGCGCAGCACCGGGTTCACCGCGGAACCCAGGCATTTGGCGTAGCGGTCCTTGATCGCTTTGTCGGCGTCGGAGGCCGGGTTTTCCGGATAGTCCGGCAGCGGGTAGCCCTTGGCCTGCAGTTCTTTGACGCAGGCGATCAATTGGGCCACGGAGGCGCTGATATTGGGCAGCTTGATGATGTTGGTGTCGGGGTGCTGGGTCAGCTTGCCCAGTTCGGCCAGCGTGTTCGGCACTTTCTGTTCGTCGGCCAGATAGTCGGGGAATTCGGCCAGGACGCGCGCGGCCAGCGAAATGTCCGCGGTGGCGATTTCAATGCCGGCGGAGCCGGCGAAGGCTTGCACGACCGGCAGAAAGGCGCTGGTTGCCAGCGCCGGCGCTTCGTCGGTCAGTGTGTAGATGATTTTGGGCTGTTCCGAAGGCATTACTCTATCTCCTTTTATCTTGTGACGACAGAACGATTGCGCAGGGCGCTGCCGGCGCATGGAAAGACCTTGGAAAGGCGGATGGCGGCCCAGACGACGCGGCCTGAACACGATCCGGAGACTCTCGGGCAATTTTCAAAAGCGAATTATACCTCTCCGCGCGCGCTTGGCTCGCTGCGCATTTGAACTTTTATGCTTGATAACTGCGCGGCGGCGGTTCGAATGCGAATTATAGGCCGCGCACGGAGCGCCTTCGCCGGTAAACTTGCGGCGCGCGGCGGCCGGCTCTTGTATCATTCGCCTCATTCTTTTCTCGCCGTTCTTCATGCCATGTCCCGACTCATCCTGCTCAACAAGCCCTACGGCGTCATCTGCCAGTTTTCCGAGCATCCCAAGCATCCGACGCTCAAGTCCTGCGTGCCCTTGCCGGGCGTGTATCCGGCGGGCAGGCTGGACACCGACAGCGAAGGCTTGCTGCTCTTGACCGGCGACGGCGAATTGCAACACCGCATCGCCAATCCGCGCTGGAAGCTGCCCAAGACCTATTGGGTGCAGGTGGAGGGGCTGATCCGCGAGGAACAGCTGGAGCAATTGCGCCGCGGCGTCGACCTGGGCGATTTCACTACCCAGCCGGCGCAGGCGCGGCGCATGGACGCGCCCGCGCTATGGGAGCGCACGCCGCCGGTGCGTTTTCGCAAAACGGTGCCGGACGGCTGGCTGGAGATCGTCATCAGCGAGGGCAAGAACCGCCAGGTGCGGCGCATGACCGCCAAAGTGGGGTTGCCGACGCTGCGCCTGGTGCGGGCGGCGATAGGGCCGTGGACGCTGGACGGTCTGCAGCCGGGGGAGATGCGCGAGCTGGAGGTGGATCTTGCGGATTTGCCGCGGGTGTCGCATGCTCAGCGCATCGCCAAGCCCGGCGCGCAGCCGCGCGGCGCCGGCGGTTTCCGGCGCGGAGGCCCGCGCAAGCCCTGAGCGAGGGCGCGGCCGTTGGCGACCCAGAGGGTGAGCGCATGCAGATTCCCGAGTACTACAACCCGGTGGCGCGCGATATCGCGCAGGTGCTGGTGGATGGTTTCGACAAGCATTACCGCCTGTTTCGCGAGTGCAATCTCGGCGCCAAGGATTTGTTCGAGTCCGGGAATTGGCAAGGGGTGCAAAAGGCGGTGCGCGACCGCATCCAGTTCTACGACGAACGGGTGGCGGAAACCGTAGTGCGGCTGCATGGCGAATTCCACGCCGATCTGCTGGACGACGAGATCTGGCAGCAGGCCAAGCTTTACTTCATCGGCCTGTTGGCCAATCACAAGCAACCGGAGTGCGCGGAAACCTTCTTCAATTCCGTGTTCACCCGCATCTTGCACCGCGATTACTTCAACAACGATTTCATCTTCATTCGGCCGGCGATCTCCACCGAGTACATCGAGTCAGACCCGCCGTCCTACCGCAGCTATTACCCGGCGCGCGACGGCCTGCGGCAGGCCTTGCGGCGCATCGTCGAGGACTTTGGTTGGCGGCGGCCGTTCACCCGGCTGCGCCGGGACGTCGCGCTGCTGTTGCGGCAGGCGGAGTCCTTTCTGGAGGGGCGCTGGCCGCAGCCGGAGGCCAATTGTCAGATCCAGGTGTTGTCGTCGCCGTTCTACCGCAACAAGACCGCTTATGTGTTCGGCAAGGTGATCAACGGCGGCGCGCACTATCCGTTCGCCGTCCCGGTGTTGCACGATGAGCTGGGCGGGCTATACCTGGACACTATGCTGTTGGAACCCTGGCGCATCGGCATACTGTTCTCCTTCAGCCGTGCTTACTTCCTGGTGGATATGGAGGTGCCGTCCGCTTATGTGCAGTTCCTGCGAGGCATGCTGCCGGGCAAGACCAAGGCCGAGCTCTACACCATGCTGGGGCTGCAGAAACAGGGCAAGAACACCTTCTACCGCGACTTCATCCAGCATTTGAAACATTCCAACGACAGCTTCGTTATCGCGCCCGGCATCCGCGGCTTGGTGATGCTGGTGTTCACGCTGCCGTCCTATCCCTATGTGTTCAAGCTGATCAAGGACGTGTTCGGCGGACCCAAGGAGGCGGACCGGGCCACGGTGAAGGCCAAGTATCAGTTGGTGAAGCGCCATGACCGAGTGGGGCGGCTGGCGGATACGCTGGAGTTTTCCAATGTGGCGTTTCCCAAGGCGCGCTTCACCGAAGAATTACTACGGGAGCTGCGTGAGCAGGCGCCGTCGATGATGGAGGAGGGCGCGGAGCAAGTGGTGATCAAGCATCTGTACATTGAGCGGCGGCTGAAGCCGTTGAATCTCTACCTGATGAGCTGCGAACCGGCGGAGAAGGCCCGGGCGGTGCGCGATTACGGCTTGGCGATCAAGGAGCTGGCGGCGGCCAATATTTTCCCAGGCGACATGCTGTTCAAGAACTTTGGCGTGACGCGTTACGGGCGGGTGATTTTCTACGATTACGACGAGATCGAATACCTGAGCGACTGCCATTTCCGGCGAATTCCAGAGGCGCCAAACCCGGAAATGGAGATGTCCGGCGAGGTCTGGTACCCGGTGGCGCGCAACGATGTGTTTCCCGAGGAGTTCGGCGTTTTTCTGTTGGGCGACGCCGAGGTCAGGCAGGTCTTTTTGCGCCATCACCGGGATTTGCTGAGTCCCGAGTTTTGGCAGCTGCGCCAGCGCCGCGTCCGCGCCGGCCACATCGAGGATTTTTACCCCTATCCGGAGGAGATGCGTTTCATCAACGCTTATCCGCGTTTTTACCGGCGGGAGCGGGCGGTCTTGCCGCGGGAAGATTAAAGCAAGAAAGACGGGGAAGCTTTCGCTTCCCCGTCTTGGGTGTTGAACGCGGGCGACATGGCCGTGCCAGCGTTTAAGCGCGGTGGCTGTCCTCGAAGTAGGCGATAGGCCCGGCGCTGGTTAAGCCGATGTGGAAGGTTGAGCTTTCCGGGAAGGTTTCGCCTATGCTTTCCGCGGCGCGCACGATCTCGTACAGCACTTCCACTTCCTTGAATTTTCGGGTGATGTTGTCATTGCCCTGCAACCAGACCCGAATTTCCTCGGCATGCGGGTGGTTGTTTTCCAAGTCCAACTGGCAGGCCGGCGTGCTGATCAAGCTGATCGCAGGCGGCATGCTGATGTCCAGTTGTTGCAATTGTTGGCTCGCCAGTTCGGCGAAGCTGGACAATTCGAGGTTGGCCCGCTCGCGGATGGAGGAAAGGGCAATGCTTCCATCGTCCGTGACCTGACTGAACAGTGTGACCAGGCCCGGGGCGGTGGCAGTGTTTTCAAGCGACATTGTTGTTGCTCCTGTCTCGGATGTTACCTTCTAGTAATATAGGAAACGTCCCCGGGTCTGGCCTGGTCATTTGGCCAGTTTCTTTAATTCGTAGAGCAGAGCCTGGGCTTCCCGTGGCGAGAGATCGTCTAGATCGACCTCCAGAAGGCGTTCGACTGCCGGATTCGGTTCAGGTTCCACAGTTGCCGTCGCGGGTAAACTGATAAATAGGTCGGGCTGCACGCGGCTGGCGGAGTGGTTCTCCAATTCAGTCAGATAACGGCGCGCCTCGCGGATCACTTTGCCGGGCACGCCGGCCAACTGGGCCACTGCCAGGCCGTAGCTCTGGCTGGCCGGGCCTTCCTCCACATGGTGCAGGAACACGATGCGGTCCTTGTGCTCCACGGCGGACAGATGAACGTTGGCGACGCTAGGGTACTCGCTTTCCAGGCTGGTCAGCTCAAAATAATGGGTGGCGAACAACGTATAGGCGCGGCTCTTCTCTATCAGCGCCTTGGCGATGGCCCAGGCCAGCGCCAGGCCGTCGAAAGTGGAGGTGCCGCGGCCCACCTCATCCATCAGCACCAGCGAGTGTTCGGAGGCGTTGTTGAGGATGTTGGCGGTTTCGGTCATTTCCACCATGAAGGTGGAGCGGCCGCCGGCCAGGTCGTCGGAGGCGCCGATGCGGGTGAAGATGCGGTCTATCGGCCCGATCACCGCTCGTTGGGCCGGCACGAAGCTGCCGACGTGCGCCATCAGTGTGATCAGCGCGTTCTGGCGCATATAGGTGGATTTACCGCCCATGTTCGGGCCGGTAATCAGCAGCAGCTTGCGGGTATCGGACAGCCGGGTGTCGTTGGCGATGAAGCGCTCCACCTCCGCCTCCACCACCGGGTGGCGGCCTTCTATGATTTCCAGCCGTGGTTCGGCGACGAATTCCGGCTCCACGTAGTTGTTGACGCTGGCGCGCTCGGCGAAGGCGGACAGCACGTCCAGTCCCGCCACCGCCTGGGCGATCAGCTTCAGGTCCGGGATGTGAGGCGCCAGCTGGTCCAGCAGGTCTTCGTACAACTGCTTTTCCAGCGCCAGCGCGCGGTCCTGCGCCGACAAGGCCTTGTCTTCGAATTCCTTCAGTTCCGGCGTGATGTAGCGCTCGGCGTTCTTCAGCGTCTGGCGGCGGCGGTAGTCGTCCGGCACCTTGTCGCCCTGGGCCTTGGTGACTTCGATGTAGAAGCCGTGCACACGGTTGAATTCGACTTTCAGCGTGGGAATGCCGGTGCGTTCTTTTTCGCGGGCTTCCAGCGCCAGCAGGAAGGCGCCGCAGTCGGTCTGGATCGCGCGCAACTCGTCCAGCGTGGCGTTGAGGCCGTGATTGATCACGCCGCCGTCGCGCAGGAAGGTGGAGGGTTCGGGCAGGATGGCCTGGCTGAGCATGGTTTCCACTGGGGAATCGTCGGGCAGCAGGCGCGCCAGTTCGCCCAGCAGTTCTGCGTCCAGATCGGCGGCCAGCCGTTTGACACCGGTCAACGCCTTCAGCGAATCGCGCAGCGCGGCCAGGTCGCGCGGACGGGCGCTGCGCAGGGCGATGCGGGCGGTAATGCGTTCGATGTCCGCCACTTCGCGCAGCTGGGCGTGGGCGTCGTCGTAGGCCGGCAGCAGGGCGCGCACTGCTTCCAGCCGGCGCGCCAGCTTGCCGTGGCTGCGAATGGGGTGATGCAGCCAATGGCGCAGCAGACGGCTGCCCATGCTGGTGGCGCAGCCGTCCAGCAGCGAAGCCAGCGTCGGAGACGGCTCGCCGCGTATGGTTTCGGTCAGCTCCAGATTGCGGCGGGTGGCGCCGTCCATGCGGATCAGCTCGCCGGCGTCTTCCACCGCCAGGTTGGCGATGTGGGCTGGATTCACGCTCTGGGTGGTCTTGACGTATTCCAGCAGCGCGCCGGCGGCGCCCACCGCCACCGGCAGGGTGTCGGCGCCGAAGCCGGCGAGGTCGCGGGTGCCGAAGTGCCGGGTCAGCGTCATCTGCGCCGACTCGATGTCGAACTGCCACGGCGGCAGCTTTTTCTTGGGCGTGGCCACGGTTTCGAACACATTGAGGCCGGTGTCGTCCGGGATCACCAGTTCGGCGGGCTTTAAGCGCTCCAGCTCGCTGTGCAGGTCGTCCACCCGGGTCTGCAATACCTTGAACTCGCCGCTGGCGAGCGATAGCCAGGCCAGGCCCAGCACGCCCTTGACCATGTTCACCGCCATCACCAGGTTGTCGCGCTTGTCGTCCAGCAAAGCGGCGTCGGTCAGGGTGCCGGGGGTGACGATGCGCACCACCTTGCGTTCCACCGGCCCTTTGGACAAGGCCGGGTCGCCAATCTGCTCGGCGATGGCGACGGATTCGCCCATTTTGACCAGGCGCGCCAGATAGCCTTCGGCGGCGTGATAGGGCACGCCGGCCATCTTGATCGGGTTGCCGCCGCTGGCGCCGCGGGTGGTCAGGGTGATGTCGAGCAAGCGCGCCGCCTTCTCCGCGTCCTCATAGAACAGTTCGTAGAAGTCCCCCATGCGGTAGAAAACCAGCTTGTCGGCGTGTTCGCGTTTGATGGCTAGGTATTGCTGCATCATCGGGGTGTGCTGTGGCGTGCTCATTGGCTGTGGGCTCTTATGAATGGACAACAGGATGCCGTGGCCTTTGCCCGCGGATCAAGGGCGCGCGGGCGCCAGAGCATCCCTGATTAATGTTTCGACCCCGCGCGCGGCGGGGCTTTTGGAGAGTCGGCGCTATTTTAGCGCAGCCCGACTGCGGCGTCAGCCGTGCAGGCACAGACTGCAAAGATGCGATATGCATGGTTTGGGGTTCTGTCAAGCGTGCGGCTCAATGATGGTTGTGATTGACTTGGTTTCGTTGCGAATTTATGATTTATATCAAAGTTTCAGAAATTCCTGAAAATTGAGAACGTCATGAATTTATCGCCACTCGTCCAGTCTTTCGTGCTGCATTTCGGTGAAATGGGCAGCCGCTGGGGCATCAATCGCACCGTCGGGCAGATCTACGCGCTGCTCTATGTATCGGAGAAGCCGCTGAACGCGGATGAAATCGCAGAGAGCCTGAGCTTTTCACGCTCCAACGTCAGCATGGGTCTCAAGGAGCTGGAGTCCTGGCGGCTGGTCAGGCTGCAGCATTTCCCCGGCGATCGCCGCGAATATTTCTCCACGCCCGACGATGTCTGGGCCATTTTCAAAACCCTGGCCGAGGAGCGCAAAAAGCGCGAGGTGGAGCCTACGCTGACCATGTTGCGCGGCGCCATCATGGAGACGCCGGCCAGCGACGCTGAACGCCACGCCCAAGCGCGGATGAAGGAGATGCACCAGTTGATCGAACTGGTGACAACCTGGTTCTCCGACATCCAGCACATGGACGTGGAGACTTTGCAGCGCTTGATGAAATTGGGTTCGCAGGTGCAGAAGATCCTGCAGTTCACCCACTCGCTTTCGAAACTGACCAGTCGCGACGGCGACAGGGAGTAGCTATGGACTTTGACCCGCTGGTATTGGCGCGCATTCAGTTTGGCGCCAATATTTCCTTTCATATCTTGTTTCCCACCATCAATATCGCGATGGGCTGGGTGCTGCTGTTCTTTAAGCTGCGTTACCTGAAAACCAGTCAGCAAGGCTGGATGGACGCCTATGGCTTCTGGGTGAAGATATTCGCCCTGTCCTTCGCCCTGGGCGTGGTCAGCGGCGTGACCATGAGCTTTCAGTTCGGTACCAACTGGCCGGGCTATATGCAGACGGTGGGCAATATCGCCGGCCCGCTGCTGGCATACGAGATACTGACCGCCTTCTTCCTGGAGGCCACCTTCCTGGGCGTGATGCTGTTCGGCCGCTCGCGGGTGTCGGAGCGAGTGCATACCTGGGCCACTTTCCTGGTCGCCTTCGGCAATACGGTATCGGCGTTCTGGATTCTGGCCTTGAATTCCTGGATGCAGACTCCGACCGGCTTCAAGATGGTGGACGGCAAGGCGGTGGTGACCAGCTGGCTGGAGGTGATCTTTAATCCCTCCTTGCCCTATCGTTTGACTCATATGCTGATTGCTTCCGGCCTGACCACGGCTTTCCTGGTGGCCGGCTTGTCGGCCTACCGCCGCTTGAAGGGCGATGGCAGCGACGGCGCGAAAATGGCGCTGAAAACCGGCGTGGTGACCGCTGCCTTGCTGATTCCGCTGCAGATCTTCGTGGGCGATATGCACGGTCTCAACACCTTTAAGCATCAACCGGCCAAGTTGGCGGCGATCGAGGGCATCTGGCATACAGAGAAGGGCGCGCCGCTGTTGCTGTTCGCGTTGCCCAACGCGGAAACCCGCCAGAACGATATGGCGGTGGGTATTCCCAAGCTGGCCAGTTTGATCATTACCCATGATCTCAACGGCGAGATCCGCGGCCTCAACGAGTTTGCTCAGCATCCGCCGGTGGGCAAGGTGTTCTGGAGCTTCCGCGTGATGGCCGGCGTGGGCGCGCTGATGCTGCTGGTGTCCTGGCTGGCCTGTTGGCAACTGCGTCGCCGCGGCCAGTTGGCGCCGTTGATGCTGCGGGCGCTGGTGGGCATGACTTTCGCCGGCTGGGTAGCGACCCTGGCCGGCTGGTACGTGACCGAGATCGGCCGTCAACCGTGGCTGGTGGAGGGCGTGCTGACCACCGCGCAGGCGGCGGGGTCGGCGACCGGCGGTATGGTGGCGTCGACGCTGGCGATGTATCTGGGCCTGTACCTAGTGTTGCTGACCGCCTATGTGTCGGTCTTGTTCTATATGGCGGGCAAGGCGGCCGGCCAGTCCGGCGGCGAGGCCGCGCATTTTGAGGAGAAACTGGCATGAGTGGCGCTGTGTACTGGTTGCCGGTGGTGTTTGCCGGCCTGATGGCCCTGGCCATGCTGATTTACGTGGTGCTGGACGGTTACGATCTGGGCGTGGGCTTGTTGCTGCCCTTCGCCGAGGACGACGAGAAGGACATGATGATCGCGTCGATCGGCCCGTTCTGGGACGCCAACGAAACCTGGCTGGTGCTGGGCGTGGGCCTGTTGCTGGTGGGCTTCCCGCTGGCGCACGGCATCATTCTGGGCGAACTCTATCTGCCGGTGGCGCTGATGCTGGCCGGCCTGATCGTGCGCGGCGTGGCCTTCGACTTCCGCGTCAAGGCGCGCGAGCCGCATAAGCCGTGGTGGAATGTCGCTTTCGCCTGTGGCTCGCTATTGGCGGCGCTGACTCAGGGCGTGATGCTGGGCCGCTACCTGACCGGCTTCGCCGAGGGTTGGCTGGCCTGGGGCTTTGCCTTGCTGGCCGGCATCGGCTTGGCGGCGGCTTACACCTTGCTGGGCGCCGGTTGGCTGATCATGAAGACCAGCGGCGCTTTGCAAGCCAAGGCGGTGGCTTGGGCGCGGCGCAGTCTGGCAGGCGCGGGTTTGTCGGTGCTGCTGGTGTCGGCGGCCACGCCGCTGGCCAGCAGCCATATCGCCGCCAAGTGGTTCGCCTTGCCGGAGTTTTTGTTGCTGCTGCCGCTGCCCTTGGGTTGCATCGTGCTGTTCGCCACCTTGTGGGTGATCCTGCCGAGGCTGGCGGTGCGCCAGGCCGCCGGCAACGATAATTGGTGCTGGGCGCCGTTCGCCTGCACCGTCGGCGTCGTGCTGCTGTCGTTCTGGGGCCTGACCTATAGCGTGTTCCCCGAGGTGGTGATTGGCCGGCTGAACATCTGGCAGGCGGCCAGCGACACCGCGGCCTTGTGGGTGATCTTCTGGGGCGCGGCGGTGGTGCTGCCGGTGATTCTGCTGTACACCGCCTTTGTCTATCGGGTGTTCCACGGCAAGGCCAATGCGCTGACTTACCAATAAGCCGGTATTTGGCGCCGCGCTTGACCAAGCCGTCTTTGCTCTGCAAAGGCGGCTTTTGCCATACTGGGAGGGCGTCATCCGTCTGCAATCCGCCACAGCGACAATAGCGCTTTTTGTCCATGCGGCAAGTTCAAGGAAGCTCTTATGTCCGACTCCGGTTCCGTTCCGGCCTGGCCCTATCCCCGCTTCATCGCCCATCGCGGCGGCGGCGTTCTGGCTCCGGAAAATACTCTGGCCGGTTTTCGCGAAGGTTTGCGCTACGGCTACCGCGGCGCCGAATGCGATGTGAAGCTGTCGGCCGACAATGTCTGCTTTTTGCTGCACGACGACACGGTGGAGCGCACCAGCAACGGCCGCGGCGCGGCGGCGGCGCTGAGCATGGCGCAATTGGCGCGCCTGGACGCCGGCGGCTGGAAGGGCGCGGCTTTTGCCGGCGAGCCCATGCCGACGCTGGAGACGGTCGCCGCCTGCTGCCTAGCGCACGGCATCGCCTTGAACATCGAGATCAAACCCTGCCCGGGACGGGAGGCGGAGACCGGCGCGACGGTGGCGGCGGAAGCCGCTCGGCTGTGGTCCGGAGCCGCGTTTCCGCCCTTGCTGTCGTCTTTTTCCGCCGAGGCGCTGAGCGCAGCGCGGGAAGCCGCGCCGAATCTGCCCCGAGCCTGGCTAGTCGAGCAGGTGCCGGCGGACTGGCAGGCGCGTTTGCGCGATCTGGACTGCGTTGCGTTGCACTGTGATTATCAGAGCTTGAGCGCTGAGCTGGCCGCCGCGATCAAACAGGCCGGCTTTCAATTGCTCTGCTACACGGTGAACCAGCCGGCCGACGCTGAACGTTTGCTGGCCTGGGGCGTGGATAGCGTCTGCACCGACCGTTTGGATTTGCTGCGGCCTATTTCAGATTGAAAGCCTTGATGCTGCCGTCCGCCTTCATCGCCAGGATGGCTTGGTTCAGCCGCTGCATGGCGTCGTCGCTCAACTGCGGATGGCAGGCGAAATAGATGTCCGTTTCATTCACCGCCAGGGCGACGCGCGGCGTCGCCATTTTCATTTTGTCGGCTAGCCCTTGTATGCCCACGTCCAGCGTGGCCAGCAAGTCAATGCGGCCCAATTGCAGCTTGCGCAGGCTGCTTGACGCGTCGGCGCTCTCGTCCAGTGTCCAGCCCTGCTGTTTTAGCCGGCTGGCCACGGCGGTGCCGCGTACGGCGCCGATATGGAATTGCTTGGCCTGCTCCACGCCGCCGAAGTCGCGGGTTTCGTCATGGCGCGCCAGCAGCACCAGCCGCAGGCGGATGACCGGCTCGCTCCAGCGGAACAGCGTTTCGCGTTCCGGAAAGCGGGCGGCGGTCAAACAGGCGTCCGGGGTCTGCTGGACCAACAGCACGGCGCGGGCGGTGGGGTAGGGCGTAAACTTGAACGGCAGGCCGGCGCGCAGGGACAGCGTGCGCATCAGATCGATGGCGGCGCCGGAGACGTGCTGCTGATCGGCTGAGACTTCGATGATGGGAGGCTGGGGGCTGACCAATATGGTCAGCCCGGCCGCGGCGGCGGGGGCCGAAGCCAGCGCCGCGATCAGCTGTCTCAGCAGGCGCGGCATGAGGGCCTAGACGCTGAAGCGGCCGGCAAGCTGGCCCAGCCGCTGTGATACCGATTGCAGTTCGCCGGCGGTCTGCGCGCTGGCTTCGACGGCGCTGGCGTTGGTTTCCGACATCCGCGCCACGCTCTCCACGTTTTGCGCCAGCGACTGGCTGGCGCTGCTCTGTTCCTTCAGCCCCTGAGTGATTTGATGGATGCTGTCCAGCACCTGGTCCACACATTGGCGGATGGAGGCGATGCTGGCGCCGGCGTTGCGGGTGTTTTCCTGGCCTTGCATGATGGCGCTCATGCCGGTTTGCATATTGGCGATGGCTTGCTGCGAGGTGCGCTGGATGTCGGAGACGATGGTGCTGATCTCGGTGGTGGATTGCGCGGTGCGTTCCGCCAGCTTGCGCACCTCGTCGGCCACCACGGCGAAGCCGCGGCCTTGTTCGCCGGCGCGCGCGGCTTCAATGGCGGCGTTCAGCGCCAGCAGATTGGTTTGGTCTGCGACATCGCGGATCACATCGACAATGCTGGCGATGGACTCCGATTGCTGGCCCAGCGCGCCTATGGTTTCCGAGGCAGAGGACACGTCGCGCACGATGCTGTCCATGCTGGCGCTGGCGTCGTGGATGATGGCGTTGCCCTCGCTGGATTGGCTGACTGCGGCGCGCGAGAGTTGATTGGCTTGTTCCGATTGCTCGGCGCTGACCATCAGGCTAGTGCTCAGTTGCTCGATCGCCGCCGCCATGCTGGCCGCCGCCTGAGTTTGCTTGGTGCTGCTGTGGGAGACGTTCTGGGCGCTTTGCGCCATCTGGTCCGCGGCCGAATTGACTTCGCGCGAGGTGTCCAGCAGCTGGGTCACGGTGTCGCGCAATTGATCGCGCATCTGGCCGATGGAGGCGAGCAAGCTGCTACGGTCCTGTTCGCGCAACTGGATGCGGGTGCCCAGCTGGCCGGCGGCCAATTGCTCGACCACGCTTTGCACGTAGAAAGGCTCGCCGCCCAGTTGCAAGGTGATGGACAGGTAGAGCTGGTGGAACAGGAAGCTGGCCAGCAGCATCGCGGCCAGGCCAATGCCGATGTAAAGATTGCGCTGAGCCTGCATGCGGTCGATGCGGGCTTGCAGCAGGGCTTCCAGGTTTTTCAGCGTCACATCGCTGAAGCGGGAGCCTATCTCTGCGTTTTTCGCCGCCATCCCGCTTAGGGCCAAGGCTGCGCCGGTCTGTCCTGTGATGGCTTTGTCAATGGCGGCGGCCTGGCCTTGATGGAAGGCCGCCAGTGCCTGGGACTCTGCGTTCAGCGCGTTTTTCAGCGACGGGTTGTAGGCCAGCGCCTTGGCCAGGTCGCTGTTCAATCCGTCCAGCGTGCCATTGATCAGCGGGCGCAACTCCACCAAGCGGTCGCGCTCGGCTGGCGTCAGCGCTTGACCGGCCTCCGATTTGGCGGCCCAGGCCAGCGCTTCGCCGACGTAGTTGCTGAGCGCGGGCAGTTTGGCAGTAGCGGCGTCCATCAGATAGTAGCTGTCGATGTCCGGGTCCAGCGTCAGATTGGAGTTGTCGCTGGCGGCGCCGAGCAAGGCGTTGAGTTTGTCCGCCGTACTGTCGAAGCTGGAGATCACTTGGGGCGGCGGGGCCGCGCCGATCCGCGACAGCGTGCCTCGCGCGGCGCTGGCGGCTTTCCAGGCTTCGTCGGTTTGCAAGATGGCGCCGTATTGTTCCTGAGCGCTTTGCAGTTGGTTCCAGCCTTGTTCCAGTTGCGCCTGCGCCGCCGGCAACGCGGCCTTGGCGGCGGCTTCGCCCTGCGCCGAGCGTACGGCCAGGTCCTGCGCTTGCTCCAGCGCGCCCAGCAAATGCTGTAGCGGCTGGATATAGGACACCCCGACTCTTTCTTTTTGCGAAAAGTCGATATTGTCCTGATTGGTTCGATACAGACCGTACACCATATAGAGTAAGGCGACGGCAAAGACCGTGCCGATCAGCGCAAAGCGGCTGGGGTAGCTCAAGCGCTGCATCAGCCTTACCACGGGTGTTGTCATGATTTCGCTCCTGACTGTGGCGGCGACGCCCGCAATGTGAACGTCTGCTTCGCCAGTTCCAGAATAGGCAATTTTCACGGGCTGCGATTGCCGCATGAAATGCGATGGCGTGTCGGATGGTCCGCGCATCAGTTCGTCTCGGGAAAGCGCGTGAGCTTTGTCTTGTCAGGATAGGGTGGATAAGCGGCAATAATGCCTTAGTCATCAAAAATGACTTTGGATTGTTTGGACATTGGGTAAATGTTCGGCTATCCGGAATAGTTAAATGACAAAGGCGTGCTTCGAGGCGGGGGAATGGACGTTTGCGCGGCTTTGGCCGAGATCGCCCGGCATTGCCAGCAATCACTCTATTTTGTTAAATTCGCCGGGTTTTGCATTGAAACAGTCTGACGAAGCCGTGTCCTGAACCCGGCGACCCGACGGTCGCGGGGAACGGTTTCGTCAAGGCCGCAATCTTCAAGCCCGGCGACAAGACCGCGGCGAGGACAACCTTCCAGTCTGCAATCCTTCCGGCGCGCGTCGCCTATTTTCCAGATTGCCACGCTCAGAGCTTTAAGAGGACCCATGGACTTGCTTCATTCGTTTATCAATGCCGCCAATGATGTGATTTGGGGCAAAGTGCTGATTGGCCTGCTATTGGCCGTCGGCTTGTATTTCTCGCTGCGCTCCGGCCTGCTGCAGCTGCGGCTTTTTGCGCGCGGCTGGCGCGAGATGATGGGCGGCCGCGGCGGCCACCGCAGTAAGGACGACATCTCGCCGTTCCAGGCCTTCGCCACCGGCCTGGCTAGCCGGGTGGGCACCGGCAACATCGCCGGCGTGGCCATCGCCATCGCCGCCGGCGGACCCGGCGCGGTGTTCTGGATGTGGCTGACCGCCATGCTGGGCATGGCCAGCGCCTTCGCCGAATCAACCTTGGCGCAGCTGTTCAAGACCAATCACCATGACGCCACCTTCCGCGGCGGTCCGGCTTATTACATCCAGAAAGGCCTGGGGCAACGCTGGCTGGGCGTGATCTTCGCCTTGTGCCTGATTCTGGCTTTTGGCCTGGTGTTCAACGCGGTGCAGGCCAACTCCATCGTGGCGGCCACCGAGGGCGCCTGGGGCTGGAACCGCTATATGGTGGGCATCGCCCTGGTAGTGATGAGCGCGCCCATCATCTTTGGCGGCGTGCGCTCGGTGGCGCGCGTGGCTGAATGGCTGGTGCCGGTGATGGCGGCCATCTATTTGCTGATGACCTTCTATGTGCTGGCGGTGCATGCCGCCGAGCTGCCCGGCCTGATTGTGTTGATCGTCAAGAGCGCTTTCGGCCTGGAGCAGGCGGCGGGCGGTTTCGCCGGATACGCCGTGAGCCAGGCGATGATGCTGGGTATCAAGCGCGGTCTGTTTTCCAATGAGGCCGGCATGGGTTCCGCTCCCAACGCGGCCGCGACGGCGACCTCGCGCCATCCGGCAAGCCAGGGCGCGATCCAGATGTTCGGCGTCTTCATCGACACCATGGTGATCTGTACCGCCACGGCTGCCATCATTCTGCTGTCCGGGGTGCATGATCAGGGTTTGAGCGGGGTGGCGCTGACGCAGAAGGCCATCGAGGCCCAGTTTGGTCCGATCGGGGCGTCCTTCCTGGCGGTGGCGATGTTCTTGTTCGCCTTTTCCACCATCATCGGCAATTACGCTTACGCCGAGGGCAATGTCGAATTCATTCGCAGCAATAAGTGGATTTTGTTGGTTTTCCGGCTGATCGTGCTGGCGATGGTAATGTTCGGCGCTGTGGCCAGCTTGCCGCTGGTGTGGGACATGGCCGACTTCGCCATGGGTTTGATGGCCTTGATCAACCTGGTGGCCATTGTATTGTTGTCGCGTTACTTCTTCATCGTGTTGAAGGACTACGAGCGTCAGTTGAAGCAAGGCGAGTCCACTCCTGTGTTCAAGGTGGCGGATTACCCGGAACTGGCGGCCAAGGTGGAAAAAGACATCTGGTAAGCCTATGCCAGGCCCCAACGATAAACAGCCCGCGTCCAGACGCGGGCTGTTTTGTCATGGGGCTGGCTCAAATGGTTTTGGAGTAGCGAGCTTGAGTACGGCGCTCCCGCAGGTGCCGGTCGAAGATCATCGCGATATTGCGGATCAGGAAACGGCCCTTGGGTTCCACCATGATGAAGTCGCCGTCGAAGGACAGCAGGCCCAGTTGCTGGTATTCGCGGATCTGCGGCAGCTCTTCGGCGAAGTACTCGGCGAAGTTGATGCCGTGGATCTCTTCCAGCGCTTCCACCGACAGCGAGAAACGGCACATCAGACCCTGAATGATGCTGCGGCGCAGGATGTCGTCATTGTCCAGCGTCAGTCCGCGCAGCACCGGCAGATGGCCGCTTTCCAGCGCCGCGTAGTAGCTGTCCAGGTCTTTGGCGCTCTGGCTGTAGCAGGGGCCGACCTTGCCGATGGAGGACACGCCAAGGCCAATCATGTCGCAGTCCGCATGGGTGGAATAACCCTGGAAATTGCGTTGCAGCCGGCCCTGGCGCAGGGCGGAGGCCAATTCGTCGTCCGGCTTGGCAAAGTGATCCATGCCGATGAACACATAACCGGCATCGGATAGACGTTGCACCGAGTCTTGCAGGATGTCCAGCTTGGTTTCCGGCGACGGCAGATCGGCCTCGTTGATGCGGCGCTGCGGCATGAACACGGTGGGCAGATGGGCGTAGTTGTACAGCGCCAGCCGGTCCGGGCCGATGGCGATCACCTTGTCCAGCGTGCGGCGCACCGATTCCCGGCTCTGCAAGGGCAGGCCGTAGATCAGATCGACGCTGACGGACTTGAAGCCGGCGTCGCGCGCCGCCTGGATCACCTCCAGCGTTTCCTCCTCGGATTGCACGCGGTTCACCGCCTGCTGTACCGCGGGCTCGAAGTCCTGGATGCCGACGCTGATGCGGTTGAAGCCGAATTCAGCCAGCTTGAAAATTGTAGCCGCGCTGACTTTGCGCGGGTCTATTTCTATGGAATACTCCCCCTCCTTCAAGAACTCGAAATGAGTCTTGAGCAAGGTCATCAATCGTTCCAGTTGCGCGTCGGACAGGAACGTCGGGGTGCCGCCGCCGAAATGCAGCTGTATCACCTGCTCTCGACGGCCCAGACAGGAGGCGACCATCCGGACTTCCTTTTCCAGGTAGTCCAGATACAAGTCGGCTTTGCCGCTGTCCTTGGTGATGATCTTGTTGCAACCGCAGTAGTAGCAGATAGTGTTGCAAAAAGGTATATGAGCGTACAATGATAAAGGTTTCCGGTTGGCGCCGATGCTGCGCTGCCGTAGCCAGTGGATGTAGTCTCTTTCGGCAAAACCCGGCGTAAAGCGATCCGCTGTCGGGTATGACGTATATCTAGGACCTGTCCCGTCGAGGCGTTCAATCAGAGCGCGGTCGAATTCAAAATGGGCAGGAGAAAATGGGTGGGTGGTCTTCATGTCGTATTTGGATAGCAAAACCTCTGGTGGACTGGTAAATTTGCGGAAATCCTGCGAATTTCGCTTTGATAAGGGTCAAGCTTCGTCGCAAGCTTGTACTAAACATGCCATGTCCGATCAGAATCATATCTCTTTGCATAACCTGAAGGTCTCCTGCTCCAACTGCAGCCTGAAGGAACTCTGTCTGCCTGTGGGGCTCAACCGCGAGGAGCTGACCCAGCTTGACGCGGTGATCCGCCAGAGCCGTCGTTTGAAGCGCGGCGAATACCTGTTCCGAAGCGGCGAGGGCTTCCGCTCTCTGTTCGCGGTGCGCACCGGCTTCTTCAAGACCAGCGTGGCCAGCCAGGACGGCCGCGAACAGGTGACCGGCTTCCACATGTCCGGTGAACTGATGGGCTTGGATGGCATTTCCGCCAATGTTCACGGTTGCGACGCCATCGCGCTGGAGGACAGCGAGGTGTGCGAGTTGCCGTTCAGCCGCATGGAGAGCCTGGGTCGCGAAATTCCCACTTTGCAGCACCACTTCTACCGATTGATGAGCCGCGAGATCGTTCGCGATCAAAATGTAATGTTGCTATTGGGCAACATGAAGGCGGAAGAACGTCTGGCCGCTTTCTTGCTCAATTTGTCCCAGCGTCTGTCCACCCGGGGCTTCGCCGCCAATGATTTCATCCTGCGCATGAGTCGCGAGGAAATCGGCAGCTTCCTGGGTTTGAAACTGGAAACCGTCAGCCGCACGCTGTCCAAGTTCCAGCAGCAAGGCTGGATCACGGTAGACCATAAGCATATCCAGCTAGTGATGGTGGATGAGTTGAAGGCGCTGATTTCCGGTTGCGCCCATGCCAACGGCCATTGAGTCCGCCGCTTAGGCAGAGTCGTGAAAGACGCAAGAGCGTGTTTACGATCTGACGAGCTAAGGCGAGACAAGGCGAAAACGGCTGAGAAAGCGGAATGTACAGGTGGTACATGAGCATTTCGAAGCTGGTTTCAACGCCGTATCGCCGACGCGCAGCGGATTGTAAACAGGTTCTTAGGCAAGCCATCGGGCTTGCCTTTTTTCATAGCGTCGGCGCGCAGTCGGCGATTTGCCGCAGCAGCCGCGACAAGGGCGCTTCTTGAGGCCATCCGGGCGGCACGGCGAAGCCGCGCGCTACTTCGTGCCAGTCGCCATCGGGGCCGGGTTGCAGTTCGGCCAGCAGCTGCGGCGCTTCGGCCTGTTCCAGCCGCACGCGCAGTTCCGCCGCGTCGGCGGTGTGTTCCCGCGAGAGGCGCGCCGGTGACAGCCAGCTGAGCCTGGGCAGCCAGGCCCAGCGGGAGGCCGCGTTCAATGCAGGCCAGTCGCCGCGCAGCGGCCAGTATTGCCCGTAGAGGGGCAGAGCGCCGGGCGGAGGTTCCGGCGAGGTGTCCAGGGCGTGGAACAGCCAACCGCTGAGCCGGGCACCGACAGCGCAGCCGTCGAAGCCCGCCGGCAGCGCAGCTTGCGCCGCGGGATGGCGGGACAGGCGCAGCTGGGTCTGCAGCTTATGGGCTTTCAGCGCCCAGGCGTCGCGCAGGCTGGGGCCGGTTAGCGTGTCGGCGCTGCGGCCTAGTTGCAGGTAGAACTTGCTGGCGGCTTCCAGATGCAGCGGTTGGCCGTCCAGGCGTAAAAGGAAGTCGAATTCGCCGACGGTGCGGCCGTCCGGACCGCGCACCGGCAGATTGCTGGCGACCAGTTCGATGTGCGGCGCCAAGCGGAACCAGAAGGACAGCAAGCGCTCGGCGTAATGGCCCAGACGGCGGGTGGGCTGGCGCGCCAGCCAGTGCTGCAGCTCGGCCGGATCGGCGTCCAGCGCTTGCAGCAAGGCCGGGCCGTCTGCCCCCAGCAGCCGTTGTGGCGGGATGTCCGCGCCGCTGCGCCAGGGGGTGGGCGCGGAGAGCAGAAAAGCCAGATCGCGCACCGCCGGATGCGCGTAGGGCAGGGTGAACGGCGGCTTATTCGCCATCCGGTCCGGGCGCGTCGCGGCGGACTTCGCCGTCGGCGGCGCGCTGCACCTGTTTGAGGAAGCCGCGCAGGATGTCGATCTCCTCGCGCAGCAGGCCGGCGCGGTTGAACAGGGTGCGCATCCGGCGCATCATCCGCTCGCTGTTGCGGCGGCGGAAATAGCCTATCTTGTCCATGGTCTGTTCCAGATGGCCGCAGAAGCCCTCCACCTCGCCCAGCGCCGCCGCGTCGCTGTCGGCGCGCAGATAATCGACGTCCACGCCGGTGTGGCTGAACAGCTCGTAGGTCATCACCTGCACTGCCATCGCCAGATTCAGCGAGAAATAGTCCGGGTTGCCGGGGATGGTGACCAGACGGTTGCATTGCTCGACTTCTTCGATCGACAGACCGAAGGTTTCATTGCCGAACACCAGGGCCACTTGTTCGCCGGCGCGCGCGCGCGCCACCAATTCCGGCGTAGTCTGACGCGGGGTGGACAGAGGGGTGGTCAGCTCGCGGCGGCGGCTGGTCAACGCGCAGGCGATGGTGACGTCTTGCAGCGCCGCGGCGAGGCTGGGCACCACGGTGGCCTGTTCGAGAAGATCCACCGCGCCGGAGGCCAGCGTATTGGCTTCGTCGCTGGGAAATACTTTGGGTTCAACCAGATAGAGCCGGCTCAGGCCCATGGTCTTCATCGCTCGGGCGGCGGAGCCGATATTGCCCGGATGGTTGGGGCGAGCCAACACCACGCGAATGTTTTTCAGAAAATCAGGTACTTGGGGTTTATTCATCAGCAGTTTCACATTAAAATAGCCGGCTTATCGAAAAGCCCGCGCGCCGTTATTGCGCGCAAGGCCAGCGCTTGCCGGATGGGCAGGCATGCCGCCTTGCCCGATTGCGCCGGGTTTTTCTTGTTCCTTAACCCAGATTGTTACTAGCAGACGTCGCGTCATGTGGCGGACGTCTGTCATGGTTGAAAGTGTAGAGGCCGTCAATGCATCCGATGCTCAATGTCGCGGTGAAAGCCGCTCGCCGCGCCGGCAGTGTCATTCAGCGCGCGTCGCTGAATCTCGACGCGGTGCGCGTAGAGCGCAAGAAACACAATGACTTCGTGACCGAAGTCGACCGCGCCGCGGAAGAGTCCATCATCGCTTCCATTCTGGAAGCTTATCCCAAGCACGCGATTCTAGCAGAAGAGTCCGGCGCGAAAGGCATCGGTTCGTCGGAATACGAGTGGATCATCGATCCGATCGACGGCACTACCAACTTCCTGCACGGCCACCCGCAGTACGCGATTTCCATCGCGCTGGCGCACAAGGGCCAGGTGCAGCAAGCCGTGGTTTTCGACCCCAACCGCAACGATCTGTTCACCGCTTCGCGCGGCGTCGGCGCCTTCCTCAATGATCGCCGCATCCGCGTGTCCAAGCGCTTCATGATGAATGAATGCGTGATCGCCACCGGCTTCCCGGTGTCCGACCAAAGCTATATCGACCAATACCTGGGCATGCTCAAGGATGTGCTGGCCAAGACCGCCGGCGTGCGTCGCGAAGGCGCGGCCTCGCTGGACCTGTGCAATGTGGCCTGCGGCCGCGTGGAAGGCTTCTGGGAGCTGAACCTCAAGCCTTGGGACATCGCTGCGGGCAGCCTGATCGTGCAGGAAGCGGGCGGCATTGTCACCGACTTGTCCGGCGAGCAGGGCTGGCTGGAGTCCGGCGACATCGTCGCCGCCAACCCGAAGGTGCTTGCGCAACTGCTGCACATGCTGGCGCCGCATATCGGCAAATAAGCGTTGTCGGCTTGGCCTGAGCGGCTAAGCGCGTCACGGCGTCCTCGGGGACGCCGTTTTTGTTTGGAGCATGAGATGAAACAGTTTTTGGGTTCGGTTGCCCTAGTGGTGGCGGATTACGACGAGGCCATCGCCTGGTATGTGGACAAGCTGGGCTTTGTCTTGCTGGAGGATGAGCGTCAGGGCGAGGACAAACGCTGGGTGCGCGTGGCGCCACCGGGGGCGAGCGAGTGCGCGTTGCTGCTGGCCAAGGCAAGCAATGCGAGGCAGCAGGCCGTAGTGGGCGCGCAAACTGGTGGCCGCGTCGGCTTCTTCCTGCATACAGACGACTTTTGGCGCGATTACCGCCGCATGGCCGCAGCGGACGTGAGCTTCAGCGAGCAGCCGCGCGAGGAGGAATACGGCACCGTGGTGGTGTTCGAGGATTTGTATGGCAATCGCTGGGATTTGCTGCAGTTGAAGTCCGACGTTTAAACGCTGGCAGGGCCCCGTGAATAACAAAGAGCCGCGCATTGCGCGGCTCTTTGTTATTCACGTCGCCAAAAACCGCCGGCTCGTCGTCGGCAGCGGCTTGCGGCTGCGGCGGGTAGGCGTCCGCTTCGTTCCAGTCCAGATCAAGATCCAGTTCGACCAGCATGGCCTGGCGTCCGGCCTGGCGCTGGCCGGAGCGGCTCCGCCCGTGGGCGCCGCCTTTTTTCATGATGGGCGCGCAAGCGTGCGGATTGCGCGGTTTGATTGTGTGCATGGAGTGCTCCTGTGCTTGGATCCCGCTGCGAAGAGCGGGCGGAAGACGGCGGCGCGGACGCCGCCGCATTAAGTCTGAGCGGTTAACAAAAGCTCGTCGAGTATCTGAGGCAAGGCGCGCCGACGCAGGCAGTATGAGTACGACAAGTCGGCGCAACGCAGCATCAGGGGTTTTGTTAGCCGCTCTTAGCGTACCATCAGGCTGGCCACCTTGGTGGTGATGATGTCCACCGCCGGATCATTGGCGCCATGAGGCAGGATCACGTCGGCGAAGCGCTTGGTGGGCTCGATGAACTGGTTGTGCATCGGGCGCACCGTGGTCAGGTATTGCTCGATTACGCTATCGGTGGTGCGGCCGCGCTCGGTGATGTCGCGCTTGAGGCGGCGGATGAAGCGCACGTCGGAATCGGTGTCGACGAAGATCTTTAAGGACATCATGTCGCGCAGCGCGGCGTCGTACAGTGGGAACAAGCCTTCGATGACAATGACCGGCGCCGGCTGCAGGGTGATGGTTTCTTCGGCGCGGGTGTGGTTGGCGAAGTCGTAGACCGGCATTTCGATCGCGCGACCGTTGCGCAAGTCATCGATGTGTTCGATCAGCAGCGGCCAGTCAAAGGCCTGCGGGTGGTCGTAGTTGGTGGCCAAGCGTTGTTCGAAGGTCAGATGGCTCTGATCACGGTAGTAAAAGTCTTGAATGATCACAGCCGCCATCTCGGAGCCAATGGTTTCCAGCACTTGATTGGTCACCGTGGTTTTACCGCTGCCGCTGCCGCCTGCAACGCCGATGATGAACGGGGTGGTCATGAAACTATCCTTCTACGCGTAAAAATGATAAAAAAACGCGCCATTCTAATGAGTTATGGCGCGTCCTTCCACTCTAATTGCGACATCGGGCGCTATTAAGCGCGCTGACCTTCCGCCTGGGCCGCGCCATACCATTCCCGCATAGCCGGCAAAGCCAGTAGATGGTCGACATAGGCTTGCGATTGTTCCGGCAATTTGACGTTGTAAGTGTGGAAGCGGGTGGCGATGGGGGCGAAGAAGGCGTCGGCGATGCTGAAGCCGCCAAAAATGAATTCGCCGTCGGCCTGATGGCGCGGCAGATGCTCTTCCCATAGCGAGATGATGCGGGCGATGTCGAACTCCACCGCCGGCGTGCTTTGGTAATTGATGTGGCGCAAGGTCAGATTCATCGCCAGGTGTTCGCGCAGGGCGGAGAAGCCGGAGTGGATCTCGGCGACGATGGAGCGGGCGACTGCGCGCAGTCCGGCGTCGTCCGGCCACAGCGTGGCGGCGGGAAAGCATTCGGCCAGGTATTCGCAGATTGCCAGCGAATCCCAGATCCGCAATTTGCGATCTATCAGCACCGGCACCTTGCCGGCCGGATTGGCGGCGAGGATGCGGGCCTTGGTGTCGGACAGGTAGAGATCGATCTGCTGCTCTTCAAACGGCTCGTCCAGCATTTTTAGCACCAGCCAGGGGCGTAGGGACCAAGAAGAGTAGTTTTTATTGCCGATGATGAGGGTAAACATCAGGGAGCTCCGTTTCGAAAGAGGGGGCTGCCGGCGGGCTGTCGCAGCCTTTGTCCGATGATACCGCCATCGGTACGGCTTTTCCTATGCGGCGGCTGCGAGTTTTTGGCGCTAGACGGCAAAAAGGCCGCGTCAGGGAACGCGGCCTTGCCGAAACAGGGGGCGGATAGACTTATTCTACCTCGTCGATCCAAGCTTGTTGGATCGCCTCCAGCACGCGTTCGCCGCCGCGGCTGTGGTCGTCGTCAAAATCCGGCAGCTCGACGACCCAGTTGTGCAGATCGACGAAGCGCACGGTCTTGGGGTCGATTTCCGGATGGGCTTCCGCCAGTTCGATGGCGATGTCCAGCACGTCGGTCCATTTCATCTTCTTGTCTCCAGAGCGGGGAACCGTTCATAAAATCCAGCGCAGCGGCTGTAGCAAGGCGCGCCGCCGCAGACAGTACATGAGGTACGGCAAGGCGGCGCAACGCGGCTACAGGGATTTTAGGGCGTGTTCCTAGTGGTGTTCGCGGGCGTGGTTGATGGTGTACCGTGGGATGTCTATCACCAAGTCCTCATCGGCGACAATCGCCTGGCAGGACAGGCGGGACTGGGCTTCCAGTCCCCAGGCCTTGTCCAGCAGGTCTTCTTCCAGCTCGTCGGCTTCGTTCAGGGAGTCGCCGCCTTCGCGGACGATGCAATGGCAGGTAGTGCAGGCACAGGACATCTCGCAAGCGTGCTCGATCTCGATGTCGTGGTCCAGCAACACCTGGCAGATGTTCTGGCCAGGTTCGGCGTTGTCGATGACCACGCCTTCCGGGCAAAGGTCGGCGTGGGGCAGTACGATGATTCGCGGCATGGCGGATCCTTACAAATCGGAAATGTTGTGGCCTTTGAGCGCGCGCCGGATATTGCGGTCCATGCGGCGCGAGGCGAATTCTTCGGTGGCGCGGTTGAGGCGGCCGGAGGCCTCGTTGACCTCGCGCGCGATTTGAGCGGCGGCGATGGCCGCGTCCACGGCGGCCAGCGCCTGTTCCACCGCGTTGCGCTCGTCGGCGTCCAGCAGATCGCCGTCGCTGGCTAGCGCGACGCGACAGGCTTCGCTGAGACTGGTGGCGTCGACGACGGCTTCGCGCAGCTTGCGCGCCTCGATGTCCTCATGCACATGGGCCATGGACTCGGTCAGCATGCGGCTGATTTCCTCGTCGCTGAGGCCGTAGGAGGGCTTGACCTCGATACGGGCTTCCACGCCGCTGGTCTGTTCGCGGGCGGACACTTCCAGCAGGCCGTCGGCGTCCACCTGAAAGGTGATGCGGATGCGGGCCGCGCCGGCCACCATCGGCGGGATGCCGCTCAAGGTGAACTTGGCCAGCGAGCGGCAATCGGCCACCAGTTCGCGCTCGCCCTGCAGCACGTGGATGGACATCGCGGTCTGGCCGTCCTTGAAGGTGGTGAAGTCCTGCGCGCGGGCCACCGGGATGGTGCTGTTGCGCGGGATGATCTTCTCGGTCAGGCCGCCCATGGTTTCGATGCCCAACGACAGCGGGATCACGTCCAGCAGCAGCCACTCTTCGTCGCCCTTGTTGCCGGCCAGGACATTGGCCTGGATCGCGGCGCCCAAGGCGACGACCTTGTCCGGGTCCAGATTGGTCAGCGGTTCCTGGCGGAAGAAGTCGCCTACGACTTTTTGCACCTGAGGCATGCGGGTGGCGCCGCCCACCATCACCACACCCTGGACCTCGTCCGCCGCGACGCCCGCGTCGCGCAGCGCCTTGCGCACCGGCAGCAGGGTCTTGTCCACCAGGTTCTTGGTGATGCCGCGGAAGGTGTCCTGGTCCAGCGTCAGGTTCAGGGCCTGGCCGTCGGACAGCAGGGCGGTGATTTGGGTCTCTGCGTGCTCGGTCAGCGCTTCCTTGGCTTCGCGGGCGCGGGTCAACAGCAGCCGGGTGTCCTGAGCGCCCAGCCCGGACAGGCCGGCCTGCTCAAGCATCCAGCAGTAGACGCGGTGGTCGAAGTCGTCGCCGCCCAGCGCGGAGTCGCCGCTGGTGGCCAGCACTTCGAACACGCCGCGGCTCAGTTTCAGAATGGAGACGTCGAAGGTGCCTCCCCCTAGATCGTATACGACGTAGATGCCTTCGCTGCCGTTGTCCAGCCCGTAGGCGATGGCGGCGGCGGTAGGCTCGTTCAGCAGGCGCAGCACGTTCAAGCCGGCCAGGCGCGCGGCGTCCTTGGTGGCCTGGCGCTGGGCGTCGTCGAAATAGGCCGGCACCGTGATCACGGCGCCGGTCAGCTCGCCGCCCAAGCTGGCTTCGGCTCGTTGTTTCAGGGTGCGCAGGATGTCGGAGGAAATTTCAACCGGACTTTTGATGCCGCCGCGGGTCACCAGTTGCAGCATGCCTGGCGCGTCGACGAAGCGGTAGGGTAGGTTGCGGACGTCCGGCAGGTCGGCCAGGCCGCGGCCCATGAAGCGTTTCACCGAGACGATGGTGTTGTGCGGATCCTTGTTCTGTTCTTTCTGGGCTTCGTAGCCGACGCTGACGGCGCCTTCGTCGGCGTAGCGCACCACCGAGGGCAGCAGGCTGCGGCCGTGCTCGTCCTTGAGTACGGCGGCGGATCCGCTGCGCACCGAGGCCACCAGCGAGTTGGTGGTGCCCAGATCGATGCCGATCGCCAATCGGTGTTGGTGAGGGGCGGCGGAGAGGCCGGGTTCAGCGATTTGCAGTAAGGCCATATTCAGTTCAAATCAGTTCGAGGTAAGCCGCCTGCTGCGGCGAAGGCGGATAGGGAGGACAGGCCGGAGCGCGATCCCCACGACGGGGAAGGGCCGGCGGCCGGGAGCTCAGTCGAGCAGTGCCTCGATGGCATCGCCGATTTCCTGGTCCAGTTTTTCCAAAAACCGCAATTTTCGCACTAGAAGCGCGGCGGCGTCCAAGTCGGCGCGCTGGTCCAGCGCCTGTTCCAGCTCGGCCTGATGCGCGCGGCTCTCGTCCCGCAGCTGGCGCGACAGCATCTCCAAGCGTTCGAGTTCGCCGCCGGCGCGGGCATCTTCGATGTTCTCGCGCCATTCCATCTGCGCCATCAGGAAGGTGGCCGGCATCTGGGTGTTGGTGTCTTCCTGAGTGTCGACTCCGGAGAGCGTCAGCAGGTAGCGGGCGCGGTTCAGCGGCGACTTCAGCGTTTGGTAGGCTTCGTTGACCCGGGTGGCCTGCATCAGCGCGCTGCGTTTTTCAGCGTCGGAACTACTGGCGTAGCGGTCGGGATGGACCTGGGCCGCGGCGGTGCGCCAGGCGTGTTCCAGGGCCGGGCCATCTATGGCGAAGCGGCGCGGCAGATTGAACAGGGAGAAGAAGTCTTGGCTGAAATCGGTGCTCATAGGGACGGGGCCGGGAAACCTAGCTTACAGTTGGACGACGGGCGGGCGGCGCCGAAGCGCGCCCGCCTGCCGGGGTCAGACGTTGAAGCTTTCGCCGCAGCCGCACTCGTTTTTGACGTTGGGGTTGTTGAATTGAAACCCCTCGTTCAAGCCTTCCTTGGCGTAATCCAGCTCGGTACCGTCGATGTAGGCCAGGCTCTTGGCATCGGTGAACACGGTGACGCCATGGCTTTCAAAGGTCACGTCGTCGTCGCTGGACGTGTCGACGAACTCCAGCTTGTAGGCCATGCCGGAGCAGCCGGAGGTCTTAACGCCCAGACGAATGCCCAAGCCCTTGCCGCGCTTGGCGATGAAGGCGCTGACGTGAGCGGCGGCGCGTTCGGAAAGGGTGATAGCCATGATGATGTCCCCGCTGATTATTTGCCGTGCTTTTGCTTGTAGTCGTTGACCGCGGCCTTGATCGCGTCTTCGGCCAGGATGGAGCAGTGAATCTTCACCGGCGGCAAGGCCAGCTCTTCGGCGATGGCGGTGTTCTTGATCTCCAGCGCTTCGTCCAGCGATTTGCCCTTGACCCATTCGGTCACCAGGGAGGAGGAGGCGATGGCGGAGCCGCAGCCGTAAGTCTTGAACTTGGCGTCCTGAATCACGCCGTCCTCGCTCACCTTGATTTGCAGCTTCATCACATCGCCACAGGCCGGCGCGCCCACCATGCCGGTGCCCACGCTGTCGTCGCCTTTTTCGAAAGAGCCCACGTTGCGCGGGTTTTCGTAGTGATCCATTACCTTGTCGCTGTATGCCATGATTATCTCCTTCAGCGCCGCTCCGGTTTTGCCGGCTCGGCGCTGGATATTGCTGTCGCCCTTAGTGGGCGGCCCATTGAACCGAATTCAGATCCACGCCGTCTTTGAACATTTCCCACAAGGGGGACAGTTCGCGCAGCTTGCCGATCTTTTGGTTTAGCAGATTCACCGCGAAGTCGATTTCTTCCTCGGTGGTGAAGCGGCCCAGCGTGAAGCGGATCGAGCTGTGGGCCATTTCGTCGTTGCGGCCCAGCGCGCGCAGCACGTAGGACGGTTCCAGCGAGGCCGAGGTACAAGCCGAACCGCTGGACACGGCAAGCTCCTTGATTGCCATGATCAGGCTTTCGCCTTCGACGAAGTTGAAGCTGACGTTGAGGTTGTGCGGCACGCGTTGGTCTATGTCGCCGTTGATGTAGACCTCTTCCATGTTCTTGATGCCGTTCCACAGACGGTCGCGCAGCATGCGGATGCGTTCGCGCTCGCTGTCCATCTCTTCGCGGGCGATGCGGAAGGCTTCGCCCATGCCGACGATCTGATGGCTGGCCAGGGTGCCGGAGCGGAAGCCGCGCTCATGGCCGCCGCCGTGCATCTGCGCTTCCAGGCGCACGCGCGGCTTGCGGCGCACGTACAGAGCGCCGATGCCCTTGGGGCCGTACACTTTGTGCGCGGACAGGCTGAGCAGGTCGACTTTCTGCTTTTCCATGTCGATGACCACTTTGCCCGGGGCCTGGGTGGCATCGACGTGGAAGATCACGCCCTTGGCGCGGCAGATCTCGCCCAGCTGTTCGATATCCTGAATCACGCCGATTTCGTTGTTGACGAACATCACGGAGGCGACGATGGTGTCCGGCCGGATGGCGGCCTTGAATTCTTCAATGTCCAGCAGGCCGTTGTCTTGCACGCCCAAGTAAGTGACTTCGAAGCCCTGACGTTCCAGCTCGCGCATGGTGTCCAGCACCGCCTTGTGCTCGGTCTTGACGGTAATCAGGTGCTTGCCCTTGCTCTTGTAGAAGTGGGCTGCGCCCTTGATCGCCAGGTTGTCGGACTCGGTGGCACCGGAGGTCCAGACGATTTCCTTCGAGTCGGCGTTGATCAGCTTGGCCACTTCAGCGCGCGCATTCTCCACTGCTTCCTCCGCGTCCCAGCCGAAGCTGTGGCTGCGCGAAGCCGGGTTGCCGAACTTTTCGTAAAGATAGGGAATCATCTTGTCGGCAACGCGCGGGTCTACCGGCGTGGTGGCCGAGTAGTCGAGGTAGATCGGAAGCTTGAGCTGGCTCATTTATATTCTCTCCACATGAAGATGGGTCCGCGCCTTACAGGGCGCCGGAGGCGGCAGAAGCGTGAACCACGCTGCATTCGCGCTTATCCTGCAATACGGTGTTTTCCTTGGTCTTTTGCTGCTCAACCAGGCTGGCGAGGCTGACCTTGGACAGGTAGTCGAAAATGGTGACGTTCAGATTGGTCCACAAATCGTGGGTCATGCAGCGCTGATTGCCGCGACAGTTCTCGCGGCCGCCGCACTGGGTGGCGTCCACTGGTTCGTCCACGGCGGTGATGATATCCGCCACGGAGATGTCGATCGTCGCCTTGGCCAAGGTATAGCCGCCGCCGGGGCCGCGCACGCTGTCCACCAGTTCGGCGCGCCGCAGCTTGCCGAAGAGTTGTTCCAGGTAGGAGAGCGAGATGCCTTGGCGCTCGCTGATGCCGGCTAGCGTGACCGGGCCGCCGCTCTCGCGCAATGCCAGATCCAGCATCGCGGTGACGGCAAAACGGCCTTTGGTGGTTAAACGCATGTCTCTGGTCTCCAAGAGTGGGTATTTGGAGGTGGATGAATTCCTGATGCAGACGATTATACCTAATATCCGACTGTTTTAGTCAACTATTATCGGAGGGGCCAATGAGGATGCGGCTCGCGCAAAGCCGATCATTTTACTCGGTTTTTAGGTGGAGGGGTAGTTTTGCCGACGGGGTCCGCGGGGCGCGGCCGGCTGGGCGCGGGGGTCGATTAAAGCCGTTCGCGCATGCCGTAGCGAGGCGAGAAGGGCCGCGGGCCGCGCCGCGCCGACGTTTGCGGTTTTATTACTTTCAGATGAAGGGCTTGGTGTAGAATCCGGCGACGGAAAGGACCGTCCGAAGACGGGCCGAGACGAGGCGGGCTGTTTCCGTTTTGTCGGGGCAGCGAGGACTGTCGTCGCCGCAACAAAAATCTACACTCACCCGGGTTACGGGGGGCTAAAAGGACAATTCATGCACAAGGTCGTCATTAGCGGAACCGGCTTGTTCACGCCGCCGCACGCGGTCAGCAATCAGGAACTGGTCGCGGCTTTCAATGCCTTTGTACACGCTCACAATCAGCAACACGCGGATCGGATCGCCGCCGGAGAGATGGAGCCGTTGGCCGAGTCCAGCTCCGAGTTCATCGAAAAGGCCTCCGGCATCAAGCAACGTTTCCTGATGGACAAGAGCGGGGTGTTAGACCCGGCCAGAATGGCGCCCCGCTTGCCGGAGCGCGGAAACGACGAACTGTCGGTCCAGGCGGAAATGGCGGTGGCCGCCGCGCGGCAGGCTCTGGAACGCGCAGGCCGAAGCGCGGCGGACATCGATATGGTTATCGTCGCTTGCTCCAATATGCAACGCCCGTATCCGGCGGTGTCCATTGAGGTGCAGCAGGCCTTGGGCATTCAGGGCTACGCCTTCGACATGAACGTGGCTTGCTCGTCCGCCACCTTCGGCATTCAAACCGCAGTCAACGCCATTGCCAGCGGCCAGGCGCGCGCGGTGTTGATGGTGAATCCGGAAATCTGTTCCGCACACCTGAATTTCCGCGACCGCGACAGCCACTTCATCTTTGGCGACGCCTGCACCGCGGTGGTGTTGGAGCGAGCCGAGGCGGCGAACTCGGCGCAGCGCTACGAGGTGTTGGGCAGTAAGCTGGCTACGGTGTTTTCCAATAATATCCGCAACAACTTCGGCTTCCTCAATCGTTGCGACGAGGCGGGTATTGGCCAGCCGGACAAGCTTTTCGTGCAGCAGGGCCGCAAGGTGTTCAAGGAAGTCTGCCCTATGGTGGGAGATCATATCGCCGTGCACTTGGAGAGCCTGGGCATCGCGCCGACCGAGGTGGCGTGTTTCTGGCTACACCAAGCCAACCTGGCGATGAACCAGCTGATTTCCCGGCGCGTGTTGGGCCGCGAGGCCGGGGACCATGAGGCGCCGGTGATTCTGGACCGTTACGCCAATACCAGTTCCGCCGGTTCCATTATTGCATTCCATCTGCATGCCGATGGCCTGAATGGTGGCGATGTTGGCGTCATTTCGTCTTTTGGCGCGGGCTATTCGGTGGGCAGCGTTGTGCTGAGGAAGATCTGATAAGCCGGAAAAAATAGTCCTAGCGCGGAGGGCCCTTGGCAGAAAAAAGCAGAGGACGCTTGTCAAAAGCGTCCTCTCTGCATAATGTATCCCCCCATGGCGGGCTTGGATCCCGTTGACAAGAAAGACCGATGAGTCTGTACAAGGGAAAGGAAATAAAGATGCAAACTGTCAAGAAAGCGCTGCTGGCAGCCGGCCTGATCGCCGGGACCGCGATGGCCGCCCAGGCCGCAGGCACCCTGGTGTACTGCTCCGAAGGCAGCCCGGCCGGCTTCGACCCCGGCCAATACACTACCGGCACCGATTTCGACGCGTCCGCCGAAACCGTGTTCAACCGCCTGGTGCAATTCCAGCGCGGCGGCACCAAGGTTGTGCCGGCGCTGGCGGAAAAATGGGACGTGGCCGCAGACGGCCTGAGCTATACTTTTCATCTGCGCAAGGGCGTGAAGTTCCAGACCACCGACTACTTCAAGCCGACCCGCGAATTCAACGCCGACGATGTGGTGTTCACCTTCAGCCGCATGGTCGACAAGAACCATCCGTTCCGCAAAGCCTATCCGACCGAATTCCCGTATTTTACCGATATGGGTCTGGACACCAATATCGTTAAGGTCGAGAAAGTCGACGCCAACACCGTCAAGTTCACGCTGAAGAGCCTGGACGCCGCATTCTTGCAGAACCTGGCGATGAGCTTCGCTTCGGTGCAGTCCGCCGAGTATGCCGACAAACTGCTCAAGGCCGGCAAGCCGCAGCTGATCAATCAGCAGCCGGTAGGCACGGGTCCGTTCATCTTCAAGCGCTATCAAAAAGACGCGCAGATCCGCTTCGCCGCCAACAAAGAATACTGGAACAAGGCTGACGGCCCGAAAGTGGACAACCTGGTGTTCGCCATCACCACCGACGCTTCGGTTCGTTATCAGAAGCTGAAGGCCGGCGAGTGCCAGATCACCGTCAACCCGCGCCCGACCGACCTGGCCGCGATGAAGGCCGATCCCAAACTGTCGGTGACCGCGCAGCCGGGCTTTAACCTGGGCTACCTGGCCTACAACGTCAAGCACAAGCCGTTGGAGAAGTTGGAAGTGCGCCAGGCGCTGGACATGGCGATCAACAAGAAGGCCATTATCGACGCGGTGTACCAGGGCGCCGGCCAGCCGGCCACCAACCCGATGCCGCCGACCCAGTGGTCCTACAACAAGAGCCTGAAAGACGCAGCTTACGATGTGGCAAAAGCCAAGGCGCTGTTGGCCAAGGCCGGCTATCCCAACGGCTTCGAACTGAGCCTGTGGGCAATGCCGGTGCAACGTCCGTACAACCCCAACGCCAAGCTGATGGCGGAAATGGTGCAGTCCGACTGGGCCAAGATTGGCGTCAAGGCCAAGATCACTTCCTACGAGTGGGGCGAGTACATCAAGCGCGCCAAGGCCGGCGAGCATGATTCCATGCTGATTGGCTGGACCGGCGACAACGGCGATCCGGACAACTGGCTGGGCGTGTTGTTCGGTTGCGACGCGATGAACGGCAACAACTTCTCCAAGTGGTGCTACAAGCCGTTTGAAGACCTGATCCAGAAGGGCAAGCGCACCGCCAACGTGGCCGAGCGCACCAAGCTGTACATGAAGGCTCAGGAGATCGTCAAACAGCAAGTGCCGATGACCACCATTGCCCACTCCACCGTTAATCAGCCGATGCTGAAATCGGTGCAGGGTTTCAAGGTCAGCCCCTTCGGCCTGAACTCCTTCTACGGCGTTAGCGTCAAGTAAGGCGGAATCCAATAAAAAACAGCGACATCGGGGGGTGCTTCCCCCGATGTTTAGCCTAAAAAGAACGGTTGACGAAGTCCCTGATGCGAACTGGCATTCGTTGCCGCGCGGCTGCCGCCGCCGGCGAGCCTAAGACGCGGCGCGGGGTTTTGTCGGCTACTCTAAGCCTTGGGTTTCCAGCCGCACGAAGAGGCGGCGGACCCGATGGCGGCGGAACGTCTACTGGGTGGTGTTAGAGGGTAGTCAGTCACAGCGTGGAGAGGCTGTGCGTCAGGCTTGACCTGGGTCAAGCTCGTTTGCGGCGAGGGGTGCTATCTTGCACTTGCCGTAGCGGTGGCGCAGCTGATGTGGGTGGGTGGTTCAGTTGCATGCCATCGCTCCGGCGCTCTTCATTGTTGTTTTCCTTGCTTCTTCTCCGTTCTATTCCGGTAACGTCTCCCCAAACGCAATAGAGCCGTCGCGCGCCGTTTGCCATGCAAGGCGTCGTCGCTCTGGGTCTCAAGTTGAGTATTGCGCCCAGTCGCCCAGCGGGGCCGGCGCAAGGGAGAAGTCCTCATGTTTTCCTTTATTCTGCGAAGGTTGGGCTTATTGGTGCCAACCTTCTTCGGCATCACGCTGCTGACCTTCGGCCTGATCCGCATGATTCCGGGCGATCCGGTGGAGGTGATGGTGGGCGAGCGCGCGCTCGATCCGCAAATGCACGCCGAAGCCTTGCATCGCCTGGGTCTGGACAAGCCGCTGTACGCTCAGTACTTCGACTATGTGGTCAATTTGCTGCACGGCGACCTGGGCGAGTCCCTGGTCACCAAGACCGGGGTCTGGACCGAGTTCAAAACCCTGTTCCCGGCCACGCTGGAGCTGGCGATTTCCGCCTTGATCTTCGCCACCGTGCTGGGGCTGCTGGCCGGCGTCGTCGCCGCCATCAAGCGCGGCTCGCTGTTCGACCACGGCGTGATGGGCATCTCGTTGACCGGCTTTTCCATGCCCATCTTCTGGTGGGGCCTGATCCTGATCATGTTCTTCTCGGTCAAGCTGGGTTGGACCCCGGTATCCGGCCGCGTCGACCTGACTTTCGACATCGCGCCGCATACCGGTTTCATGCTGATCGATTCCTGGATGGCGGAAGCCGCGGATCCGGAAGTGAACGCTGGCGCCTTCAAGAACGCTTTGATGCATCTGATTCTGCCGGCCATTGTGCTGGGCACCATTCCGCTGGCGGTCATCGCGCGGATGACGCGCTCGTCGATGCTGGAAGTGCTGCGCGAGGACTATGTACGCACCGCGCGGGCCAAGGGCTTGTCGCCGGTGCGGGTGATCTTCATCCACACCCTGCGCAATGCGCTGATTCCGGTGCTGACCGTGATCGGCCTGCAAGTGGGCACGCTGATGGGCGGGGCGGTGTTGACTGAAACCATCTTCTCTTGGCCGGGCATAGGCAAATGGCTGATCGACGCCATCAGTCGCCGCGACTATCCGGTGGTGCAGAACGGCATCCTGATGGTGGCGACGCTGGTGATCGTCACCAACTTCATCGTCGACATCTTGTACGGCATCGCCAATCCGCGCATCCGTCACGCCAAGTAACAGCCAGTAGGTGGACTTATGACTCAGACTACGCAAGTCAACGCCGGCCCGGACCTGGCGCTGGCCTATCCCTCGCCGTTCAAGGAGTTCTGGCAGGGTTTTTCCCACAACAAGGGCGCGGTGGCCGGCCTGATCTTCATGCTGATCGTCACCTCCTGTGCGCTGCTGGCGCCGCTGGTGGCGCCCTATAGCCCAATCGAGCAATATCGCGACCATTTGCTGACTCCGCCTGTCTGGGTGGATGGAGGCTCGACGCAATTTCTGTTCGGCACCGATGAACTGGGGCGCGACATCCTGTCGAGGTTGATCCACGGCGCGCGCTTGTCCTTGTTCATCGGCCTGTGTTCGGTGCTGATGGCCTTGCTGCCGGGCGTGGTGCTCGGCCTCTTGGCCGCCTTCTTTCCCAAGGTTCTCGGCGGCGTGATCATGCGGCTGATGGACATCATGATGGCCTTGCCCTCGCTGCTGCTGGCGGTGGCCATCATGGCCATTCTCGGGCCCGGCCTGATGAACGCGATGATAGCCATCGCTACCGTGGCCTTGCCTGCATACGTGCGGCTGACTCGCGCGTCGGCGATGACCGAACTGAACCGCGACTACGTCACGGCCTCCCGAGTGGCCGGCGCCGGCCTGCCGCGGCTGATGTTCGTCACCGTATTGCCCAACTGCATGGCGCCTTTGATCGTGCACGCGACGATGAGCTTTTCCTCGGCCATCCTGGAAATCGCCGCGCTGGGCTTTCTCGGCCTGGGCGTGCAGCCGCCCACCCCGGAGTGGGGCACCATGCTGGCCTCGGCCCGCGATTACATTGAAAGCGCCTGGTGGGTGGTGACCTTGCCCGGCCTGACCATTTTGCTGTCGGTGCTCGCCATCAATTTGATGGGCGACGGCCTGCGCGACGCGCTGGACCCGAAACTGAAGCGCGCGGCTTGAGGGGATGGACATGAGTTTGTTGCAAATCAAGAACCTCTCGGTGGAGTTCGGTTCGGAAAAGAACCCCTTCCGCGCGGTGGAAGGGCTGGACCTGGCGGTGAATCAGGGCGAGATCGTCGGCATCGTCGGCGAATCCGGTTCCGGCAAGTCGGTGACCATGATGGCGATGATGGGGCTGCTGGAAGGCCAGGGCCGCATCGTGGCCGATGAGTTGAGCTTCGACGGCAAGAACCTGCTGACCATCTCCGCGCGCGAACGCCGCAAGATCGTCGGCAAGGACATCGCCATGATTTTCCAGGACCCGATGACCTCGCTGAATCCCAGCTACACCGTCGGCTACCAGATCATGGAAGTGCTGAAGCTGCACCAGGGCCTGCGCGGCGCAGCCTTGAAGCGGCGCGCGTTGGAACTGATGGAACTGGTGGAAATTCCGGCGCCGGCCTCGCGGCTCAACGCCTATCCGCATCAGTTGTCCGGCGGTATGAGCCAGCGCGTGGTGATTGCGATGGCCATCGCCTGTAGCCCCAAGCTCTTGATCGCCGACGAGCCGACCACGGCCTTGGACGTGACCATCCAGGCGCAGATCATGGAGCTGCTGGTCAGCCTGCAAAAGAGCCAGAACATGGCCTTGATCATGATCACCCACGATCTGGCGGTGGTGGCTGAAGTGGCGCACCGGCTGGCGGTGATGTACGCCGGCCAGGTGGCGGAAATGGGTGCGGTGCCCGGCGTGTTCAATCATCCCTCCCATCCGTACACCGAAGCGCTGCTGTCGTCTATCCCCGAACACAGCAAAGGCGCGCACCGCCTGAACACCTTGCCCGGCATCGTGCCAGGGCAGTACGACCGCCCCAGCGGTTGCCTGTTGTCGCCGCGTTGTCCCTACGTCAAGGACAACTGCCGGACCCAGCGTCCGGGTTTGACCCCCGTGGAAGGCGGCGTTGTGCGCTGCCACTACCCATTGCCGGATCAGGAGGCGAAATGAGCACCGTACTGCAAGCGCGGGATCTGACCCGTTATTACGAGGTGTCGCAGGGCTTCTTCAAGCCCTCGGCGCAAGTCAAGGCGCTCAATGGCGTTTCCTTTGAACTGCGAGCGGGCAAGACCTTGGCGGTGGTGGGCGAGTCCGGTTGCGGCAAGAGCACGTTGGCGCGGCAGCTGACGCTGATCGAGGCGCCGACCTCCGGCTCCCTGCTGTTGGACGGCCAGGATGCGGCCCAGGCCGGCAAGGCCGAATTGAAAGCCATGCGCACCAAGGTGCAGATGGTGTTCCAGAACCCCTATGCTTCGCTGAACCCGCGTCAGAAAATCGGCAGCCAGCTGGCCGAACCCTTGCAGATCAACACCTCGCTGAGCGCCAAGGAGCGCGAAGACAAGGTGCGCGGCATGATGCAGCGCGTCGGCTTGCGGCCGGAGCACTTCTTCCGTTATCCGCATATGTTCTCCGGCGGCCAGCGTCAGCGTATCGCCATCGCCCGCGCGATGATGTTGAACCCCAAGATCGTGGTGGCGGACGAGCCTACCTCGGCGCTGGACGTGTCGATCCAGGCGCAGGTGCTCAATCTGTTCATGGATCTGCAGGATGAGTTCAAAACCGCCTATGTGTTCATCTCCCACAACCTGTCGGTAGTAGAACATGTGGCAGACGACTTGATGGTGATGTATCTGGGGCGTGCGGTGGAAGTGGGAGAGAAGGACCGTGTCTACGAGCGCCCGCTGCATCCTTATACCCAGGCCTTGTTGTCGGCGACGCCGTCCATTCACCCGGAGCAGCGCCGCATCAAGATCAAGATCGAAGGCGAGTTACCCAGCCCCTTGAAGCCGCCGTCGGGCTGCGCTTTCCACAAGCGCTGCCCGCACGCGAATCAGCGTTGCGCGGAGGAGGTGCCGGAGTTGCGCGAACTGGATCAGCGTATGATCGCCTGTCATCGCGCCGAGGATATCAACGTCTGAATGCGTAGGGTTTGATCGTTAAGCGGGCCGCCATGCGCGGCCTGCTTTTTTTTGGCGGCGCTTTGCCGATAATGAGTGAAATGGACAGATTCTGCCGCGGATAGTCCGGGCGGAAGCGAAACATTTTGCGCAATGCACAAAAATTGCTTTACCCGCCCCCAACGACCACGATACATTCGCGATGGCACATCATACAGTCAAAGGAAAACGAGAATTGAAGCGAGCCGTGTACGCGGGCAGCTTCGACCCGGTGACTAATGGTCACCTCTGGATGATTCGTGAAGCGGTGGAGCTGTTTGACGAATTGATCGTAGCGGTCGGAGTGAACCCGGAAAAACACTGTACCTTCAGTGTCGAGGAACGAGTGACTTTGCTGCGCGCCGTCACCGGTGGCTTTAGCAAGCTGCGGGTGGATGTGTTCGAGAACCAGTTCCTGGTCAATTACGCGCAAAGCATAGGCGCCAACTACATCATCCGCGGCATCCGCACTGCCAGTGATTATGAATACGAGCGCACCATGCGCTATATCAATTCCGATCTGCACCCGGACATCACCACTATTTTCCTGCTGCCGCCGCGCGAGTACGCTGAAGTGTCGTCCACGATGGTCAAGGGCCTGGTGGGTCCGCGGGGCTGGGAAAGCGTGATTCGCCAATACTTGCCGGAGCCGGTTTACAGCAAGCTGATCGAGATGTATTCGTCCGAATAGCCTCGGCTGTAATAGAATTGGATATCCGTTCACGCGCCGCCTGCAGTCAGCGGCGCGTTTGTTTTGTGTTTTGCCCATCGCCCATATCGAGGACTCATGCTGGACGTCAGCCCATTCGCCAATCGCCTGGCCAAGAATTTCAAGCACCACGCCAAATGGGCGCGTCGCCAGGGGCTGGAGGCCTGGCGCGTCTACGACAAGGACGTGCCGCAGTTCCCGTTCGCGGTGGACGTGTACGGCGAGCGCATCCATCTGCAGGAGTACGACACCGGTTGGGAGATGGAGGACGACGCCTACCGCGAATGGATCAACGCGGTGGTGGATAGCCTGTGCGCGGTAACCGGTCTTGCGCATGAGGCGGTGACGCTAAAGAATCGTCGCCGTCAGAAGGGCGTTAGCCAGTACGAGAAAGCGGGGCAGCAGGGTAGCGACTTTATCGTCAACGAGTTCGGCCAGCGCTTTATCGTTAATCTCGACGCCTACTTGGACACCGGTCTGTTTCTGGACCATCGCAACACCCGCAAACGAGTGAGGGAAGAGGCCGCCGGCAAGCGTTTCCTCAATCTGTTCGCCTATACCGGCAGCTTCACCGTCTACGCAGCCTGCGGTGGCGCGATCAGTTCCGAAACCGTGGACATGTCCAATACCTATCAGGACTGGTCGCGCCGCAATTTCGAGCTCAACGGCCTGGACCTTGCCCGGCATCAGCTGGTGAGGGCCGACGTGTTCCAGTATCTGGAAGAGGCGGTGGACGGCGGCAAGCAGTTCGATCTGATCGTTATGGACCCGCCCACCTTCTCCAATTCCAAGAAGATGCGCGACATCCTGGACGTACAGCGCGACCATGTCTGGCTGATCGATTACGCAATGGCGCTGCTGGCGCCGGGCGGCACCCTGTACTTTTCCAATAATCTACGCAGCTTCAAGCTGGACGAGAGGCTAGCCGACGATTACGTCATCAGCGACATCAGCGCGCAGTCGGTGCCGGAAGACTTCCGCAACCGAGCCATTCATCAGTGTTGGCGGGTTCGTCGCGACTAGCGGTTGGTCTTCACTATATAAGGCTTCTATTAATTGTAGGCCGAACTTTCTACCCGGGTTTCCTATCGTATTGCATGGCGCGACAACATTCCGACAGCTGCTAGTCTGAATCAAGCGCGCCTTCGCTCATCAAACAATAGGGAGACTCGATGATTCAACTGGATTTCTACGGCACCTTGGTGGCCGCGTCGCTGGTTCTGCTGCTCGGGCGCAAACTAGTGGCGCATGTCGGCGCGCTGCGCACCTACAACATCCCCGAGCCGGTAGTTGGCGGCTTGTTGATTGCCGCCCTGCTGCTGCTGTTCCGTCAACTGACCGGCAGCGAAGTTCGTTTCGACGCTTCGTTGCAAACCCCGCTGATGCTGGCCTTCTTCGCTTCCATCGGCCTCAACGCCAATTTGAAAAGTCTGAAACAGGGCGGCAAGACTGTTGGTGTTTTCCTGGCGGTGGTGGTCGGCCTGCTGCTGGTGCAGAACACCTTGGGCATCGCCTTGGCGAGCCTGCTGGGCCTGGATCCGCTGATGGGCTTGCTGGCCGGCTCCATCACCTTGTCCGGCGGTCACGGCACCGGCGCCGCCTGGGGCGGTACCTTCGCCTCCAAATACGGTTTGGCCTCCGCGTCGGAGCTGGCGCTGGCTTGCGCTACCTTCGGTCTGGTGCTGGGGGGCCTGATAGGCGGTCCGGTGGCGCGTTTTCTGGTCAAAAAAGTCAAAGCTCCGGGCGCCGAGCATAATGCTGACGACCCGCCGCTGGCTTTCGAACAGCCGGACGCCCAGCGTCTGATCACGCCGCATTCCTTCATCGAGACGCTGGCGCTGATCGCCGTCTGTTTGCTGGGCGGCACCTTTCTCGGCGGCCTGCTCAAAGGCACGCCGCTGGAACTGCCTACTTTCGTCTGCGTGTTGTTCGTTGGCGTACTGATCAGCAACGGGCTGTCGGCCTTGGGCTGGTATCAAATCTTCGAACGCGAAGTGTCGGTGCTGGGCAATGTCAGCCTGTCGATGTTCCTGGCGCTGGCGTTGATGTCCCTGCGTTTGTGGGATCTGGCGGCCTTGGCGCTGCCCATCTTCGTGTTGCTGCTGGCGCAAACTGCGGCGATGGCGATGTACGCGATTTTCGTCACCTTCCGGGTGATGGGGCGCAATTACGACGCGGCGGTGCTGGCCGCCGGCCACTGCGGCTTCGGCTTGGGCGCCACGCCCACCGCCATCGCCAATATGCAGGCGGTGACTGAACGCTTCGGCCCTTCACACCTGGCCTTCCTGGTCGTGCCCATGGTCGGCGCCTTCTTCATCGACATCGTCAACGCCATCGTGATCAAGCTCTACCTAGCGCTGCCCTTCATAGGCTAAGCGTCGCGGCGACGGCGGCTATCGCCTGGATTGATAAATTCAACTGGGCGACAGTCTTGCAATGCCGTGGGCGTGTACCTATCTTTGCTGCAACAGCCCGCTGCTGGCGGGCGCTTCAGACAGCGAAAGACACTCTTATGGCTTATATCAATCTCAACGCCGACAACTTCAACGCCCATATGAAAGAGGAGGGCTTGGTCATTCTCGATTTTTGGGCGCCGTGGTGCGGCCCGTGCAAAATGTTCGGCCCTACTTTCGAGGCCGCGTCGGAAAAGCACGCGGACATCGTGTTCGGCAAGATCAATACCGAAGACGAACGCGACTTGGCCGCCCACTTCAATATCCGCTCCATTCCGACTCTGATCGCCATCAAGGACGGCATCATGGTGTTCAACCAGGCTGGCGCGATGATGGCCGCTCAGTTTGAGCAACTTATCCAGGGCTTGCGCGAACTGGATATGGACAAGGTACGGGCCGATATAGCCAGCCAGCAGGAATGACAGCAGACGCCCACAGGCGGCGCTCAGGACAATAGATAAGGCAATGCTTCAAGCATTGCCTTATTATTTTGTCTGCCATCCATATATGGCGAAGCGAGGAGACGCGAATGAAACGATGGGGCGCAATGCTGATTTTTTGCAGTCAGGCGGTGATGGCGGCTTGCCCGGCTTTGTTGAACTACTCTGTGCCGGGTTTGATGGGCGGCCAGATCAATCTATGCCAATATGCGGACCGGCCGCTGCTGGTGGTCAATACCGCGAGCCACTGCGGCTTCACGCCGCAGTTCAAGCAACTGCAATCGTTGTATCAGACCTATGGGCAGCGCGGTCTGATGGTGGTCGGCTTTCCCAGCAACGACTTCTTTCAGGAACTGGAGAGCGATAAGGAGATAGGCGCGTTCTGCGAAGCCAATTACGGCGTGACCTTCCCGATGGCCGGAAAAGGGCATGTGCGCGGCGCCGATGCACAGCCGTTCTTCAAGGCATTGATCAAGGCTACCGACGACGCGCCGGTATGGAACTTCCACAAGTATTTGATACTGCCCGGCGCAAGCAAGGTTGTCAGCATAGGCACGCGGACCAAGCCGGATGATCCTGAAGTCGTCAACGCCTTCCTGCCTTATCTGAAGCCGGCGGAGAGCGTGAAAAATTAGAAGATTTGCGCACATCCCGCAACGGGCCGGCGTTTCGCCGGCCCGTTTTTCATGGTTCGGCGGGGTGGTTGAGGTGTGTCGGTAAATACCCCTTTCGGATATTGCTTGCCACATCAAGGGTTTGCCCTGTGAGGCCCGCTTTTGTTGAGGTTTTTGTCGCAAAAGGTGTTGACGGGTTTAGGGGCGTGACGTATAGTTCGCCTCCTCAGCAGACAACGCAGCGGCGGAAACGAAACGCAGCGATCTGCACCGATCTTTAATAAAACGAATAACCGATAGGTGTAAGTGCTCGGTCGATGGCCAAACACTTGCACTGCAAGACGAGAGATATCTTGATGTTTCTTTGATCTTGCGTGCCAGAAAATTTGCTTGGAATTGAACTGAAGAGTTTGATCCTGGCTCAGATTGAACGCTGGCGGCATGCTTTACACATGCAAGTCGAACGGTAACAGGGTGCTTGCACCGCTGACGAGTGGCGAACGGGTGAGTAATGCATCGGAATGTACCGTGTAATGGGGGATAGCTCGGCGAAAGCCGGATTAATACCGCATACGCCCTGAGGGGGAAAGTGGGGGACCGTAAGGCCTCACGTTATACGAGCAGCCGATGTCTGATTAGCTAGTTGGTGGGGTAAAGGCTCACCAAGGCAACGATCAGTAGCGGGTCTGAGAGGATGATCCGCCACACTGGGACTGAGACACGGCCCAGACTCCTACGGGAGGCAGCAGTGGGGAATTTTGGACAATGGGCGCAAGCCTGATCCAGCCATGCCGCGTG